>JAZQAN010000064.1:0-246021 GCA_045545235.1 Clostridia bacterium | reverse complement strand
AATAACCGCAAGGAAAATTCGATGTTTTCCTTGCGGTTTTATAGTTGTTTTTATTTTTCGGCAAGAGTAAACCCTTGCCCTACATTCAAACATAATTATTAAGTCATTTGCGATAGAACAACTTTTTCGACGGTCTGAGGGTTGTAAAAGATTACAACCCTGATTTTACGCATCGTATATATTTGTTGATCCCATTTTTCTTTTCCAGGTTCCTTCAAGTAATACGGTTGAATTTGCATTCAAAGACTTTGGAACGTCAATAATATTCTGATTTGAAGAGCCACGGAATATAAGGGATGGGTCTTTTAATTCTTCTACAAACTTGCCGTCAACAAGTACGTCAATTAACGATAATAAACGTTTTGTTGTATTGTTGCCGTTCATCAAATCAGTTTCGAATGTAAAACCTGTATAACACCATACATTTTTGCCCGGAAGTTCACTTCTGATTTTCTCAAGCAGTTTTATTAACCCTTCCTGATTTTCAGGTTCAAAAGGTTCACCACCCAAAAGGGATATACCCTCAACAAAATCAGGTTTCAGATATTCCATAATCTCATTAATAACTTTTTCGTTAAATTCCTGTCCATAGTTAAAATCCCATGCTTCACTATTAAAACAGTTTTTACATCTGTGTCGGCAACCACTTACAAAAAGTGAAACGCGAATCCCCGGACCATTTGCAATGTCATTCTTTTTTATTGTAGCATAATTCATAAAATCAGTCCTTAAAAAACGGACGCTGTTAAGCGCCCGTTATTAAATTTGCGAGTATAAAACTCTTTTGCATTACAGCTTATAAGTGTAATACACGTTCTTTAATTTCCTGTGTTCTTCCCTGATTCCAGAACTGTGTACCAATGTAACCGCAGGTTCTTCTTGCAACATTAAGCTTTGATTGGTCATTGTTACCGCAGTTAGGACAAGTCCATACCAGCTTTCCGTCTGCATCTTCTTTAACCTCAATTTCCCCGTCAAAACCACAATCCTGACAATAGTCACTCTTGGTGTTAAGCTCTGCATACATAATGTTGTCATAAATAAATCTCATAACAGTAAGAACTGCTTCAAGGTTGTTCTGCATATTAGGAACTTCTACATAAGATATAGCACCACCGGGTGATAAATTCTGGAATTTGGATTCCAAAGCAAGCTTGTCAAAAGCATCAATATCTTCTGTAACGTGTACATGATAACTGTTTGTAATGTAGTTTTTATCTGTAACACCTTTTATGATACCAAATCTGCTCTGTAGATTTTTAGCAAACTTGTAAGTTGTGCTTTCTAAAGGTGTGCCATAAAGTGAATAGTCGATGTTTTCATCAGCTTTCCATTTTGCAGTATATTCATTAAGCTTTTTCATAATTTCAAGACCCAAAGCTTCACCTTCGGCTTCGGTAAGTTTTTTACCGATAAGACTGTAAACGCATTCCCAAAGTCCTGCATAACCAAGTGAAAGAGTTGAATAACCACCATGAAGATATTTATCAATTTTTTCACCCTTTTCAAGTCTTAATAGAGCACCATGTTGCCAAAGTATAGGAGCAGCATCAGAAAGTGTTCCTGTAAGTCTGTCATGACGGCACTGAAGGGCTTTGTGACAAAGTTCCATACGTTCGTCAAATATGTCCCAGAATTTATCAAGGTCCTTATTTGCGGAAAGACCGATATCTACAAGGTTAACAGTTACAACACCCTGGTTGAATCTGCCATAGTATTTTGGTTTGCCGTCCTCATCAACAAATGGAGTAAGAAAGCTTCTGCAACCCATGCAGGTGTAGCAATGTCCATCACCGTTTTTGTCAATTTTATTCTGCAACATTACCTTTTCTGAAATGTAGTCAGGAACCATACGTTTTGCAGTACATTTAGCTGCAAGCTCTGTAAGGTAATAGTATTTGCTGTCTTTGTGGATATTATCTTCTTCAAGAACGTAAATAAGTTTAGGAAATGCAGGAGTAATCCATACACCCTTTTCATTTTTAACACCCTGATAACGTTGTTTTAATGTTTCTTCAATAACAAGCGCAAGGTCTTGCTTTTCCTGTTCGTTTTTAGCTTCATTCAAGTACATAAATACTGTTACGAAAGGAGCCTGTCCGTTAGTAGTCATAAGTGTAACAACCTGATATTGAATCATCTGTACACCACTTTTTACCTCATCACGAAGTCTTTTTTCAGTAATTGCATTAATTTGTTCTTCTGAAGCATCCTGATTTATTGATTTAAATTCTTCAATAACCTGTTTTTTGATTTTCTGACGACTTACGTCAACAAAAGGTGCAAGATGTGTAAGACTTATGCTTTGTCCTCCATACTGACAAGATGCAACCTGTGCAATAATCTGTGTTGAAATGTTACAAGCAGTTGAAAAACTGTGAGGCTTTTCAATCATTGTACCGCTTATAACAGTACCGTTCTGAAGCATATCTTCAAGGTTTACAAGGTCACAGTTGTGCATATGTTGTGCAAAGTAGTCAGCATCATGGAAATGAATAATACCTTGTTCGTGAGCAGTTACAATATCGGATGGAAGAAGAATACGTTTTGTAATATCCTTACTTACCTCACCTGCCATATAGTCACGCTGTACACTGTTTACAGTTGGATTTTTATTTGAATTTTCCTGCTTAACCTCTTCGTTATTACATTCAATCAAGCTTAAAATCTGTTCATCAGTTGTGTTTGATTTACGAACCAATGCACGCGTATAACGGTATGTAATATAACGTCTTGCAACCTCAAATGCACGCTGATTCATAATCTGGTCTTCGACCATATCCTGAATTTCTTCCACACTTAGTGAACGGTTAATGTTAAGAGCTGCACTTTCAACGTCTTCGGCAATACGTTTAATCTGTATAGGTGTCATTCTTGCACTTGGAACAACACTGTCATTTGCCTTGGATATAGCAATTATAATTTTCTCAGGGTCAAATATAACTTCTGCGCCGCTTCTCTTTATAATCTTCATAAGTAAAACTCCTTTCTTTACTGATATATTTTGTGGTTCATTAATGTTTTTTATGCGTAAACACAACGTCTTGTGTTTGCGTGCACATCTATTATAACAACATATAGTTGCTTTGTCAATAGTAAATAACAATATATTGTGAGAAATTTTCTGACAAAAAAAGTGGGTAAAATGCTTGATTTAATGCACTTTACTCACTTTTATAAGTTGTTTTTTGCTGATTTTTTTGTCAATAAAATGTAATATTACAAAGGAAGAAACCATACAAATAAGCCCTATATATAGGTTTACAGCAGCGTACCCTGCAATAAGAAGTATAATCGGCACAATATACACTAAAAAAGATGAAAGCAAAATATATTTTGTGTTGGTTTCAAGCTTTACGGTATCTCCAACCTTTAATTTTTTGTCGGTTTGCAGATTGACAGTCATATTTTTACCGGGACAGGCATTACACATTGCACAGTTTTCACCGCAGGAGGAGTCACGTTGTATTTTAACTGATACATATTCTCCGTTTATAAATTCAACAGTACCTGTTTTGTTCATTTTAGTTTATCCGCCATTTCAAGCATTTCAGAGGCAGCCTTAATTGTAATGTCGGTAATCTGTGCACCACCGATAATTCTTGCAAGCTCTGTTTTTCTTGAATCTCCATCAAGAGGCGTAACGTTAGTAAATGTATGTTCATCCAAAACATTTTTTTCAATGAGAAAATGTGTGTTTGCCATAGCTGCAATCTGTGCAAGATGTGTTATGCAAAGAATTTGTTTTTTGTTTGAAATTTTATTTATTTTTTCAGCAATTTTCTGTGCCGCGCGTCCGCTTACACCAGTATCTATTTCATCAAATATCAATGTATCAACAGGGTCAGAATCCGCAAATATGGATTTTATAGCAAGCATAATTCTTGACATTTCACCGCCTGATGCAATTTTGGAAAGGGGTTTTAGCGGTTCACCTGCATTTACTGATATTAAAAATTCCACATTGTCGCATCCGTTTTTGTTGTATTCACATTCTTTTATGCTAACCTCAAATTTTACCTTTGACATATCGAGGTCAGCAAGTTCTTCACATATTTTTTCACTTAATTCAATTGCGTGTTTTTTTCGGATTGCAGATATTTCATCTGCAATTTTATTTCTGTGCTCACAAACTGTCAAAAGCTCGTTTTTTAGTTTTTCGGTTTCTTCGTCGCTTTTTGTTATTTTATTGAGCTTATCTTCGGTTTCGTTTCTGTATTCTATTATTTCCTCGATAGTATTTCCGTATTTTCTTTTTAATGTATTTATAAGGTCAAGGCGTGCCTCAAGCTCATCTGCCTCATTTTCGTTAAATTCCATTTCATCCCTATAATCTCTTATCTGATATATTATATCATCAAGCTCAATTGAAAGGCTGTTAAGACGTTCGTAAATTTCATTAAGTCTCTCGTCATATTCTGTAATTGAAATTAAACTGTTTACAACAGACGATATACTTTCGTAACTGTTACGGTCGGAATTATATAAAGTTTCATATGAAAAGTTAAGGGTTTCCGATATTTTATTTATGCCGCTTATAAATTTTCTGCGTTCAAAAAGAGCTTCATCTTCCCCGACTATAAGCTTTGCATTATCAATTTCACTTACCTGGAAGGTGTAAAGGTCGGTAAGTCTTTCCTTTTCGCGTTCGTCAGTTTTTAAAGAATTCAAAGCCTCTTCGATTTCTTTTACCTTATTGTAATAGGTTGAGTATTCCAAAAGCTTGCTGTCGAGATTTGCATAATTATTTAAAAAACAAATGTGGGAAGAAGGGGTAAGTAATGATTGATTATCCTGCTGACCATGAATATTGATAAGCATATTTGCGATTTCACGAATTCCCGAAGCAGTAGTCATAGAGCCGTTTATTTTACAAAGGCTCTTACCGTCTGTATTAAGGTCGCGGTATAATATTACTGTACCATCATCTACGTCAAACCCATTTTTCTCAAGCGTGTTTAAAATTTCTTTGTTATCAATGGAAAACAAAGCTTCCACAACCGCTTTTTTTTCACCATTTCTTATAATGGTCTTGCTTGTTCTTTCGCCTAAAACCATATTGATAGAGTCAATGATAATAGACTTACCTGCACCGGTTTCGCCTGTAAGTACGTTAAAGCCATTGTTAAATTCTATTTCTGCCTCATCGATTACGGCAATATTTTTTATATGGAGTCGCTCAAGCATAATTTATACGTCCTTTATTTAACAAGTAGAGTAATTTCTTTTTTTACCATTTCTGCACAATCGTTATCCTTTGTAATTACAAGTATTGTATCATCGCCTGCAATTGTGCCTAAAATCATAGGGTTTGGTATTGCGTCAATGGCTGATGCTGCCGCGTGTGCAGTACCGCTTAATGTCTTTACAACAAGTAAATTCTGCGCACTTTCAATTGAAACAACACTGTTTGAGAATATATCTATAAGCTTAACAGTATTATCTGTTGTAACTTCTTCGGGCAGAACATATTTTATAATACCGCCAACAGATTGTTTTATAAGATTCAAGTCTCTTATGTCTCTTGAAACGGTAGCCTGTGTAACCATATATCCAAGGTCGTTGAGTTTTTTCGCAATATCTTCTTGTCTTTCAATTGTTTCAGTTTTAATAAGTTCAAGTATTTTCGCGTGACGCTGTTTTTTAGTATACATAATCAAAATTCCTTTTCAAATATTTTCTTTTTAAGTTTTTTGTAGAAAGAATTTTCGCTTTGTCTTACTGTATTTATGTATCCGCCTTTTCTTACTGTAAGTTCGCCGTTTCCGTCTATTTGTGCAATCAGGTTACCATCAATTGAAATAGTGCCGGATTCTGTATCAGTAAGTTTAATTTTAATACCTATTTCGTTTGATACAACAATGCTTGTGATTTTGCTGTTGTGGGGGCAAACCGGTGTAACAACAAAAGCATCAATTGAAGGGTCTAATATAGGTCCGCCCGCCGAAAGGGAATATGCAGTAGAACCGGATGAGGTTGCAACGATAATTCCATCAGCTTTAAAACGGTTCATTGAAACATCATCAATAATTGTGTCAATATCAAGCATTTTAGGTGATATGCCTCGGTGAACACAAACCTCGTTAATTGAATAATATTTGTTTTTCAAATATTCAACTTCTATAACAGGTCTTTTTTCTACAATGTAATTACCGTTTATAATGTTTTCAAGACCTTCAAAATCATTTTTTTCAAGCTCGGTCAAAAAACCTACGTTTCCATAATTAATAGCAAGTATGGGTATATTGGTGTTAATATATCTTTTACCATAGCCTAGAATTGTACCGTCACCGCCTATGATTATTGCCGCATCCACATCAGAGTATGTTGAAAGCTCGGCATATTCAACATCTATATCTTTTATGTAGGTTGAATTATCCAAAATAACGGTTTTGTTCTTTGATTTTAAATATTCAATTATTTTCTTTGTACCCTCAAAATTTTCATCTCTTAAAATATTGGGTATAATTGCAATTCTGTTCATAGTAATTTTCCTTTACAAATTATGAGAATTTTCTACAATACCAATTACATCAATTTCGTTATCTTCACCAATCTTTGATATGTGCATAAGGTATTCAATGTTGCCCTCGGGACCTTTAATTGGAGAGTATGTAACCTCAGAAACCTTAAAGCCAAAGTTTCTTGTGAATTCAAGCACGTTTTCTATAACTTCAATGTGTACGTTTTTGTCGCGTACAACACCTTTTTTACCTACTTTTTCTCTGCCTGCTTCAAATTGCGGTTTTATAAGTGCAACAACCTCGCCGTCGTCTTTTAAAAGGTTGTAAACAACAGGAAGTACAAGTTTAAGAGATATAAAAGCAACATCAATTGATGCAAAATCAAGCTTTTCATCAATGTCGTTTTCAGTTACATATCTTATGTTTGTGCGTTCCATGTTTTTTACACGTTCATCCTGGCGAAGCTTCCACGCAAGTTGTCCGTAGCCTACATCGACGCAGTAAACTTTGCTTGCACCATTTTGCAACATACAGTCTGTAAACCCTCCTGTTGATGCACCAACGTCCATACAAATCTTTCCTTCTAATGTAAGGTCAAAGTTTGTCATTGCTTTTTCAAGCTTCAGTCCGCCACGGCTGACGTATTTTAATGCACTGCCGCGTACCTCTACGGTATCTTTTTCGCTTACAGTATCACCGGCTTTCATAGCCTTCTGGTTATTTATATATACAATACCTTCCATAATTATACTTTTTGCTTTTTCACGGCTTTCTGCATATCCGTTTTCTGTAAGGTATATGTCTAGTCTTTCTTTCAAATATTGCACATCCTTTCAATTTCATCTGCAATAGATTGTGCGTCTACACCGTTTTGTTTATAAAGAGTTTTAAGGTCACCGTGTGTTATGATTTTATCTTTATAACCAAGCTTGGTAACTTTTGAACCCAATACATCTTCAACAATTGTCCCAAGACCGCCACAGACAGTATTGTCCTCAACAGTAATAATTTTGCCGGTTTTTTCAAAAGACTTTTTAAGTGTTTCTGCATCAATTGGTTTGATTGTTCTTATATCTATAACCTCAACACTGTATTTGGTCATCTTTGCTGCCTCAAGTGCGTGCTCAAGCATACTGCCTTCCGTAACAACTGTTATGTCACTTCCTATCAATTCAACAGATGCTTTGCCGTATTCAAAGGCGGAGGTTGTTTTGTAGTCAGAAAAGAATATTTTAGGATATCTTATAGCTATAACACCATTGTGAGCATTTGTTGCATATTCAAGCATTTCCTCAAGCTGAGAGGCGGATGCGGGTGCAAGAATTGAAATATCAGGTAAAGCTGAAAGATATGATATATCATATATACCATGATGTGTTTCGCCATCCTCACCAACAAGACCTGCTCTGTCAATTGCAATTACTGTGTGAACCTTCTGAAGTATGAGGTCGTGGTAAATGTTGTCATATGCACGCTGCAGAAAGGAAGAGTATATTGCTACAACAGGTGTAAGCCCACCTTTTGCAAGTCCGCCTGCAAAGGTTACTGCGTGACCTTCAGCAATTCCGACATCATAAAATCTTTCGGGGAATTTTTTTGAAAAATCATTAAGCCCTGTGCCATCAGGCATAGCTGCAGTAATTGCAGCTATTTTTTTGTTATCATCTGCAAGCTCCAAAAGCTTGTTGCCAAACACCTTTGACGGTGAAATATTTTCTGTTGGTTTTTTCAATATATCACCGTTTTGAGGGTTGAATTTACCTATACCGTGAAATTTGCTCGGGTTTTCTTCAGCAGGCTTATAGCCCTTACCTTTTTTTGTATAGGTGTGTATCATAACGGGTCCGTTTATTTTTTTTACACGTTCAAAAACTTCTATAAGGTCCTCAATGTTGTGTCCATCAACAGGACCAATGCACGTAAAGCCAAGCTCATTAAATACTGGTGATTTTATAAGCATACTTCTGAAAAGTGTTTTTGTTGCACTTATCGTCTTGTACAATCCTTTACCGATAAGCGGTATTTTTGTTACGGTAGATGATACGTCAATTTTTGTTTTTACGTATTTAGGACTTGTTCGTAATTTATTAAGATAACGTGACATACCGCCTACGTTTTTTGAAATTGACATTTCGTTGTTGTTAAGTATAACAATGAAATTTGTCTTTAGTCTTGAGGCATTATTTATACCCTCAAATGCAAGTCCGCCACTCATAGCACCGTCACCAATTACGGCAATAACGCTATTGGTTTCGTTTTTTGTATCTCTTGCACAGGCATAACCTAAAGCTGCGGAAACAGAATTGCTTGCATGACCTGCGTCAAAAGCATCATGTTCGCTTTCACCACATCTTGGGAATCCGCTTAAACCGCCGTATTGTCTTAATGTAGGGAATTTATCTTTTCTGCCTGTAAGTATTTTGTGTACATACGCCTGATGACCTACATCCCATATTATTTTGTCTGTTGGTGAATCAAAAACCTTGTGTAGTGCAAGTGTAAGTTCAACAACACCAAGGCTTGATGCAAGATGCCCACCGGTTTTCGAAACATTATCTATAAGAAATTCCCTGATTTCTTTTGCAAGTATATTAAGTTTGTCGTTGTCAAGCTTTTTGACATCTTCAGGGCAATTGATTTTTTCTAATATGCTCACGGATTATTTATCCTCTTTTCGTTAGTTTTTTCTGGAAAGTAACATATCGGCAAGATTTAATAAAAATTCAGCCTTTTCTCCAAATACAGAAAGCGATTTTTTTGCAAGCTCTGTATGGTGTGCAAGTTTTTCTTTTGCTCCGTTAATGCCAAATAGTGTGGCATATGTTGTAAGGTCGCGTTTGTCGTCACTTCCAACAGGCTTTCCAAGCTCTTCTGTTGTACTTTCAACATCTAGTATATCATCTTTTATCTGGAATGCTATTCCAAGATTATCTGCAAAATCATCTATAGCCTTTAATTGTGTTTCATTACAGCCTGCGGCAATTGCTCCTAAGTATGCTGAAAGTCTGATAAGTGCACCTGTTTTCATTTTGTGAACAGTTTTTAATTCGTCATAATTTTTTGCACCTGCAATATCAATAACCTGACCGCCAATCATACCACACATACCTGCAGCCTTTGAAATTGCATTAATTGCTTTAACTGTAATTTGTGGATTGTTATCTGACATAGAAGCACATTCAAAAGCATAGGTAAGAAGCGAGTCACCTGCAAGAAGTGCTATGGCTTCGCCGTATTTTTTGTGATTTGTCGGCATTCCACGGCGTAAATCATCATTATCCATACAGGGCAGGTCATCGTGAATAAGTGAATATGTGTGAATAAACTCTACTGCACAGGAATAGTGCTTTATGTTATTTTCATTTCCACCAAGCATTTCGCAAACTGCGTATGCAAGCATTGGTCTTATACGCTTTCCGCCTGCTTTAACCGAATAGTTTGCAGAATCATATATAACCTCGTGCAGGCCGGTTCCCTTTGGTGAAAGTTCATCTATCCAGTTATTTATTTCGTTAAGTTTTTGTTCAAAAGAAAGTTTGAAATTCATTTTTATTCCTCCGGAAGTTCAAAGCTCTGTTTAGCTATTTCTCCGTTTTTTTTCATAAGTATGTTAAGTTTTGCTTCAGTTTCATCAAGTACCTTGTTGCAGTCAGCAACAAGCTTTGTTCCCTTTTCAAAATACTTAAGCATTTCATCAAGGGATATGTTGCCACCCTCAAGCTTTTTTACAATTTCTTCAAGTTCGGCAAGGGATTTTTCAAAGTTGATATTTTCAGGCATTTTAATTCTCCTTGTTGATTTTATTTACCGCACATTCCAATGTGCCGTCTGTAAGATTTACTGTTATTTCGTCACCGCTGAATGTGTCTTCAACTGTTTTTAATATTCCTTTTTTTCCCTGTGCAACCGCATAACCTCTGTGCATAACCTTAAGTGGGCTGAGTGCATCAAGCTTTGCAATGTTCAAATCAAGCATTTTTGCCTTTTCCATATAGGCGTTTGTAACAGTATTTATAATTTTCTGCTCGTAGGAATCTGTTTTGTTTTTGTTGCGTATTAGTGTTTCGTTAACAATGTTTGAAATTTTTTGCATAGCATTGTCGGTACGCAATCTGTTTTGATTAATATAATCAAGAGGGCTTTTTAGTGAAAAACCTGAAACAATTGAACGCTTAAGGTCAATTGTCTGTTTTGCAATTGAAAGCATTCTGTTTTGATACATTGACAGTGTTGCTTTAAGCTCAAGTGCAGAAGGTACGGCAAGTTCAGCTGCAGCAGATGGAGTAGGTGCCCGAAGGTCTGCAACAAAGTCTGAAATTGTAAAATCAGTTTCATGACCTACTGCCGATATAACAGGAATATCAGAATTGTATATTGCATAGGCAACAGCCTCTTCATTAAAACTCCATAAATCTTCTATTGAACCACCGCCTCGTCCTACTATAAGAACGTCTGCAAGCTTTTCTCTGTTCATATATTCTATGGCATTTGCAATTTGTTTTGCCGAGTTTTCACCTTGTACCAATACAGGGCATATAATTATTTCAGCAAGTGGATAACGTCTTGTTGCAACGTTTATTATATCTCTTATTGCCGCACCGGTAGGTGATGTAATAACACCTATAGCCTTTGGTATTTTAGGTATTGGCTTTTTATGAGCAGCGTCAAAAACACCTTCGGCAGTAAGTTTTGCCTTTAGCTTTTCAAATTCAACATGCAAGTCACCAAGCCCGTCGGGCTGCATTGAAAAAATGTAAAGCTGATATTGTCCGTCACGTTCGTAAAGAGATATTTTTCCTGTTGCAATAATTTTCATACCATTTTCAGGGGTGAATTTAAGGGATGAAGCATAAGTTTTAAACATAACAGCACGAATAGCCGCAGTTTCATCCTTAATCGTCATATAGCAATGCCCTGATGAATGAAACTTAAAATTTGATATTTCACCTTTTATTGAAACCTGTGATAAATTCATATCAGTTTCTAAAAGGTTTTTTATGTATTTGTTAAGCTGTGTAACAGTAATAGCCAACTTGAATTAACCTCCGTCAGGCTTTTTCTTTTATAACTACAGAAAGGATGCCGTTAACAAATTTTGCTGATTCGTCACCTTCATAAAGTTTTGCAAGGCTTACTGCCTCGTTTGCCGCAACCTGGTCAGGAATATCCTCACAGTATAAAATTTCAAAAATACCAAGTTTAAGGCAAGCTAAAGAAATCTTTGAAATTCTGTTGATTTTCCAGCCTTTTGACTTTTCGGAAATATGATTGTTTATTGCTTCTGCATTTTCTTCAACACCGTATAAGATGTTTCCGATATACTCTTTTGATTTTTCATCAATTTCGTATTCTTCCTTGGCAATATCAAAAACAACTTCACCGTCTTCCTTTTGAATATCAGCCTGGTATAGTAATTTAAAAGCTAAATCTCTGGCAGTTTTTCTGTTCATGTTATCAAATCTCCCATATAAATATACATTACTTAATAATTATACAATATATTTGCAAAAAAATAAATAGTTTTTTGAAATAATTTATATTTTTTTGAATTCCATTCTGTATTTTGATGGTGAAACACCACAGTATTTTTTAAAAAGGCGTGCAAAGTAGGATGTGTCATCTATGCCCACTGATGAGGCAATTTCCTCCACAGGTAGCTCTGTACCTGCAAGCATACCCATTGTCTTATATATTTTTAGTCTGTTAAAGTATGCACCCGGTGGCATTCCGAAACATTTTTTAAAACGTCTTATAAAGTATGTGGGCTGCATATATACTATGGCTGCAAACTCTTCAGTCTTTATGCTTTTGTCAATATTATTTGTCATATGCTGAAGTACGGGTTTGAATATAATACTGTCCTGAGAATTTGTTTTTTGACGTTCTTCTGTATAAATACGTATTATGTTTAATATGTTTGCACACCAGCTTATGTCATATATCGGGTTTTTAAACAGCTCTTTTCTGTGAGAAGTTTCAAAAAGTAATCTCATTTGTTCAACATCAGCTATGTCAATGACATAATTGTTCTTCGTAAGTCCAAGTAAATCCATTATGTTTTCACCGTTTGCTGTTGCAGAAAATGCCATTTCATACATAGTAAAGCGTTCTGAAATATGTGTGTAAGCACGTCTCTTACCTTTGGGAAGATATGCAAGTTGTCCCGGTTTTACTATATGGCTTTCGGAATCTATATTTAAAAAGCATTCTCCCTCAAGAACAAAAAAGAACAGATCATTTTCGCCAATATGTCCTACTGAGTCACCTTTCCATACTATTGGAGGTATGTACAGGTATATACCTATTGGTTTTACGGAAATACTTTCAATTTTAAAAAAATTATTCATACTTATCACCTCGTATAATTTTGTTATATAATGTGCAAAAAAATCCTGATTTATGCAAATTATATGGATTTTATTTTGATGAGTATGGTTAAAATTATCCTATAAAAGATAAAATAATCACTTTACTTTTTTGATGATAGCATATTATAATGGTGTTGTCAAATAACTATTGAGAAAGGATTTTTTTTATGAAAAAACTTGTTCAGGTCGGATGCGGTTACCGAGGTATTGTTGCCTATTCAGTACCGATTGTAAAAAATTATTCTGATTGTGTGGATTTTTGCGGAGTTTATGATATAAATCCAAAACGAGCAAAGCTTGTAAGCGAATATGTCAAAAAGGATATTCCTGTATATGACGACTTTGATAAAATGCTCGAAACAGTAAAGCCTGATATCGTTCTTGTAACGTCAAAAGACTGTACACATGATGAATACATTGTAAAGGCAATGAAGGCAGGCTGTGATGTGGTAAGTGAAAAACCTGTTACAACAACCTTTGAAAAGGCTCTTGCAATAAAGAAAGTTCAGGAAGAAACAGGTAAGGAAATTATTGTTACTTTTAATCTTCGTTTTCATCCATTTTTCAAAAGGGTTAAAGAAATAGTTGCATCAGGGGTTATCGGTAAAATTTTAAGTATACATTATGAATGGATGCTAGATACCAGTCATGGTGCAGATTATTTCAGACGCTGGCACAGAGAAAGAGCAAATTCAGGTTCACTTCTTGTACATAAGTCAACACATCATTTTGACCTTGCAAACTGGTTTTTGGAAGAAGAACCTGTTGCGGTAAATGCTTTTGGTACACGCCGCTTTTACGGTCATACAAGGGAAGAACGTAGTGAACGTTGTATGACATGTCCGTATGCTAAAACCTGTGAATTTTACTTTGATGCAGCTGAGGATAAAAATCATCAGAAAATATATCTCGACTGTGAGGATGTTGACGGATACTTCCGCGATAAGTGTGTATTTTCCGATGAAATTGATATTGAAGACAGCGTAAGTGTAAATGTTCAGTATTCAGGCGGTGCTGTTATGAGTTATTCTCTTACTGCACATTCACCATATGAAGGTATGACAATGATTCTTAATGGTACAGACGGAAGAATGGAAATAACATCAAAGGGCTTAAGTAGCTTTGGTTATGACCTTAATGAAAGCCGTAACATTAAAATTTTCAACCGTCAGGGTGAAGAAATCAGAATAAGTGTTCCTCAAAAAACAACTGCAGGTCACGGTGGTGCTGATGATGAAATCCGCGATAGAATATTCCGTTACAAAAATAAGCCCGATCCACTTGGGCAGATGGCAGATTTAAAAGCGGGGATGATGTCAATCGGTATCGGTATGGCAGCAAATGTTTCTATGGCAGAAGGAAGAAGAGTAGAACTTAAGGAATTTTATAAGTAAATTTATGTTTCACCATTTACAAAGCTGCTTTGATGTTGTATAATTTTATTATATGATATCGTTGTGGAGGAATAAATATGATTACAAAAGTAAAAAATGCAGTTCTTGTTACAGATGAACTTGTTAAGGGTAAATATCTGTACATAGAAGATGAAAAGATAAAATCAATTACTGATGAAGAACTCGAATTTGATGTGGAAATTGATGCAGAGGGGCTTTATGTTTCACCGGGTTTTATTGATGTTCATACACACGGTTGTGGCGGTTACGATTTTTGTGACGGAAAAGTTGAAGATATACTAAATGCTGCATATGAACATTCAAAGTATGGAACAACAACTATTTTCCCTACATCTCCGTCTGCTTCTTTTGAAACAACAATGAAATTTGTTGACAATGTAAGAATTGCTATGGAAAGTAACAGACCGGGGATGCCATACATTGCAGGCTCACACATTGAGGGTAACTACATTTCAATGGAACAAAAGGGTGCACAGGACCCTGATTTTATAAAAAATCCCAAACCGGAAGAATATACAAAGCTTGTGGAAATTGGTCAGGGTACCCTTAAAAGAATGAGCTATGCACCTGAACTTGAAGGTACATTAGAGCTTTGTAAATACCTTAATGAAAACGGTGTTGTTTCATCGTATGCACATACAAATGGTATTTATGAAGAAATAAAGCCTCTTATAGATATTGGTTGTAATATTGCTACACATCTTTATTCAGGTATGAATATGATAACAAGACACGGTGCGTACAGAAAGCTTGGTGCAGTTGAAACTTCATATCTTGAAGACTCAGTTACAGTAGAAGTAATTGCAGACGGTTGTCATTTGCCGGTAGAACTTCTTAAAATGATTTATAAGATAAAAGGTCCTGATAAAATATGTCTGGTTACAGATGCAATGCGTTGTGCAGGTCAGCCTGAAGGGTCACAGGGGCTTTTGGGCAACAGTGTAGAAACTATTGTTAAGGATGGCGTTGCATTTCTTACAGATTTCAGTGCCTTTGCAGGTAGTGTGGCTACAACTGACAGAATAGTAAGAGTAATGTATAAACAGGTAGGAGTACCGCTATGTGAAACAATTAAAATGATGTGTGAAGTTCCGGCACGTATTATGAAAGTTGAAAACAGAGGTAAGCTTATGGAAGGTTATTTTGCGGATCTTGTTTTCTTCGATGATAACATTAATGTTAAAAAGGTTATGATTCAGGGAACAGAATTAAAATGAAAGGATATATTTTAAATGGAAATCAGAATTTGTAAAAATAGTGAAGAATTAGGTAAAAGTGCAGCAAAACACGTTGCAAACGTACTAAAGGAATGTATTGCAGAAAACGGAAGTGCAAGAATAGTACTTTCAACAGGTGCATCTCAATTTGATACAATCAAGGCTTTGGTAGAAGAGCCGGGTATAAAGTGGGAATGTGTAGAAATGTTCCACCTTGATGAGTATGTTGACCTTCCTGTTACACACGGTGCAAGCTTTAGAAAGTATTTGCAGGAACGTTTTGTTGATAAGGTTGGAAAATTGAAGGCTGTACATTTTGTAGACGGTACAAAGGAATGTATTGCAAAGCTTACTGAAGAAATCAGAAAATCACCAATAGATATCGGTCTTATAGGTATAGGTGAAAATGGTCATATTGCATTCAATGATCCACCTGCAGATTTTGACACAAAAGAAGCTTACATCATTGTTAACCTTGATGAACGTTGTAAAAAACAGCAGATGGGTGAAGGTTGGTTTGCAACAATTGATGATGTTCCGAAGCAGGCAGTTTCAATGACTACATATCAAATTATGGAATGTAAACGCATAGTTTCATGTGTTCCTTATAAGGTTAAGGCAGAAGCAATAGAAAATACACTAAAAGCTGATAAAACAACAAATATGATTCCTGCAACACTACTAAAAACTCATCCTGATTTTATTTTGTATGTTGATGAGGACAGTGCATCTGGAATAGTTAATTTCTAATTTTTATGCAAAAGCGACAATACAATTAGTTATTGTCGCTTATTTTTTTGTTTTACTTTTTTTGTGCTTTATGATATAATCATACAAAGTACATTTTTGGAGGTTTGTTATGAACAAATTTGAAAAGGTTTCACTTTTTCCGGCTGATATACTTTTGCCAAAAAGTGTTGATATGACAAAATGGGGTGTAGTGGCATGCGATCAGTATACATCACAGCCTGATTATTGGAATGACGTTGAAAATACTGTTGAAGACAGTGCGTCTACATATAATCTTATATTACCCGAACTGTATCTTAATGGGGAAGGTGTTGATGAAAGAATTAAAAATATAAATTCCAATATGGAGAAATATCTTAATGATGGAATATTCAAAGAACATAAAGATTCTGTAATATACATTGAAAGAACACTTAATAACGGAAAGGTAAGAAAAGGTATTGTGGCTTCAATAGACCTTGAAAATTATAAATTTGAACCGGGGAATAATGCTATGATACGTGCAACAGAGGGAACTGTGTTAGAGCGTATACCACCAAGAGTAAGGGTAAGAGAAAATGCTTGTCTTGAACTTCCTCACGTTATGCTTCTTATTGATGATGCTGATGATATTGTGTTTGGAAGCATTAATAGTGAAAATCTTGAAAAAGTATATGATTTTGAACTTATGAAGGAAAGTGGTCATCTTTGCGGATGGAAGATTGATAACTGTGAAGAACTTGCTGATAAGCTTGCAAAGCTTTATGAAAAGAACTATGAACAGAATAATACTATGCTTTATGCAGTTGGTGATGGTAACCATTCTCTTGCAACTGCAAAGACTTGTTGGGAAAATATAAAGAAATCCGGTGGTGATGTATCAAATCATCCTGCACGTTATGCCTTGGTTGAAATTGAAAATATTCACGATAAGGCTTTGGATTTTGAACCAATTCATAGAATTATTACAAACTGTGATGCCGATGATTTGTTAAAGGAGCTTAATGCTTATTGCGGAATATCCGAAACGGGCGATGATAACGCACAGCAGATAAGCAGTGTTGTCAAAGGTAAGGCTACAAAGCTTTATATAAAAAATCCAACTTCAAACCTTGCTGTTGGCACACTTCAGAATTTTCTTGACAAATATCTTGCCGATAAGAATGCAGAAATAGACTATATACACGGTGATGATGTTGTTTCGGATTTATCAATGCAGGATAATTCGATTGGCTTTTTGCTTCCATCAATGGAAAAGTCTGACTTGTTTAAGACAATAATTACTGACGGAATATTACCACGTAAAACTTTTTCTATGGGTGAAGCTTGTGATAAAAGATTTTACGTTGAAGCACGTAAAATTAAATAGGTGATTTTATGTTTGGTTTAGGCACAATTATTAATGTTGCAACCATATTGGTTGGTGCAACAATTGGTTGTTTTTTAAAAGGCGGATTACCTTCCCGTTTTGAAAAAACAGTTAAATCTGCAGCGGGGCTTTCAACACTTATTATAGGAATCAGCGGAACACTTACTGAAATGTTTTATGTAAATACAGATGGTTCAGTTTCTGCAAACGGAATAATGCTTATTGTAATATCACTTGTTATAGGTGCCCTGTTGGGGGAAGCTGTGGATATTGAAGATAAGCTTGAGCGTTTGGGAAATTTCTGTAAGAGAAAAGCCGCATTTATATCAAAAGATAATCCTAAATTTGTTGAGGGTTTTGTTTCAACATCTTTGTTGTTTTGTGTAGGTGCTATGGCAATTGTAGGTTCTATACAGGACGGACTTACAGGAAACTATACCACACTTGCGGCAAAGGCAGTGCTTGATGGTGTTATATCTATAGTTATGGCGGCATCTTTGGGTAGCGGTGTATTTTTCTCTGCGGTGGCAGTTTTGGTGTATCAGGGAGCAATAACACTTCTTGCAAGTGTAATTTCACCTGTTATGACCGATGCCTTGATAGGTGATTTATCACTTGTTGGATCTGTTCTTGTAATGGGTATAGGTATAAATCTGATTTTTAACGACAAGGTGGTTAAGGTTGCGAATTTGCTTCCTGGGGTTTTGATTCCCGTTTTTTATCACATAATACTGAATTTTTGTTGAAAAACTTAAAATTTATCTTGACGAAGTATAAGTTTTTTTGTTATACTATAAGTTAATAAATAACCATAAGAGGAGGACTATAAAATGGATTTTAATGAAAAGTTCGGAAAAGAAGGTTTTACATTTGATGATGTACTTTTGGTTCCTCAAAAATCAGAGGTTACACCTGATATGATTGAACTTGGTACAAACCTTACAAAAAAAGTAAGACTTAATATACCAATTATCTCATCTGCTATGGATACTGTTACAGAATCTGCTTTGGCTATTGCTATTGCCAGAGAAGGCGGTTTGGGAGTTATTCATAAAAATATGACAATTGAACAGCAGGCTATGGAGGTAGATAAGGTTAAACGTAATGAAAACGGAGTAATTATTGACCCATTTTATCTTTCACCTGATAATACATTGGAAGAAGCAGATGAGCTTATGGGTAAATACAAAATAAGCGGTGTGCCGATCACAGTTGACGGTAAGCTTGTTGGTATTTTTACAAATCGTGATTTACGTTTTGAATCTGACCTTACAAAAAGACTTGGCGACTGTATGACAAAGGATAATCTTGTTACAGCACCTGAAGGTACAACTTTGGAAGAAGCTGCTGTTATTTTGCAGAAGAAAAAAGTTGAAAAACTACCTATTGTTGACAAAGACGGTATGTTAAAAGGTCTTATTACAATTAAAGATATAGAAAAATCACAGAAATATCCTAATTCTGCAAGAGATAGTCAGGGCAGACTTATTGTAGGTGCTGCTATTGGTGTTACACAGGATATTTTAGAAAGAGCAAAGGCTCTTATAGATGCTAAAGTTGACGTTTTGGTTCTTGACTCAGCTCACGGTCATTCAAGAAATATTATAGAAGCTGTCAAAAAAGTTAAGGCAGCTTTCCCTGAAACTCCTGTTATTGCAGGTAATATTGCAACTCCTGAAGCTGCTGAAGATTTGATTAAAGCAGGTGCAGATGCAATTAAAGTAGGTATAGGTCCCGGTTCTATATGCACAACACGTGTTGTTGCAGGTATTGGTGTTCCTCAGATTACTGCTATTTTTGACTGTGCTCAGGTTGCTAAAAAATATGGTATTCCTGTAATTGCTGATGGTGGTATTAAGTACTCAGGTGACCTTGTAAAGGCTATTGCCGCAGGTGCCGATGTTATTATGATTGGTAGCTTGTTTGCAGGTTGTGAAGAATCACCTGGTGAATGTGAAATCTATCAGGGAAGACAGTTTAAGGTATATCGTGGTATGGGTTCAATTGCAGCTATGAATAAGGGTAGCAAGGACAGATACTTCCAGACAAATACAAAAAAACTTGTTCCTGAAGGTGTTGAAGGTCGTGTACCTTATAAAGGTGCTCTTTGTGATACAATTTATCAGTTGCTTGGTGGTATCCGTTCAGGTATGGGTTATTGCGGAACAAAAACAATTGCCGAACTTAAAGAAAACGGCAAGTTTGTTCGTATTACAGGTGCAGGTCTTGTAGAGAGTCATCCACATGATATTAATATTACAAAAGAAGCACCAAACTATTCTATAAATGCGAAATAAGGTATTGGTATGAGAATTTCTATAATTGATTTAGGCTCAAATTCCATACGTATGAATATAATAGAAATTAAAGATAACTGTGCAACCGTTTTGGAGAATATCCGAACGGTTGTACGTTTAAGTGAGGGTATGGGGGATGAAAAAATTTTAAGACCAAATGCAGTAGAACGTACTCTTGCTGAATTGAAAAAATTCAAACGTATTATGGATGACATGAATGTTGATGAGGTAAGAGCGATCGCTACTGCCGCACTTCGTACTGCAAAAAATCCTGAATTATTTACAGTTCCTGCAATGGGAATTGGCGTTGATTTTGAAATAATCACAGGTGAAAAAGAAGCATACTATGATTATAAGGCAGTTGTAAATACACTACCTGTTGGTGATTGTATGATTGTTGACATTGGTGGTGCAAGCACTGAACTTATATATATAAAAGACCGTAGTATTGTGAATATGGTGAGTATTCCTATGGCGGCAGTAAATATTACCGAAAAGTATTTTACAAAGACTATTGCCGATGACATTGAGCTTAATGAGGCAATATGTGCTTTTAAAAGTAGACTTGATGAATATGAATGGATTAAATCAGTAAAAAACATTGATATTGTAGGTATGGGTGGTACTGTACGCTCTCTTGTAAAGATGCAAAATATACCGGATGACAATGTACACGGTTTTTCAATGACTAAACAGGAAACTTTTGATGAAATTTTTAAGCTTGTTAAAATTCCTGTTGAACACCGTGTTTTAATAGATGGTATAGGCAAAGGAAGAGCGGATATTATATTGGGCGGAGTTGTACCGCTTTTGGCTATAATGGAATATATAAATTCACCTAATCTTATAAGTTGTGTAAGTAGTTTGCGAGAAGGAGTAATGTATGATATCCTTGAAAAATAAAGTTGTTGTTGCTCCTATGGCAGGAGTAACCGACAGAGCATATAGGGAAATATGTATGGGTTTTGAGGCTGATATGTGCTTTACGGAAATGGTAAGTACAAAGGGATTGTTTTATAATGATAAGAAAACTGCCACTCTATTAGAGGTTTCAGATAAAGAGCAACCTGTATACGCTCAGATTTTTGGCCACGAACCTGAAATATTTTCGACTGTGGCAAATAAAGCTGCATCATTTGGTGCAGTTGGTATAGATATAAATTGCGGGTGTCCTGCAGGTAAAATCATCGGTAATTGCGATGGCGGAGCACTTATGAAAAATCCGTCTGTAATATATGATATTGTTTGCGCAGTAAAAGATAATTGTAATTTGCCCGTTTCAGTAAAAATACGTAAAGGTTGGGATGACAATTCTATTAATGCAGTAGAAGTTGCAAAATTAGCTGAAAAAGCAGGTGCGTCACACATAACCGTACACGGAAGAACTGTCAAGCAGGAATACAGAGGAATGGCCGATTGGGATTTGATTAGGGAAGTTTCGGGTGCAGTTAACATTCCTGTTATAGGAAATGGAGATATAAAATCACCCGAAGATGCTGAAAAAATGATTAGTCATACTGGGTGTGAAGCCGTAATGGTTGGAAGAGGAATTTTAGGTAATCCTTTTTTGCTAAAGAGAATCAAGCATTATCTTGAATACAGAGAACTTCTTCCGGAACCTTCGCAGGAGGAAATAATTGATACTGCGCTTGAACATATAAAGAAGATTGTGGAATATAAAGGAGAATATGTGGGGATAAGAGAAGCACGAAAGCATGCCATATGGTACATCAAAGGAATGAGAAACAGTGTTTCTGTAAAAAACAAGTTAACGGCTGCCACATCCTTTGATGAAATGAAGTTTTTGCTTACCTCTCTGAATAATATTTAATTTCTTCATCTTTGAAAATGAAATCGTCCAAATCACCTGTTGGTTTGGGCTTTTTTTTATTTTTATTTTCGCTTTCACCGTTTTTGTTCATTAGCTAACCCTCCTTAATTATTTATTCTATGTTACAATATTGTTAATATTCTTGTTTTTTTATATAAAATATGGTATGATTATGTAAATTTAGGTAGGTGGTTTTGTGAGGAGAGTAATTTGTTTTACAATAGCATTGTTCTTTCTTTTTAATACAATATTTATACCATGTTATGCGTTGGAAGATTCTTTTGTTACAAAAGCTGTAGATGCGGTAAAAAACAAAATTGACATTCCTGAAAATTATACAGAATTTAACAGCAGATTAACTGTTTCATCTGATTCACAGCTTGTATATTTCACATGGTATGGTGAAGAAAATGAATTTAACCCCGGTGGACAGATTAATGTTACCGTAGATGATAAATTACGTATCATTTCTTTTAGTCAGTATTTTTACGGAGATTTTAAAGGTAATTATAAGTTGTCTGAATTTTCGTCCGATGATGCTAAAAAACAGGTGGAGTTATTTCTTTCGTCAGCTTGTCCGGAATTTTATTTTAATACTGAATTTGTTGATTATAATTATTCGTTTCATAGAAAATTTGAACCCTATTCTTTTAAACTTGTAAGATATGAAAACAATATTCCTTGTTATGAAAATTATATTGACGTTGAAGTAGATGCAAGCAACGGAAAAGTAAAATCATATAATGTAAAATGGACAGATTACGATAAAATTTATCCGTTAAATAATTGTATTACAGTTGATGAGGCTATGGTAGCTTTATATGACAAGATAGGTATAGTAAAAGAATTTGCAAAAAAAACTGATGGTACTTTGTATATAAGATATGCTGATTTGTCGGATGGTGTTAATTATATAAATGCCTATACCGGTAATATTATTAATACCAATAGTGTGTCTGAAGCCGGTGTATATAAGAATGCACTTAATGCAGATAAGACATTTGATTTCCAGTATTCAGAAACAGAATATGACTTGAGTCCGGCAATTGATATTGTTGAAAATTGCAATTACATTCCGTTGCACGATTCTTATGAACTCGTAGGTGTTCAGTATCTTGAAGATAATTTCAGCAATTATATCTATATGGTTTATGAGGATAACTTGGGTAATTCAAAAAAATATATAGTTGATATCAATAATAAAGATATAAGGTATTATGATTATTATCAGCATAATATAGGTTCGGTAAATTATGAGTATGATTCCCGTTATTGCAGGAATGTAGCAGAATTATTTGTTAAAAATTATTTCGAATCATTTGGAGCTAAGTGTAAATTATTAAATTATAACAACCAGAAAAATTATAACGGAGAGGACATATATTATTTTAATTATACAAGACTTTTAAATAACATATCCTATGATGTTAACGGAATTGTTATAGGTGTATCAAAATCAACAGGCGAAGTTGTAAGTGTAAGAACTGCATGGGATTCTATAAATTCATACCGGTACGTTTCTTCTGTTTCGAAAAGCGATGCTTTCGAAAAGTATATTAATACAGTAGGGATGGAGTTACAGTACGTAACGGCAATTACAAAAACACAACAGATTGAACTCAGAGCTGTATATGCACCAAATCCACAAAAAGAAATTTTTATTGATGGCGAAACAGGTAATATAATAGATAAAAATGGCGATAAAATTTCTTATGAAAAAAAATATTATACTGATATTGGTACAGATGTATCAAAAGGACAGATACAGTCATTGAACGCCTGTGGTATTCTTGATTATTCAGAAAAATTTTATCCTAACGAATATGTTTCTACATCTGACTATCTGCTTTGGATGTGTCGTGCAATTGATTGTGTGGATTATAATACGATAGAGGATGTTGCAGATAAGCTTGTGGACATAGGCATAATAACTTATGAAAAACTTACGTTGAATGAAAGAATAAATACAGAAACAGCAATAAAATATATTATATGCTATTTGGGGTATGGTGATATAGCTATGTTACCTTATACTTTTAAAACTGATTTTGTTGATGAAGGTATGATTTCACCTGATATGATTGGATATGCAGCAATAGCTCAGGGGTTAAAAATTTTTAAAGGAAATGCTTTTATGCCTAAAGAATATGTTAAACGTAATGTTGCAGCACAGATATTATATAATTTGATTTCTAATTGAAAGAGGGTTTACAATGAAAAGAAACTTGACACTATTAACTGATTTTTACGAACTTACCATGGCAAATGGTTATTTTGAAAATGGAATCGGTGATAAAACAGGATATTTTGATATGTATTTCCGAAAAATACCCGATGATGGTGGTTTCGCCATAATGGCAGGAGTTGAACAGGTAATAGAATATATAAAAAATCTTGAATTTACCTCTGAGGATATTGAATATTTAAGAAGTAAAAATATGTTCAGTGAAGGTTTTTTGGAATACCTTGCAAATTTTAACTTTGTTTGTGATGTGTGGGCAATAGAAGAGGGAACACCTGTTTTTCCAAATGAGCCACTTATTGTTGTAAGGGGACCTATAATTCAGGCTCAATTTTTGGAAACTATGATTTTGCTTACGGTTAATCATCAGTCACTTATTGCTACCAAAACAAATCGTATCGTACGTGCGGCCGAAGGACGCCCTGTAATGGAATTTGGCTCAAGACGAGCACAGGGATATGATGGTGCAGTTTACGGTTCTCGTGCTGCTTATATAGGTGGTTGTATTGGTACGGCTTGTACAATATCCGAACGTTTATTTAATATTCCGGCTATTGGAACTATGGCTCATAGTTGGATACAGACTTTTCCTGATGAATATTCCGCCTTTTGTGCGTATGCATCTGTGTATCCTGATAGCTGTACTCTTTTAATAGATACCTATAATGTTTTAAAATCAGGTATAATCAATGCGATTAAGGTTCATAATGATGTTCTTGTTCCGGCAGGTCACAGACTTAAGGGTGTACGTATAGATAGTGGTGATATAACGTATCTTACAAAAAAAGTGCGTAAAATTCTTGATGAAAATGGTATGGAAGATTGTGGCATAGTTGTTTCAAATTCACTTGATGAATATATCATCAGGGATACTCTTTTACAGGGTGCTAAAATAAATAGCTTTGGTGTTGGTGAACGTCTTATAACTTCACGTTCAGAGCCTGTATTCGGCGGTGTTTATAAGCTTGTTGCAATAGAAAGCGGCAATGAGATTATTCCTAGAATCAAGCTTAGTGAAAATGTTGCAAAAATTACAAATCCGGGCTTTAAGTCGTTGTACAGGCTATATAAGGATGGCAAGGCGGTTGCAGATGTATTAACAAAATATGGTGAAGTTATAGATACATCAAAACCATATACAATTTTCGACCCCGAACATACATGGAAAAAATTAACACTTACAGATTTTGAAGCTAAACCTTTGCTAAAATTAATATTTGATAAAGGTAAATGTGTGTATGAATCACCTGATCTTAAAACAATTCAAGCAAAATGCAGGGAGGAAGTAAAAACTTTATGGGATGAAGTAGTACGTTTTGAAAATCCTCACCGTTATTATGTTGACCTTTCAAAAGATTTATGGCAGATGAAACAGAATCTTCTTGATCAATTTGGGTGATTTTATCGTTGAAAATATGAAAATGTTGTTATAGTTTGTTGTTGACAAATATATACAATTGTTGTAAAATTGTTATAGTAATTTAAATTATGGAGGTAGCTATAAAATGGCAAAGTATAAGAGATACACTTACAAAGAACTTGAAAAGTTCTGTAATGATGCATTTGAAAAGATTGGTTTTACAGCTGATGAAAGTAAAATTATTTCTGATGTATTGTTACTTTCAGACCTTTACGGTATTGAATCACACGGTATGCAGCGTATAGCAAGATACCACAATGGTATTAAAAAAGGTCTTATTAAGATCGACTCAAAACCTGAAATTGTTTTTGAAACACCGGTTTCTGCAGTTATTGAGGGTAATGACGGTATGGGTCAGCTTCTTAGCCACTATGCAATGAGCATAGCTATTGAAAAGGCTAAAAAGACTGGTATTGCTATAGTTAACGTTCGTAACTCTAACCACTTCGGTATTGCAGGTTATTACTCAAAAATGGCCTGTGATGAAGGTTTAATTGGTATGGCTATGACAAACTCAGAAGCAATCATGGTTCCTACAAATGCAAGAAAAGCTATGCTTGGTAGTAACCCAATTGCAATTTCTGTTCCTGCAGATCCATATGATTTCTTCTTTGATGCTTCAACAACTGTTGTTACAAGAGGTAAGCTTGAAGTATACAACAAAGCAGGTAAGGAACTTCCTAACGGCTGGGCTTTGGATGCTAACGGTAAGGGCTCAACAGATGCAGCTGACGTACTTAAGAATATTGTTGGTAAAGTTGGCGGCGGTATTATGCCTCTTGGTGGTGAAACTGAACAGACAGGTAGCCATAAGGGTTATGGATATGGTATGTTCTGCGAAATCTTCTCATCTATTCTTTCAATGGGTATGACATCTAATCACACTCATACAGATGGTAAGGGTGGTACATGTCACGGCTTTATGGCAATTGATCCAAAAATCTTTGGTGATCCTGCAGCTATTAAGGAACATTTCTCAACATTCCTACAGGAACTTAGAGAAGCTCCAAAGAGCGAAGGTGCTGAAAGAATTTACACACACGGTGAAAAAGAAATCATTGCTATGGAAGACAGACTTGCTAACGGTATTGATGTTAACATCAACACAGTTGCAGAAATGATTGATTTTGCTGAATTCGTTGGTATGGATGCAAAAGCTTATCTTGGTGACGTTAACCTTGATGAAGCTAAAGAAAGCTCATACAAATAAAATTTAAAAATAGTCATATTTAAACACTTTCCTGATATACTTTTTATAGGATATCAGGAGGTGTTTTTTTATTGCAAAAGGGTAGTTTGTTAGTAAGAACTTATATATCAAATATGCTTATTCCCGTAATTGGCACTCGTGTAACAGTTACAGAAAATACTGATGAAGGGGGAATTTTATTGGCATTCAGGATAACTGACGAAAATGGGAAAACAGATATTATGGAAATTGATACACCGGATATGGAACTTTCTTTGGATGAAAATAATACCGAGAAGGTATATAGAAGTGTAAATATAAAAGCAGAAAAAGAAGGTTTTGCGATATTTATAATTAAAAACGTACAGATTTTTGCAAACAGATTAAGTGAACAGAATATAGAAATGATTCCATTACCTGAAAATTCAGAATATGATGAGTATACAAACACATATACCGTAACACCACAAAATTTGCAGAGGTGATTTTATGCCAACAGTTATACCCTATATACCGGAGGAAATCACGGTACATCTTGGTGCACCGTCTGAAAATGCACAGAATGTAACTTTGTCATTTCGTGATTACATAAAAAATGTAGCTTCAAGTGAAATATATCCCACGTGGGATGAAGATGCGCTATATGCCAATATTCTTGCGCAGATTTCTTTTGCGTTAAATCGTATTTATACTGAATTTTACCGTTCTCAGGGATATAATTTTGATATTACGAATAATACGGCTTTTGACCAGAAGTTTATTCAGGGAAGAAATATATTTTCTAATATTTCCGAAATTGTAGATGAAATATTTGATTCTTATCTTCGTATAAGAGGGCGAATTGAACCATTAGCTGCCAAATATTGTAATGGTACCACTGTAACTTGTCAGGGTTTGTCGCAATGGGGCAGTGAATATCTTGCCCGTGATGGGCTTGATTATGTACAAATTCTCAGGAATTACTATGGTGATGATGTTGAAATTGTAAACGATGCTCCTATAAGAGGAATAAATGAATCATATCCTGGATACCCCATTCGAAGAGGTGATTCGGGAGTTTATGTACAGATAATACAGGTAATGCTTAACAGGATTTCAAATGATTATCCTGCAATACCGAAAGTATATCCCATTGATGCAATTTTTGGTGAGAATACCGAGGCGGCAGTACGAAAGTTTCAGGAGGTTTTCAATCTTACTGTTGATGGTGTTGTAGGAAGAGCAACCTGGTATGAAATGGTTTATTTGTATGTTGGTTTGTTAAGATTGTCAGAGCTTTATTCAGAAGGGCAAACTTTTGTAGGAATAGATTTGCAGTATCCCGGTGGTCTTTCTGTTGGAGACAGGGGCGAAAAGGTTGCAGCATTGCAGTATATGCTTGCTACTCTTTCTCAGTTTGATAATCGTATACCCCCCGTTATGAGAGATGGAATTTATGGCGGGAATACAGCATCGGCAGTAGAAAGCTTTCAGTCAATATACGGTTTGCCTGTTACTGGAATTGTAGACCGTCAAACCTGGGATTTGCTATACAGAGTTTTGAAAAATTCATATGATATTGTTTTGTTCGACAGCAGAGAACTTAATATAGAAACGGAAAAATATCCGGGAACAGTGTTGCAAATTGGTTCAACAGGGGAAGATGTGGGGATTTTACAGGAATACATAAACACAATTGCTACTATTAAAAATAATATAACACCTGTAAGCGTTACAGGAGTATATGGAAGGGCAACACGTAGTGCAGTAATGCAGCTTCAGGGTGATTTGGGATTGATTCGTACGGGAAATGTAAATGAGTCTACCTGGAATGCTATTTCCAATGAATACAAAAATGTTATATCCTCACAACAAAATGAAAGTATGCAGTTTCCAGGCAATACTTTGCGTCAGGGAGATTCTGATTAAGGAGGGGTTGTATGATAGTTGAAAATACTGATTCAAAGCCAATTCGTGGTTTGCAGGAGATGTTGAGAAATATTTCTTTGTATGTTGAGGATGTATTATCTGTAATACCTGATGGTAATTTTAATGAAGATACAAAAAAAAGTGTTGTTTCATTTCAGAAAATATACGGATTAAATCCAAATGGGGAGGTAGATAGCACAACATGGCAAAAAATACGTGATGTTAATACTGAACTTAACAGAATTAATGCACATCCAAAAAGTTTTCCGGTTTTCGGAAAAAGAATATTGATTTATGAGGGTGATGAACGTTCAGAGCTTTATGTGATTCAGGCGATGTTATATGCAATTTTTCTTGAAGTTCCCAATTCACCTGAAGTAAATATAACCGGTAAACATGATGCAAATTCTGTTGATGCAGTAATTTTTATACAAACCTTTACAGGACTTGAACCAACAGGTATTATTGATGTAGAAACTTATAATATTATAACAGAATTATATACTTCCTATGTTGCAAAAAAAATAACACCCATCGTATAACGATGGGTGTTTACTTGTTATCTCATAATAATATATATCATATAAACAATATAAGTTAAAAACATTGCACTACCAACCAGGCGTGATATCTTCTTTGTTTTTGCTAAAGGTATATAAATCAACAAGGTTACAATTGAAAGTATGATTAAGTCATACAATGAATTCATAACGTCTGCACTACCAATTGCAATTGGTGCTATTACAGATGAAACACCAAGTACAAATAATACATTAAATATATTTGAACCTATAACGTTACCAATAGCAATGTCACTTTCACCTTTTCTTGCGGCAACAATAGAAGTTACAAGTTCAGGCAATGATGTTCCTATTGATACAATTGTAAGACCAACAAGACTTTCAGACATACCGAAGTTAAGTGCAATTTCTTTAGCACCTTCAACTGTTCTGTCACCACCGATAACTATACCTGCAAGACCTATAACTATAAATAAAAGTTGTTTCCACAATGGCATAAGCTTTTCATTTTCATCTTCCTGTGGGGTAGGTGAGCTAAGTGCAGAATTTGTGGTGTAATACATAAATATTGAGAAGAACAATAATAATATGATACCATCTGCTCTTGAAATAATATTATCACTGTCAGCACCCGGAAATACACTGAAGCTTAAGAAAAGAAGTGCCAGTGTGATTATAAATGAAAATGGCATATCTTTTTTGATAATTGATTTGTCAACATTAATTGGGCAGAATATTGCACTTAACCCAGCTACAACCAACAAGTTAAATATGTTTGAACCAACAACATTACCTATTGATATACCGCTGCTTCCGCTTAGTGCTGCAGAAACACTTACTGAAGCTTCGGGTAGAGATGTACCGAATGCAACAACAGTAAGCCCGATAACAACTGAGGGTATACCGAATCTCTTTGATAGTGCCGAAGCACCGTCAACAAACCAGTCTGCACCCTTAATAAGCAGAACAAAACCTAAAATTAACCATACGTATTCCATAAAATACCTCCTGATTTTTATCAATATATAGTTATCTCATTATAATATAAATCGTATATGCAATATAGGTAATAACCATTATCCCGCCTATAACTCTGGAAATTTTCTTTGTTTTTATAATTGGAATAAAACAAATTAATGTCACGATAGCCAATATAACAATGTCATACATGGAATTTAAGATATCCTGTGTATGGATTGTGATAGGAGTAATTAGAGAAGAAACCCCAAGAATAAATGCAATGTTAAAGATATTAGAACCAATAACGTTACCTATAGCAATATCGCTTTCACCTTTTTTTGCAGCAACTATTGATGTAACCAGTTCGGGAAGTGATGTTCCTATAGCAACAATTGTAAGACCAATAAGGCTTTCGCTTAAACCAAATGTTCTTGCAATTTCGGTTGCACCTGCAACAACTCGATTACCTCCAAAGCATATTCCTGCAAGACCAATTGCAATAAAAAACAGCTGTTGCCATATTGGCATTGCTTTTTTGTTGTCATCTTCTTCAACTGCAGGAGCTGATAATGCTGAACTAACAGTGTAAAACATGAATATAACAAAGAACAACAGTAAGATTATACCGTCTGCTCTTGTGATTACATTATCTTCTATAGAGCCCGGAAATACATTGAAAGTCAAGAATAACAGTACTAAAGCAAGTAACAGAGAAAATGGCATATCTTTTTTGATAATTGATTTGTCAACGTTAATTGGGCAGAAAACTGTGCTTAATCCTGCTACAACCAATAGGTTAAAGATATTAGAGCCAACAACATTACCTACAGAGATACCACTATTTTGTGTTAATGCCGCAGAAATACTGACCGATGCTTCGGGCATTGATGTACCGAACGCCACAACAGTAAGACCTATAACGATAGAAGGGATGCCAAATTTTTTAGAAAGTGCTGATGCACCGTCCACAAACCAGTCTGCACCCTTGATGAGTAGCACAAAACCTAAAATCAACCATACATACTCCATAAAAACGCCTCCCGGATTTCATCAACAGAACAAAAAAATACAAGACTTCTATTGATGGTATAATCAATAAAAGTCTTGCTGTTTAATGAAAAACCGTGTTGCAAACCGCAACAGTGATGACGATTGTTTCAACATCATAAGATGCCAACTACTCCCTTTTACTGATTAAATTATATATTATTTAAAAGGATTTGTCAATAAAATTTTTAACAAAATATTAAAGTTTATGCTTTTCGGTTGACTATAAATCAAAAAATGATATAATTAGCATATAAGAAATCAGAAGAGGTATTGACATGGCTGAATATATAAATCTAGATAGGGAAAATATTAAAAAAATTGAAGAATCTTTTGGTGAATATAAGCGTTTCAGACAATTTATGATGATGTATAATTGTGCTATAAAAGAGGTTCAGACTAAATTTGAAATTTTAAATGATGAACTTTCAACAATGCACAACAGAAATCCTATAGAAATGATTAAAAGTCGTATAAAATCACCGGAAAGTATAATTGAAAAATTGTACCGTAAGGATTTTCCTATTAATATAGAATCTGTTTTGGAAAATATCAATGATGTTGCAGGTATAAGGGTTATATGTTCATTTATCGATGATATTTATGAGGTTGCACATATGCTTGTAAGTCAGGATGATGTTAAGCTTGTTGAGGTAAAGGATTATATTAAAAATCCTAAGGAAAATGGATACAGAAGCTATCATATGATTGTAGAAGTACCGGTTTTCTTTTCAAATAGAAAACAGAATATGCGTGTTGAAGTTCAGCTTCGTACAATTGCTATGGATTTTTGGGCAAGTCTTGAACATAAAATGAAATACAAAAAAGATATAAAAAATGCAGATGAAATTTTTGATGAACTTCGTATGTGTGCAGATATTATTGCAAAAACCGATACAAAGATGCAGAATATTAATAAGAGAATTTCAAATTCGTAATATTGTTTGTTGATTTTATCACCTCTATGCTGTATAATATCATAGAGGTGATTTTTATGGCTATAGAAAGAGTTTACGAAAGTATTGATAAATGTTGCGGATGTACAGCTTGTATGAATGTATGCCCTAAAAAGGCTATAACAATGGAATATGGTGATGATGGATATTTGTATCCTGTTATAAATCAGGAAGAATGCATAGGTTGCGGACTTTGTCAGAAAAAATGTCAGTATAATGATAATGTTTTTGTGCCTGAAACTTTTTCGGATAAAGATATGGATATATATGCATCACAGGGCTTTGAGGAAGCAACTGTTAAAAGTACGTCAGGAGGAATGTTTTATCTTCTTGCAAAGTATGCACTGTCGCAGGGCGGCGTTGTATACGGTGCAGTTTATGATGAAAATATGGTTGTTAAGCATATTAAGGCGGAAACAACGAAAGAAATGGAACCTATAAGATGTTCTAAATACGTTCAGAGCAATCCTGAATATACGTATAAGGATGCAAAGAAAAATCTTGATGTCGGCAGATTTGTTCTGTATAGCGGTACACCTTGTCAACTTGCAGGTTTGTACGCATATCTTGGTAAGGACTATGAAAATCTTTTGTCTGTTGGGCTTATTTGTTATGGTGCTACACCTCCTAAAATGTTTGCTGAATATGTAAAAATTCTTGAGGAAAAGAACGGTTCAAAGGTTAAGTTTTTCGATTTTCGTGATAAAACAGACGGGTGGGGTAATAAGTTTGTACGTATAGAATTTGATGACGAATCAAAAAATTATGTTGTTCCTACAAACGATGACCCGTACAGAAGAATGTTTGGCAGTAAAAACTTTACAAGAACAACCTGCAATACTTGCAAATATGCTTATATGAAGCGTTTTACTGACATTTCAATAGGTGATTACTGGAAAATTGAAGATACCGACTGTAAAATAAATCCGTATGCAGGTCTTTCTAAAATGTTTGTATCTTCCGAAAAGGGTAGAAAGGCCTTTGATGCAATTAAAGATCAAATGCTTTGGGAAGCAATGCCTTATGATACAGCAGTGAGACCAAACCTTTCAGGTAAAGGCGGGATGAGCCCTGTTTTTGATGAGTGTATGAAAGATTATATAGAACACGGTTTTAAGTATGTAATGAAAAAATACCATAATGCAGATTTATAAATATTGGAGTGATTATTTTTGAGTAAAAATTTAAGATTTTGGGGTACAAGCGGTGGAACAGGTGTTCCTTCACCATTTTGCAAATGTGCGGTTTGTGAAAATGCACGCAAAGTAGGAGGAAAGGAGTTTCGTTCACGTTCAGCTTTTAGAGTAAATGAAAAAGTAATGATTGATATTGGTGAGGATTTTGTTGCAACATCCGCAAAATTAAAGGATGATTTATATGATGTTGAACATTTTTTGTTCACTCATGTGCATAATGACCATTTCAATGAACGTCTTTTCTGGTCAAGAAAAATAGGTGCAAATATGCCTAAGCACACTCTTAATATTTATTTTTCAGAGGAAGCTTTTGACTATATAATGGATAAATACGGGTCAACGGAAAATGTAAATTTTATAAGGCTTGAATATGGAAAAGTTTATCACATTGATGAGCTTGATGTTATAGCTTTAAAAGGTATGCATTCTACACAAGTTGAAAAGTATTCTGCAAATTACCTTATAAAACTAAAAGACGGAAGAATGTTATATTATGGTGTTGACAGTGGATATTATATTGATGAAACTTTTGATTTTCTGAAAAATTATAAGCTTGACATCTTTATAAGTGAATGTACATATCCACGTGAAAGACCAATAGAGGAAAGTGTTCCTAATCATATGGATGTTTCAAGATGTGTTGAAAATATGGATAAACTGTATGAAAACGGCACTATTGATTCAGATACACTTATATATATAACTCATATTGATTGCAGAGGAATGAATCATGCACAGTTAGAGGAATATTTTTCTGCACTTAAAAGAAATTATTCAGTAAACGTAGCATATGATGGACTATATATAAAATAATTTAAAAAAATTTGAAAAAAGACTTGATTTTTTTTAAAAAGTATAGTACAATATTAATGTTGTTGATGAGACGACATAATATTGTGCAGGTGTGGTGGAACTGGCAGACGCGCTGGACTCAAAATCCTGTGGTAGTGATACCGTGTGGGTTCGACTCCCACCACCTGCACCAAACGCTTAATATTAATTAAGCGTTTTTTTTATACTTGAGTGTAAGGAAGATGATGATGTTAGATAATTTATTTTCTGATTATGACAGTCTGGTTGTTCTTGATACAGAAACTACAGGCCTTGATTTTAAAAATGATAAAATTATAGAACTTTCTGCTATACGGGTTGTAAACAGTAATGGTAATATAATTGTTACTGATCAACTTGATGAATTTATCAAGTTGCCTTATGGTAAAAAAATACCTGAACAAATTCAGCAGCTTACAGGAATTACTGATGAAATGCTTGAAAATGAAGGTAAGACATCCTTTGAAGTTTCAGAAATGTTTTCGAATTTATTTGCAGATGAAAAAATACTTGTTATAGCTTATAATGCCCAGTTTGATATGAATTTTATATATTATTTTCTTTTGGAAAATAATCTTACGTATATCTTGAAGAAAATAAATATGCTTGATGCTTATACAATATATAAAGACAGACATGAATACCCTCATAAGCTTGAAAATGCAATAGAAGTATATAATCTGTCAGATAAGGTTGTAAATAGTCACCGAGCAATTGATGATACTTTAGCATTAGTTGAGGTATTAAAGGCAATGGCACAGGAAGATGATGATTTACATAAATATATTAACCTTTTTGGGTATAATCCAAAGTATGGTGTAAGTGGTTCAAAAATTTCATCTGTTACATATAAGGCGCAACCTTATGATTTACAAATGAAGCTTTATGAGGTGTGACTATGAAGGATGTTGTTGTAAAAAAAATTAAATCTTCGACAAAATATGTTGTTACATTTTTAAAATGGTGCTTTATAGCATTTGTTGTTGGTGTTGCAGGTGGTTTGGTTGGAACTGCTTTTCACAAAAGTGTGGATTATGTTACCGAAATTAGAATGAGTCATAATTGGTTGATTCTTCTTTTGCCAGTAGGTGGTGTTTTTATTGTCGCTTTGTATAAAATCCTTAAAGTAAAGGAAGGGACAAACAGGGTAATTGAGTCTGTACGTACTGATAAAAAGGTTCCTATACTTATGGCGCCTCTTATTTTTGTCAGTACTGTTATAACACATTTGCTTGGTGGTTCAGCAGGTAGAGAAGGAGCAGCTTTGCAGCTTGGCGGAAGTATAGGTTATCAATTGGGTAAAATATTTCGACTTGATGAAAAGGATATGCACTTGATTGTTATGCTGGGTATGAGTGGTGTGTTTGCTGCTTTGTTTGGAACTCCGCTAACAGCAACTTTTTTTGCACTTGAGGTTATAAGTGTAGGTGTTATATATTATGTGGCACTTGTGCCGTGTATTTTATCTGCTGTTGTTGCATTTAATATAGCTTTGTTTTTTGGTGTCAAACCTGTTGAATTTTCAAATATTTTATTTCCGCAAAATCAAATTGATATTTTTTTAAAAGCTATAATACTTGCTATTCTTTGTGCTTTGGTAAGTATTTTGTTTTGCTCATCAATTAAATATTTTACAAAATTTGTTGAAAAAAGAATTCCAAACTCCTATTTAAGAGCAATTATCGGAGGTTGTGTAATTATAGTCTTAACTTTATTGGTTCGTACAACAGATTATAACGGTGCAGGCATGGAAGTTATTTCCCGGGCAATGGAGGGGGTAGCTAAACCTGAGGCATTTTTGATTAAAATTATATTTACGGTAATTACTATTTCTGCAGGATTTAAGGGCGGAGAAATTGTTCCTACATTTTTTATTGGTTCTACATTCGGATGTGTTGTTGGCGGACTTATTGGCTTAGATCCTGGGTTTGGTGCAGCAATCGGTTTTGTTACTCTTTTCTGTGGCGTTGTAAACTGTCCTTTTGCTTCTATAATGCTGGCACTTGAAGTGTTTGGGTCAAATTCTATAGTTATTTTTGCTATGGTTTGCGGTGTAAGTTATATGATGTCGGGTTACTATGGCTTATATAGCAGTCAAAAGATTATGTATTCAAAACTTGAAGCCAAGTATATAAATGTTAATACAAAATAAAAAAGAATGAGGTGTAGCAAAATGCTACACCTCATTTATTTAAACAGGAATTATGTTGAATTTAGATAAAATTCCAACAACCAATAAAATAAATACTATTGCAGGTAGAATATATGTCATATAAATACGCATCCAGTTTTTAACTTTTAAACCTTTACCCTGATTTGCTTCTTCAGTAAATTTTTTCCAGCCCCAACCCCATCTGCTTGTACAGAATAGAATGAATATCAGTGAACCTGAAGGAAGAAGAATATTACTTACAATGAAATCTTCAAGATCAAGGACATTTGAGCCTGCGCCAAGTGGTTGGAACCCACTTAAAATATTAAAACCAAATATACATGGAAGAGTAAGTACAAACATAGCGATGCAGTTTATAAAGCATGCCTTCTTTCTGCTCCAGTTTGTGATATCCATTGTACAGGAAATAATGTTTTCAAATACTGCAAATACAGTTGATAAAGCTGCAAATGACAAAAATACAAAAAACAGACTTCCCCAGAATTGACCAAATGGTATATGGTTAAATACATTAGGTAATGTTATGAAAATAAGCGGAGGACCACTATCAGGCTGAATGCCATAAGCATAGCAGGCAGGGAAAATAATAAGTCCTGATGAAATTGCAACAAAAGTGTCTAAAACAGCTATGTTTACAGATTCTCCAAGAAGTGAACGGTCTTTATCAAGATAACTACCGAAAATAGCCATTGAACCTATACCTATACTTAATGTAAAGAATGCCTGATTCATAGCCGCTACTATTACCTTGAAAATACCTACATCTTTTATTTTGTCGATATTTGGAACAAGGTAAAATTCCAAACCTTCTTTTCCGCCTTCTAAAAATATGCTGTTTACTGCTAAAACAACCATAATTATAAGAAGGGCAAGCATCATATATTTTGTTATTTTTTCAAGGCTTTTTTGAACACCGCCTGAACATACTGCAAATCCGATTATTATTACAATGTAGGTGTAAATCAAAAGTGTAATTGGGTTCGCAAGAACATCATTAAAGTATGAGCCAATCTGATTAGCTTCCAAGCCTGTAAAATCACCTTTTGCCATAGATACAAAATATTGCACCATCCAACCTGCTACAATAGTATAAAACATCATCAAAAGGTAATTGCCTGCTACTGCAATGTAACTGTGCCAATGCCATTTTTGCCCCTTTTTTTCAAGCTCTGTGTATATTTTGGCAGGACTTTTTTGTGCAGCTCTACCTACGGCAAATTCCATTGTCATTGCAGGAACGCCCATTATAAGCAGGAATAATAAATATATAAGTACAAATATTCCGCCACCGTATTCTCCTGCAATATACGGAAATTTCCATACATTACCAATGCCTATTGCACAACCGGCACTTAATAGTATAAAACCGAGACGACTTCCGAGTTTTTCTCTTTTCATTGTTTTCCTCCTTACCTGTATATTAACAATGTATTTTGTAATTACAAAATAAAAGTAGTAATTTTTTATAAGATAAAAAGTAAGCTGTCACCGTAAATTGGTGACAGCTTATTAAACAAAAATTACTTTGTTGCCTTCTCTTTTTTAAACATTGACCAAATTGGGCTGGCAATGAAAATAGAGGAGTATGTGCCTATAACAATACCGATTATAATAGGCAAAGCAAATTCTTTTACAGACTGTACACCAACAACATACAAAACTATAATTGTAAGAAGAGTTGTAACAGATGTGTAGATTGAACGTTTCAAAGTTTCAGAAACACCGCGATTTACAATATCAGTAAATGCAGTTTTCTTTGTTTTAAGACCAATTTCTCTGATACGGTCAAATGTAACAATTGTATCGTTTATTGAGTAACCTACAATAGTAAGTATAGCCGCAATAAAAGTTGTGTTAATATTTAACTGGAAAATTGCATAAATTGAAAGAAGTATCAATACGTTGTGTGCAAGTGATAGAACTGCAGCAATACCTGAACCAAGCTCGAATCTTATTGTAATGTATATAAGCATACAAATAAGAGCAAGAACACAGCATAGTATTGCACTTGACTGAAGCTCTTTACCGATTGTAGCATCAATACTGTCATAATCTGTAAGTGCTTTGTCAGAAAGTTTATACTTGTCTTTAATAGCATTGAAAAGTTTAACTCTGTCATCCGGAGAAAGAGCAACATCTTTGTTTATGTCTTTAGGTGTGCTGATGTTAATAATTAAACTACCATCTGCTTTTTGAACATTTGAAGCAGCAAAGCCAAGAGTGTCTTTAATTAAAGCTTCAATATCACCTGTTTTGATGTCCTTACCTTCCATATTTACAGTGATTGTTGTACCACCTGTAAAGTCGATGTCAAGGTTAAAACCATTCTGAACAAAAAAGCTTACAATACCTGCCAAAATAATTACAATTGAAATACCAAGGCAAATCCATTTTGATTTAATTACATTAAGCATCCTGTTTGCCTCCTCTCAATGAAGCACCATAAAGCTTCGGATTTCTTATGTTAAGACCGATAAGTGATTTTAGCAAGAAACGTGTTACAACAATAGCCGTAAACATACTGATTATGATGCCAAGACCAAGTGTAACAGCAAATCCCTGAATAGTACCTGTACCGAATATGAACAGAATCAATGCAACAATGAATGTTGTAACGTTACCGTCCAAAATTGCTGTGAAAGCTCTTTTGAAGCCGGAATCAGTAGATGCACCAACAGTTTTACCTGCTCTAAGTTCTTCTTTAATTCTTTCAAAAATAATTACGTTAGCATCAACTGCCATACCAACACCGAGAACAATACCTGCTATACCGGGAAGAGTAAGGTTGATAACTGTGTTTGTAATTGTTTCAAATTCACAAAGAACAAGAAGCATTATTGATGTATAAGCAACCAATGCAAGTGATGCAATGAAACCAGGTAATCTGTAGAACAAAAGCATAAACAACATAACAAGCAAAATACCGATTCCACAAGCCATCATACTTGTAGCAAGAGCTCTTTCACCAAGTGAAGCACTTACGCTGCTTGTTGATTTAAGTTCAAGATTAAAAGGCATCTGACCCTGTTTAATTGTGTTTGCTAACCATGAAGCCTGTTCAGGTGTAAAATCACCTGTAATCTGGCAGGTATCACTGTTAATAACTTCCTGTACGGTAGGAGCTGACTGAACCTCTTCATCAAGATAGATGTAAAGACGAGGATCCTCAGAACCAAATACAGAGCCTGTTGCCGATGCAAAAGCTTCCTGACCTTTTTTAGTAAATTCCAAAACAACAAAGTTGCCAAGCTCATTTGCATCAAACTGTGCAGATGCTGTTTTAACGAATTCGTTTGTACCTTCCATAAGCACTTCACCTGCGCCATTGCGGAAAGTAAGTTTACCCGGTGTGCCAAGCTTTTCAATTGCTTCGTCGTTTGAAACACCCGGTATTTCAATTCTTATTCTTTTTTCACCCTGTTTTGTAACAGTTGCCTCTGTGTATCCAAGATTTGTAAGTCTTGTCTGAAGCATGCTGATTGCTATTTCCATACCTTCATCAGATACATCGTTTGTAGCTGCTTCGTATGTAATAACAGAACCACCGCTAAGGTCAAAACCAAGCTTTATGCCTGATTTCTCCATGTTAAGAGCACCACCGATAAAACCATTACCGATTTGTACTCCAAAGAAAGCTACATAAGCAAGCATTGCTATAATGATAATTGCAAGCATTAGCTTTGTAAGACTTTTTGACTTTGATGTCATTTGTAATTCCTCCTTAAAAAAACATAAGTATATTATAGTACTTTTACGGCAAATAGTCAAGCATTTTGTTATATTATGAATGTAAAAACACTATATTTTGTAATTTTTATTTATTTTATACCGTTATTATATTACCTTTTGTTATTTATACCTATAATACTACCAAGTGTTCCTGTAAATATTCCTAAAATACACATTATTATTCCGTTTGTACTTATGTAGAAGTTTTTATAAATTATTCCACCAATAATATAAAGAAATAACATATATATAAATCCGGTAATACATCCTGTAAGCCATCCCTTTTCATTTGTTTTTTTGCCATTAAGTATACCTGCTGTTAAAATGCTGATTATTATTATTGTTACACTAATTGCAGATATTGTGTTTACAGACATAGATGTAAATGTAATTACAAAGGCAAATATAAGAAAGAGAAGTAATGTGATGGCATACGATATAAGTATGTTTTTAAAAATTGTTGTTATTGAACAGGTTGAGATTATTGATGCGTTGTTTAATTTTTTGTATTCCATATAAAAACTCCTTTAGATTTTGATATTTAATTATATGATGCAACTGTGAATATATTGCTATTTTATATTAAAATATTATCAAGATTTTCTTTACAGGTTGACATTGTGAGATATGATTTTTATAATCATAATATATTGATGTTCAGGAGGGGCGTTTATGTCGAAAAAGAACTATTTTATTGGTATAGATTCAGACGGAACTGCTTTTAACAGTATGATTCCAAAACATAGATATGCATTTATACCTGCTACAATAGAAATTTGGAATTTACAGCAATATAAGGATACTGTGTTTGAAATAGGAGAGCGTATTAACCTGTATTCGAAGCATAGAGGTATAAATAGATTTCCCGGACAGCTTATGTTGTTTGAGGAATTGAAAAATGTTGGTATTAACGTGGGGGATTACTCATCATTTAAAAATTATGTTAATGATGTTTCAAGTTATTCTAATGCTTCGTTAGAGGAATATTATAAAAAAAACAAAACACCTTTTTTAAAATCAGTTTTGGACTGGAGCATGTTAGGTGATAAATTGTTTTTTGAAGCGGCTAATGGTATGCCGCCTTTTGAATGGGTAAAAGAATCGCTTGAAAAAGTAAGCGATATGGCAGATATTGTTGTTGTGTCGTCAGCTTCTTCAAAGGGACTTCTTGAAGACTGGACAACTGGTGGGATTGAAAAATATACCTATAAAATAATGGGACAGGAAAATGGGACAAAAAAACAACAATTAAGTGTTGCGGTTTCCGATGAATATTTAAGGGGTAATGTTATTATGATTGGAGATGCAATAGGTGATTACGAAGCTGCTAAGAGTGTAGATGCGTTGTTTTTTCCTATTATGCCCGGTAAGGAGGAAAAATCGTGGAAAGAGTTTTTTTATACAGGGTCAGAAAAGTTTTTCGATGGAACATATGATGATGGTTATCAAGAAAGCTTGATTGATGAATTTTTGAGAATTTTATCTTAAAGGAGAATTATAATGAATATTGAAAAGATTATTTCACAAATGACTTTGGAAGAAAAAGTAGGGCAACTTTGTGTTCCTATATTGCAAAAAGATAACATTACAGAGGATTTGAAATATTATATAGAAGAAAGACATATCGGCTTTCTAAGATATTGCCCAAATGCTGAATTTGATAATGCTAGTGTTATCGTTGGCGAACCAAATAAATATTTTTCTGCCGGAGAAATGGCTGAATTTTTGAATTCTGTTCAGAAACTTTCAATTGATTCCACAGGTGTTCCTTTGTTTATTTCTGTTGATCAGGAAGGTAGTATAAGAAATGATATTAATCGAGCCGGAGCTTTTGCTTATAGTGGGCATATGTCTTTTGGTGCAGCTGCGGACCCTGAACTTACATATGAAATTGCAAAGGCCACATCAAAAGAGTTTCGTTCAATGGGTATTAACCATGTACAGGCACCAATATGTGATGTTTTAAGATACCAGGGACGAAAAACTATGAAATCATCAGTTTTTTCAGAGGATCAACAGGCGGTTACAGAACATGCGTACGCAATGATGCGCGGTTTGCAAGACGGTGGTGTTAGCTCTATGTGTAAACATTTCCCGGGCTATGGTTCTTTAGCTACAGATGCACATAAGGGTGTTGCCGAAATTACAAAAGACCTTGAAACCCTTGAAAAAGAAGATCTTGTACCATTTATAAAACTTTGTACAAATGGTGTTAACGGCATTATGATAGGACATGTTGTTACACATTGTATTGATGATGTTGTTGCAACGGTATCACCTAAGGTTATTAAGGGGTATTTAAGAGAAAAAATAGGATTTAACGGAATTATAATGACTGATGCTATGCGTATGCATGCGATTCAGGATATCTATGGTACAGGACCTGCGTCTGTTATGGCGGTACAGGCAGGTTGTGATCTTGTACTATTAAGAGGTAGCAGAGAACATTTTGATGAAGGTTATAATGCGCTACTTGCTGCTGCAAAAGATGGAACACTCTCTGTAGAAGATATAGAAGCTTCGATAAGACGCGTACTTACTCAAAAACAAAGAGTTGGAATTCTTGACAACCCTTATTCAGATCCTGAAGTTGCAGAGAAAACTGTTGGATGTGCTGAACATAAGGCTCTTTCAAAAAAATTGGCCGAAAATTCTATTACAACATTAAAGAAAAAAATAATTCCACTTAAAGATGAGGGACAAAAAGTTCTTGCAATAAGTGTCGAGCCTCAAAAGATTGCAGCTGCTGTTGATGATATTCAAAGTGTTAATATGTTGCCAAGAGCGGTAGGCTATGATTTTAAAAATACAGAAGAACTTATGCTTACGTTGGAGCCTTCCGAAGAGGAAATAGCTAACTGTATTGAAAAGGCAAAAAATGCAGACTTGATAGTTTATGGTATGTGTAATGCCATTTTATATGACACTCAGGTTAAATTAGCGGAGGAAATTAATAAACTTGGAAAAAAAGTCGTTGTTGTAGCAATGGATTCACCATTTGATGTTGAACTTGTACCTTTCTTCGATGATGTAGTTGCAACATACGGTGTTGCTAATGATTCAATGCTTGCTGCAATGGATGTAATATGCGGACGAAAAGAAGGAAGTGCTATTCCACCTGTTACAATTCCCGCGTTAAAATAAAATAGAAATTTTTTCAAAAAAACTATTGACAAATAAAATTTATTGTGTTAGAATATCTCTTGTGCTTGAGAAAAGCACAAGATGTATGCACCATTAGCTCAGTTGGTAGAGCACCTGACTCTTAATCAGGGTGTCCCGGGTTCGAATCCCTGATGGTGCACCATTAATCCTCGTACACAAGTGCGAGGATTTTTTATTTTTTACATGTAGAGGAGTATTATGGATAAATTTAAAGGATTATTGTTTGTTACCGATCTTGACGGTACCTTGCTTAAGGAAGATAAAACAGTTTCAAAGAAAAATTTAGATGCAATAAGATATTTCCAGTCTGAAGGTGGTATATTTACTTTTATTACGGGTCGTATTCCGGCAGGGGCTAAAGGTGTGTATGAAATTGTTAAACCGAATGGTCCTTGTGGTTGTATAAATGGTGGAGGAATATACGATTACAGAACTGACGAACTTTTGTGGTCTGTTAATATTTCAAAAGATGTTTTTGAACTTGTTGAATTCATTGATAAAGAAGTTCCAGGTATGGGTATTGAAATTAATCTATATAATAAAATTTATTTTTGCAAGATAAATGAAGCAACTGAAAAGCACAGAACAGATGAAGGCTTTGAATTGTTGACATGTCACTATAGAGACGTTAAGGAAGATTTTGTGAAAATATTGTTATGTGATTTTAATCAGGATAATATGAACAGAACAATAGAGTTGCTTAATAATCATCCAAAATCATCTGATTTTGATTTTATAAGATCTGATATTTTGTATTACGAAATTTTACCTAAAGGAACTAATAAGGGGAACCTTGTTCATAAACTTGCGGAGATTCTTGGTATTGAAGGTGAAAAAACTATTGCTATAGGTGATAATGATAATGATGCCTCAATGCTAAAAGCAGCTCATATTGGAATTGCGGTTGAAAATGCATCAAAAATGGCGAAAAATGCTGCAAATTATCATACAGTAAGTAATGAAGATGATGCAATTGCAAAGATAATAGAAGAAATTGATAATGGTATAATAAAGATATAATGGAGTGAGGCAATTAAAGCCTCACTCCATTTAAGTTAGATTTCCTGATTTTCATCGGTTTGTTGTTCGAATACCTGAATATTAACCGGTATTTTAATAATAACCTCCGTACCTTCTCCGTATGTACTATTTATTACGATGTTTCCACCGTGAAGTTTAATTATCTCATAAGCAATTGCAAGTCCAAGTCCGGTGCCACCTTTTTCCCTTGAACGTGCTTTGTCAACACGGTAAAAACGTTCAAAAATTCTTGGTAGATCTTTTTCGGGTATACCGACACCGTTATCTTTTATTTTTATATATGCTTCATTATATATATATCCTGTAAATACTTCTATTTTGCCACCTTCTGCAGTATATTTAATTGAGTTTGAAATTATGTTTGTTATAACCTGTTCTATTCTGTCTATATCAGCATTAATCGGTGGGCATTTAATTAGTGGTGCATATGTTAGCGTCAATTTATCATTTTCTGCCTGGAATTTCATTTTTGTTACTACGTCACTCACAAGATTTTCCAGCATAAATTCTGTTTTCATTATTGTAAGTTTATTGCTGTCAAAGCTACTTAGTGTAAGAAGCTCTTTAACTATTCTCGTCATTCTGTCAACTTCTCTTATTATTACATCTAAAAACTTGCGTTCATCAGGATTTTCAGAACTGTCAGATAAAGTTTCTGCGTATGTTTTAATAGTAGTAAGAGGAGTGCGTAATTCGTGAGAAACATTTGCTACAAATTCTCGTCTTGCTATTTCTAATCTTTCACTTTCTGTTACATCTTGTATAACTACAACAACACCCTCTGTTTTTTCATCGTTAATTTTAAAGGATGCAAAATATGCTTTGAAATATTGTCCGTTTATAGCAATGTTTTTGCTTACAGTTTCGTAATTGTCAAGGTAAAGGATTTCAGCAAGACATATGGCAACATCATATTTATTGAAATATTCATCAAATATGATTTTATTTACTTCATCATCGGAAATTTTAAGCATAGATTTAGCTTCAGGGTTTATGAACATTATATGTTGATTGGTGTCAAAAGCTATTACACCATCATTCATATTTCGGAGAACAGTTTCAAGTTTTAGTTTTTCCTGATCAATTTCTTCCATAGACGATTTTATAACAGACGACATATAGTTGAATGCCGTAGCAAGTTTACCTATTTCGTCACGGGAATTAACATCTATTTTTGTATCAAATCTGCCTTTAGCAAGTGCTTCAGCCTTTTTTGTTATGTTCATTATTGGTCTTGTAATTGTTTTTGACATTAAGTAACCTAATAATATTGCTATAAGTATGCCTATAAATAGAGCCTGAGTAACAATAAGCATCATAGATTGACTGATATCAAGTGCTTCAGATTTACTGTCTCTTATGTATATTATAAATTTTTTTGTAGGATAGGCAAAATCAATGAATTCGTCATCACTGCTCACTTTATTTCCTGTTTTGCCTGACATTGCCGATATAATATTTTGAGTTTTTTGAATAGCAATAAGGCTATTATCTGAATTGTATAAGCTTTCTGCTGTATTAATATCTAAAATGTAATAACTACGGTTAGAATTAATTCCTATACGTCCCGAGTATGTGTTTAGCAATGTTTTAATATTTTCTAAAGGTGATTCAGTTTTTTCAGCTTCAAAAAGTTGTTCTGTCAATTCTGATGAAAAGGCAAGGGAAATTTCCTCCTGGAATCTGTTTAGATAAAATTCTGATATTTTATCTTTCATTACAATGCCGAAAACCATAATTATTGATAGCACAACCAAAAGAAACATTGCTACAATTTTCCATTGTACAGATGATTTAAACATTGTATCAACCTTCCATTTTAATTAATTCTTCCTTGAGTTTATTCAAGGCTTTATAGCGATGACTGATTTTGTTTTTTTCTTCAGCACTTATTTCGGCTGAAGTTTTGCCATATTCTGGAAGGTAGAATAAAACGTCATATCCAAACCCTCCCTGACCTTTCATTTCGTAGTCAATTTGACCATGAAATTCACCATTTACATTTATGATTTTTCCGTCCGGAAACGCCAATGCTATAGAACATATGAATTTTGCTTTTCGGTTGTTTTCGTTTTTCATATTTTCAAGAAGAAGTAAATTGTTTTTTAAATCATCACCGTGTTCTCCGGCATAGCGTGCAGAGTATATTCCCGGTGCACCATTTAATGCATCTACCGAAAGACCACTGTCATCAGCTAATGTGATTTCATTACATAATTTCATGATTTCAACGGCTTTTTTAGTGGCGTTTTCCTCAAATGTATTACCGTCTTCAACTACATCTACATCTAAGTTTATGTCTTCAAGAGAAAGTATTTCATAATTCAAATCCGAAAGGATTGCTTTTATTTCTTTCATCTTTCCTTGGTTTTTTGTTGCAACAATTATTTTTTTCATTATGTATCTCCTTATCTAAAAAGATTAAGTACCTGATTGATATTTTTCACAGAAATAATTTCAATGGAAGAAGAAATGTCTGATTTTGAATTTCCTTGTGGAATTATTATTCGTTTGAAACCTAATTTTTCAGCTTCGTTAATTCGTTTATCAATTGCAGTAACTGAACGTATCTCGCCCGTTAAACCTATTTCGCCAATTGCGACTGTATCTGATGGTATAACAAACTCAAGACAACTGGAAGCTATTGCTATTGCAATACTAAGGTCAATTGCCGGTTCGGTAAGCTTCATTCCGCCTGCAACATTAATATAAATATCTTGGGTCGCCAATTTAAGCTTGGAATGTTTTTCCAAAACTGCAATTATTAATGAAAGTTTGTTATAATCAATGCCTGATGCTGTTCTTCGAGGTGATGGATAGCTTGTTTTAGATGTCAGAGCCTGTATTTCAGCCATAATAGGTCGTGTTCCTTCCAATGTGCATGTTACTGTAGTTCCACTAACCTGTGAAGGCATTTCTGATAACAACATTTTTGAAGGATTATCGACTTCTTTTAATCCGGTATTGCACATTTCGAAAACACCTATTTCATTTGTTGAACCAAAACGGTTTTTTACTCCTCGCAGAATTCTGTGGAAATGATGTGCTTCACCTTCGAAGTAAAGTACGCAGTCAACCATATGTTCAAGAATTTTCGGTCCTGCTATTGTACCGTCTTTTGTAACGTGACCTATAAGAAAGGTTGAAATGTTTTGACTTTTTGCAATCCGCATAAGATTGAGTGTAATTTCTCTTATTTGAGTTACACTTCCCGGTGTTGAATCTATTTCCGGTGAATATACTGTTTGTATAGAGTCTATTATAATTAATTCAGGTTTGGTATTTGAAATAGTATTTTCTATTTCTGTCATATTTGTTTCAGCGAGGAACAGTATATTTGGGTTTTTAACATTTAGACGCTCTGCTCTGATTTTTATTTGTTTTTGTGATTCTTCGCCCGAAATATACAGGATTTTAGACGTGGTTTTTATAGTCTTGCACATTTGAAGTAAAATTGTTGACTTTCCAATTCCAGGGTCACCGCCTAGTAAAACCATTGAGCCTTTTACAATTCCGCCACCTAATACTCTGTCAAATTCTTCAAGTCCTGTTGAAATTCTTTCATCATCAGTAATTTCAATTTCTGATATAGTTTTGGGTTTTGAACTTTCGGAGTTTATATTTGTTGAATACTGTGAAGGAGTCTTTTTACTTACTTTTTGCTCTGTCATTGTGTTCCACGCACCACAAGCTAAACAACGACCTGTCCATTTTGAAGATTCGTTACCACACTCGGTACAGAAAAAAATTGTTTTGTTTTTCATTTTAAAAATTACCTCTTTAATAAGTATATTCATATTCTACACTATTTTAATGAATTTGTCTATTGATACAAAAAAATTTGTAAAAAAATAAAAATTAGATTGACATTTTTGTAAAAATGGTGTATATTAAGTGGTGTGTGTTATTTGCACAAAAATTAAACAATATTTTGTGACATATGTAAAAAATGAGAGTATTTGATTTCTGAGAGGGGAATTGTATGTCTGACGTATTAATTTGGATTGGTTATGTTATTCAAATTTTATTTTTGTTATTAGGTGCATATTATTTTTGCATATCTGTTTTTGCTTTTCTTCCTAAAAGGGAAAGACCTGTAGTTGATGACAGGGAGCATGATTTTGCACTTGTTGTTGCAGCACATAATGAAGAGCAGGTTATATCTAATATGGTTGATAGCTTGAACAAACTTAATTATCCTAAGGATAAATATAGTATTTTTGTTATTGCGGATAACTGCACGGATAAAACTGCAAAACTTGCAAGAGAAGCAGGGGCTGAAGTTTTCGTGAGAACCAATACCCAGGAAAGAGGTAAGGGTTTTGCTTTGGAATGGATGTTTGATAAGATATATAAAATGGAAAGAAAATATGATTCCATTGTTATTTTTGATGCTGATAATATAGTTGATAAAGATTTTCTATATCATATCAATGAACAGAATAAACGTGGTTTTAAGGTTGTTCAGGGGTATATTGACAGTAAAAATCCTAATGACTCATGGGTATCGTATTCCTATTCTTTAGGTTTCTGGTCAACTAATAAACTTTTCCAACAGTCACGTTATAACATTGGTTTGGGATGTCAGCTTTGCGGTACAGGTTTTTCTGTTGCTGTTGATATTTTGAAAGATATTGGTTGGGGAGCTACTTGTCTTACTGAGGATATGGAGTTTACTATGAAACTTTGTATGAATGATATAAGAGTTGCCTGGGCGTATGACGCAATTGTTTATGATGAGAAGCCAATTACTTTTAAACAGTCATGGAATCAGCGTATAAGATGGATGCAGGGACATGCTGACGTGTTCTGTCGTTTCTTTACAAAATGTATTAGGAAAGCTGTTAAAGAAAGACAATTTTTCCCTATAGATTGTGCTTTGTATTTGTTTATGCCAATTAAAATAATTACTATGGGTGTTATAACTGTTATGGGTTGGATGTCACTTTTTTATCCTGAAATTATTTTGAATGGCTATGTTCCGTCACCTATTGTTATGACATTGGCAATAGCACAGTTTTTCTGGTTGCCATTTGTTATGGTTGTTGAAAAACGTATATCAAAAAGGACTATATGGGGTTATATAACCTATATTGTATATTCTCTTACATGGGTTCCGATAGCTGTAATTGGATTTATTAAGAGAAATCAACATGAATGGTATCATACTCAGCATACAAGACAGATTAAAATTAATGATATGAAATAATAAAAAAAGTCATAGAGTTTAAATACTCTATGACTTTTAGTTTAGTTGTTGATTACAGCTTTGATTGCACTTTTTTCAAATTCTATAGGTGTTTTATCAGCAGTTGTTTCAATAACGATATAATCATCTTTTATTTTGCGGATTTTACCTTTAATTCCGCCGATGGAAACAACTTCGTTCCCTACTTCAAGGCTTGCTAGCATATCTCGAACTTGTTTGTCGCGTTTTTTTTGTGGTCTAATAATTAAAAAGTAAAAGACAGCAATTATAACAACGAAGTATAAAATTGTACCATAACTTGCCATTGAATAATACCTCCTTTATGTTTTGTTAAGTATTATTATATAACAAAGTTTGTTAAAAATCAATATCTAAATACAAAGTTATATTTTGAATTTTCTTGTGTATATTGATATTGAGGTGGATTATTTGAATTATCGTTTTTTATTTATAAAATTTGAAAAAATAAGTTTAATTATTACTGTTTTATTAATATTATCATACATAATCTATGTTTGCTATTTTGTGTTTTTTTCCGGCAACAAAGGATTTTTTGTATAATATGGAGGGAACAAATGAAAATAATTGTAGATGCTGATGCTTGTCCGGTAAAGAATATTATAAAAAATATCGCTATAGATTATAAAATTCCTGTTTTTATGGTTTGTGATACATCGCATATTTTAAGTGATGATTATTGTAAGATAATAACAGTTGATAAATTTGCAGACAGTGCCGATATTTGTATTATAAATAATACTGATGTTGGTGATGTAGTTGTAACACAGGATTTTGGTGTTGCAGCTTTGGCAATTGGAAAAAAAGCCTATGCTATAAGTAATAGTGGTATGGAATTTAATGATGATAATATGGATAAACTGTTATTTGAAAGATTTTTGGGAAAAAAAGTTAGAAGAGCTGGACAAAGAACGAAAGGACCGCGTAAAAGAACGGAAGAAGATAACAGGATTTTTCGTGAAAATTTATTGAAAATTTTAAAAAGAATAGGTATTGACAACAAATAAATCTTGTGTTATCATTACTTTAATAAATTCAAGGAGATTACTTCAATGAGCAATAATTCACTTTTGAACAATTTGTTTTATTATTTTGCTACTTACTTTGTGTTTGTGGCTTATTTTCGTTGTTCAAAAATGAATATTACTGTATGTTAGTTATCTTTATTATATTATATATACATTTGGGCAGCTTACATATAGTAAGCTGCCTTTTGTATTTACTACATTGGAGGAAACAATATGATTATCGTAACAAAAAATGATGTGACCGAACAACAAATTGAAACTATAGCTGAAGAACTTTCTTCAAAAGGACTAATTCTTCAGGTTAACAGAGGTAAACATTCATGCATTATAGGTCTTTGTGGTGATGTATCCGCGATAGATTCAGGTGCTATTACAAGCAAATATCCTTTTATCGAACAGGTTTTAAAGGTTAGTGAACCATATAAAAAGGCTAACAGACGTTTTAAACCAGAAGATACAATAATAAAGATCGGCAATTTTGAAATTGGTAATCCTCATAAATTAGCACTTATTGCAGGTCCTTGTTCTGTTGAATCTGAGGAACAAATTTGTGAAATTGCAGAAGGGGTAAAAAGTCTTGGTGCAAAAATGCTAAGAGGTGGTGCTTATAAACCACGTACGTCACCTTATTCTTTTCAGGGTATGGAAACCGAAGGATTATATCTTTTGAAAGAAGCTAATAAAAAAACAGGGTTGCCTGTTATTTCAGAAATTACAAGCCCTTTGCAAATTGAAAAATTTCTTGATTATGTTGATGTTTTTCAGGTTGGGGCAAGAAATATGCAAAATTTTGAACTTTTGAAAGAACTTGGGAAAACTGACAAACCGGTACTTATAAAAAGAGGTCTTGCAAATACAATGGAGGAACTCCTTATGTCAGCTGAATATGTAATGAACGGTGGAAACGAACAGGTAATTCTTTGCGAAAGAGGCATACGTACATTTGAGGATGCAACACGCAATACTCTTGATATAAGTGCTGTTCCTATGTTAAAAAAAATGACACATTTGCCGGTTGTTGTAGACCCTTCTCATTCTTCGGGTATAGCGTGGATGGTTGAGCCTCTTGCTAAAGCTGCTGTTGCAGCAGGTGCGGATGGTCTTATGATTGAAGTACATAATAATCCTGCAGCAGCTTTGTGTGACGGAAAACAATCAATAACTGTTGAACAATTTGATATTCTTGTTGAAAAATTAAGGGTTATAGCTGCAGTAGAAGGTAGAACAATATGAAAATAGAAACAAAAGTAATTGGTATTGTTGGGTATGGTCTTATTGGAGGTTCTATTGGACTTGCACTAAAAAAATATACAGATAATTACGTTATAGCAATTGATAATAATGAAGATGTACTGAATTATATAGAAAAAAACAAGATGGCGGATGAGGTTTCATTTGTAACCAATGAAACTTTAAGAAAATGTGATGTTATATTTATAGGCTTGTATCCTGAAGATATTTTGAGTTTTGTTAATGAAAACATCTATAACTTTAAGGAAAATTCAATTGTTGTTGATTTGTGCGGTATAAAACAATTTATTTTAAATAAAATCAAAACACTTAAAGATATCAAATTCAGGTTTATAGGTGGTCATCCAATGGCAGGTAAAGAAAAATCCGGGGTTAAATCTGCTGATGCTGATTTATATAAGGGGGCATCTTTTATAATTACTCTTGCAGAAGATACGGATTTTGAAAGTGTTGAATATATAAAATATCTTATGAGGAAAATTGGGTTTACAAAAATAGTAGAGACAAATGATTCAAATCATGATAAAATGATAGCGTATACTTCTCAGCTTCCTCATGTAATGTCGGTAGCATATATTTTGCAGGATGCACACAATAAATGTGACGGATTTTATGCAGGTAGCTTTAAAGATATGACAAGAGTTGCAGATATTAATGCATCTCTTTGGACTCAACTTTTTAAAAATAATAAAGAAGTATTGACTTTTCAAATTGATGAATATATTAAAAGTCTTGAACAAATAAGGGATTTTGTTAATTCTGATGGAAATGAACTAAATAAGTTATTGGAAAAGTCAAAAAAACTTAAGGAGTGGCAGGATGAAAACTATAAATATTAATGTTTCTTCAAAAAAATATAATATTTATGTGTGTAAAGGGTTGTTGCTTTACACTGGCGATATAATAAAAAAATTGTGTTTTAATGGTAAAGTACTTATAGTTACAGATGATAATGTTGCTCCGCTTTATCTTGATAAGGTGAAAAAATCTTTTGAGGATTACGGTGTTGAATGTCATCACATTATACTTGAAAATGGAGAAGAAAATAAAAATATAAATTCGGTAATGAAGATATATGAAGCGGCAAATAATTTTAAGATAAACCGAAAGGATATGTTTGTTGCTTTGGGTGGTGGCGTAATCGGAGATATGACGGGTTTTGCGGCAGCTACATATTTACGTGGTATAAAATACGTTCAGATTCCTACAACGTTGCTTGCTCAGGTGGATTCTTCAGTAGGTGGAAAAACTGCAATTGATTTACCTTACGGTAAAAATCTTGTTGGTGCTTTTTGTCAGCCTGAAGCTGTTATTGTAGATACAGAAACTATAAAAACACTTTCTGACGAACATATTGCAAGTGGGATGGCGGAAATTATAAAATCTGCTTTTATAAGAAGTGAAGATTTTGTGAATTTGCTGGAAAAATCTGTGGATTTTGATAAAGATGTTGAAGAGTTTATCATACGTGCAATAAATGTGAAAAAAGAAGTTGTAGAAATAGATGAATTTGAAAAATATGAACGAATGATGCTTAATTTTGGTCACACTTTGGGACATTCGATTGAAAAGCTAAATAACTTTAAAGGCATTTCACATGGACAGGCGGTTGCAATTGGTATGTCTATGATAACAAAAAATGAATTTGTGAAAAATAAATTGGACAAAATCTTAAAAAAGTATAATTTAAGGACCGAAACTGATATTCCTTTAGCAAAACTTATTGAAGCATCAAAAAATGATAAGAAGACTGTTACTGATGGAATTAATATTATTGTAGTAGATAAAATAGGAGAAGCACAAATAAGAAAAATCACTTTTGAGGAGTTTTATAAAATTTATGAATGATATTATTTTGAAACCTTCGTATGTACTTGGCGAAGTAAGTGTACCATCATCAAAAAGTGTAGCTCACAGAGCTCTTGTAATTGGTGCATTAAGCGGTATGAAAATTAAAATTAAGAATATTGACTTTTCTAATGATGTTTATGCAACAATTGATGCTTTGCGACAAATTGGTACAACTATAGAAATTTCTAATGATTATGTTGAGGTAGATGGAAGCAGTCTATTGAAAGCTTGTGAAGTGCATATTGATGCTAAAGAGTCAGGCTCTACGTTAAGATTTATGATTCCTGTATCAACTATGCTTGAGAGTAAAGCTATTTTTTATGGTAGTGGACGTTTGCCAGAAAGACCGCTTAATGACTATTTTAAAATTTTTGACAAATTTGGTGTAAAGTATACACATCCAATAAATAAATTTCTTCCACTTGAAGTTGAAGGCAATATGGATTTTTATGAGGTTGATGTAGGAGGTAATATAAGTTCCCAGTTTATTACCGGATTTATGCTTTGCGGAGTTGTAAAACCTGTTAAAATTAATGTTACAACAGAACTTCAATCAAAACCATATGTTGATATAACTGTTGATGTTTTAAAAAAATTTGGTTGTGTGGTAGACGAAAATGACAGTTCATATGTAATATCAAAAAAAGAAACTTTAATAAGTGAATATTCAGTTGAGCGTGATTGGTCACAAGCTGCATTCTTTATGTGTGCTGCTGCTATTAACGGAGAAATTACCATTAAAGATATGAATTTGAATTCTGCACAAGGTGATATGCAGATTGTTTCATTGTTAAAGAGTTTTGGCGCTGACGTTACCATAAATAAAAATGATTTAACAGTGAAAAAATCAGAATTGTATGGTACAGAAATTGATGTTGGAAACATTCCTGATTTGGTACCTGTGATTGCCGTACTTGGCTGCTATGCAAAGGGGAAAACTAAAATTTATAATGCTGCAAGACTTCGAATTAAAGAAAGTGACAGATTACAGGCAATGTATGATGAACTTATTAAACTTGGGGCTGATATTGAAATTGGAGATGATTACCTTATTATAAATGGTGGTAAAAAGCTTTGTGGTGGCCACGTTGATTCTCATAATGACCACAGAATTGCTATGGCAATGGCAGTTGCATCTGTAGGTTGTGAGGGAGACGTTAAACTTAGTGGATGTAATGCAGTAAATAAATCATATCCGCATTTTTTTGATGATTGGAGTAGTTTGAATGAGTAATATTTCTATGAAAAATTTAAGTGTAACAATATTTGGAGAGTCACACGGACAATGCGTTGGTGGTGTAATTACGGGGTTTCCGGCAGGTTTGAAAATTGATTTCGATGCATTGCACATAGATATGGATAGAAGAAAACCCGGTAAAGATAAGCTTTCCACACCCCGAAAAGAAGATGATGATTTTGAGTTTGTAAGTGGAATTATGGATGGAGTAACAACCGGTGCACCACTATGTGTAATAATAAAAAATACTTCTCAACATTCTTCTGATTATTCAAAGCTGAAATCTGTTCCACGACCTTCTCACGCTGATTATGCAGCATACATAAAGTACAGTGGCTATAATGACATAAGAGGAGGCGGTCATTTTTCAGGACGTTTGACAGCACCTTTGGTATGCATAGGTAGTTTGTGTAAACAATATCTGTATAAGAAAAATATTACTTTAAATGCATATGTTGAAAGTGTTGGTGGCATAAAGAATAATTCTGCAGAAGTCGTTTCCGATGAAATTAAGGAACTTATAAAATCTATGGCTGAGTCAGGTGATTCAGTAGGTGGTAAAGTTTTTTGTTGTGCAAAAGGTGTACCTGCCGGTATAGGAGGTCCTTTGTTTGAGGGTATAGAGGGGAGACTTTCTCAATTGCTTTTTGGTATTCCTGCAGTTAAGGCGGTTGAATTCGGACTTGGAGAGGATTTTGGTGCAGCGTTGGGAAGTGAAGTTAATGATATGTACAGAATGAAGGACAATTCCGTTATACTTACTTCCAACAACAATGGCGGAATAAATGGTGGAATAACCAATGGTAATTCTATAGAGGTAAAAGTTACTTTTAAACCTACACCATCAATTTTTAAGGAACAGAAAAGTGTGAATTTGGAAAAAGGTGAAAATTGTGATTTGAAAATACAGGGCAGACATGATCCGTGTATAGTTTTACGGGGAGTACCTGTAGTTGAATCGGTAACTGCAATAGGAATTTTGGATATGGTGATTTAATATGAGAGATATAAAGGATATACGTATTGATATTAACACAGTTGATGAGGAATTAAAAAAACTTTTTTTGAAAAGAATGGAATATGTTGAACAGGTGCGTGAATATAAGGCTAAAACAAATACTCCTGTAAAAAATAAAGCACGTGAGGCGGATATTTTGAAAACAAAGCTTGAAGGTGTAAATGAGTTTGTTACAGAGACCGCTGAATTTTTCAAAAGTATGATAGAAATAAGTTGCAATTATCAAGATGAAAGACTTTCTGCTATTAAATATGAAAAAGTATTTGAAGAAATTGATGAAAAAATCTTTTATAGTAATATAAAAACGGTATGTCATCAGGGAATTGCAGGTTCATATTCACACGAGGTTGCTAAAAAATATTTTAAAGACAAAGATATTTTAAGTGTAGAATCTTTTAAAGATGTGTTTGAAAATGTAATTAACGGTAAATGTGATATTGGTATTTTACCTTTTGAGAATTTGTGCTTTGGCAGTGTTAATGAGGTTTATGATTTAATTAATCAGTACGATGTTACTATAACTCATAGTGTTGATTTACCTGTTGAACATTGTCTTGCATCTGTCGGAAGTATTGATTCTGTAAAAACAGTTGTTTCGCATTCTCAGGCACTTGCTCAATGTAGTGAATATATTGAAAAGAATAGATTTGATAAAATTGAGGTTATCAATACTGCTGTTGCAGCACAAAATGTTTCAACAGAAAAAGATGAAAGTAAGGCAGCGATATGTAGTATTTTAGCTGCTGAAAAATATAAACTTAATATTTTGGATACAGATATTGCAAATATAAAAAATAATAAAACAAAATTCATTTTTATTACAAAAAATAATATTAAAGTACAAGGAGCAAACATAGGAAGTGTTATTTTTACCCTTCCGAATGAATCGGGTACACTTGCAAGAGTATTAAATGATTTTTCAAAAAATGATATTAATATGACTAAAATAGAATCTCGTCCATCAAAGGATGACGAGTGGAAATATATTTTCTATGTTGATTTGGATTTACCTGATTTTGATATATGCAAATATTTTTCAAGGATACGTTATATGTTTGAAGATTTTAAAGTTTTAGGAATACATAAATCTATGGGGTGAGTGTTTTGAATTTTGGGTTGACGGGAAATCCCTTGGGACACAGTCTTTCAAAGGTAATACATACAGAACTTTTTAAATTGAAAAATATTAATTATAATTATGAGCTTTATCCTGATGAAAGCTTTGATTGTGTATTTGATAACATACTTTCAAAGCTTGATGGATTTAACATTACAATACCTTATAAAACTGATGTGATAAAGTTTTTGGATGAAATGGATGATAAGGTAAAATTATATAACTCATGTAATACTGTTGTTTACAAAGATGGGAAATATTGCGGATATAATACAGATGTGCACGGTTTTTTGAATTCATTAAAAAAATGTAATGTTGAGCTTAATGGGAAAAGAGTTTTGGTTTTGGGGTCGGGCGGTGTTTCAAGAATGATGGCGTTTGAGTGCGTGCTCGGTGGAAGTGATGTGTACATAACATCACGTAATTATCAAAAATGTTGTGATATTGCAGGTGAAATAAAAGAACGCCTTAATAAGGAAATAACTGTAATTTCAGAAGATGACGTAAATAACAATTTTGATGTTGTATTAAACGGTACACCTTGTGGGATGTATCCTTATGAATTGAATTTACCGATTTCATTTTTGAAAATAAATAAGGTTCCGTTTGTTTTTGACACGATATATAATCCAAAAGAGACATTGCTTACAATATTGACGAAATATACAGGAAATCGTGCAGAAAATGGTTTATTTATGCTTGTTGAACAAGCTGCCGTTGCACAACAGCACTTTTGTGGACTTGAATATTCTTTTGATGAAGTTGATAATATAACAAAAAAAATAGATGTAAAACCAATCAATATTTGTAAAAATGTAGTTTTAATAGGACCTCCCGGTAGCGGAAAGACTACAATAGGACGAGAACTTGCTAAAATATTAAGGTTGAAGCTTGTTGACATTGATGCTGAAATAGAAAAAAAACACGGAAAAATTTCTGCTATTTTTGACGAAAAAGGAGAAGTGTATTTTCGAAAAATCGAAAGTGAAACTTTGCTTGAATTTTGTAATGGTAAAAATATGCTTATAAGCACAGGAGGGGGTATTGTTGAAAATCATGAGGTTATGGATAAATTATGTGGTGATAAAAACAATATTGTAGTTTTTATAAATCCTGCATTTGATATTCTTGTTGAAAGAACCTCAAGAAATGATAAACGTCCGCTTCTTCGTGGTAATGTAGCACAAAAAATGAGAGAATTACTCAATAAAAGGTTATCCTTATATGATAAATATCATAATGTGAAAATTGATGTTTTATCTGAACAACCTGTTAAATTAACCGCTTTACAATGTATAGATGAAATTGTCAAATACGTTAGAGAATAATAACCCCCCAAGGGAATTTTTATGTTTTCCTTGGGGGTTATTTAATAACCTTTTATATTGCTGCTTTTGTATCATCAATAAGTTTGGCGGTTTTTAGTTTTTTATCACCTTTGTACCAGTTTTTGAATTCCCCGTATTCTGCACATTTTCTGTATTCTAAAATGGTTTCTATGTATTTTATTGATTCTTTGAGTTTTTCAGTTCTGTTTTCCGGATGTTCATATGCCTCAAAAACTGAACAATACCATGAATATAGACCGTATATTATATTAGCAGAATTTATCCATTTTATTTTGTAGTGCAATGAACTGTTTGGTTCGAGTGTTTTATCAAGCTTATTCATTTTTGAAATTAATTTTTTAAGCTTTTGAGTGGATTTTTTTACTTCTTTATATACTTCCTTGTAATGCTGAGGAATAGTATTGCCTTCAGTTAATTCACGTAGTATATTTCTACCTATTGATGCAATCATACCATCTTTAACAACAAAGTTTTTTATGTTTTTTAAATCAATGTCGTATTTGTAATTAAAAAGGTGTGATGCGTGATGCTCCAAAATTTTGCTGTCTATTTCTGCCAATGATTCGTAATATTCATCAATAGTTGATTTGACTTCATAATTATCATTAAAGTATTTTTCAATATATGAGCATTTGAAATTTTCAGTAGAAAATGTTTTTATGTTCCATAGTATTTTGGAATATGCTTGTATTTCATATGTGAATTCTCTTATATTTGATACGTTGAGAATGCAGTATGAAGTATCTCCCTTATCGTGTGCTGATTTTAGGTTATAAAGTAATTTGTCTATGCCTGTAAGTGGTGCCAGATGTGGACCGTGTCCCCAAAATTGAACGTGATAATATATTCCATACTTATATTTTGAATCCCTTTCAATGTCATAAAAATCTGTCCCGTACATTTGGTTTACGCCTATATCGGAAAATAATATCATAGTATTTTCAGGAAAGTCAAGGCTTTTGTTGGCAAAAAGATATGAACCTTCCATCCAAAGTGTAGAAGAAAAATACTTTGCTTTACCGTTGGTAACCTCTTTTATAATGTTGTATTGAGTATTTATTGCTTCAGATACTAGTTTTCCACGTTCATTTACATCATCAGAAACAGCACTATCATTTGCCCATACAGGACGGTCAGCTTTTCCACGCAATCCAAGTTGCCATACTACGTTATCGTATTCAGACCATTTTTTTGCATAATATTTCCATACCTCAATCATAGTATCCTTGTTGGTTACAAAGGATGGGTGTTCAGGTAATCCGTGTTTTTTACAATAGTTTTCATATGTGAAATATGAAACTCCACATGGTTCAATGTGGTGCTGACTTAAAAATATACCTCTTTTTGCCACACAGTCTGCAATGGCTTTTTCGGGAACATTATCTATATCCAAAAATGATGCCGGTATAATTAAATTCATTTTTAAACGCAAGGCTGTTTCGACTACTTTTTCTATTACTGATATATGAACGGTTGTATGATAGAATGGGTAGTCGATATTTCGTTTTCCGTCACATAAAACCCATTCGGTAAGTAAATCTTCGTCATTTATAAAGAATCCTCTGAAACCATAAGTTTTTGGATATTCTTCGATATCTGTTATTTCAACTGAAATACTTTCTTTTTTTTCGATTTTATAATCATCAAAGAGATAACAAGGAGATATGCCGAGATATTTTTCTGAAAATTCATATATTCCCCACATGGTACCTAAATATCCGTTACCGGTGATATATATATTGTTTTTTTCTGTTTTTATGGTAAAAGATTCGAAATCATTTGTTATTTCTGCTTTTGATGATTTATTTAATGTTTTTATAATGATGCAGGAGGATGTAGGTGACTCTACGAATTCAGGCTTGAAATTATTAGAACTTACTCGTTCGATATCTTTTGCTAAATCCAGTGCAACAAGTTTTACATAATTGCATTCATTATTACAGCATATATCTATGCAACTATCTTTATCGAATATAGTAATCATAAAAACGCTCCTTTAATTTTGTTTCATGATTATATTATACTAAAACAAAATGAAAAAGACAATAAGGGATAGTAGCCTTATTGTCTTTTTTATTTATTTAACTGCTTCTAATAGTGCGGTCGGGTCATTTGCTGTAATAAGTGATGCACCTTTTTCTATACAAAATTCAACGTCTTCTTTTGTGTCGGCACAATATAGATGCATTGGCATACCTTTTTTTGCATAAATGTCAAACACTTCTGATTTTGCTATTGCCATAGAAATTCCTATTTCATCATAGTGTTCATATGATATAAATTCTTTCATCTGGAAATCCGGATAGCCCATTGTTCTGGCATTGTATTTTTCTTTTAAATACTTTATTATTCTTCCGTTAAAAGCATAGAACCAACAGTTTTCAAAAAAGCCATATTCTTTAAGTAATGCAACAGCAATATCAACTGTTTCTTCTGTATATTCTTTGATTTCTACACCAAGTTTAAAGTTTGGATTTTTAGCTTTAACCATTATAAGCATTTCTTCCAATGTAGGAACTTCAACATGACCTTTGAATTTATTACCAAACTTTTCTTCGAAACATGGATCTAATTTTTTTATTTCATCAAGTGTCATATCTCGCAGATGTCCGGCTACACCGCAAGTTCTGTAAGGGTTGTCATCGTGCATAAGTACCGGTACTTTGTCTTTTGAAAGCCATATGTCAAATTCAAAAGCATCTACACCCATATCAATAGCCTTTTCGTAGGAAAGCAAAGTGTTTTCAGGATATAATTCACAAGCACCTCTGTGACCTTCTACATATATTTTTTTCATAAAAAAACCTCCTTAAATAAAATCACATGCAAAAATATTAATTTTTTCTGCTCCCCATGTGTTATTGAATTTTACTTTTATATTTTTAATATCTTTTTTGATATTAATTTTTACAAGTGAATAATAGTTATTGTCGTTTTTGTAAATTAATTCTCCGTCTGCATATACTTCGAAATCTTTAACGATAGTGTTTGCAACTTTTACGGGTACAAAATCAAGTCCCTCATGTAGTTTTTGTGCAAATACACGCATTTTTTTGTTTGGAGAGACAGATAATCTTTTGTAATCGAGGTCAAATTGAATTCTTAAAGTATCAATATGTGTTTTTGTATCATATGAAAATTCAATACTGTCACCTTTGTTTAAAATGATTTTATTACTTTCATCGTCTTCAAATCTAGGTCTTTCAATACCATTAAATAAAATGTCTTTTTCGTTATCTGTTAGATTGATTTTTGCTTTTTTTGTAATAGTACTGATTTTTCGTGTAGTAAATGGTATAAAAATACCATCATCCATAAGAGTGTTTTGAAGTAAAGTTATATATTCACCTTTTAAATCTTCCGGATTCAGATTGTTTTTAGAGCATATTGATGCTGCTGTACCCATAGCCTGACCTAACAATGAGCATGTAGCCATGACGCGTGTAGAACTCATTGCGGCGTGCGTTGCACTAATGTTTCTGCCTGCAAAGAAAAGATTTTTTATGTTTTTTGAATACAGACATCTGTATGGTATTCCGTATGGAGAAGGAGCAGGATAACAAACAGAAGCCTTGTCATCAATTGCATTTGCCTTAAAGCCCTTTGGATTATGGTCGTCCATAGGCCATCCACCGTATGCTATTATATCGTCAAATCTACCTTCGCTATCAATGTCATTTTGCGTTAAGATATATTCACCAATGTAACGTACTGTTTCTCTTTTTCCGGGTAGGAATCCTACCCATTCAAGTTCCCAGTTGTCATATCCATGATCTTCTCTGTTTTTCATGTGATCCCATATTCCAAGAGCTAATTTTAGAAGTTCGTCCCTTGTTTCCTCTGTATTTGCTATGGCTTCGGTATCGCCACCGAGTTCTATCCACCATAAATTACCACCACTTGTTCCAATTTTATGATCACGGGTTTCACTGTATTTTACATTATTTGCTTTAATATCTATATCGTCGTCTGTTTCATATACATTTGCCCATTCAGGAGGAATGAATTTTACCGGATGATCAGTTTCGCGTGCCTGAAGTAAAATGCTCATACCCATAGTTTTGGTATCGGCTTTTTTTGGACCGATTGTCTCGTTGAACTCTTCATTTGCTTCTCTTCCGATACGGTATTTAGCACCTGATAGTGGGGCTAAAACACTGTCACCTGAACAGTCAGCAAAATATTTTGACGTTACTTTATGCCATGAATAGGTTGTCAACTGCCAACCGGTTACACTTGTTATTTTATTATCGGAACATTCAGCATCTAAGCAAGATGTGTTAAGTAATAGTGTTATGTTTTTGTTTTCTTTGATTTTTCCGAATAATACGCTATCCCATAATGTGGGAGCAAGTGTCGGATTACGGTATATATTTTCTTCTTCAAATTCAGCTAAAATACCGGTTTCTCTGTTCCAATATCCCGAAGCACCTCGTACCCACATACGCACTTCAGATGAACAGTTTCCTCCAAGTACAGGTCGGTCCTGAATAAGAACAACTTTTAAATCATGACGAGCAGCGGAAAGTGCGGCAATTGTACCTGAAAGACCGCCTCCGATTATACATAAATCACACTTGTGTTCAATTGTTTTGAAAGTTGATTTCATTGTTTATATCCTCCAATTATAATTTTTCAATTATCCCCAAATCCCACGCAAGTCGTGATAGAACATATTTGTCGCGAATATCTTTTGTTGACATAAATGTTGTAAGGTTATCTTTTTCATCAATTCCAATTTGTGACGGTGTTTTTGGTGCTTCTATTTTGTCAAGAAGATTTTCTATGTCTTTGCTTAATGGTAATTCTTCGTCAATTATTTTTAATATTTTATTCCAATTGTTACATATTATTTCAAATCTGTCTTTGTGCTTTTTTACATTGTATTTTTGTTCTTTTTCTTCAATTGCTATCATTGTTTCGGAAGCTTTTCCTAAAAAGGATGATAGTGTTGTTTTCCATTTTTCGTAGTCGAAGTTTTCAACATACTTGAATGCTTTTTCTTTATCTGGTGTAACTTTTTTGATTTTTTCATAAATCTTAAGTGACATCAGTGTTCCTATCGCACATTGTATACCGTGTAGGTCAACAGGAGTTTTAAATTCTTCGCCACGCATATCCCATACGTGTGAAAAATAATGTTCTACTCCTGAGGCAGGTCTTGACAGACCGGCAAAATTCATTGCTACACCACCAAGTACAAGACCTTCAAATACTGCTTGTACAGCAATTTCATCTCTTTCAAGAAGCTTATCTGCGTTATCTACACATTTTTTTAATGCGTTTCTTATAAGTTCGGCAACCTTTTCACAATAATATTCACCTGTAATTATGTTTGAAATACGCCATTCGCATATGCTTACGTATTTTGCAAGCATATCGCCAAGTCCTGATTTTAACATATGTAACGGAGCATTTTTAAGTACATCAATATCTCCTATTACAACATTTGCACATTTGCTGTTAAGTGAAATTTTTAGTCCATCACGTGTAACGGAGGAGGTAGCTGAAGCGTAACCATCCATAGATGGGGCTGTTGCAACAATGATATATTTGCGATCAGTCACATTTGCTAGAATTTTGCTTATGTCATTTACAACACCCGAACCAACGCCAATTATTATATCGCATTTTTTGTCAAAGTGCATTATAACTGAACCAACTGCAGTTTCGTTTGGCTCAAGTCCGGTGCTGTTTAAAATATGTTTTGAATATTCAATTCCATTCTGGTTGAGTGTATAGCAAACTTTTTCGCCTGCGGCTTTATATGTATTACTGTCTGTTACTATAAATGGCTTTTTGCAATTGTATTTCTTTAAAATTTCAGTTATTTTGTTTATGGCACCTTTTTCGACAATGCATTCATCAATAAGTGCTGAATGTATTTTTCCGCATTCGCATTTTTCATTATTTGTAATGTTCATGTAATTCATAATGACATCTCCTTAAATTATACTTGAAAACGTTTGGTACTCATGATATAATTATATAAATTCAATCAAAAATTGTCAATTTTTTATACGTTTATTGAAAATAAAATCAAATATTGATTAATTTATTGATTGTTATGCTTGTTTTTTGATTGAGGTGATAGTAATGCCATTTTATGAAAGAGAAGAAAAAATACTTGGTATTTTAAGTATAAACGATATAACATCAGTTGACGAAATTGCAGAAAAATTATTTGTGAGTAAACCTACAGTGCGAAGGGATCTGAATAAGCTTGCAAAAAAAGGACTTGTGTCCCGAACACATGGAGGAGCTACCTTAATAAAAAAATCTGCAGATGAAAAAATACCTTATTCACTTCGCGAGCATGAACAAAACAATGCAAAGTTTATTATGGCAAAAAAGGCAGTGGATTTTGTAAAAGATGGTTATACAATAATGATTGACGGCTCTACAAGTGCATTGGCAATTGTGCCTTTACTTTCAGAATTTAATAACCTTATTGTAATTACCAACAGTGCAAAAGCATCATTGGTTTTAGGACAGATGGGCATAAAAAATATATGTACCGGAGGACATATGATTAATAAGTCATATTCATATACGGGTGAAGATGCAATAAGAACAGTAAAAAATTATAATGCGGATATAGTGTTTTTTTCTTGCAGGGGGCTGTCCGGAGATGGTTATCTTACAGATAATTCAATAGAAGAAAATCAATTAAGACGGGCTATGATAAAAAAATCATATAAATCAGTTTTTCTGTGTGATAAAAGTAAGTATGAAAAAACATGTCTTAATAATTTGTGTCATATATCTGAAATTGATGAAATAATAAGTGATGGAATAATTTCTGAAAATATTTTATATTTAAAAAATAAACAAAAAAAGGAAGATGCTTAAAACATCTTCCGTATTTTTATGATAAATGCTTTTTAACAAACTGGTTGATGACTTTACCGTCAGCTTTACCCTTTGTTTTTGGCATTATAACCGCCATAACCTTACCGATATCTTTCATTGATTTTGCTTCAGCTTGTGCAATTGCATCAATAACTAAAGCTTCAATTTCCTCCTCAGACATTTGCTGTGGAAGATAAGTCATCAAAACTTCAATTTCTCTGTTAAGATCATCTATAAGTTCTTGACGACCGCTTTTTTCGTATTCAGGAAGAACATCTTTGCGTTTTTTTACTTCCTTTGCGATAACCTCAATAACACCTTCATCATCCAATGTTATTTTATTATCTTTTTCAACTTGTAATACTGATGCCCTGACCATTTGAACTGCATTTTTACGGACAGTATCTTTGTCCTTCATAGCAGATTTAAGGTCATCCATCAATTTATCTTTAAGAGACATAACACATTTACCTCTAAAATTAGAATTTACGCTTTCTAGCAGCCTCTGACTTTTTCTTACGCTTTACGCTTGGCTTTTCGTAATGTTCTCTCTTACGGATTTCAGACAAAACACCTGCTTTTGAGCACTGTCTTTTAAATCTGCGAAGCGCACTGTCAAGAGATTCATTTTCTTTAACTCTGATTTCTGACACAAATTTCCCTCCCTCCGGCTACCGATATAGTAGGCGGTGTGCTGTAATTCTACAACACTCATTATATTATACTTGAACTGTTTTGCAATGTCAATACCTAATTTTGTTAATTTTTTGAAAATTTTGTACCTTAATTAATAAATGATATTGTATTTTTTTTGCATTTGTGTTAAAATATCTATGTTATAATGAGTTTTTGTTTGTATTTTACTGAAAAGAGGTAATATAATAATGGGTTTAATATCAAAAATTTTCGGAACATATAGTGAAAGAGAAATAAAAAGAATTATACCTTTAGTTGATAAAGTTATGTCATACGAAGAACAATATTCTCATTTATCTGATGAGGATTTGAAAAATAATACAATTTTATTTAAAGAGCGACTTGCCAACGGCGAAACACTTGATGATATTTTACCTGAAGCTTTTGCGACTGTACGTGAAGCGGCGTGGCGTGTACTTGGGATGAAACATTTCAGGGTACAGGTTATAGGTGGTATCGTTTTGCATCAGGGCAGAATTTCTGAAATGAAAACTGGTGAAGGTAAGACACTTGTTGCTACATTGCCATCGTACCTAAATGCCCTTGCCGGTAAAGGTGTTCATATTGTTACGGTTAATGATTATCTTGCTAAACGTGACAGTGAGTGGATGGGTAAAATTCACAGATTTCTTGGACTTTCAGTTGGGCTTGTTCTTCATGATATGGATAATGACTTAAGAAGGGAAGCTTATAATTCTGATATAACATATATTACAAATAATGAATTAGGCTTTGACTACTTGCGTGATAATATGGCGATTTATACTGAACAGATGGTTCAGCGTGGTCATAATTATGCTATTGTGGATGAAGTGGATAGTATTCTTATTGACGAAGCAAGAACACCACTTATTATTTCCGGAATGGGTAGTAAATCAACACAACTATATGAAATTGTTGATAAATTTGCTAGAACACTTAAAATGTTTAAAATAAAGGAGTCGGATGATAAAACTCATAGCAGTGACGATATAGACGCGGACTATATAGTTGACGAAAAAGCAAGAACTGCTACTTTGACTGCATCCGGTATTAAAAAGGCAGAAAAAGCATTTAATATTGAAAATCTGACTGATCCTGATAATACACTTTTGCATCATCATATTAATCAGGCGATTAAGGCACACGGCACTATGCACCGTGATCAGAATTATGTTGTAAAAGATGGTCATGTTGTTATTGTAGATGAGTTTACCGGACGTATGATGGAAGGAAGACGCTACAGTGATGGTCTCCATCAGGCAATTGAAGCAAAAGAACACGTTAAGGTTGAACGTGAAAATAAAACTATGGCTACAATTACTTTTCAGAATTATTTTCGTCTGTACAATAAAATTTCAGGTATGACAGGTACAGCTGAAACGGAAGAAGAGGAATTCAGAAAGATTTATGGGTTGGATGTAGTAGTCGTTCCAACAAACAAGGAACTTAAAAGAATTGATTACAATGATGTTGTTTACAAAAATGAAAAGGGTAAATTCAATGCTGTTGTAAATCAGATTATAGAATGTAACAAAAAGGGTCAGCCTGTTTTGGTGGGTACTGTGACTATTGAAAAATCTGAACAACTTTCAGCACTTTTGAAAAGAAGAGGAATTAAACATAGTGTATTGAATGCAAAATTCCATGAAAAGGAAGCTGAAATTGTTGCACAGGCAGGTAAGTTTGGTGCAGTAACAATTGCTACAAATATGGCAGGACGAGGTACTGATATTGTACTTGGTGGTAATGCTGAATTTATGGCGAAAGAAAAAATGAGAAAAATGGAATATTCTGAAGAACTTATTAATGAAGCTACAGGTTTTTCAGAAACTTCTGATGAAAATATTTTGGAAGCAAGGAAAACATATAAGAACTTATATGAGGAATTTAAAATTCAAACAGATGCAGAACGTGAAAAAGTTGTGGAAGCGGGAGGTCTTTTCATCATAGGCACAGAGCGTCACGAAAGCAGACGTATTGATAATCAGCTTCGAGGCAGAAGCGGACGTCAGGGTGATGTTGGTGCATCTCGATTTTATATTTCACTTCAGGATGATTTGATGCGTCTTTTTGGTTCTGAAAGATTATATACTATAGTAGACAGACTTGGTCTTGAAGATGATGACCCTATAGATGCAACTATACTTTCAAATACAATCGAAAATGCACAAAAGAGAATAGAAGGAAGAAACTTCAGCATTCGTGAACATGTATTGAAATATGACGATGTAATGAACAAACAAAGAGAAGTTATTTATGCCGAGCGTCAAAAGGTGCTTGCAGGTGAAGATGTTCATGAGCATATAGTTTCAATGATTGGAAGTGTAGTTAAAGAAATTGTTGATGCTGTGGCAGGCAATATGCAGTTTGCGGATGAATGGTCATGGGATTTATACGATGCCCTTATGATGGAAAAGTTCGGATTTGTTCCTGCTTTTGGTGAAGAAAAAATGAGCTTTGCCAAAATTGATATGGAAGATGCTTTGAAGAAAGCAGTACTTTCATATTATAGTCAGAGGGAAGAAGAATTCGGTATTGATGAAAATGGAGATAAGAGAATGCGTGAAATTGAGCGTATTATTCTTCTTAGAAACGTTGACAATAAGTGGATGGATCATATTGATGCTATGGAACAACTTAAAAATGGAATAGGACTTCGTGCATACGGTCAGCATGACCCTGTTATAGAGTATCAGAATGAGGGTATGGATATGTTTGATGAAATGAATTATAATATCAAATCTGATACAGTAAAAATGCTTTATCATGTGAAAACCGATGCCGAAATGAAGCGTGAACAGGTGGCACAGCCTGTAAATGCAGTTCACGGGTCTGATGATTCCGTGAAAAAACAACCTGTAAAAAATGATGATAAGGTTGGAAGAAATGACTTGTGTCCTTGCGGAAGCGGACTTAAGTATAAAAAATGTTGCGGTAAATAATTATTTTTAAAATACAGATATGAAAGGGTTGATAATATGTTAGAGTTTGAAGAATACCGTCTTTCTTTAGACGCTCTCGAAAAAGACATAAACGAATTGAGGGATTCACTTTGACATTTCAGGTACTGAATCTGAAATAAAAGAGCTTGAAGCAAAAGCTGGAGAAACTGATTTTTATAACGATATGGAAAGTGCACAGAAGGTTCTTCAAAAAACAAAACAGTTGACAGATAAAATTGAACGTTTTAAAAGTCTTTATACACAGTGGGAAGATTTGGTAACACTCGTGGCATTAGGAAATGAAATGGAAGATTTGTCAGTTTTGGATGAAGTGAAGGAAGGTTTTGAAGATTTTACTGTTAATTTGGAAAATATGCGCCTTGAAACTTTGCTTTCTGAACCGTATGATAAAAATAATGCAATTATGACTATTCATCCCGGTGCCGGTGGTACAGAAGCTCAGGATTGGGCAGAAATGCTGATGAGAATGTATACAAGATGGGCTGAAAGAAGAGGTTTTAAAGTTGAAATTCTTGACTATCTTGAGGGTGATGAAGCGGGTCTTAAAAGTGTTACAATTATGATAGAAGGTGTTAATGCTTTTGGTTATGCAAAGTGTGAGAAAGGTATTCACCGTCTTGTCAGAATATCTCCATTTGATTCATCCGGAAGACGTCACACTTCATTTGCATCCTGTGATGTAATGCCTGAAATTGACGATGATATTCAGATTGATATTAATCCTGAAGATTTGCGTGTTGATACGTATCGTTCAAGTGGTGCGGGCGGTCAGCATATTAATAAAACAGACAGTGCTATTCGTATTACACATATTCCAACAGGGGTTGTGGTATCCTGTCAGCAGGAACGTTCACAACATAAAAACCGCGAAACTGCTATGAAGATGCTAAAAGCTAAACTTTTTGAAATAAAAGAACGCGAGCAGAAAGAAAAAATAGAAGACCTGAAAGGTGAACAAAAGGATATTGCGTGGGGTAGTCAGATAAGGTCTTATGTATTCCATCCATATAATCTTGTAAAAGACCACAGAACAGGTTTTGAAGCGGGTAATATAGGTGCTGTTATGGATGGAGACCTTGATGGATTTATTAATGAATATCTTAAAAAGTCATCACTTGGACAACTTAATTTAAAATAAACGGAACGGAGAATAAAACGGTGTTTGATAAATTATCATTTTTACAACAAAGATATGATGAGCTTGCAAAAGACATAAGCTCTCCTGAGGTAATTGCGGACCAGGCAAAATTTACAAAACTTTGCAAGGAACACGCAGACCTTACACCAATAGTTGAAAAATATAACGAGTATAAAAAGGCTAAAGATGATGCTGATGAAGCAAGGGCTATGCTTGATGAAAATCTCGATAAGGACTTTCGTGAACTTGTTCAGGCTGAATATGATGAAGCAAAAGAAAAGATAATTGCCTATGAAGAAGAACTTAAAATTTTGCTTATTCCAAAAGACCCTAATGATGAAAAGAACGTTATTATAGAAATTCGTGGTGGTGCCGGTGGTGATGAAGCTGCTTTGTTTGCAGCAAATCTGTTCAGAATGTATTCAATGTATGCAGAAGCACGCAGATGGAAAACAGAAATACTTAGCATGAACGAAACAGAACTTGGTGGCATAAAGGAAGTTTCATTCGGTATAAGCGGTCAGGGTGCATATAGCAGACTTAAGTGGGAAAGCGGTGTACATCGTGTACAGCGTATCCCTTCAACAGAAAGTGGAGGAAGAATACATACTTCTACAGTTACGGTTGCCGTTCTTCCTGAAGTTGAAGAAGTTGAAGTTGAAATTAATCAGAATGACCTTCGTATTGATGTATTTCGTGCAGGTGGTCCCGGTGGTCAGTGTGTAAATACAACAGACTCTGCAGTTCGTATTACGCATATTCCTACGGGTTTGGTTGTGTCTTGTCAGGATGAAAAGTCACAGCTAAAAAATAAGGAAAAAGGTATGAAAATTCTTCGTTCAAGATTGTATGATCTTCTGCAAAGTCAACAACATGACGAAATTGCAGAACAACGCAAAAGCCAGGTTGGTACAGGTGACAGAAGTGAGCGTATTCGTACCTACAATTTCCCCGAAAGACGAGTAAGTGATCATCGTATAGGTTTAACACTATACAAGCTTGATGCAATTATGAACGGTGATTTGGATGAGGTAATTGATGCACTTACAACTTACTTCCAGGCAGAAAAATTAAAAGGTGATGAAGAATAATGAATACATTATTATTAGGTACCGATGTCAAGGATTTAGCCCGTGCCTCTGAAATATTCAGGGGTGGCGGGCTTGTTGCCATTCCTACGGAAACTGTTTATGGGCTTGGTGCAAATGCTTATGACAAAAGTGCATGTCTTAAAATATTTGAAGCAAAAGGTCGTCCTGCTGACAATCCTTTGATAGTACATATTGCAAGAATTGAACAGCTCAATGGCATTGTTACTGAAGTTAACGCAAATGCCAAAAAGCTTATTGCCGCCTTTTGGCCTGGTCCTCTTACAATTGTAATGAAAAAGTCTGATAAAATTCCGTATGAGGTTAGTGCAGGACTTGATACTGTTGCAGTAAGGATGCCAAGTCATCCGGTTGCTCATAAACTTCTTGAAATGTGTGAACTTCCAATTGCCGCACCGTCAGCTAATACATCAGGAAAGCCAAGTCCTACAACTGCCAAACATGTTTTTGAAGATATGAATGGCAGAATAGAGGCTATAATTGACGGAGGTTTTTGCGATGTTGGTCTTGAATCCACAGTTGTTGATGTAACAGAAGATATTCCTAAATTATTACGTCCCGGTGGAGTAACATACGAACAACTTTGTGATGTTTTGGGTAATGTTATAAAAAATTATGAATTTAAAGATGGTGAGGTGCCCAAATCACCTGGTGTAAAGTATAAACACTATGCACCTGATGCAGAAATTTTTGTTGTCAAAAAAGATATAGGCAAATACATATATTCTGTTTGTGATAAATATAAAAAGATTGGTGTTTTGTGTCACAGTAATTATAATTTGCCTGATAACTGTGTTGTCAAATTTATGGGCGATAATGCAGAGGAATATGCTAATACCTTATTTGCTCACCTTAGAGCTTTTGATGAAGAAAAAGTTGATGTTATATTTGCGGAGGATATAGATGATAAAGGGATTAATCTTGCTGTAAGTAACAGGCTTTATAAAGCTGCAGGTTATAAATTCGTTTAATGAAGGGAATGTTTGGTATTATAGATGTTGTTTTGCTTAATGAAGATAATATCAATGAATTAGTGCAACTTGAAAATATTTGTTTTTCTGATCCTTGGTCTGCAACGATGTTTTTAGGTGATTTACAAAGTGAATATACATGTTATTTCGGAACATTCAATGATGATGGAAAACTTATCGGTTATGCGGGAATGTGGATATCTGTTGATTGTGGTGAAATAACAAATGTAGCCGTTCATCCTGATTACAGAAGAAATGGTATTGCTGCCGAACTGGTTGGGAATCTTATTAAAATTTGCAGAGTTAATGGCTTGTCAGATATTAATCTGGAAGTAAGAGAAAGTAACTGTAAAGCTATATCGCTTTATAACAAACTTGGTTTTGAAAAGGTAGGTATAAGAAAAAACTATTATAAAAATCCTACTGAAAATGCAATACTCATGACAAAAAAACTAGCAGAAAGGATTGGATGATATGACAAGAATACTTGCTATAGAAAGTTCGTGTGATGAAACATCGGCTGCAGTAGTAAAATGTACAGATAAGTTTGATGTTGAATCCGACATAATAGCTTCACAGATAGAAAAACATAAGTTGTTTGGTGGTGTTGTTCCTGAGGTTGCGTCAAGAATGCATATTGAATGTATTTCGGGGGTAGTTGATGAGGCTTTAAGTGAAGCAAATGTTACATTTGATGATATAGATGCGATTGCAGTAACTTATGCACCCGGACTTGTAGGGGCTTTATTGGTAGGGGTTAATTATGCAAAATCTCTTGCTTTAGCACTTAACAAGCCGCTTATTGCTGTACACCATATAGAGGGACATATAAGTGCCAATTACATATCCTCACAGGGTTTAAAACCACCTTTTGTATGCCTTGTTGCTTCAGGTGGACATTCTACAATAGCTAAAATAGATGACTACGATTCATACAAAGTTGTAGCTAAAACACGTGACGATGCAGCAGGAGAAGCCTTTGATAAAATTTCAAGGGTTTTGGGATTGGGATATCCCGGTGGTCCGCAGATTCAAAAGGCTGCTGAAAAAGGAAATGAGTATGCCTATAAGTTTCCAAGAGTATCTTTTGAAGAAAACCTTGATTTCAGTTTCAGCGGAGTTAAAACAAATGTAATAAATTTAATTCATAAAATGAAACAGAACAATGAGGATGTTCCTGTTGCTGATATAGCTGCATCTTTTCAATATTGTGTGTGCGATGTACTTGCTTCGCGTCTTATTGAAGTGGCAAAAGAAGAAGGAGTTAGAGATGTATGTCTTGCAGGTGGTGTAGCAGCCAATCTGAAGCTTCGTGAACTTGCTGAAAAATACGCAAAAGAAAATGGAATGACACTTCATTATCCACCTTTGGTATTATGTACTGATAATGCCGCAATGATAGCTGCAAGGGGATATTTTGAATATAAAAAAGGCAATTTTGCAAAATCAGACCTCAATGCTATTGCAACAAAAAATATGTAAATAACGGTAAAAAAATATTATGTAAAGTGTATTTCTGTATATTTATTTGCATAAAAATTATAACGAAAACCTGTGGATAACTTGGATAAACCTGTGAATAACTCATATTTCAAGGGTTTTGTTGTGGATAAATGCAATTAAAAATTGCATTTATTATATATTTATGCATGATTTGTTTTAAAATTATGTAAAGTGTATGTAACGGTGTATAAATGAATATAAAATGTATAATGAAAAATTAATTTCAAAAATGGAGATTTTTATATGGTGAATAAGGGTTTTGAAAAACTTTTGTACAAATCTGAAGAATTTGTCAATATAACAAAAGCCATTGAAAATAGAATAAATCCAATTAATATCAGCGGTGTGTCTGAAGCAGTAGCTTCGCACTTCGCTTTTTCTGTTGCGCAAAAGAATAATTGCTCATCTGTTATTGTTACAGCTGATGGAATTACTGCAAACAGACTTTATGAGGATATGAAATTTTATAATCCGGATTGTATGTTGTTTTTGGATAAGGAGCTTATTTTTTATAATATTGAAACAACAGGTAATGATGTGGTATCCAAAAGATTAAATACACTTGATTATATGCTTAATAACACTAATTTTACTGTTATAACAACCATTTCTGCACTGTTAAGTGTTACAGCGGATTTTAAAGCTTTTAAAGAAAATCGTTTCACTTTTACGGTAGGAGAAGATATTGTTGAAAATTTAGAAGAAAAATTTGATATTTTAGGTTACAAGCGTGAGGAAATTGTTGAAGGGCAGGGACAGTATTGTATTCGTGGAGGGATTATAGATTTTTATCCTTTTAATTCTGATTTGCCATATAGAATAGAGCTTTTTGATACGGAAGTTGATACGGTAAGAACTTTTGACCCTGCTAGTCAAAGAACAGTTGACAATATATCAACTGTTTCTGTTATGCCTTCAAGCGAGTATATTTTAAACCCTGAGGAAAAAAATAAACTTCTTGATAATTTAAAAGAGTTATCAACTACATCAGTTGAAAAAGGACAGATATATAAGGATATTGAACAACTTGAAAACACAGGTGTTTTTCCGGCTATAGATAAATATATTCCTTTAATTTATGGTGACAAATTACCTACTATGATTAATTATACAAATAAAGAAACTTTGTTTTTCTTTTTTGAACCATTGCTTATAAGTAAAAGTGCAGATGCTATGCATATGAGAATTGAAGAAACAGTTACATCATTTATGGAAAAAGGTAAAATACCTGTTGTTTCGGGAGAGTGGGTTTATAATTATAAAGATGCACTAATAAAAATTGAAAAAAGAAATTTAATTGGGTTATATGATATTTTAACCTCATGTCCTGATTATAAGCCTATGCAGAATTTTAATTTCAGTGCTAAAGAACAAATTTGTTTTCATGGTAAAACGGATTTTTTTTATGATGCAGTAAGCCGCTACAAAAAGGCAGGCTTTTCTGTTATTGTACTTGCGGGAACTGAAATAAAAGCAAGAAACATCACGGATGCTCTTAATGACATAAACATTTCCTCTGTATATATCGAAGATATGAAAAATGCGCCTAAGGCAAAAGAAATAATTATAACAAAGGGTGAACTTAACAGTGGATTTGAATATCCGTTGATTAAGACAGCAGTGATTAGCGATCGAGAAATATTTGGGAGTGTAAAAAAATCAAGGAAAAAAAAGGCAAATTCCAATCAGGAAAGAATTAAAAGTTTTACGGATTTACATGTGGGTGATTATGTAGTACATCAAAGCCATGGTATAGGTATTTTTGCGGGAATTAAAACAATGACTGTTGATGGTGCTACATCAGATTATCTGCAAATTAAATTTAACGGTGATGATGTTTTGTATGTTCCGGCAAATCAGCTTGAAGTGTTGTTTAAGTATGTTGGAAAAGAAGGTACATCATTAAAATTAAATAAGTTGGGTGGAACGCAGTGGGCACAGACAAAGTTGAAGGTTAAACAAAACTGTGCTGAAATGGCAGAGCAACTTATTAATTTGTATGCAGGCAGACAAAAAGTAAGAGGTATTGAATTTTCACCGCAAAGTGATATGCATGCGAGTTTTGATGCAACGTTTCCCTATGATGAAACTGATGATCAGCTTGAAGCTTTAAATGACGTTTATAGTGATATGGAAAAATCTGTTCCTATGGACAGACTTTTATGCGGTGATGTTGGTTATGGTAAAACGGAAATTGCTCTTCGTGCTGCGTTTAAAGCGGCGTTTGACGGATATCAGGTTGCATATCTTGTACCTACAACGATACTTGCCAATCAGCATTTTTCGACATTTAAAGAAAGAATGGCTGATTTTGGCATTAATGTAGGGTTACTTTCAAGATTTCGCACGAAAAAGCAACAGGAAGAAACTGTTAAGAAAGTAAACCGAGGAGAAATAGATATTTTAATAGGTACACACAGAATAATACAAAAAGATATTCAGTTTAAAAAACTTGGGTTGCTTATAATTGACGAAGAGCAACGTTTTGGTGTGGCTCACAAAGAAAAACTTAAAGAACTTAAGAATAATGTTGATGTTCTTACACTTTCTGCAACGCCTATCCCACGTACGCTTCATATGAGTATGGTTGGTATACGTGATATGAGTGTTCTTGAAAATCCTCCTAAAGACAGGTATCCTGTTTCTACTTATGTAATGGAATACAATAATGATATTTTAAAAGAGGCAATAATGCGTGAGGTTTCACGTGGCGGTCAAGTTTTTTACTTGCATAACAGAACGGATAACATTGAAAGTACTGCACAGAAAATAAGTTCGTTTTCGCCTCATCTTCGTGTTTCATATGCGCATGGTAAAATGTCTGAACGTGAACTAGAGAAGATAATGCAACAGGTAATTGATAAGGAAATTGACGTTCTTGTGTGCACAACCATTATAGAAACCGGACTTGATATTGCAAATGCCAATACAATAATAGTTGAAGATGCTGACAGAATGGGGCTTTCGCAACTTTATCAGTTAAGGGGAAGAGTAGGAAGGTCTAATCGTCTTGCATATGCTTACTTGTTTTACAGGCCCGATAAGGTTTTGTCGGAAGTTGCTAATAAACGACTTCGCGCCATAAAAGATTTTACGGAGTTTGGAAGTGGATTTAAAATAGCACTCAGAGACCTTGAAATCAGGGGCGCAGGTAATGTAATAGGTGCACAACAACATGGTTTTATGGATAGCGTAGGATATGATATGTACTGTAAATTACTTGAGGAAGCTGTAGCAGATGTACGTGGTATTGAGCTCGAAGAACGTTCGGAAACTTCTGCATCCTTAAATATCAGTGCTTATATACCGAAAGAATATATACGGGGAGAAAATTACAGGATAGAGATGTATAAAAAAATTTCTATGATATGTACGCAGGAAGATGCTTATGATGTATACGGTGAAATTGAAGACCGCTATGGTTCAGTGCCTGAAAGTGTTGAAAATCTTATAGAGATATCGTTGATTCGGGGAATTGCATCTGAATGTGGTATATCGGAAATTAAACAAAAAGAAAAAAACGTGGTTTTGGTATTTGACTCAAAAAGAAAGCTTGAATTGGAAACCGTTGTCAAAGTTATAGAGAAGCATAAAGATATGTTATTATTTTCTCCAACAGGAAATCCTTATCTTACAATTCGTTGTAATGGAAAAGATATTATAAAAAATATTAAGATTGTGTTACATTCATTTAAAATGTTGAAAGAATCAAGCAAATGAGTTATAATGTTTATATCGGTATAAAAAATTTATTGTGGAGGTGGTATTATGTTTAGAAAAACAGTATTGATTACGTTGTGTTTTGTTTTATGTCTGTTGCTTTCATGTTGTGGTAAAAATGACGGAATAGTGTCTGTTAACGGAGAAGCAGTTGATGAAGCGTATTTTAAATATTATTTTACTGAATGGAAGAATACTATAGAGTCGCAGCATGGTGCAGACGCATGGAAGGATGCCACTCTGGATGGGAAACCGGCATTAGAATATGTTCGTGAACGTGCTTTACAGTCGGTTATTGAAGATAAAATAATTATGATGAAAGCCAAAGAAGATAATATTCAGCTAAGTGAAGAAGATAAAAATAATATTGATTATTTAAAACAGCAGTGGATACAACAGTTTGGTGGCAAAAAAGAGTTTTTGGATAATATAAATAACACCTATGGAATCACGGAAGAGAATTTTGATTATATGATGGAAGCAGTTCATTACCGCGAAAAGGTGATTGATAAGTATGTTGCTGTTAAGGATAATGATGTTAGAAAATATTATGATGACAACATCGCTAAAGTTAAACATATTTTAATAGCGACGGTTGATTTGAGTACGGGTGTTCCGCTTTCGGCAGAGCAGTTAAACGAATCAAATGAAAAAGTTTCGGAAATAAAAAGTAGGATTGCTGAGGGTGTAGATTTTGATACTCTTGTTTCAGAGTATACCCAAGATCAGAATGTTTTCTATTATGTTGGCAAAGGATATTCGCTTGATGAAAATGGTGTTCAATCAGGCGGTATGGTTCCTGAATTTGAAGAAGCGTCTTTTATGCTTAAAGTTGGTGAAATAAGTGAGGTTGTTGAATCTACATATGGATATCATATTATAAAAAGGTATGAAAATGACGATTCTATGTTTGATAAATCAAAAAATACAATGTCATACGTTATAAAATCAGAACAATTTGTGGATGTTATAGAAAAATGGAAAAATCAAATGAATATTGTTGTTAACAATGAAATATATAACACTTACAAATAATTATGAAGCCCGTATGAATGACGGGCTTTCGTTTTTTGGAGGATAAATATGTGGTTTGGTTTTGAAATAATTGCAACATTACTAAAATATATTTTTATTACAATTATATATATTTTTATTTTTGCTATAATTCGTATGATTTATCTCGATATAAGAAATATGAATGTGCAGAAAAACAGAATGGCTCCCAAAAATTGTGCTTACCTTGAATTAATGAACGATGCTGATACGTTGTATTTTGATGTCAGACAGTTTTATCCAATGACTAGCGAGGTAATAGTAATTGGAAGAAGCAAAGATTGTACAATACATATTGATGATTTTTATCTATCATCTCAACACGTTAAATTATGGTATGAGGATGAAGAGTGGCATATATGTGATATGGACAGTACAAACGGAACCTATATCAATGGTAAAAAATTAAAGAAAAATGTTTTGATTTTAGATAATGGTGACAGAATCAGAATTGGTCAAATGGAATTTATGGTGGTGTTATAATGAAGTTTTTTTCACTGAAGAATCCGGTATTTATACTTGTTCTTATAAATATGGTAGCTTTTTTAATGCTTCATAGTTTTATAGGAGATAGTGAATACACCATTTTATATATTGGTGCAATTCTTCTTGGAATTTCTGTTATTGTATACATATCTATATATTACGGCAGAATGGGAGATATCTATTTGTTTCCTATTGTTTATTTGCTTGTAACACTTGGCGTTGTAATGATATGTCGTATTGATTTTCAAACCGGGTTTAAACAAATTGTATGGTATTTGGTTTCTATTGTGGCTTTTTACATTACTTATTTTTGTTATAAATATATCAAATTTTTATCAAAATTAAAATGGCTCTATTTTGCTATAGGAATATTTTTGTTTATATTTACGATAATTTTCGGAAAAACCGTAAATGGTGCGAGAAACTGGATATCTTTTGGGCAATTTAATATTCAGCCTTCTGAAATTATTAAACTGTTTTTTGTTTTTTTTCTTGCGTGCCATTATACATTTAAAGAAAAATTGTTTTATGGATGGTTAAGAGAACGTTATGTAATTATGTTTTGTGTATATATGTTTCTTGGGTTTCTGATTTTACAAAGAGAATGGGGAATAATGTTACTGTTTTTTTCAACATATATTGTTATGGAGTATATGTTTGAACCGGATTGGAAAATACTTGCAGGGAATGTTCTTTTAGCCGCTTCAGGTTGCTATGTTGGTTATCTTTCACTTAATCATATTCAAATAAGGGTACAAACCTGGCTTAATCCGTGGGCCGATGTTTCCGGAAAAGGATATCAGATAACACAATCATTGTTCGCCATAGCATCCGGTGGTTTTTTTGGAGTAGGTTTGGGACAGGGTTCACCCGGATACATTCCGGAAGTTCATTCTGATTTTATTTTTTCTGCAATTTGTGAAGAAATGGGAATGTTTGGCGGTGTTGCTATAATTCTTTTGTTTTTCATATTTACGTACAGGGGAATTAAAATTGCTTTAAAATTACCTGATGGGTTCGATAAATGTGTTGCAACAGGAATAACAGTTATGTTTGGCATGCAGACTTTTATTATAATTGGTGGCGTTATTAAGATGATACCGCTTACGGGAATAACACTCCCGTTTATCAGCTACGGAGGTAGTTCGTTGCTTTCGAGTTTCATTTCTTTGGGTATTTTACAGGCAATTTCAGCAAGGGAGAGCAAGTAATGACTAATAATAGAATTATTAAGATTTTAATTTTGATTTCTGTTATGTTTTTTGCACTCATATGTTACATTACATACATTCAGATATTTCAAAATGATTTTCTTGTTTCAAGTCCGTACAATAAAAGACAGTGGGACAGTGAGTCAGGAACAGTACGCGGAAGTATTATAGACTGTAATGGTGTTGTTTTAGCAGAAACTGTTGATTCAAACAGAGTGTATCCATACGGAAAGATGTATTCACATATAATAGGTTATAATTCCCAACTTTACGGAAGAATAAATCTTGAAAGAGCTTATAATAATGAACTATTGGGCAAAAATAAATTTTCAGAGCTTATGGGGTCTTCTGGAAATGAAATCGGATATAATTTAAAGCTTACAATTAATCATAACATTCAGGAGTATGCATATAAACTACTGGGAAATAATAACGGATGTGTTATTGCAATAAGACCTGATAATGGAAAAATTATTGCTATGGTTAGTAAACCTGATTTTAACCCTAATGATGAACAACTTGTCAAAGAATGGAGTTCATTGGTAGAAAATGAAGATTCACCATTTCTTGCAAGGGCAACATCAGGTTTATATGCTCCAGGTTCAACTTTTAAATTGTTGACAGCTTTACTTGCTATTGAAAATGGGTATGAGGATATGACTTTTGATGATAAAGGGTCCGTTAAAATAGGTACGCATACTTTTGAAAATCAAAAAGAAAAAGCTTATGGTGAAATAAGTCTTGAAGAAGGCTTTGCTGTTTCCAGTAATGTTGTTTTTTGTACATTGGGTGACAAACTTGGTGGAGAAAAACTTTTGAATATTGCTGAACGCTTTGGCTTTAATAAACCCATTGATTTTGATTTTGAGTGTGGGTTAAGCACATTTCCGAAAAAATTTAAAAATAACGAGGAAGAGGCAGCAGCAGCTATAGGTCAGGGTGAAGTACTTTCAACTCCATTACAAATGGCTATGGTTACGTGTGGTATAGCAAATAAAGGTGTAATTATGACTCCGTATGTTGTTGACAGTATATGGGATAATAATGGTAATATGGTGAAAAAGAATTCTTATAAAGCACTTGAAAAAAGCGCTACATACATGGATACCGTTGAAATTGTTGATATGATGGTAAAAACGGTTGATGAGGGAACGGCTGCAAATGCTGCAATTTATGGAGTTGATGTTGCGGGAAAAACAGGAACAGCTGAAAATGAACAGACTATTTTATCAAAAAATAAAGAACATACCTGGTTTGTTGGTTTTGCTCCGGCTTACAATCCCGAAATTGTGGTTGTCGTTATGATGGAATACAGTGGTGGAACGGGTGGAGGAAACTGTGCGCCGATAGCCGGAAAAATAATGAAAAAATATTTAAATAAGTAGTTGACAAAGATAAAATTCTGTGTTATTATAATACGGTATCCGCTCGAAATTGGTTGAAAATGCATTTGTTGCATACCTGTTAGGCGAGTTTTTGATTAAGGAGGTGCGTTTCGGTGTACGCAGTAATTGAAACAGGCGGTAAGCAGTACAAAGTTTCTGAAGGCGATGTTATCTATATTGAAAAGCTAGATGTTGAAGCTGGTGCTGATGTAGCGTTTGACAAAGTTTTACTTATCGGCGAGGGTAGCGATGTTAAAGTTGGCGCTCCTGCAGTTGATGGCGTTTCTGTAACCGGTAAGGTTATTAAAAACGATAAGGCTAAAAAAGTTGTTGTTTACAAGTACAAACCTAAAAAAGGTTATCACAAGAAGCAGGGACATAGACAGCCTTACACAAAAGTTGAAATCACAAAAATTAATGGTTAATTTTTAATTTACTTATTCAGATTAGCGAGGTGAAAATAAATGGCTCATAAGAAAGGTGTCGGTAGTACTAAAAACGGCAGAGATTCAGAGTCCAAAAGACTTGGTGTCAAGAGAGCTGACGGTCAGCCGGTATTGGCAGGTAACATCCTTGTTCGTCAGAGAGGAACAAAAATTCACCCTGGTATTAACGTAGCTAAGGGTAAGGATGATACTTTATTTGCTCTTGTTGACGGTAGAGTTAAGTTCGAACGTAAAGGTAAAGATCAGAAACAGGTTAGTGTTTATACATTGGCTCAGTAAGTTTTAAAAGGACTGTTATAAATTTAACAGTCCTTTATCTTTTTAATAAACACGGAGGATTACGATGTTTGTTGATATTGCAAATATAACTGTTAAAGGTGGACACGGCGGTAATGGAGCTGTTGCGTTTCATCGTGAAAAATATGTTGCTGCAGGCGGTCCTGATGGTGGTGATGGTGGAAGAGGCGGCAGTGTTATTTTAAAAGTTGATACAAATCTGGCAACTCTTATGGATTTCAGGTATAAGAAAAAATATGTTGCTGAAAACGGTAAAGATGGTTCAGGATTGAAAATGAGAGGTAAATCGGGTGAGAATCTGATTATTTATGTTCCTCTCGGAACATTGGTTAAAGATAGTAAGACAGGTAAAATCATTGCGGATCTTAATAGTTATGATTCTGAATTTGTAGCTGCACGTGGTGGCAATGGCGGATGGGGAAATGCCCATTTTTCCACAGCAACCAGACAAACTCCTAATTTTGCTAAAAGCGGGAAACAAGGTCAGGAACGTGAAATTATACTTGAACTCAAGCTTATTGCTGATATAGGATTGCTTGGTTTTCCAAATGTAGGAAAATCTACTCTTTTGTCAGTTGTAAGTGATGCCAGACCTAAAATTGCTAACTATCATTTTACTACACTTATTCCAAACCTTGGTGTTCTAAAAATGTTTGATGATAATATTATTATGGCTGATATTCCCGGAATAATAGAGGGTGCAAATGAAGGTGTTGGTCTTGGACATGATTTTCTACGTCATATTGAAAGAACGAAACTTTTGATACATGTTGTTGATGTGTCGGGATGTGAAGGCAGAAATCCTATTGAGGATTTTGAACTCATTAATAATGAATTGAAAAAATACAGTAGTGTTTTGGCAGATAAAATACAGATTGTTGCTGCCAATAAAATTGATGTATCTACAGAAAAAGTGGACGAATTCATAATTGAAATGGAAAAAAGAGGCTATAAGGCGTTTCCGATTTCTGCTGCTGCAAATAAGGGTGTTGATGAGCTTTTAAAGTACGCCTATGAACAACTTGCTACCATTCCTGAAACTCAATTTGAAATAGAAGAAATTGAGGCGGACGTTGTAGAATTAAGTGATGATTTTGTTGTTTATGTAGATGAAGATGGTGTATACAATGTAGAAGGTGAGCAGGCAGAGTATATTATTAATTCAACTAATTTTGATGATAACGAAAGTTTGAATTATTTTCAGCGTATTTTACGCAAAAAAGGTATTATTGATATGCTTGAACAGGAAGGTATAAAGGACGGGGATACTGTTCGTATGGCAGATGTTGAATTTGATTATTATAGATAATTAGAGGTGAATTTTAATGGCAGAGTTAAATAAAAAAGTATCTGTCGAGGTTGTAAAAAGACTTCCGAGATATTATAGATATCTAAGAGATCTTGCAGATGCCGGTGTAACTAGAATTTCTTCTCAATTACTTGGAGAAAAAATGAATATTACAGCCTCACAAATTCGCCAGGATTTAAATTGTTTTGGTGGATTTGGACAGCAGGGGTATGGATATAATGTAGAAGCTTTGTATAATGCTATAGGTGAAATATTAGGTTTGCATAATGGTCATAAGATAATCGTGGTTGGCGCCGGTCACCTGGGACAGGCTTTAATAAACTACAAGTCTTTTGAAAAAAGAGGTTTCAAAATTGTAGGTGTTTTTGACGTTAAAGATGAATTGATAGGTCAAAACCTTGGGGGATATAATGTTTTACATATGGATACCGTTGGAGATTTTATTAAAGAAAATCATCCTGATATTGCAGTTTTGGCAATACCTAAATTTGCAGCAAATGATGTTGCACAAAAACTTGTAAGTCATGGAATAAAAGGTTTTATGAACTTTTGTTATGTCGATATTGATGTACCTGATGATGTTTGTGTCGAAAATATTCATCTTTCTGACACATTAATGACTTTGTCATATAGATTGAAAAATACAAAAAGTAATATGAATATTGATGTATAAAAATATTGACAGATATGCAGATATTAATGTATAATATTGTTGTGTAATGAGGCACTGCGAATGCTTTCGTAGTGCTTTTTTAGTTAGAAATATTCGGAGGTTTGTTTATGGTTTGCAATGTGCCTGAAATGTTTGGTAGTCTTGTTTTTAATGAAACTGTTATGAAAAAAAGATTGCCACAAGATATATATAATGCGGTTAAGAAAACAATTGAGGAAGGTAGAACACTTGATCCAAATGTTGCCGGTGTAGTAGCAAATGAAATGAAAGAATGGGCAATAGAAAATGGTGCTACTCACTTTACACACTGGTTTCAGCCGATGACCGGTATTACTGCTGAAAAACATGATAGCTTTATTTCCCCTGTAGAAAATGGGAAAGTTATTATGGATTTTTCGGGTAAGGAACTTATAAAGGGTGAGCCTGATGCATCAAGTTTTCCTTCAGGTGGGTTACGTGCTACCTTTGAAGCAAGAGGCTATACTGCCTGGGATCCTACTTCATATGCTTTTATTAAGGATAATTCCTTATGTATACCAACGGCTTTTTGTTCATATGGTGGACAGGCTCTTGATAAAAAAACACCGCTTTTGCGTTCAATGCATGCTGTAAATAAGCAGACACTTCGTTTTTTAAAAGCTTTAGGTGACACAGATACAAAAGCTGTAAATACAACAGTAGGTCCTGAACAAGAATATTTCTTGATAGATAAGGAAATGTATAAAAAACGTAAAGATTTGATTTTTTCAGGAAGAACCTTGTTTGGTGCTATGCCTCCAAAAGGTCAGGAAATGGAAGATCACTACTTTGGAGTAATTAAACCCAGAGTTTCTGCATTTATGAAAGAGTTGGATGAGGAACTATGGAAGTTGGGTGTTCTTGCTAAAACAAAGCATAATGAAGCTGCACCTGCACAGCATGAACTTGCACCTGTATATACTACCACAAATATCGCTATTGACCATAACCAGATAACTATGGAACTTATGAAAAAAATAGCAGATAAATATGATCTTGCATGCTTGTTACATGAAAAACCATTTGAATATATAAACGGAAGTGGTAAGCATAATAACTGGTCAATATCAACAGATAGTGGCGAAAATCTTCTTAACCCAACAAGTTCACCTGAAACAAACGAAAGATTTTTGCTTATGTTATGTGCTGTAATAAAGGGCGTTGATGAATATCAGGACCTTATGAGAATATCTGTTGCAAGTGCAGGTAATGACCATCGTTTGGGTGGCAATGAGGCACCTCCGGCAATTTTGTCTATTTTCCTTGGTGAGGAACTTGAGGAAATACTCGAATCAATAGAACGTGATGAAGAGTATGTTAAAAAGACTGTTGATAAAATGAAGCTTGGAGCTAAAGTTATTCCTGAATTCCGACGCGACAATACTGACAGAAACAGAACATCGCCGTTTGCTTTTACAGGTAATAAATTTGAATTTCGTATGCTTGGTTCAAACGATTCTGCTGCATGTCCTAATATAATGCTTAATACAATTGTAGCTGAAGAACTTTCGCAATTTACTGAAATGCTTGAAGCGGGAAAAACGCCAAAAGAAATTATAAAAGATACTGTAAAAAATCATAAACGAATTATTTTTAATGGCAACAATTACTCTGAAGAATGGGTAAAAGAGGCAGAAAAAAGAGGTTTGCTTAATCTTAAAACTACCCCCGAAGCATTCAGCCATTATACAGACGAAAAGAATATTGAACTTTTTGAAAAACATAAAATTTATACAAGAGAAGAAGTTGTTTCAAGATATGAAATCCTTGTTGAACATTATAATAAAGTTGTTAGTATTGAAGCAAAAACAATGTTATATATGGTACGAAATGATATAATTCCTTCAATATCTGAATTTTCAAATGATATGTGTGTTGCAGTTGCTAATAAGCAGGCGGTTTCATCTAAAATTAATTGTTCTGTTGAGTTGGAACTTGCTGAAAAAGCATCTTCGTTGCTTTATGATATATATACAATTGCTGATAAACTTGAAAAAGAAATAAATGCAGTATGCTCAATATCTGACTTTGCAAAAGAATCTTTTGAAATAAAAGATAAGCTTATTCCTATAATGAATGATCTTAGAAAGGTTGTTGACGAGGCTGAAATTGTTGTAGGTGCACAGTATTGGCCATATCCAACATATGCAGATATGCTTTTTTATATTTAATTGAATAGTATTTTTATAATTGGCAATAATAACCTCAAAAGGAGGAGATATTATTGCCAATTGATTTTAAAAGTAGTGAAACAAAAGTTAATTTGATGAAAGCCTTTGCGGGAGAATCGCAGGCGAGAAACCGATATGAAATGGCGGCAGGGATTGCAAAAAAACAAAATTTGAATGTTGTTGAGATGATATTTAAGTTTACAGCTGATCAGGAAAAGGAACATGCTGAGGTTTTTTACAAGTACCTTTCGGAATGTGCTGGTGAAAATATCGAAATTTCGGGAACATATCCGGTTGATATAAGTAATGATGTATGTGAACTTTTGGGATTTGCTCAACATAACGAGTATGAAGAACATGATGATGTGTATCAGAGTTTCGGTAATAAAGCAAGGGAAGAGGGGTTTGAAAATATTGCAAATACCTTTTTTGAAATTGCAAAAATTGAAAAAACTCACGGTGACAGGTTTGGTAAATTTGCAGAATTGCTTAAAAGTAATAAGCTGTTTGTTTCGGATGTTAAATGTAAATGGATGTGTTTAAATTGTGGCAATATTCTTGAAGTAGAACAAGTGCCGCAGATGTGCCCTGTATGTCAACATGATAAAGGATATTTTATTCGTCTTGAATTTTCACCATATACGTGCAATTAACAAAATGGCTGCCTTATTTTAGTAAGGCAGCCATGTGTTTCTTTAATAGTCGAGTAGGTTAATAAAGCTTAGTCGATGAGTTAAATCCTCGGGTATGTTATCCAAATATATTATACTTCAAGATAAATGGTAAACGGACCATCATTTGTTAAGTCAACTTGCATATCTGCTCCAAATTCACCATGTTGAATTTCACCAAATGTTTTTGAGCAGTGAGACAGGAAAAAGTTGTATAAGTTTTCTGCCATTTCAGGCGGAGCTGCGTCGGCGAAGCTTGGACGTGTACCTTTTCTGCAATCGGCATATAGGGTAAATTGAGATACAACAAGAATTTTACCATTAACTTGTTCTAATGACAGATTTGTTTTTCCGTTTTCATCCTCGAACAATCGTAATTTTTTTATTTTTTCTATCATTTGAATCACATCATCTTCTGTATCCTTTTTACCTATACCGAGTAACACGAGATAACCTTTTTCGATTTCGCCGTTTATCTTATCGCCTATTGTTACTTTTGCTTTTTTTACTCTTTGCAATATTACTTTCATATTTTTACTCCTGTATTTCAAATTCGTTAATTAAGTTATAATTTTCTATATTGTTTTTTGGTGATTTGCCAGTTTCAGAAATGTATGCTTTGTAAAAACTAGAGTAGCTTGCGTAGCCTGATTTAATACAGGCTGTAGAAAGAGAATAACCTTCGGCATACAAATTCTGTACAAGTTTTATTCTTTTATTTGTTATGTACTTATTGATTGTAAGACCTGTATGTTCTTTAAATATGCGACATAAGTGATATTTGCTCATAAAAAGATGATTTGCTATATCGTCAAGTCTTATTTCGTTGGATATATTGCTATTGATGTAATTTATTATTTCATGAATATTATTGTTACTTTTTATTTTAACGTTTTTACTTTTGATTGTATTTATTATGTGAAGTAATTCGATTATAGAACATTTTACAATAGTCCTATTGAATTTTTCAGATTCTTTTATATATTTTTCAATTCTTGAAATACACTCCATAAGTTTGATTTTATCCGATGAGTCTGGTGAAATTATATTATCTGTATCAGTTTTTCTGTTTTTTAACAGGTTGCAGTATTCTATACAGTCATTCTCTTCAAAGAATGCATCGTTTACTTCAACAACAATTCTTTCGTATGTTGTTTTTTCTAGATGTCTTACCTGATGAAGTTCATCATTTTTTGTTATAAGAATATCATATGGCTTCATAGGGAATGTTTTACTTTCAATTACGTATTCAGCATTACCCTTTAAAAAAATATATATCTCATATGAATTGTGAGTATGCAGTTTGAAATTTTTATATCCCGGTATAAATATTTTGTGATTGTATAAGTAGTTTTGTCCGTTGAATAATATTTTGCTAAGCGGTTCGTTTGTCATTATATCACCTCTTTTTTTATTATACAACAAAATAGCAATATTTTCAATGTTAATATCAATATTTGTATAGTTTTCTTAAAAAAATTGTAATATAATTTACTCAAATATAAATAAAAGGAGATGAGCTTTATGGAAATGACTTTCAGATGGTATGGTCATGATGATCCGGTTACTTTGGATAAAATAAGACAAATACCCGGTGTGACAGGTATAGTTTCAGCAATTTACGATATTCCTGTTGGTGAAGTTTGGCCATTGGAAAGAATCATGAAATTAAAAAATGATATTGAAGCGAAGGGTTTGAATCTTAGTGTAATCGAAAGTGTACCTGTACATGAAGATATCAAAACAGGTGACGGAGACAGAGACAGATATATTGAAAATTATTGTCAGACACTAAGAAATCTTGCTCAAGCAGGTGTTGATTGTGTATGTTACAACTTTATGCCTGTTTTTGACTGGACACGTTCTGATCTGAATTTTGAATTACCTGATGGTTCTCATGCACTTATTTATCGTGAAGAAACAGTTCATGATATGAATCCTCTTACAGGTGATTTGGCTCTTCCTGGTTGGGATGCAAGTTATACTAAAGATGGTATGAAGGCTTTGCTAACAAAGTATCAGTCAATTTCAGAAGAAGATCTTTGGAACAATCTTAAATATTTTCTTGATCGTGTTATCAAAGTGGCTGAAGAAGTTAAAATTAAAATGGCTATACATCCGGATGATCCACCGTGGAGCATTTTTGGTTTGCCAAGAATTATTACTAACAAAGCAAATCTTGAAAGATTCTTGAAATTATACGATAGCAAATATAACGGCCTTACACTTTGCAGTGGTTCTTTGGGTGTTGATCCTGCGAATGATATAGTTGACCTCGTTAAAACATTTGCTGACAGAATTCATTTTGCACATATCAGAAACATCAAAATTACCGGTGAAAAGTGCTTTGAAGAAGCAGCACATAAGACAGAATGTGGTTCACTTGATATTTATGGTATTATCAAAGCTTATCACGATAGCGGTTTTGATGGCTACATCAGACCTGACCACGGAAGAATGATATGGGGTGAAACAGGCAGACCTGGTTATGGTTTGTTTGACAGAGCTTTGGGTGCTGTATATATTAACGGTATATGGGAAGCATTGGATAGGAGTGAAAAATAATGAATTTGCCATTTAAAATTGATTTGAGTAATAAAGTTGCTGCAGTAACAGGTGGCGGTGGCATTTTGTGTTCTAACTTTGCAAAAGTTATTGCAGAATGTGGTGCTAAAGTTGCTGTATTAGACCTTAATGGAGATGCTGCTAATAAAGTGGCAGATGAAATTAAAGCTGCAGGTGGTATTGCTATCGGTGTTTCTGCAAATGTTCTTCAAAAAGAAAGTTTGGAGGAAGCAAAAAAAATTATAAATGAAAAACTTGGTAAAATTGATATTCTTATCAATGGAGCAGGAGGTAACAATCCTAAAGGTTCTACTTCAAAAGATTACTATGAAATAGGCGATGAGGAACGAGAAGATGTTAAATCATTCTTTGATCTTGATCCTGCAGGTATTGAATTTGTTTTCAATCTTAATTTTCTTGGTACATTATTACCAACACAGGTTTTTGCGCCTGATTTGATTGAGGCGAAAGATGCTTGTATTCTTAATATTTCATCTATGAATGCTTTTTGTCCTCTTACAAGAATACCTGCATACAGTGGTGCAAAAGCAGCTATTTCTAACTTTACACAGTGGCTTGCAGTTCATTTCTCAAAGGTTGGTATTCGCGTTAACGCAATTGCTCCCGGATTTTTCCTTACAAATCAGAACAGAGCACTTTTGATTGATGAAAACGGAAATTATACTGAACGTTCACAGAAAATCATTAATAATACACCTATGGGACGTTTTGGTGAAGCGGATGAACTTACAGGTACATTACTTTGGTTGTTATCTGACGGTGCAACCTTTGTTGATGGTATTGTTGTTCCAGTTGATGGTGGTTTTTCTGCATATAGCGGCGTATAATAATACTAATTTTAACAGACAAAAGACAAAGTGTCTTTTGTCTGTTTTTTGTTGACAACAAAGTATTATGGTTGTAAAATATTATTATGAGTTTATATAAACGGAGGATAATCAGATGGAAAATACTGAAAAACAAATGAATATGTTTTATTTGTTAAAACGATTTGTTCCATATTTTAAAAAATATAAATTTATATTGGTTCTTGATTTAATATGTGCATCTCTTACAACAGTTTGTGAACTTGTGTTTCCTATGCTTGTGAGAACTATTACTGATAAAGGTATCAATGATATTGCAAGTCTGACTGTTGATTTCATATTAAAAGTTGGAATGTTTTATCTTGTTTTAAGACTCGTTGATTCGGCAGCTAATTTTTATATGGCAAATACAGGACATATTATGGGAGCAAAAATTGAAACTGATATGCGTCGTGACTTATTTAATCATTTGCAGACGTTGTCACATTCGTATTATTCTGAACATAAAGTTGGTCAGATTATGTCGAGAATTACAAGTGATTTGTTTGATGTTACGGAATTTGCACATCATTGTCCTGAAGAAATATTTATTGCAAGTTTAAAAATAATTGTTTCCTTTATTATTCTTTGTAGCATTAATGTTCCATTGACGTTGATAATGTTCGCGTCGCTTCCGATTATTTTTGTTATAGTTAAATTTTTTAATAAAAGAATGAGAAGTGCTTTTAAAAAACAACGTCATCAGGTTGGAGAAATAAATTCACAGGTTGAAGATACTTTGCTTGGAATAAGAGTTGTAAAGTCATTTGCTAACGAAGATATTGAAATTAAAAAATTTGAAAAAGATAACAACAGATTTTTGGGGATTAAAAAAATTGCATATCTTTATATGGCAGGTTTTCAGACTTCTAACAGAGCTTTTGAAGGATTATTGTACATAATTGTAGTTGTTGCAGGTTCGTTGTTTATGCTTAAAGGAACTGTTTCTCCTGCTGATTTGACAGCTTACCTTTTGTACATAAATACATTACTTGCAACTTTGCGTACAATAATTCAATTTACTGAACAATTCCAAAGAGGTATGACGGGGATAGAACGTTTTATTGAAGTTTTGGATACTCCTTCTGAAATTCAGGAAAAAGAAAATGCAATAGATATTATTGATGTAAAAGGAAATATCATATTTGAGAATGTGAGTTTTCATTATAGTGATGACAAAACAGAAGTTTTGTCAAATATAAATCTTAATATTAAAAAAGGGGATAGTGTTGCTCTTGTTGGGCCGTCAGGCGGAGGAAAAACTACTTTGTGTAATTTAATACCTCGTTTCTATGATACAACTGACGGGAAAATTTTAATTGACGGAATTGATATAAAAGATTTGACATTAAAGTCACTACGTAATTCGATTGGTGTTGTACAACAGGATGTTTATTTGTTTTCAGGTACTGTTTATGAAAATATAATTTATGGATTGCCTGATGCAACTCAGGAAGATGTGGTTGAAGCTGCTAAACTTGCCGGTGCACATGATTTTATATGTTCTTTACCGGAAGGGTATAATACTTATGTTGGTGAGCGTGGGGTTAAGCTTTCCGGTGGTCAAAAACAAAGAATAAGTATTGCTCGTGTTTTTCTGAAAAATCCACCTATCTTAATTCTTGATGAAGCGACTTCTGCGTTGGATAACGAAAGTGAAAAAATTGTTCAGGATTCTTTGGAAAAGCTTGCTAAAGGTAGAACTGTATTTACAATTGCACATAGACTCACAACAATTAGAAATGCAAATCTTATTCTTGTGCTTACTGAAAATGGAATAGAAGAACAAGGAACTCACAAGGAACTTATTGCCAAAGATGGGATTTATAATAATTTATATAGTATGTATGCATCCTTATAATGATGTATGTTAAAAGCACTCAATCATATTATGATTGAGTGCTTTTGCGATAATGAGTTGGTTTTATTCCTGTTTTTCTTTTAAAAATATCAGAAAAATAATGTTCATCAGAAAAACCTAATGAAAATGCAATTTCTTTAATTGATAAATCACTTGTTTCTAATAGAAGCATTGCTCTTTCTATTTTGTTTTTAAGATGGTATTCGTATGGAGTAATTTTCATTTCTTTTTTAAAGATTCTGCTTGCTTGTGAAGGACATCTTTTTATTAAATCGCCAAGTTCTTCAATTGTTATTTTTCCTTCAATATTCTTATCAATATGATTTTTCATTATAATAGATTCTTTTGATAAATTAATATTTTGTAAAATAATTGATTTTTGAAGTTTTTGAAGTATTTCATGGTAAATGATACATGTACTGTTTGATATTTCAATTGCATCATCATCTTTTTCAAGAATTTTATGAATGTTTTTTAATTCGTCATATATGTTGCAATGATAAACCTGGCAATTATGAAGCTTATATATCTTTGCAAGAGATGGGGCTAAATCACCATATATATTTATCCATATCATATTCCAGGGTTTTTCATTATCTGTATAATAATGATGTTCTGTTCCTTTAAGTAAAATATAACAGTCACCGGATTTAACATTAAATGTTTTTTCTTTTGTTTTTACATATCCACAACCATCAATTATATACGCAAGTCTTGTATGATTTGCATTTACACGAATTATTTCATAATTTTTATCATATTGTGCAGATCCTGAAACCGGAATGTAGAAGGGGAGTGTGTTGTTTGCTGTTGATGTGTATATTTTTGGGTGAAAAATATATCGGTTGCTTTTTATTGGGGTTGATGTGATATTACCATTCATGATTATATTCCTCACTTTTCAATCTTGAGTAGAAAATTTATTATATTTTATCATAATAGTTAAGTTTTGTAAATAAAAAAGCACTTGCAAATATCTGCAAGTGCTTTTTGGCGCGCCGAGAGGGATTCGAACCCCCGACCGTTCGGTTCGTAGCCGAATACTCTATCCAGCTGAGCTACCGGCGCAAGTGCTATAAAACAAACAGCTTTATTATCATATCATATTATTTTTGAAAAATCAAGTCTTTTTTTAAAATTTTTGAAAAATATATTTTTTTATGTTGAAATATTCAATAAAATATTGTAAAATAATATCGTAGTATTAAAATGAGGGGAATTATGAAATGTCTGAAGTTTATTTTGATAATGGTGCTACAACTAAAGTAGATAAACAAGTTGCAGATTTAATGTATGAAATATTAACTGTTTCATATGGAAATCCTTCATCATTGCACTCTAAAGGATTGGATGCAGAACATTTTCTTAAACATTCAAGAAATATAATTTCTGAAAAATTAAAAGTAAATCCAGAAGAGGTTATTTTTACTGCAAGCGGTTCCGAAGCTAATAACCTTGCTATTTTGGGAACTGCTGATTTATTCAGGTTTAAAGGTGAAATTATAACATCGAAGGTTGAACACAAGTGTGTAATTGAGTGTATGAAAAGACTTGAATCTCTCGGATTTACTGTCCATTATCTTGACGTTGATGAAAATGGAGTTGTTGATCTTAAACAACTTGAAAATCTCATAAATATAAAAACACAACTTGTAAGTATTATGCATGTTAATAATGAGTGCGGGGCTATTCAACCTGTAAAAGATATATACAATATTATTAAATCAAAAAATCCGGACACTCTTTTTCATGTTGATAACATTCAGGGATTTTGTAAAGTAGATATGGATATTCAATATTGTGATATGATGAGTATATCGGCACACAAAATTCACGGACCAAAAGGCGTTGGTGCTTTGTGTGTTAAGAAAGGTATAAGGTTATCACCTGTTATATATGGTGGTGGGCAGGAAAAAGGACTCCGCGGAGGTACTGAAAATGTTCCTGCTATAGCAGGTTTTGGAAAAGCTATAGAAGTGTTTGGGTCAGAAAAGGAAAAAGTGCTGAAAATAAAAAAACATATAATTGAACGAGTAACAAACGAAATAGATAAAATATATGTGAATGGTAATGTTGAAAATTCTTCTCCGTATATATTAAATATTGCTATGATTGGTTTACGCTCGGAAATTATTTTACATTCTCTTGAACAGAGAGGTATTTTTGTTTCTTCCGGGTCTGCATGTTCATCAAATAAACCTTCGCCAAGTCATGTGCTTGTTGCTATGGGTTTTAAACCTGAACGTGTTGATAGTAGTGTACGTTTAAGTTTTTGTGACGAAAATACACTTGAAGATGCTGACGCTTTTTGTGATGCTTTGGTGGATATTGCGCGTATAAATAAAAAAATAAGGAGATTGTAATGGATAAAATTATTCTTTTAAAATATGGTGAAATTATTCTCAAGGGGCTTAATAGACCTAAATTTGAAAAAATTCTTGTTGAAAATATTTCGCAGTACATTGATAAAACAAAAGTGAAAGTGTGGAGAGCACAGGCTACAATTTATGTTGAACCTTTGACAGATGACGTTGATATGAAAGAGTTAGCTGTAAAATTATCCAAGGTATTTGGTATTGTTGCAGTTGCTTTGGCTGATGTTGTTCCTAAAGATATTAATGCTATATGTGAAAAAGCTGCCGAAGTAGCATCTCGAACAAAAGGTAGTACATTTAAAGTTGAGGCAAAAAGGGCTGATAAAAAATTCCCATTTAAATCGCCTGAAATATGTATGCAGGCTGGTGGTTATACGCTTTCTAAAAACCATAATTTGAAAGTTGATGTCCATAATCCTGATTTTATTATTAATGTTGAAATTAGAGATTTTGCAGCTTATATTTATGCTGAAAAAATTCATGGCGTTGGAGGTATGCCTATCGGAACAAATGGAAAGGCGACACTGCTTCTTTCGGGTGGTATAGATAGTCCTGTAGCAGGATATATGATAGCGAAGCGAGGAGTAGAACTTAATGCGGTTCACTTCTACAGTTATCCTTATACAAGCGAAAGAGCAAAGGAAAAGGTTCTTGATCTTGCTCAGATACTTGCTGACTACTGTGGAGAAATTAAGGTTCACATTGTACCTTTTACAGATATTCAGCTTGCTATTAATGATAAGTGTCCTGAAGAACAACTTACCGTTATAATGCGTCGCATTATGATGAAAATTGCAGATATTATTGCAAAGGACACAGGGTCTTATGCCTTGATTACAGGAGAAAGTATTGGGCAGGTAGCTTCACAGACAATTCAGGCTCTTGCTGTTACCAATGCAGTTGTTGATATGCCTGTTTTTCGCCCATTAATTGGTATGGATAAAGATGAAATTATTCAGATATCTCGTAAAATAGGGACGTTTGAAACTTCAATTTTGCCATACGAGGATTGTTGTACAGTATTTACACCTAAACATCCTACAACAAAACCAAATATTGAGAGAATCATGCAAAGTGAAAGCAAGCTTGACCTTGAACCTATGATAAAAGAAGCTATTGAAAATACTGAGGTTGTTACTTTGAAAAGGAAATAAGTGGGAGTTTTATTGTACACTTAAAATAATATAATTAAGGTGAACTTTAAATGGATAAACTTTTTGACTTTCTTAAATTGAATAATCTTACAATATCAACTGCAGAGAGTTGTACAGGTGGCATGATTGCTTCTGCTATTACTGATGTAAGTGGCTCTTCATCGTTTTTTGGTATGGGGGTTGTTACTTATTCTAATGAGGCAAAGATGAAACTTATTGGTGTGCGAAAAGATACTCTTGATGCCTTTGGAGCTGTTAGTGAACAAACTGCATTACAGATGTCAGAAGGAGTGCGTAAGCTTTCAGGTGCTGATGTGTCGGTTGCTGTTACTGGTATAGCAGGTCCTACAGGCGGAACGGATGAAAAGCCTGTTGGACTTGTGTACATAAGTGTTTCGGGTAAAGGTGGAACCAATGTTCATAGAAACGTTTTTTCGGGTAACAGAGAACAGGTTCGAAAACAAACTGTAAACCGAGCTTTTGAACTTGTCTATGATTATTTAATTGAATTTTACAGTTGATTTTTTTGTCAATTTAAAGTATTATATAATTAGTGATTTTTGTAATCGGGAAAGGAAGTTTTAGTATGGATGAAAATAAAAGAAAAGCCCTTGAGGTAACTTTTGCACAAATTGAAAAACAATTTGGCAAGGGTTCTATTATGAGACTTGGAGAGAACACTCACCTTGATGTTGAAGCTATTTCAACAGGCTCATTATCGCTTGACCTTGCACTTGGAATTGGTGGTATACCAAAGGGTAGAATTATTGAAATATACGGACCAGAATCATCAGGTAAAACAACAGTTGCTTTGCACGTAGTTGCAGAAGTTCAAAAAAATGGTGGAGTTGCCGCTTTTATTGATGCTGAACATGCTTTGGACCCTAAGTATTCATCAGCTTTGGGCGTAAATGTTGATGAATTGATTGTTTCTCAACCTGATACAGGTGAACAGGCTCTTGACATTGCCGAACATCTTGTTCGTAGCGGTGCGGTAGATGTAATTGTTGTTGACTCAGTTGCTGCTTTGGTACCAAAACAGGAAATTGAAGGTGAAATGGGCGATTCGCATATGGGACTTCAGGCTAGACTTATGTCACAGGCGTTACGTAAATTGGGTGGTATCATCAATAAGTCTAATTGTACAATGATTTTTATTAACCAGTTAAGACAAAAAATTGGTGTTATATATGGTAACCCGGAAACAACTACAGGTGGTAATGCACTTAAATTTTATGCTTCTGTTCGTATTGATATCAGACGTGTAGAAACACTGAAATCAGGAACTGAAATGATTGGTAACAGAACAAGAGCAAAAATTGTTAAAAATAAGGTTGCACCTCCATTTAAAACAGCTGAATTTGATATCATGTACGGTAAAGGTATTTCAAGAATCGGTGATATTTTAGATATCGGTGCAAGTCTTGACATTATAACAAAAGGTGGCTCATGGTATAGTTATAATGATACCAAGATTGGTCAGGGTAGAGATAACGCTAAAAATTATCTTGAAGAAAATCCTGAAATAGCAAAGGAAATAGAAATGAAAATACGTGCGAAGGTTGCGGGAGATAATAGTTTGATAGAAACTGAAATCAGTGACGATGAATAAATTCAGTAAGGAATTTTTAGATTGTAAGGAAAGCGCTTTTTATTACATAAATAAAAAGCGCTATACAAAAAAAGAACTTGTTGATAAGCTTATAAAAAAAGAGTATGAATATTCTTTGGCTTTAGAAGTTGCAGACTATCTTGAAGAAGCCGGTTATATAGATGATTTTGACTTCACTCGAAGATATATTAACGATGCTGTTAAAATAAAAAAACACGGGCTTGTCAGAATACGGCGTGATTTGATGTTAAAAGGAATAAATCAGATTGTTATAGATGATGTTATAAATACATTCGAACCCGATACCGTTTCTGTACTTAAAAACCTAGTTGAATTGAAGGCAGTTAATATTAATTTTGATGATGAAAAGCAGGTTAACAAATTGTACGGGTTTTTGTTACGTAGAGGTTTCAAGTTTAACGAAATTAAAGATGCTTTTACGGAATACCGAAACAAAAAGGAGAATATTTAGTTGGAAAAAGTAGCTTTTGTATCCTTGGGTTGTCCCAAGAACCTTGTGGATACTGAATATATGTTGGGTGCATTACTTAAAGAGGGGTATGAATTTACTGAAGATGAAAGTATTGCTGATGTAATTGTTGTTAACACATGCTGTTTTATAAATGATGCAAAGCAAGAATCAATTGATACAATAATAGATGTTGGGCAGTGGAAAACTGATGGTAATTGCAAACGTCTTATTGTAACAGGTTGTCTGGCACAAAGATATAAAGAAGAAATTATTAAAGAATTGCCAGAAGTCGATGCTGTTGTTGGTGTTGGTGATGCAGAAGGTGTTTTAAATGCAATTAAGTCAGAATCGACAGTTGTTGATTGTGATAAACCATACTGTATTGAAAATAGATATGATAGAATACTTTCTACACCTCCTTATGTTGCGTATTTGAAAGTTTCAGATGGTTGTGATAACCATTGTACATATTGCGTTATTCCTTCTATACGTGGAAAGTTGCAGAGTAAAAGTATCGAAAAATGTGTTGATGAAGCACAAAAACTCGTTGAAAATGGTTGTTTCGAAATTGTTTTACTTGCACAAGATCTTACCAATTATGGTAAAGATTTATACGGTAGTCCGAAACTTGTCGAATTACTGCGTGAATTGGGTAAACTTGATAATTTAAAATGGATCAGACTTTTATATTGTTATCCTGAAAGTATAACTGATGATTTAATTGATGAAATTGCAAATAATGAAAAAGTTTGTAAGTATATTGATATTCCAATTCAACATTGTAATGATTTAATTTTAAAAAGAATGGGAAGACGAGGAAACAAAGATACTATTATTTCTGTTGTTAATAAGCTTAGAGAAAAAGTGCCCGATATAACTATTAGAACTACACTTATAACAGGATTTCCTGGTGAAACTGATGAACAATATCTGGAAATGGAAAATTTTATTTATGATATGAAATTTGACAGGCTTGGTGTTTTTGCTTACTCTCAGGAAGAAGAAACACCCGCTGCAAAAATGCCTGATCAGATTCCTGAAGATATTAAACAACGTAGACAAGAAATGCTTATGCTTGCACAAAGTAATGTTGTTGAAGAAAAGTCTATGGAAAAAGTTGGTGATGTTGTGGAGGTTCTTGTTGAAGGATATGATGCAGTAACCAAACAGCATTTTGGCAGAAGTCAGGCTGATACAATGGAAATTGATGCAAAGATTTTCTTTGAATCAAAAAAACGTATTACAGAAGGAACTTTTGTAAACGTAAAAATAGAAGGTTTTTTTGATTATGATTTAATAGGAAGAGTGGAGGAATAAAAATGAATTTACCTAACAAATTGACAATTTTAAGAATTATTTTAGTACCTGTGTTTTTAGTACTTCTTTTGAATTTTGATAATTTGACATGGGCGGCAGGAATTGTGTTTATTGTTGCCTCACTTACTGATTTGGCTGATGGTAAAATTGCAAGAAAATATAACCTTGTTACTAATTTCGGTAAGTTTGCTGATCCTTTAGCTGATAAATTATTGGTTTCAGCTGCATTGATAGCTCTTTGCACACTTGGTAAGCTTGGAACACCTGTTCTTGGTGCATGGGCAACATTTATCATTATTGCAAGAGAATTTATGGTAACAGGTGTAAGACTTGTTGCTGCGGCGGAAGGTAAGGTTATTGCTGCGGGTATGTCAGGTAAAATTAAAACTACCGTTCAAATGATTACCGTTGTTTACATTCTATTTGCCGATTTAATTGTTTTGGCAGGCGTTCCTGTTGCAATTTCTGATGTTATAAGTATTGTTTTAGTTATAGCATCAGTTGTTATGACTGTGTATTCCGGATGTGAGTATTTGATTCAAAATAAAAGTTTGTTGGATACAAATAAGTAAGGAGATATAGTATGACTCGTATTATTGTTGATGCAATGGGTGGAGATAATGCTCCAAAAGCAATTGTGGATGGTTGTATCAGGGCGGTTGAAGAATTTGATGTTGAAATTACACTTGTTGGTCAGGAAAGTTTGATAAAAAAATCTCTTGGAGAATATTGTAGTGGTAAAATTAATATAGTAAATGCAGAGGAAGTAATTACAAATGATGATGATCCTGCTCTTGCCATCAGAAGAAAAAAAGAATCATCAATTGTAGTAGCTCTTAAATTGCTTGCGGATGGTAAAGGTGATGCTTTTGTTTCTGCAGGTAGTACTGGTGCCGTTGTCAGTGGTGCAACTTTGATTGTCAAGAGAATTGAGGGCGTAAGACGTGTTGCTATAGGAACAGTTTTTCCAACACCGGGAAAACCAACTATAGTTTTAGATTGTGGTGCAAATGCTGATTGTACTTCTGAATTTTTGGAACAATTTGCGATTATGGGAAATGCATATATGAAAGCAGTTTATTCCGTTGATAAACCAACAGTAGCCCTCATTAATAATGGCGCAGAGGAACACAAAGGAAGTACTTTGTATAAAGAAACATATCAAATTCTAAAAAATTCGGACTTAAATTTTATAGGTAATATAGAAGGAAGAGATGTTTTAAGCAGTGTTGCAGATGTAGTTGTTGCTGATGGATTTGCCGGTAATATTATACTTAAAACAACAGAAGGTACAGCAAGCTTTTTTTCAAAAAAACTAAAGTCAATGTTTACAAAAAACATATTGACCAAGGTATGTGCTTTACTTTTGAGCAGCAGTATCAAAGAAATGAAATCAAGCTTTGATTATACCGAGCATGGTGGTGCACCGATTTTAGGAGCTAAAAAAGTTGTTATTAAAGCTCATGGTAGTTCCAACGCCAAAGCTTTTTATAATGCTATTAAACAAGCCAAGAATTTTTATGAAAATGGTGTTATAGAAGCTATTGAAAGCAATTTAAAAAAATAACTTGACGAATAGTAGTATAATAGTATATTATAATACAGTAGGAATACATAATAGCGTGCACATGAAAACATAATGCCGCAGGAAGGGATGGGTATTTTATGGAATTTGAACAGATTAAGAAAATTTTAGCAGAACAGTTTTCGATGAGTGAAGAAGATATTACTATGGAAACTTCTTTTGCAGAAGATATTGGTGCTGATTCTTTGGATTTAGTTGAACTTGTTATGGCTTTGGAACAAGAATTTGACCTTGAAATTGATGATGATGAAGTTGAAAATATTAAAACTGTTGGAGATGCAGTTCGTTATATTAAAGATAAAGCCTGAAATGGGCTTTTTCTTTTTTAAAAAACGGAGGGGTTTTGTATGGATATATTGATGGAAAGCATCGGATATAACTTTAAAGATATCAGTTTATTGCAAACTGCTCTTACTCATAGTTCTTATGCAAATGAAAACAATGTGGAAAGCTATGAACGACTTGAATTTTTAGGTGATAGCATTCTTTCTTTTGTAGTTAGTACACAGTTGTATTCTTCTAAGGAACATATTGCCGAAGGAAATATGTCTAAATTACGTGCTGCCATCGTATGTGAAAAATCTCTCTGTGAATGTTCAAAAAAAATGAACATAGGAAATTATCTGATACTTAGTAAGGGCGAAGAACTCACCGGTGGTCGAAATCGTATTTCAATACTTGCTGATGTATTTGAAGCAATTCTTGCTGCAATTTTTCTCGATTCGGATTTTAAGGAAGCAGAAAAATTTGTTCTCAAACATTTGAATTCTGCTATAACTAAGGCGTGTAAAGGTGTATCACTGTACACAGATTACAAGACCGAGTTACAAGAGATAGCACAGAGTGTTGGCAAAAAAGTTGAGTACGTGCATGTCAGAGAAGATGGTCCGGCACATAATAAAACTTTTACCGTTAATGTTATTTATGATGATGCTTGTATTGCGGAAGGAAATGGCAGAAGTAAAAAGGATGCAGAACAAAATGCTGCAGCAAACGCAATTGTTGAGGTGAAAAATGTCGAAATTTAAGATAATACCAATATTTGTTCCGCATAAAGGTTGTCCTCATCAATGTTCTTTTTGTAATCAAAAACATATTACTGGTCAGCTTGATGAAATGACACCTGAAAAAGCTTCTGAAATAATTGAAATGTATTTATCTACAATAGATACTAATAAATTTAGAACTGAAATTGCTTTTTATGGTGGCAGTTTTACAGCTATAGATTTGACATATCAGACATCGCTGTTAGAAGTTGCATATTATTATATACAAAACAGAGGTGTAAAGGGAATTCGCTTGTCAACTCGTCCTGATGCGATAAATAAAGATATTTTGGATAATTTAAAAAAATATGGTGTTACGGAAATTGAATTGGGTGTTCAATCTATGAGTAACTTTGTTCTGGAGGCTAACAACAGAGGACATAATTTGTCTGATGTTGTTTCTGCTGTTAGTTTGATAAGAAAATATGATTTTTCTCTAGGGCTACAGCAAATGACCGGTTTGTATATGGATACAGATGATTATGATATTTATACTGCTGAAAAAATATGTGAACTTAAACCTGATTTTGTACGGGTGTACCCGACCTTGGTTTTTAATAATACCGAACTGGCACAGCATTATAAAAATGATTTGTATAAACCGCATACACTAGAACATTCAATAGAACTAAGTAAAAAAATAAAAAATATATATGATGAAAATGGGATAAAAATTATAAGATTTGGATTACTTATGTCGGACGATGAGGCGAAAAACAATTATCTGGCAGGACCGTATCATCCAAGATACAGAGAACTTTTAGAAAAATAAATTTGGAGGTAAGAGATGCGTTTAAAAGGTTTGGAATTACAAGGCTTTAAATCTTTTGCAGACAGAACTTTTTTGGATTTTGAAAACGGAATAACAGCGGTAGTCGGACCCAATGGTAGCGGTAAAAGTAATATTTCAGATGCTATGCGTTGGGTTATGGGTGAACAAAGTGCAAAATCACTTCGTGGCGGAAATATGCAGGATGTTATTTTTTCAGGCACACAGAAGCGTAAACCATTAGGGTATGCAGAAGTATCCTTAATTATTGATAATTCTGATAAAATGTTACCTGTTGATTTTGAAGAAGTTGTTGTTACTAGAAGATTGTTTCGTTCCGGTGAAAGTGAATATTACATTAATAAATCATCTGTTCGTCTAAGGGATATTCATGAGCTTTTTATGGATACCGGTGTGGGTCGTGATGGCTACTCAATTATTGGTCAGGGCAAAATATCTGAAATTATAAGCACAAAATCAGAAGATAGAAGAACCATGTTTGAAGAAGCTGCAGGCATAACAAAATTCCGCTATAGAAAAGAGGAAGCTGAAAGAAAACTTTCTCATACCAACGATAATGTTATGCGTGTCAATGATATTATCACTGAAATAGAAGGTCAAATAGGGCCTTTGAAAATACAATCAGAAAAAGCTAAAAAATATTTGAATTTGAGAGATAAACTTAAAGTTCTTGAAGTTAATGTTACATTAAAAAATATTGTTAAATACAGAAAAATCATTGATGAAGTAGGCGGTCAGATGGATGCGCTTAATTCTCAACTTGATATTATAAATAAGCAAATTGAAGAAAATGAAAAACACACTGAACAAATATTTGCAAATATTAGCGAAGCAGAAAAATTTGCTGATGATAACAGACAAAAACAACAGGATAATCAGCAGATTTTATCTAATTACAAAAGTGATATTCAGGTTTTAAAGAGTAAAATTGAAGGCAATAATGAAAATATAAAAAGAATTGAAGCAGAAATATCAGAACTTAACGGTAAGTTTGATGAGTTTGAAAAATCTGTACAGGATGAAGCGACAGAATTTTCTGCATTAAAAATTAAACAGGATAATATTGGCTCTGAAATTATGGAACTTGAAACTAAGTTAGTTGAATTTGACAAGCTTTCAAGTGAAGGTAGTGAACAGATTGATTCGCTCAATTCTGATATAATTCATAACATGAATGAGGTTTCTGATTTGCGTTCTAAAATCAGCAATTATAGTGCATTAATTCAAAGTTTTGAAGAGAGAGCAGAAACTGTAAAAAAAGAACTTGAAGATAAAAAATCAGATGTTGAAAGATTAACATCTAACGTAGATGAACTTCATAAAAAAGTTTCACTGCTTGAAAAAGAATGTGCAGAAGTAAAAACAGAACTGGATTCAGAACGCAACGGATACATTAGTGCTTCGAATGAATTGGTGGAAAGCGAAAATGCTTTACAGACTGTAAAAAATCAGCTTCAACAATCAGAATCAAGACAAAAACTTTTAAAAGATATGGAAAAATCTTTCGATAGTTATAATCGTAGTGTTAAAGCTGTAATGAATGAATATACAAATGGTATACTTAAATCATTGAAACTTTATGGTACTGTTGCGAGTTTGCTGAATGTTGACAATGAACACGCAACTGCAATCGAGGTTGCTTTGGGTGGTTCTGCTCAATACATAGTAACCGAAACTGAAGATGACGCTAAAAAAGCAATAGAATATTTGAAACGTACAAAGCAGGGACGAGCAACTTTTTTACCTGTTTCTGCTGCTAAAATCAGTAATTTGAATGAAAATGGTGTTGAAAAATGCGTTGGTTACATTGGAGTAGCTTCTGATTTGGTTGAATACGATATTAAGTATGAAAGCGTTATAAAAGGAATATTGGGACGTGTTGTTGTTGTAGATAACATTGATAATGCTGTTAATATGGCCCGTAGGTTTTCATATAAATTCCGTATAGTTACTTTGGCCGGAGAATTATTGTCACCTGGCGGTTCTATGTCTGGTGGTAGTCGCAACAATTCTAATGGTATTTTTGCAAGAGCAAATGAAATTATTGAGCTTGATACAGTTATTGCAGATCTTACTGATAAAGTAGCTAAATATGAGGAAAAATGCATTGAGCTAAGAAAAATTGCGGAAGAAAAGAAAATATATACTGAAAGTTTACAAATTGCTTATACTGAAAAAAATAACGAATTAATTAAAATTCAGGCAGATTTATCTCACTCTAAAGCATTTGCTGATTCCATAATCGAAGCGCAAAAGTCAATGTTGAATGAACTTGAACAACTTGATGCTCAAAAAGAGGAGATGAACAGACAAATAAATAACTGTACCTGCGAAATAGATGTTTTTGAATCTACAATTTCAAAGTTGGAAGCAGAAATTTCACAAAGAAAAGACAGAATGGGAAATGATGCTAGAAATCGTACTGAAATTGCGGGGAAAATAGGTGAGTTAAAAATAGAATTGAATACTGTTATGAAGGATGTTGAATTTCATAATCAGAGAATTTCAATGGTTAATTTAAGAAAACAGGAAATAACTCTTAATATTGAACAAAAACAAAAAAATATTGATGAAATGTCTGAAGCAAACAGTGATATAAATGATGATATTGAGTTTAAATCAGAACAGATTGAAGCAATAAATGAAGAAATTGCTTCACTTAATGATATTATTGAAAAATCGGAAAATGCCAGAAAAGAGGCTCAGGAATCTATAAAGCTTCAGCAAGAAGAAAACAAAAAACTTCGAGATAATCAACTTGTTGTACAACAGGAACAAAGCAGAGTTGAAAGCAGGAAAACCAAGGCTGATGTTGAACTTGAAAATATCATCAATAAGTTGTGGGAGGATTATGAGCTTACAATAACAACCGCTGAGGAATTAAGAACAGAAATTCCTGAAAATGCAGTAAGACAAATTAATGATATTAAATCAGAAATTAAAGGACTTGGAAATATTAATATTGATGCTATTGAAGAGTATAAGCAAATAGGCGAACGATACGAATTTCTCAAAACGCAACGTGATGATTTGGTTGAGGCACAGAATAATCTTCAACAGGTTATTGAAGATATGATGGTTATAATGAAACAACAATTTACAGAAAAGTTTGCTATTATAAACAAGCATTTTGGAGAAACTTTTGTTCAGTTATTTGGTGGCGGTAAAGCGGAGTTAGTTCTTACAGAACCAAAGGATGTACTTAACAGTGGTGTTGAAATTAATGTACAACCACCCGGAAAAGCTGTTAAAAGCATGCTACAACTTTCCGGTGGAGAACAGGCATTTGTGTCTATTGCTCTCTTGTTCGCAATATTAAAGGTAAGACCGGCACCTTTCTGTGTTCTTGATGAAATTGAGGCTGCACTTGATGATGTCAATGTATTCAGATTTGCCGATTATTTAAAAAAATTCAGCAATGATTCACAGTTTATAGTTGTAACACACAGAAGAGGTACAATGGAAGCTGCTAATATCCTATATGGTGTTACGATGCAGGAACAAGGTGTATCCAGACTTCTTTCACTTAATATTGATGATGTTGTGGATATGAAGATTGAATAGATAAAATAAAACGAAAGAGGAAAATTGAGGCAAAATTATTTTCTTTCGGCTAATGAAAGGATTAGAATATGGGACTTTTTGACAGATTAAAACAAGGACTTGCCAAAACGAGAAATCAAATTGCAGAGCGTACTATGGATGTTATATCAATTTTTAAAAAAGTTGATGAAGCATTATTTGAAGAACTAGAAGAAGTTCTTATAATGTCTGACGTTGGATTTGAAACTTCCAGTGAAATTATAGAGAGGTTGCGTCAGAAGGCAAGAGAAGATAGAATAACAGAAGCTGAAAATTTACAATCTGCTTTACAGGAAATTATCGGTGATATATTATGTGAAAATACTGATGAATTTGAAATTACAACTTCACCGGCTGTTATTCTTGTAATAGGAGTTAATGGAGTTGGTAAAACAACAACAATTGCCAAATTAGCTCATATGTATAAACAACAGGGGAAAAAGGTTCTGTTAGCTGCTGCAGATACTTTCAGAGCGGCAGCTATAGATCAATTGCAAATATGGGCTGACCGTGTAGGTGTGGATATTATAAAGCAACAAGAGGGGAGCGACCCTGCTTCTGTTGTTTTTGATGCGATATCAGCTACAAAAGCAAGAGGTGCTGATGTATTAATTTGTGATACAGCCGGAAGACTTCACAACAAGAAGAATTTGATGGAAGAATTATCCAAAATTCATAAAATTATAGATAGAGAATTACCTGATGCTCAAAAAGAATCCTTCTTGATACTTGATGCTACAACAGGACAAAACGCATTAAGTCAGGCTAAAAATTTTGGTGAAGTTTCAGATGTTACGGGAATTGTTTTAACAAAATTGGATGGTACAGCAAAAGGTGGTATTGTAATCGCAATAAAGGCAGAACAAAATATTCCTGTCAGATTTATCGGTGTTGGGGAACAGATGGATGATTTGCAACCTTTTGATGCAAGAGAATTTGCACATGCAATGTTTGAATAAAAAAATGGAGTGATTTGTTAATGAAAAAACCGATAGTTAAAATAAGTGTTGTAGCAAGTTCGCTTATTGCTGTTTTGATTGCCGTTCTTGCTTGTGATATATATATTAACTATATGGAATATCTTGAAATTGGTACGAATTTTACAAATGTTTTTTTTGTTGATTTTAATTCAAAATTATTTACATTCATATGTTCATTTGTTTTTTTTGGATTATTTTTGGTTGCAAATAATTTTGTTATTAAACTGAATTTATTTTCTATAGATAATTATTTTAAAAACATTAAAGTGATGAAAAAAACAGTGTATTTGTTATTTTTTGGCATTATAGTTGCACTGATTTTTGCAATTGTTTCCACAGGTACAATTGCTGAAACAATTATGCCTTACCTTAATAGTGTTTTCTTTGGTTCGAGTGATCCGGTTTTTGATAAGGATATTGGATACTATGTATTTCAAAGACCTTTTTATATTTCTTTAACAAATGTACTTTCTTTTTTTACAGGGTTTAGTATTTTTATTACAATAGGTCTTTATATTTTCTTTTATGGAAAGTTTGACTTTTATAATATGAAAAATATTTTTAAAGAAAAAGGAGTAATGACACATACTTTTTTCCTTATTATGCTTTATTTTCTTATTAAAGCTTTTTCTTATCATTACCTTAAGGAAAATATTCTTTTTGAAAACAATAATTTTGTTGGTGCAGATTTTGTAGATATTAATGTATGGCTTAAATTTTATAATGTTGCTCCGATAATTATTATTGCTGTTGTTATAATAACAACGATGTTTATTTTAAAACAAAAATTGAAATTTGCTACAATTACTGTTTTTGTGTATCCATTATTTTATTTGATGACATCTATTATAGCGGGAGTGGTTAATCTTACGGTTGTTGACCCGAATGAAATGACTATTCAAAGTCAATTTATACAGAATAATATAAATTATACAAGAGCAGCATATGGGATTGATAATTCAAAAGAATATGAATATGATATAAAACATAATTTAGATAGCAATAAAATTGCGGATAATTTAGGTACGGTTAATAATATAAGAATCAATGATTTTGACCAGACGGTAAATATTTTAAATCAGTTGCAAAGTTTAAAAACATATTATTCTTTTACTGATACTGATGTAGTAACCTACACATTGGATGGAGAACCTACAGCTGTTTCTATTGCTGCACGAGAAATCAATACTGATAAACTTGAAAAATCTGCCAAGACATATGTTAACACAAAAATGAGATACACACATGGTATGGGTGTAGTAATAAATAAAATGAATACAGTCAATTCATTGGGGCAACCGAATTTTGTAGTTAAAGATATTCCTGTGATATCAGATTATGATGAGTTAAAAATATCTGAGCCGAGAATATATTATGGTGAAACAAACAATGATTATGTAATTGTTGGTACAAAAAATGGGGAAACAGATGACATATATGCCGGTGGATATTATTATCAGGGTAAGTCGGGTATTGGGCTTAATTTGTTTAACCGAGTTATTCTCGCTGTACGTGAAACAGACTTTAATTTGTTGATATCTGATCAGATTTCTTCCAATAGTAAAATGCTGTTAAACACGAACATTATTAACAGAGTCAAAAAAATCGCTCCCTTCTTGAAATATGATAGTGATCCTACCATTGTGATAGATGATGATGGTAGTTTGAAGTGGATTATTGATGGATATACAACATCTGAGTATTATCCATATTCCCAATACACAGATGATTATAATTATATAAGAAATTCTGTTAAGGTTGTTATTGATGCTTATCACGGCACTACTAAGTTTTATATTATAGATAATGATGATCCTGTTGTGAAAAGTTATTCGAAAATTTATACTTCTTTATTTGAAAAAGATATGTTTCCGGAAACATTAAAAGAACATATTAGGTATCCAATTGATATTTTCAATGTTCAGGCTACAATTTTGCAAAAATATCATATTAAATCGGCATCTGACTTTTATCAAAAGAAAGGTGTATGGTCATTTGCTAATGAGAAAACTGCCGAGAGTGTTACACATTCTGTTAAGCCTTATTATAATTATATGATAGTTGAGGGGGAAACGCCTGAGTTGGTTTTGATGATTCCGTATACATTGGCCAACAAGGATAATATGATATCCTGGATAGCCGTAAGATGTACAGGTGAAAATTACGGAGAGATGATTGTATATAATTTCAGTCAATCTGAAAATATATCAGGTCCATATCAGGTAGAAAACAGAATAGATAGTGATTCGAATTTATCAAAAGATATTTCTTTATGGGAAAGTTCGGGTTCATCTGTTATAAGGGGTAACTTGTTGGTTATACCTATAGAAAATAATTTGTTGTATGTTGAACCTATATATATTACTTCTGGTGAGGGGGAAAGCATGCTTCCACAAATTGCCAGAATAGTAATGGTGTATAATGATACAGTTGTTTCTGAACCAACTTTTGAAAGCTGTCTTGAAAAGCTTTTTGGTTATAGATTGCCGGAAAAAAATGATGAAAAAAACGAAGATAATGATTTGGAATATTATGTAAAGGAAGCAGTGGATAGTTATAATAACATAAAAATATATTCGCAAAATGGTGATTGGGAATCGTTTGGTAAATCAATGAATAAGTTGGAAAAAGATATTGAAAATCTTGAAAATTACTATTTGAATAAAGATAGCGAAGATACACAATAAATTTTTCTTGAAAAATTCCAAATTGCTATTGACAATATGTTGTTGTTGTTGTATAATATGTAAAGTGATTTGCTTTACAAGGAGTTGTTGATATGAGTAAAAATTTAGATATTATAATGCTTTTCGATTTTTACCGCAATATTCTTACCGAAAAGCAAATAGAAGTTATTGATCTTTATTATAATGAGGATTTGTCTCTTTCAGAAATAAGTGAACATCTTAATATTACAAGACAGGGTGTTCGTGATAACATAAAAAGAGCTGAAAATATTCTCATTGATATGGAAGAAAAACTACATCTTGTTGAAAAACATAATAAAATTATGGAAGCAGTTAATGGGATTTCCAGAGAAATTAACGAAATGCAAGAAAATGATGCTGCTTCAGCTTTACCTTGGGTAACTGAACGTGTAGGAAATATTAAGGTGTTACTTGAAAGTATTGATGATTAATTATCTTGCCTACTGTGTGCAATATATATAATTTGAAAGGGTAGGTGTATTTCTGTGGCTTTTGATAATCTTACTGAAAAATTGCAAAATGCTTTTAAAAAACTCAGGGGTAAAGGAAAAATTACACCTGCTGATTTAAAAGAGGGTATGAGGGAAATTAAGTTTGCCCTTTTGGAAGCTGATGTAAATTTTAAAGTTGTTAAAGAGTTTATTTCTACTGTTACCGAGCGAGCAAGTGGTGCCGATGTTATGGAATCACTTACCCCCGGACAACAGATTGTTAAAATTGTAAATGAAGAACTTGTAAACCTTATGGGGGTGGAAAACAGTAAAATTAATCTTTCCAATAACCCACCATCTGTTATTATGATGACAGGTCTACAAGGTGCCGGTAAAACAACCACAGCAGGAAAACTTGTTAAAATGTTTAAAGATAAGGGAAGAAGACCTTTACTTGTTGCTTGCGATGTATATCGTCCTGCAGCTATTCAACAATTACAAGTTGTTGGTGGCAAGGTTGATGTTCCTGTTTTTACCATTGATGGTAACAAAAATCCCGTTGATATTTCAAAAAAAGCAATTGAACATGCAAAAAAATATGGTAATGACATTGTTGTTATAGATACTGCAGGTAGACTTCATATTGATGAAGAACTTATGAATGAACTTCGTAATATAAAAAACAGTATAACCGTTCATGAAACCCTGCTTGTTGTTGATGCAATGACAGGTCAGGATGCTACTCAGGTAGCAGATACATTTAATCAACAACTTGAAATAGATGGTGTTATTTTGTCAAAACTTGACGGTGATGCCAGAGGTGGTGCTGCTTTATCAGTACGTTGTGTTACACATAAGCCTATTAAGTTTATTTGTACAGGTGAAAAATTTGAGGATTTTGAACCTTTTTATCCTGATAGAATGGCGTCACGTATTTTGGGTATGGGTGATGTGTTGTCTCTTATCGAAAAAGCGGAGCAAATGTTTGATGAAAAACAAGCTTTAGAGATGGAGGAAAAACTTAGAAAGCAACAGTTTAACCTTGATGATTTCCTTGAACAGATGCAACAAGTTAAAAAAATGGGACCTATAAAAAATCTTATTGGTATGATGCCGGGAGTTGATACAAGGGCTTTGGAAAACGCTGATATAGACGAGAGAAAACTTGATAGGGTTGAAGCTATAATAAAGAGTATGACAAAAAAAGAACGTGCTAATCCGGCTATTATAAATTCAAGCAGAAAAAGAAGAATTGCTGATGGTAGCGGCACGAATATTGCACAGGTAAATGCTTTGCTTAAACAATTTGAACAGATGCAGAAAATGCTCAAGCAATTAAATAGCAAAGGTGCAAAGAAAATGATGAAAAGATTTAAAGGTGGTCCAAAGGGAATGAATTTTCCTTTTGCATAAATCAAAAAAAAGAACTTTTAGGAGGTGAAAATAGAAATGGCAGTAAAGATTCGTTTGAAGAGAATGGGTGCTAAAAAAGCTCCTTTTTACCGTGTGGTAGTTGCAGATTCAAGATATCCTCGTGATGGCAGATTTATCGAAGAAATCGGTACTTATAACCCACTTACTGAACCTGCATCAGTTAATATTGATACTGAAAAAGCTCAGAAGTGGATTAAGAATGGTGCTCAGCCTACAGATATCGTTAAGAAACTTCTTAAAGAAAGCGGTATGTAATTGAAATTGGTGTGTATATAGGCTCTAAATAACCTTGCTTATTCCATAGAGCCTATTATAATGCCGATTGCAAGGCGGCGGAAAGGCTAATTTAAAATGAAGGAATTATTAGAAACTATTGCAAAGTCTTTAGTGGACAACCCCGATGAAGTTAGTGTAACAGTTGTTGAAAAGGAAGATATAATTGTTTTGGAACTTCGTGTTGGTGAGGGTGATATGGGTAAGGTTATTGGTCGTCAGGGCAGAATTGCCAAGGCTATAAGAACTGTAATACGTAGTGCTACAACACAGTCACCTAAAAAGGTTGTCGTTGATATATTATAATAAATTAGGGTGGGATATTTCCTCACCCTTTTCCTGCTTATTTTGGTATTTTATTTTTATGGGGAGAAAAAAGATTTATGTCATTGATTGAAATAGGAAAAATTGTCAATACACATGGTTTAAGAGGTCATATAAAGGTTGAACCATGGTGCGATGGTATAGAAACTTTTGAGTATTTAAAAAGAGTTTTTATTAACAGTAACAGTTATGAAATTGAAAGCGTAAAAATTCAAAAAAATCTTTTTTTACTTAAGCTAAGTCAAGTTGATTCTGTTGAAAATGCAGAGTTACTTAAAAATAATGTATTATATGCTCAGGAATCTGAGATGCCTCCATTACCTGAAGGTGTGTACTATATCAAAGATATTATAGGACTTAAAGTATATGATGGCGATAATTATATTGGTGAAATAATTGATTGGATTGAGACAGGTGCCAATAATGTTTATGTTATAAAAAGAGAAAAAGGTAAAGATGTTTTGATTCCGGCAATTGATTCTGTAATACAGAATATTGATATTGAAAATAATGTAATGTCTGTAAATATGATGGAAGGATTGATGGAAGATGACAATTGACATTCTTACATTATTTCCTGAAATGATGGAATGTGTGCTTGATGAAAGTATCATAGGACGTGCCCGAAAATCAGGCATTATTAACATAAATTGTACTAATATAAGAGATTATGCTGAAAATAAGCATAATCGTGTTGATGATTATCCATACGGTGGTGGAAATGGTATGGTTATGCAACCAGGACCTATATATAGAGCATATAAGTCTGTTGCTGATAAATATGATGAAAAACCATATGTTATATATATGTCACCACAGGGACGGGTATTTAATCAAAAGATTGCAAAAGAATATTTGAATAAAAATCATATTATTATTTTATGTGGTCACTATGAAGGTGTAGACGAAAGAATAATCGAAGAAATTGTTGATGAAGAACTTTCTGTTGGTGATTATGTTCTTACGGGAGGAGAATTACCGGCACTTGTTGTATGTGACTGTGTAAGCAGAATGGTGCCCGGTGTACTTTCGAGTGAGGAATGTTTTTCGGAAGAATCACATTTTAACGGAAAACTTGAGTATCCTCAGTATACACGACCGCCTGTTTTTATGGGACGTGAGGTACCGGAAGTGTTGCTTAGTGGACATCATGCGAATATAGAAAAATGGCGTCAGGAACAGTCTTTAATAAGAACAAAACTTAAAAGGCCTGATTTGCTTAAGGATGATAACAATGAGTAGAATAGGTATATTTGGAGGTTCTTTTAACCCCATTCATAATGGACATATATATATTGCAGAAAAAGTTAAAGAAAAACTTTTTCTTGACAGTATTATTTTTATTCCTACCGGAGTTGCGCCACATAAAGATAATTGTGATTTTGCTGATAAATATCATAGATATAATATGGTTAAAATAGCAGTTGACGGTAAATTTGATATTTCGGATATAGAGATTAAAACCGATAAGATATGTTATACAGTCGACACGATGGCTAAAGTAAAAGAAATATATAAAAATGATGAAATTTTTTATATTATAGGAGCAGATTCGTTAAAAAACTTTATGAAGTGGAAGGAACCACTTAAACTTTTTGAGATGCTTAATATCGTGGTTGTTGATAGAGAAGGCGTTGATATCGACAAAATTGCTGATGAGTACAGGGAACAATATGATGCAAAAATAAATGTATGTCATTTAACTGAATATAATATTTCATCTACTGATGTTAGAAATGCTATAAAATCAAAAAATGATTTTAATGAACTGTTACCTCAAAAGGTCAGAGAATATATAATTGATAATAAATTATATACGGAGGATATTTAAGTGGATATTAGTGAAATTGAACAGAGTATTAAAAATATGACAAAGGAGTCAAGATTTAATCACAGTAAAGGTGTTCAAAAAACTGCGGGAGAGCTTGCAAAACATTACGGTGTTGATGTGAAAAAAGCTGAGCTTGCTGGCCTTATGCATGATTGTGTGAAAAATTTACCACCGGAAGAAATGTTGAAACTTTGTGATGAATTGGGTTGTGAGCTTGATTTTGTAACAAAAATGGAGCATAAGCTTATTCATGCGCCTTTAGGAGCATATTATGCCAAAAATGTTTTTGGTGTTGAAGATGAAGAAATTTTTAATGCTATATATTGGCATACAACGGCAAAAGCCAATATGACTTTGTTCGAAAAAATTATTTATATCGCTGATGTAATAGAACCTAACAGAAATTATGATATTATCGATGAAATGCGTAGACTTGCATACGAAGATATTGATGTTGCTATGCTTAAAATTTTAAATTATACGATAAATAAGCAACTTAATGCAGGCAAGATGTTACATAGCGAAACAATAAATGCACGAAATTATTTGATAGCTAAAGGAGTAAATATATGAGCAAAGAAATGGTAAAAAAAATAGTTAAGGCACTTGATGATAAGAAGGCTATAAAAATAGAGGTTATAGATATTCGAGAATTAAGTCAGATAGCCGACTACTTTGTTGTTTGTACGGGCTCTTCAACCACTCAGGTAAAAGCTCTTGCGGATGAAGTCGAGTTTCAACTTGGAAGCGATATAGAACATGAAGTTGGTTATCACAAGGAAGGTTATGGTTCTGCAGAATGGATTTTGCTCGATTATAAAGATGTTATTGTGCATATATTCTGTGGAGAAACAAGAGACTTTTATAATCTTGAACATTTATGGTCTGATGGAATACAAGTTGATATAAATGAATTTTTAGACTAATTGGAGGTATTAATATGAGCAGATATGATTTTAAATCAATAGAAGAAAAGTGGCAGAAATATTGGGATGATAATAAAACATTTGAGGCATCAAATGCTGATAAATCCAAGCCAAAATTTTATGGATTGGTAGAGTTTCCATATCCGTCAGGTCATGGTTTGCATGTTGGTCATCCACGTGGTTATACTGCAATTGACATTATAACACGTAAAAAACGTCTTGAAGGCTATAATGTTCTTTTCCCAATGGGATGGGATGCGTTTGGTCTTCCTACAGAAAATTTTGCAATAAAAAATAAAATACATCCTGCTATTGTAACAGAAAAAAATATTGAAAACTTTAAACGTCAGCTTAAAATGCTTGGCTTTGGTTTTGATTGGTCACGAGAGGTTAATACAACTGATCCGAATTATTATAAATGGACACAGTGGATTTTCCTTAAACTGTTTGAAAAAGGTCTTGCATATAAAACAAAAATGCCTATAAATTTCTGTACAGGTTGTAAGGTGGGTCTTGCAAACGAAGAAGTTGTTAACGGCGTTTGTGAACGTTGTGGCAGCGAAGTTGTTCAAAAAGAAAAGAGTCAGTGGATGCTTAAAATTACTGAATATGCACAGCGTCTTATTGATGATCTTGATGACCTTGATTATATAGAAAGAGTTAAAGTTCAACAGACAAACTGGATCGGAAGAAGTGAAGGCGCTGAAGTTGACTTTAAAATTAAAGATACTGATGATAAAATTCGTGTCTATACAACACGTCCTGACACACTTTTTGGTGCTACATATATGGTGTTGGCACCTGAACATCCTTATGTTGAAAAATATAAGGATATGATTGAAAATTATGATGAAGTTGAAGCATATAAAGCTGAGGCAGCTAAAAAGAGTGATTTTGAACGAGCAGAGCTTGATAAAAACAAAACTGGTGTTATGCTTAAAGGTCTTAAGGCAATTGACCCTGTTAACGATGCTGAAATTCCGATTTGGATTTCCGATTATGTACTTGTAACTTACGGTACAGGTGCAATTATGGCTGTCCCTGCACATGATACACGTGACTGGGAATTTGCAAAGAAATTTGATATGCCTATTATAGAAGTTGTTGGTGGCGGCGAAGATGTTCAAAAAGAAGCTTTTACAGATGTTGAAACTGGAGTTATGGTAAATTCTGGCTTCCTTACAGGTATGCAGGTTTCAGAAGCTAAAAAAGCTATTATAGATTACCTTGAAAAAGAGGGTATAGGTACTCGTAAGGTTAACTATAAATTACGTGATTGGGTATTTTCTCGTCAACGTTATTGGGGAGAACCTATTCCTTTGGTTAATTGTCCAAAATGTGGATGGGTTGCGATTCCTGAAAGTGAATTACCTTTGCAGTTGCCTGATACAGAAAACTTTGAACCAGGTGAATCAGGTGAATCACCATTGATAAAAATCAGAGATTGGGTTGAAACAACATGTCCTAAATGTGGATGTAAAGCTGAAAGAGAAACTGATACTATGCCACAATGGGCTGGTTCATCATGGTATTTCTTAAGATATATTGACCCTCATAATTCTGATTTTCTTGCAGGTATGGAAGAACTTAAATATTGGTTACCTATTGACTGGTATAATGGTGGTATGGAGCATACAACCCTTCACTTGCTATATTCAAGATTTTGGCACAAATTCTTGTATGATATTGGTGTTGTTCCTACAAAAGAACCATATCAGAAGAGAACATCTCATGGTATGATTCTTGGTGAAAATGGAGAAAAAATGTCAAAGTCAAGGGGTAATGTAATTAATCCTGACGATGTGGTTAATGAATATGGTGCAGATACATTCAGAACATATGAAATGTTTATCGGTGCATTTGATCAGGCTACACCATGGTCAATGAATGGTGTTAAAGGTTGTTATAAATTCCTTGAAAGAGTATGGAATTTACAAAATATTCTTGTTGATGGAGAAGAATATTCAAAAGAACTGGAAACTTCACTTCACAAGACGATTAAAAAAGTAACTGATGATTACAATAGAATGAAATTCAATACAGGTATAGCTGCTCTTATGGCATTTATTAACGATGTTATAAAAAATGGTAAAATTAATAAAGCAGAATTCAAATCATTCATTACATTATTAAATCCTGTTGCTCCACATATTACTGAAGAAATGTGGCAGATTGCTGGTTTTGAAGGTGCATTATCTGATACAAACTGGCCTGAATTTGATGAATCAAAAACTATTGATGATGAAATTGAAATTGTTGCACAGATCAATGGTAAGGTTAAATGCAAACTTGTTATAGGTGCTGAAGAATCTGAGGAATCTATTAAGGAAAAAGCATTGGCAGATTCAAAAATCTCAGAAGCAATTGAAGGTAAAAATGTTGTAAAGGTTATTGTAATTCCTAAGCGTCTTGTTAATATTGTTATAAAATAATTTGTGATATAAGGAAAGTCTTTTTGACTTTCCTTAATTACTATTTGGAGGTTTTATATGTTATATTTAGTTGGAACACCTATAGGTAATTTTGATGATATGACATACCGTGCGGTTGAAACTCTTAAAAGTGTTGATTTAATTGCTGCTGAAGATACTCGTAATACGCTTAATTTACTTAATCATTTTGATATAAAAACAAAGATTACAAGTTACCACGAACACAATAAGGCATCTAAAGGACAACAACTTCTTGAAATGTTATTGAATGGTAAAAATATAGCTGTTGTAACAGATGCTGGCATGCCTGCCATAAGTGACCCCGGAGAAGATATTGTAAAGCTTTGTATTGAAAATAATATTGAAATAACAACTGTTCCCGGACCTACAGCCTTTGTTTCGGCACTTGTAATGTCAGGGATGCCAACAAAAGGAGTAGTATTTGAAGGATTTCTTTCAGCAAAAACATCAGAAAGAGAAAAAAGACTTATAGAATTGAAAGACTATAAGGAAACTATAATTTTCTACGAAGCACCGCATAAGCTTTTAAGAACACTTGAACACATCAAAGATATATTTGGCGACCGTAAAATTTCCGTCAGTCGTGAGATAACCAAAAAGTTTGAGGAAAGTGTAAGAGGAAATATAAGCGACGTTATTGCGCATTTTATAGACAATAATCCACGAGGTGAATTTGTTTTAGTGGTTGAGGGTGCCGAAGAAAAGGGAGAGGTTTACATAATATCTGTAATTGAACATGTTGATAAACTGATTTCCGAAGGTTTTGATAAGAAAAATGCTATTGCAGAAGTAGCGAAAATCCGCAAAATACCAAAGAGAAACGTGTATAATGAATACGAAAACAGATAAATTTTAATTTGTTAACAAACTATTAATGTTACAGAAATGTTACAAAAAATAGCCTGATAAACTTGACTTTTGCTGTTTTTTATGATAAAATGTGTACTGTAATAAAACAACAAATGAGAAGATTGGAGTGATTCAGTGGAATTAACTAAGAAATTTATTAAATTCACTATCGCATTAACCATTTCGATTTTGGCTACGATTATTATAGTTAATGCGGATCCGGGTGTGGTTACCGGTAATGGTGTAAATTTAAGAAGCGGTCCTGGAACGGGCTATAAAGTATATGCATGTTTGCCTAAAGGTACACCGATCACAGTTAATGGTATTGAAGGTGGTTGGTACAAGGTTACATACAATGGTTACAATGGTTATATGTCAAAAGATTACGTTAGTGTTCATAAAACCAATGCAACAGCTAATCGTTCCGGTATGAAAGTAGATAGATATGGTAATACAGGTGCTGATGTAGCGAATTTTGCTGCTAAGTATTTGGGCGTTCCTTATGTTTATGGAGGAGCATCTCCAAGTGGTTTTGACTGTTCAGGTTTAGTTTATCATGTATATAAGAATTTTGGTTATACATTGAACAGAACTGCAGCAGGGCAAAATTCAAATGGTATTTGGGTTTCCAGAGATAATTTGAGACCTGGTGATATTGTTTTGTTTAATACAAATGGCGGAATAAGTCATGCGGGTATTTATGTTGGTAATAATCAATTTATACATGCTGTTAAACCCGGTGTTCCGGTTAAATATGAAAGCTTAAGTACAGCGTATTATTCTTCTAGATACGTTGCTGCACGAAGAATTATATATTAATTTTTTACAACCTTTACTTTTTTGTGTAAAGGTTGTTTTTCTTTTACTTACTACTTGTCAAATAGTTAAAAATAGTGTAAAATAATATAAAATGTATAAGTTTTTGGGAAAGGATTATTTTTTTATGATTTTCACTAAAATGCAATGTATTGGCAATGATTTTTTGATTTTAAATTGTTTTGATGATGTTATTGATGTTGATGAAGATTTATCAGTAAAAATATGTGACAGACATTTTGGTATTGGTGCTGATGGTTTAGCTTTAATTTTTTATTCTGATGATGCAGATATAAAGGTTGAATTTTATAATCCTGACGGAATAAAAAAGGGATGTAATACTAATTTATTACGTTGTGTTGCAAAATATGCTATTGAAAATGAATTAGTCAGCAAAGACACTATATCTATTGAAACAGATGCAGGAATAAAATATGTTAAAATAAATGAAGATAAACTATTGGTTGTAAATATTGGTGAACCGGTTTTCACACCACAATTGATTCCTGTTGATTATACAGGAAGTGAATTTGTTGAAAAGATTGTTGCTGTTGGATCGCGTGATTATATTGTAAGTTGTGTATCGGTTGCTTCAAATCCATGTGCTGTAATATTTGTTGATAATACGGAAATGCTTAATGACTTTGAACTTAATAAAGTTGCTCCGTATTTGGAAAAACACACTTATTTTCCAGATGGTATGAATATTGTTTTGACAAATATTAAAGATAATAACACTATACAGGTTAGATGTTGGCAGGCTGGAATAGGAGAAACAATAGGATGTGATTTTGCAGCTACTGCCGCATTTGTTATTGCTGAATCATTAGGCAAGGTTAATTCTGAAGTTTTAGCAGAATTATATGGTGGTGACATTAATATACAAATAAGTGATGATAATTTTGCATATACTTCTGCTAAAGCAGAAAATGTGTTTGAAATTAATTGGTAATAATTTATATATAGTAGGTGTTATATGTTCAAAAGAATTAAAAATGATGTTATGGCAGTATTAGAGAGAGACCCTGCTGCCAGAAGTTTTTGGGAAGTTTATTTTTTGTATTCCGGTGTAAAGGCAATTCGTCATTATAGAGTTGCACATTGGTTTTACAATAAAAAAATGTATTTTATAGCAAGGTTTATATCACAACATGCCAGGAAGGTTACAGGTATCGAAATTCATCCTGCGGCAATCATTGGAAATGGAGTATTTATTGACCATGGTATGGGTGTTGTTATTGGAGAAACAACAGTTATTGGAGATAATTGTACTATTTATCAGGGCGTTACACTTGGAGGTACAGGAAAAGATAAAGGAAAACGCCATCCTACAATTGGAAATAATGTTGTAATTGGTTCGGGGGCCAAAGTTTTAGGACCATTTAAAGTTGGAGATAATTCAAAAATTGCTGCAAATGCAGTTGTTTTGTCTGAAGTTCCGGATAATTGCACTGTTGTTGGTGTTCCCGGTAGAATTGTTAAAAAGAATAACGTAAAAGTTAATACTACTGCCGACCTTGATCAGGTTCATATTCCTGACCCTATTTCGATGGAACTTTGTAAACTTCAGATTAGATTAGATAAATTGGAAAAGGAGAGAGAAAAAAATGAAAATTTATAATACGTTAACAAGACAAAAAGAGGAGTTTGTACCAGTTGTGCCGGGTGAAGTAAAAATGTATTCGTGTGGTCCTACTGTATATAATTATTTTCATATCGGTAATGCCAGACCGTTTATTATTTTTGATACTATGCGTAAATATTTGGAATACAATGGTTACAAAGTTACATTTGTTCAGAATTTTACAGATATAGATGATAAAATGATTAATAAGGCAAATGATGAAGGTATTACAGTAAAAGAACTTGGAGAAAGATTTATAGAAGAATACTTTAAGGATGCCGATTCATTGGGGATTTCTCGTGCTTCTGTACATCCTAAAGCTACTGAAAATATTGATTCAATAATTAATATCGTAAAGAAACTTGAAGAAAATGGTTATGCATACAACGTAGATGGGGATGTTTATTTTTCAACAAAAAAATTCAAGGAGTATGGAAAGCTTTCACACCAGCCACTAGATGAACTTGAAGCAGGTGCAAGAATAAACATTAACGAAAGCAAAGATGATCCTATGGATTTTGCTTTGTGGAAAAAACAAAAAACCGGAGAGCCGGCATGGGAAAGTCCCTGGGGTATGGGAAGACCAGGTTGGCATATAGAGTGTTCTGCTATGGCTAACAAATATCTTGGAGAAACAATAGATATTCATAGTGGTGGTCAAGATTTGATTTTTCCACATCATGAAAATGAAATAGCACAAAGTGAATGTGCAAATTGTAAACCTTTTGCAAGATATTGGATGCATAACGGTTATATAAACGTAGATAATAAGAAAATGTCAAAGTCTTTGGGAAATTTCTTTACAGTACGTGATGTTTTAAAAGAGTTTGATGGTGAAGTAGTGCGTTTCTTTATGTTGTCTGCACATTACAGAAGTCCTATTAATTTTTCAAAAGAACTTATAGAACAGGCAAAAACAGGATTGGAAAGAATATATAACTGTATAGAAAATCTTGAGTTTTTAAAACAGAATTCTCAAAAAGGTATTTTATCTGAAAAAGTAAAAGAAATGACTTTGAAATATAAAAAATCATTTTGTGAAGCAATGGATGATGATTTGAATACAGGTCTTGCTATTGCTGCTTTATTTGATTTTGTCAGAGATATTAATTCTGAATTTAATTCAACCTCTGTACAGAGTATTGAGGATTTGGATGAATGCAGTAATATGCTAAAAGAACTTGGTGCGGTACTTGGTATATTGCAAAACAACAATGATAAATCTATTGATAATGAAATAGAAGAACTTATTGCTAAACGTCAGGAAGCAAGAAAAAATAAAGATTTTGCCCTTGCTGATGAGATAAGAGATAACCTTAAATCGCAAGGTATTGTTTTGGAAGATACACCAAATGGAGTAAAGTGGAAAAGAATATAAGTTTGAACGGAGAGGTTTTTATGACTGAAGCAGAACAGTATTCTCCATTGGTACTGGCTTATATGGGAGATGCGGTTTATGAACTGTATGTTCGTAATATGTTGATTTCTAAGGCTAATACTCAGGTTGATAAATTGCATAAAGCAGCTGTAAAAATAGTTAAAGCTGAAGCACAATGTGAAGCTTTCAGAAAAATTGAAGATTTACTTACTGAAAAAGAAATTGCCGTATTTAAACGTGGGCGAAATACTAAATCCAGTGTTCCCAAACATTCGTCTGTGGCTGAATATAGAACTGCTACCGGTTTAGAAGCTTTAATTGGATACATATATCTTACAGGTGATAAGAATCGTCTGGATTATATTATGAATTTAATTTTAGAATAAAGCGGTGGTTGCTTGAAAAAAACAGTTGCAAATTTAAAAAAATATCTATTAATTACAATCGGTTGTATGCTTGCCGGTTTTTCATTGAGTTGTTTTTTTGCAACAAATGATATTATTGCCGGTGGCGTTTCCGGTGTTGCAACTATTATTAATCATTTTTTTAAAATACCTATTGGCATAATGATAATCTTGATAAATGTCCCTATTTTTATATGGGGCATTATTAGGTTTGGAAAGTCATTGGGTATATCAACTTTATATGCTACAGTTGCACTTTCGGTTTTTACTGATTTGTTTTCGTGTATTGGTTCATTAACTGATGATATGCTTTTGGCTTCTGTTTTCGGTGGTCTAATAGCCGGAATTGGCTTTGGAATGGTTTTTTCATCTAATGCTACCACCGGAGGTGTGGATATAATAGCCAATATAATTAAACAAAAATACAGACACATATCGCTTGGGAAAATAATTTTATTTGTTGATTTAGTTATAATTTTATTTGCAATATACGTGTATAAAAATATAAATATTGGTTTATATTCAATAATTGCATTATGGATAACTGCATATGTTCTTGATATTGTTTTAGAAGGATTTAATTTTGCAAAACTTGCATTTATAATATCTGATGAATATGAAACTATTGCTAAATTAATTAATACTGAACTTGATAGGGGAGCAACATATTTGAATGGTGCAGGAACCTATACAAATAATGAAAAAAAAGTAATTATGTGTACGATTAAAGAAAAAGAGATTCCTACGTTAAAGGATATTATAAAGTCAATAGATAATGACTCTTTTGTACTTATTACTGATGCAAAAGAAGTTTTAGGTAAGGGTTTTTAGATTTTTCCAGATAATCTGTCAAAATGTGCTACTTGTATTGAAATAGAGAAAAATATATGATATAATGTGATATATAATTAAAGAAAGAGGAGGGCAGCAATTTTATATTGCGAGAATTATGAACAACAGAGATTTAGAAATTATTGCATGTAAAATCAGACACCACATTATAAATGCAGTACATTCTGCAAAAGCAGGGCACCCTGGTGGTTCGCTATCTATGACGGATATTATTACAGAATTGTATTTTGAACAAATGAATGTAGATCCTAAAAATCCGAATTGGGATAAGAGGGATAGATTTGTACTTTCAAAAGGTCATTGTTCACCTGCATTATATGGTGCTTTGGCTGAAAAAGGTTTTTTTCCTGTTAATGATATAACTACATTCAGACACACCGGAAGTTATCTCCAGGGGCATCCAAGCCTTAAAGATACACCTGGAGTTGATATGTCAACAGGTTCTTTAGGACAAGGTATTTCTGCCGCAAACGGTATGGCTATTGCTGCAAAATTAAATGGTGATGATTACCGTGTGTATACTGTTTTAGGTGATGGCGAATTAGAAGAAGGTCAAGTTTGGGAAGCAGCAATGTTTGCTGCACACTATAAGCTTGATAATCTGTGTGCTGTTGTAGACTGGAATGGTTTACAGATTGACGGTAAAATTGAAGATGTTATGTCCTCACTTCCTATAGATGAAAAATTTGCTGCTTTTGGTTGGAATGTTGTTTTAGTTGATGCTCACGATTTCGATTCATTAAGAGATGGCTTTAATAAAGCTAAAGAATGCAAGGGAAAACCAACTGTATTAGTTGCAAAGAGCACAAAGGGAAAAGATGTTTCTTTTATGGAAAATCTTGCGAGTTGGCATGGTGTTGCGCCTAATGATGAACAGCGTGATCAAGCTATTGCCGAACTTGATAAAAAATTAGCTGAATTGGGAGGTAAGATGTAATGGCTGATATAATTGCTACAAGAGATGCTTATGGTAAAGCTTTAGCTGAATTTGGGGATACATATGATTTGGTTGTTATGGATGCTGACCTTTCAGGTTCAACTAAAACAGGAGTATTTGCAAAAAAATTCCCTGAAAAATTTATTAACTGTGGCATTGCAGAAGGAAATATGATGTCAACAGCAGCCGGTATTGCTACTACAGGAAAAACTGTTTTCGCATCTACTTTTGCCGTATTTGCTTCAGGACGTGCTTTTGAACAAATCAGAAATTCTATTTGTTATCCTAAACTTAATGTTAAAATTGGCGCAACCCACGCAGGTTTGACTGTAGGTGAAGATGGTGCATCACACCAGGCAGTTGTTGATATAGCTGTTATGCGTTCTCTACCTAATATGATTGTTCTTAATCCTGCAGATGCTGTTGAGACAAGATATGCCATAAAAGCGGCTATAGAATATGATGGACCTGCGTACATAAGACTTGGACGACTTGGGGTTCCTGTGATTTTTGATGAAGCTACATATAAGTTTGAATTAGGTAAAGGTCAGGTTATAAGTGAAGGTAATGATATTACAATTGTTGCAACAGGACTTATGACAACAGAATCCATGAAAGCTGTTGAAATGCTTAAAAATCAAGGTATTAACGCAAGACTTATCAATATCCATACTATTAAGCCTATTGATAAAGATATTATAGTAAAAGCAGCGAAGGAAACAGGTCATATCATTACTGTTGAAGAACATTCTGTAATTGGTGGTCTTGGCAGCGCTGTTGCAGAAGTTTTGTCAGAGGAATATCCCTGCAAGTTAACAAGAATGGGTGTTAATGATACCTTTGGTCAATCAGGTAAGCCGTATGAATTGTTAGATTTATATGGTCTTACTGATAAACATATTGTTGAAAAAGTGAAAGAAATTTTAAGATAATAATAAAAAATGGAACTGTTAATTGTAAACAGTTCCATTTTTTATTATATAACACTATATAAAATTTTTACAGCTTCTGCTTTTGTTACATTTCTTTTTGGAAGTAATGTTCCGTTTTCATATCCACTTATAGCGCCAATATTTATCAGTGTCATAAAGGCATCCTTTGACCATTCAGGAACTGTATTTTTATCAGAATAGTTGATTGGTGATTTTTTCAAACCTCCTGGTAATGTTCTGTATATTGTTGTTACGGTTTCTGCTCTTGTAATATTATTTAGAGGATACACATAGAGCTTTTGATTTTCATAACTACCTTTCATAATGCCTAATGTATATAGTGCTTTAAAACTATTTAAAGCCCACTTTGGAATTTTATTATTATCTGCATATGGTAAATTAACATTTGCGTAATTATTTGAATTAATTCCTAAATAATTTGTTATCATTACAGCAAATTCAGCACGAGTCATATATTTGTTTGGATTAAAATTAAGTTTATTTCCGATTTTTTCACCATTAATTATTTTAATACTATACATATAAGATAATATATCTTTTGCCCAGGCTGAATATTTTTCTGTATCATTAAATGGATTGGTATATTTTGCATCCGATACTGTTTTTGTTACAAAGGTTGTATAACCAAGACTGTTTTTAGCATATACAGTTACTTTGTTTGCATTTTCTGGAATATTTGATTTTGCAGTATTATTTGAGTACTCAAAATACATTTTTTTGCCGTCAACCTTAATAATTATGTCGTCTTTATTAACAATTGCATCTGGATATTGAGTTATATTAACTGATAAAATTTCATTAGTTGTACTAATATTAATGTCATTATATATATACCCTGAAGTGTTTACTGTAATGGGAATTTCAGTTTTTTTCTGACCTACTGTTGCGTAAATTTTTCCTGTTTGTTTTTTTAGTGATTTTATAGCTTTAAATGTTCCGTTATTATCAATTGTTCCAATATTGTTATCGCATGACCAATTTATAGAATCTTTGGTTGTTATAAGTTGATTATATCCACCGTAAGCTATAAGTGATAAATCGATTTTTTCACCGGAGTTCAAAGAAATACTTGTGATATCCTCACCGCTCTTTTTTGTTATCTTCATATTAGTAGGTGTTTGAAGGCAGATTATGTTTATTTTTCCTACTACATTACCTGATTTAGCATAAACAGTTACTGTACCGTTTTCTTTTGCGGTAAATATACCATCTTTGGTTACACTACTTTTAAAACCCTCAGCAACAGAAAAAGTTAAGTTAGGTATTTCCATTGGATAAAAAGCTGTGTCATATCCTTTTGCTGTTAATTTTACAGAGCTGTTTACTGTAATACCAACATTTAATGGATATATAGTTATACCTCCTAAAGTTCCTGTAGGTTTTTGATTGTTTTTTAAGAATATGAAATTTGATACTGATCTTAACTTACCATCGGATGGTTTGTTGATGAGTTTTGTTATATTTTCACCGGGAAATTGTATAATATAACTTGTTGAACCACCACCATCAAGATTTATTGCATCAACACACCCCAACTCCTTGAGCCTGCTTGCAAGAGTTTTTAATTGTACTCCATAGCTGTATCCTTTTTGTCTGCCATCTATAGTGTATAATAAAATACTTCCGTCATTTCTGATACCTATAGCTGTTCTTGGATTTGCACCTGCCGTAAATCCTGATTTTTTTTGATTATTTTCTATAAGTACATCTCCTGTAGCACCGAGACCTAACTTTACTTTTTTCCATCTTTCATCTCCGTCCACACTAAATGATATTGTGATTTTTTCACCTACTTTAAGTGATTTTATTGGATTTAAGTATTCTGCAGGAGCTTTACTATCAACTGTTAATATCATTTTATTTTTTGGAATACTAATTGATTTTGAATTTTCGCTTATAGATTCAACGGTCGCTGTTATACTCTTGCCCAATTTCATTTCACCTGAAACAGAACCTAATACGACATCATACCCTTTTGTTTTATTACGTGTTTCTGCTGAAAAATCATTTGTTAATAAATATGCGGCATAAGGTTGTCGATACTTATTAATCATATGAATATGCATTTTGGTACCATCACTTTTTGTCATTATCGAATAAAGTGTAAATTTAGACATAAATGCATTATTATTTTCTAAAATACCAATACCATATTGGGGTGAGCCTGTTTTTGTAATAATTTTTCCTTCGGATATAATATTACTCATTGGGACACCGGTTTCGAATGAGAAAAAGTCAGCATTCACACCTGCGAGAGGAGTAATGTTGTTTTGCCTGATTCTTGAAACCTCACTGTCAATTTTTGTTGCACCATATAAGTATTCACCATGTGTTATTATTGGTTCAACATTTGAATTTGGGTTATATATTACATAGTTTTCTGTTTGTTGACCAACTCCCTGTTGATCACTATACCATGTATTATGTGTTGCAGTAGTACCATGTCCGATGTTAACAGTAAATCCATTTATTAATGTAGAACCTAATACTGATGCACTAACGTTTGTTGAAATAAAGCAAATGCACATAATTAGTGATAAAATTCGTATTTTTCTCATGTTTGCCTCCTTTAATGCAGTATATATATAATTATACATTAAAAAGTTGAATACATAATTAATTTTTTGTAAAATTTATTATTAATGAAAAAAATAAAAAAACAAATATATTAATTGTTACAATTGTTGCCCCTGTAGGAAGATTTAAAAATATTGACATTATCATTCCGATACAAAATGTAATAAAAGCTATAATTAATGATGAAATAACAACTTTATTGTATGTTGAAAAAATTCTCATTGAGGTTAATGCCGGAAATATTATAAGAGCTGATATAAGCATAGAACCCATCATTTTCATTCCGCTGACAATAGTAAAGGCAGAAAGTATTGCTATCATAATATTATAAAATTCCGGATTTATTCCAATTGATTTTGCAAACTTTTCATCAAAGGTTACAGTAAATATTTTATTGTATGAACAAATGTACATGATTAGTATTATTGAAGATAATAATATTATTGACAATATATCTTTATTAGTCAGTGCGAGAATGCTGCCAAACATATAATTATATATATCTGTATTTCCTCCTGATGTTTTAGAAATAAGCAAAACACCAATAGCTAATGAAGAAACTGATATCATAGCGATTGCAGAATCGCCTTTTATTTTACTGTTGTTTTTTAATCTTAATAGTAATATTGATGCTATAATAACAACTGGAATAGTAAGGTTCATTGGTGATATTCCAATTACTGTAGCAATTGCTATAGCACCAAATGCAATATGTGATAAACCATCACCTATCATAGAAAATCTTTTGAGTACGAGAGTAACACCCAATATTGCACAACATAATGAAATTAGCAAACCGCCTATAAATGCCCGTTGTACAAAATCAAATGAAAACATTGATATAATATTGTTAAACATTAAAAATTCCTCCACTTATCTTTTTATAAGATTCTGTTTTGATATATTCGTTTGTTTCACCAAAAAAATATGAATCCTCTTCAATATGAAGAATATGAGAAGAATATTTTAATGCACTTGCTATGTCATGAGATACCATTACAATTGTGGTATTATGGTCATTATTAAGATGATTTGTAATTTTGTAAAATGCTTCCGTTACAAGTGGATCAAGTCCCGAGACCGGTTCATCAAGGAATAATGTGCTTTCAGTTGCGCATAGTGCACGTGCAAGTAAAACACGTTGTTTTTGCCCGCCTGATAAACTGTGGAAGCTTTTTCTTTTTAAATCAGTTATTTCGAGTAATTTCATATTGTAATTAGCAATTTGTTTTTCGTTTCGACCATAGAATGGATTAAGTTTTAATTTGTTAGTGCATCCCGATATAACTACTTCATATACTGAAGCAGGAAAATCTTTTTGAATATCTGTTTGTTGTGGAAGGTATCCTATTTCTTTTTTTGTAATCTCGTCTGAAAATTCAATAGTCCCCTCAGTTGGTTTTAACATTCCTGAAATTAAATTTATTAATGTGCTTTTTCCTGAACCGTTTTCACCGACAATGCAAATGTAATCGCCTTTGTTAATATTAAATGTAATATTATTTATTATAGTTTTGTCATCATATTTGAATTTGACATTTTTACAGCTTATAAGTGGCATTACTTTAGTGCCTCCTTGAGGTTATTTAAATTTTGGTGCATTAATGTAACATATGAAACACCATTATCAAAATCTTCCTTTGTAACATTATGACAAGAATGGAAGAGGAGCTTTGATACTCCTGTTTCGTTTGCTATTGCATCCGCTATTTTTTGGTTTGAAAATTCTATATAAAAAATAATCTTAATATTTTCTTCTTTTATTTTGGATATAATATTTGTTATTGATTGTATCGTAGGCTCTGATTCCTCGGCACAACTTGGAAAAGCAGGAATATAGTTAAGATTATAATCCTTTGCAAAATAAGTAAAGGGAAATCTATCTGCAAAAATTACAGTTTTATCAGAAGCCTTTATGGTTTCTTCAAATTGTTTGTCCAAATTATCAATTTTATTTAAAAGTTTGTTTGTATTATTTTTATATTCAGTAGATAATTGTGGATTTGTTTCACATATTGCATCGGATACAATTTGTACAATTTTACGGGTATTTTTTAGTGAAGTCCATATATGTTCGTCAGCAACTTGGTTATGATGGTCTATTATTGGTTTGATATAGTCAGTTAGTTTTATAATTTTTGTTTTATCTTTATCTATGGATGAAAGTATGGTTTCTACCCATTTATCAGATTCTCCTCCGGTATATATAAAAATATCAGAATTTTTTATAGATATAATATCTTCAGTAGTTGGTTCAAAAGTGTGAGTTTCCATTCCGGGTTTTAATAGCATAATATTTTTTGCTGATGTATTACATATTTCATTTGAAATGCTGTAATACGGAAATATAGTGGATGTGATTTGTATTTTATCCTTCATTTCGTTTGTTGTTTTTGTTGAATTAGTTATTTTAATTGTTATCAGTACTATTAAAGAAAATAACAAAAGCAAAAATATTATTCTCAAGATTTTCTTTATCATATTGTTATACTCCTTTTTTGCAATTTGAACAAATTCCATACAGAATTGTTTCGCTCATATCAATATCAAATTTATGATGTTTGTTTATGTGGTTATTAAAAGAATCTATATAGTCACAATTTAAATGAATTAATATTCCGCATTCGTTGCATTTAAGATGAAAATGGCCCTTGCATTCATTATGTTCACCAATGTATTGATATAATACAGATTTGCCATCTTTTCCTCTGAAACGTCTTATAAGTCCGTCCTTGGACATTTTGTTAATTAATCGATAAACTGTGCTTATGCCAATACTTTTTTTTGAAATAGCATCTGTAATTTCTTTTATTGAATATTGTTTATCTATATTTTGTTCAAAAAAACTAATTAAAATTTGTTTTTGTTTTGTCTTATACATATAACACCTCGTTAAAATGAGAATTACTCTCATATTATACATCTTGAGTGCTAAAAAGTCAATGTTAACAATAAAATAAGTGCTACCTCGCTTTGATTAGTGAGGTAGCACTTTATATTATTCTTCAATTGCAGCTTTTTGAGTATTTATTTTATAAAATATTTCCGGATCAAACTTATATTTTCTTTCATAAGTCATAAGTCCGTTTCTTTCCTGTTCTACATCATAAAGTTGAGTGTAGCAAAAGCCAAGTATGTTTTTGTTATTAAGAAGATAAGTTGTGAGATTGTTATACCTTTCGATAAATTCTTCTTCAGTTATAGGAGCATCACCATAACCCCAGCTTATTCTTTGGTCATTACCTTCTGTTGCATCCCATTTTATTCCACCATATTCACTTACAAAGAATGGTTCGCCTTTGAAGTATTGACGGTCCTTGCCACGAATTCTATATATTTGGTCTTTTATAATTCTATCATCAAATTCTTCAAATATTTTTTCAAAAGTTTCCATATCCTGAGCATAGTCATGTATGTCGTAAATGTCAGTTCTTACATGATAGTTACCGCTTGTATCAATAACCGGTCTTGAAGAATCAAGTTTCTTTGTAACATCATACACAAGACCAATTGTCTCATTAAACTGACGGTTACCTTTTCTATCCCATGTTTCATTAAATGGGCACCAACCTATGATTGAAGGATGATTATAATCTCTTTCAACAGATTCAATCCATTCCGGTAGATAATTATATATATTTTCCGGTGTTGTGTGATCGTATCCCCAGTTTCCATATTCTCCCCATACTATGTAGCCTAATTTATCTGCCCAATAGAGGAAGCGAGGTTCAAATACTTTTTCGTGAAGTCTTGCACCATTAAAACCTAATTTCATACTGTAAATTATATCATTTTTTAATGCTTCATCGTTTGGTGCAGTGTAAATACCATCCGGATAATATCCCTGGTCAAGAACCAAACGACTGAAAACTTTTTTATCATTTATAACAAAAGCTCCATCACGAAGAGCAACACTTCTAAGACCAAAATATGATTTTACTGTATCAATGACAACATCGTCTTTTTTTAATTCGATTACAACATCGTAAAGATTACCACATCCAACTTCCCATAGATGTTTTTCGTTAAGAATAATATTTATAAATGTTCCCCATGAGTTAACTGTTGTTTCGCTTTCGCCCATTAGTTTGCCATCAAAGTATGCTTTTGCTGAAACAGTATAGGCAGAAGAGTTATATGGAGTTTTAATGGAAATATTGACACTTGGCACGTTAATATCTGTATCAATTTTTATATTCTGTATATAGTTTTGTGATACACATTCCATCCATACTGTTTGCCAAATTCCTGTTGTACGGGTATAAAAGCATCCGTTTGAATAGTAGTTGTCAGCTTGTTTTCCGCTTGGTTGTTTGTCGCTTTTTACATTGTCTTCTGCGCATAAAGTTATGTAATTATCTTTATCTTTAAGGTGCCTGGTGATGTCAAAACTAAAGGAAGTATATCCGCCGCAGTGTGTACCTACCTCTTCACCATTTACATATAATGTTGCTTTGTAGTCAACTGCACCAAAGTGAAGTATAATATTTTTCCCTTTCCAGTTTTCGGGAATTGTAATATCTTTTCTGTACCATACGCAGTACATAAAGTCTTTATTTCCTATTCCGGATAATTCGCTTTCTGGACAAAATGGTACAATTATATTTTCATTAAGTTTTTTTCTGTTGTAAAATTCTTTGTCTTTTCCTGAAATTGAATTGTCTATTTCAAATTCCCATTGTCCGTTTAAATTCATCCATTCGTCACGAACAAGCTGTGGTCTTGGATACTCATTTCTTGGCGTTGTCATTTTTACACACTCCTTAATATGTTTTTTATTTAGTGTATTATTTTTTTTTGAAAAAGTAAATATCATTTAATGTTTTAAAATTGACATTTTCTATTGTTTTATATATAATATCCTTGAGGTGGTATAATGTGGAAATAACTTGTATTAAAACTTTATGGCCTGAAAATAAGGATTTTAGAATTGTCCGGGAAGATACCGGTAATCAATATATATTTATTCATTTTTTAACACCTTCTAATATAATTTTGAATGATATGAATATTTCCGTTGATGGAGGTACTTGTATTTTATACGATAAATTTTCATATCAAAATGTGTATCAGGAAAATTGTGATTTGATTCACGACTGGTTTCATATTGAAGGCGACATGGATAATGTTATTGATAAATACGGTTTTAAATACAATACTCTTTATAAAATTCCAAACAGCAATGTAATAACTAAGATTATTCAAAGTATTGAAAATGAATTTAATGTAAATAACAAATATTCTAATGAATTAAATGATTTGAAAATACAGGAACTAATTATAACTATAATGCATAGTGTTGAAGAATCAAAAAAAAATAATTTTGTGAAATCTGATGTGCGTAAGCTTTTTTCTGCTCTACGTTCCAAAATCAATCTAACATATAACGATGATTGGGATGTATCAAAAATGGCTGCGGAAGTTAATTTGAGTCCGTCAAGGTTTTATAAAATATATAAAGAGATTTTCGGTATAAGTCCAAAAAAATATTTGCAGGAAATTCGAATTGAGCACGCCAAAACACTTCTTATGCAAAATAAATATATGATAAGAGAAATTGCCGAAATGACCGGTTATAAAAATCAGTATCATTTCATAAGACAATTTAAAGAATATACAGGGCTAACCCCAGGTAAATTTGAAGAATAGGAGAATTGCAATGTTATATAATCAATTTAAAGAACTTAATTTATCAAAATTGGGATTTGGTACTATGCGGTTACCGGTGGTTGATGGTGGTACAGCTGCAGACATTGACATTGAAAAGGTTGGTGAAATGATTGATTATGCCATGAAAAATGGTGTTAATTATTTTGATACGGCCTATGTATATCATGGTGGAATGTCTGAAACTGTTGTTGCCAAATTACTGAAAAGATATCCACGTGATACATACTATCTTGCTACAAAATATCCCGGGCATAGTATAAGTGATTCATATAATCCGTCAGAGATATTCGAGGAACAACTAAAAAAATGTGACGTAGAATATTTTGATTTTTATCTACTACATAATGTCTATGAAGAATCAATTAATGTGTATACTGATCCAAAATGGGGGATTATTGAATATTTTATTGAACAAAAAAAGCTTGGTAAAATTAAACATCTTGGGTTTTCTACTCATGGAAGAATTGATAATCTGCGAGAATTTCTTAATTTATATGGTGACCATATGGAGTTTTGCCAGATTCAACTTAATTATCTTGACTGGACTTTGCAGAACGCAAAAGAAAAATATGAACTGTTGCAGGAAAGAAATATACCGGTTTGGGTTATGGAACCTGTAAGAGGAGGAAAACTTGCAAATTTTGATGTTAACTCTGAAGAAACTCTGAAAAAGATTCGTCCTGACGAAAGTGTTGCATCATGGGCATTTCGTTGGTTAATGAGTTTATCAGGTGTTAAAATGATTTTAAGTGGTATGTCAAATAAAGATCAGGTTATAGATAATGTAAAAACCTTCAGTAATAATATACCGCTTTCTGATAATGAAATTTCTTTGCTTTATAAAATTGCAGATAATAAGCTCAAAGATTCCATACCATGTACTTCATGCAGATACTGCTGTGATGTTTGTCCTAAAGGCCTCGATATTCCTTTGTTTGTGAATGTATATAATGATTTATCATACGAAGCAAGGTTTACTTCATCAATGCAAATTGAGTTTATGGATGAAGACAAAAGACCTGAAAGTTGTATTAAATGTGGTGCGTGTATGAAGCTTTGTCCACAGAAAATAGAAATACCGAATATAATTGAAAAACTTGTTGTAAAGTTAGAGGAAGTTCCAAAATGGAAAGATATATGTCGTGAAAGAAACGAGCTTGCAAATAAAAATAAGTAAAAATGTCGGTTTTACTAACTTTTATGCTTGTATTCTGTATTTACATACAGGTATTACTGGTGTATAATTTGTTTACAGAGGAGGAGATGTAATATGAAACCAATTACAATTGCGAAAAATGTTTGGCACCATGCGAATGAATTGCAGGATATGATTGATAAGGGGATAATAAAAAGGAACTCTGTTATGTATCATTATTTTGGTATTTTATCAATGTTTGGTGCAGTTCAGGCAGCTCATTATTCTAATGACAAAGAATGGTTGGACGAAGTTAATGATATGCTTGGTAAATATCCATATGAATTCGAAACAAGCAAATTTTATTTTAAACATAATTTTTCAAATTATCGTGTGGGTGGTTTAGCTAAATCATGGGCTTGTATGAAGGGATATTTTGCTGATAATCAGTTAGAACAAGTTAGAAAATACGCAGAAGAGACAATGGCTGCACCAAAAAGTAGTGATGGAATTTTATGTATGCCACATTGCCCTGAAAAAGAACTTATTTGGATTGATATTGTATATGCAGTTACTCCATATATGCTATATGCAGGTATTGTTCTAAACGAAAATAAATATATTGATTTCGCCATTGATCAGGCTATTAAACTTTATGATGTTTTTATTGATAAATCAAATGGCTTATTGCATCAGGCACGAGGTTTTATGGGGGATAAAACTACAATTTCTGAAGATTACTGGGGCAGAGGTAATGGATGGGGATATATTGGTCTTACAGAACTAATCAGATATTTACCAAAAGATCATAAGCGCTATAATGAGGTTTTGGAACGTTATATATCACTTTCAAATGCACTTATAAAGTATCAGGATCGCAGGGGGTTGTGGAGACAGATTATTACTGAACCTTATGCTTGGGAAGAATCTTCAGGTACCGCTTTATTTTTGTATGGTTTTGGTGTGGGTATTCGTCTTGGTATTTTAGATAAAGATACATTTATGCCTGTTTTTGAAAAGGGGTTAATTGGTCTTATGAAATATTGTGTTGGGGAAGATTTTTCAATTGACAAATGTTGTCATGGATGTCTTTGCCCGGGAGATACACCAGAAAGAGTAGGTAAAATCGAACCTTATCTCGTTGACGTTGCGCCGGTGCGCGATGATGGTCATTCATTCGGGCCTGTTATTCTTGCTATGCTTGAAGCTCATAGAAACGGTATTGATAATTTGATATGGAAATAGTAAAAAACCGCCTTAGTGCGGTTTTTTAATTTGAAAAATCTTCTAAAATATGATTTAACTCTTGCATAGAATTAATAATAATTCCTTTTTTTAAGTTCTCTTTATCACATCTTCTTAAGTTGTTTAAATCAATATTAATTTCTTTGATCAACTGTTTTTTCTTATTATATAAATAAGTTTTGTTGTTTGTAGTTTTTATCATATAAAACATTTTTTCACATTTTTGGGTATCGGGTTGCTCAAATTTTTTATAAGAAAATGTAATTAGTGTTAGAGTAATAATACAAAATACTATATATGGTATATAAAATTTTTTCATTTTAGACTTCACCCATATAAATTTTTCACAAAAATTATGTAATTTATTCAAAAAACAGTAGATTTTTTTTTATATTGTGTTATAATAATATCGGATGAATTTATTAATGGTTTTTTATAACGTCAAGAAAAGAGGAATTGTATGAATAAACCTATAAAAATTTTCCTGAAAGTTTTTTTATCAATCATTTTAGTTGGAATATTTGTTTTGATCGGATTAGTTGTTGGTGTATTTTCGGGATTAATAGACATTACAAAATCACTTAATATAGATGAATATAACCTTGATCTCTCATCATATGTGTATTGTGTTGATCCTCAAACCAATGAATATGTTGAATACGAAAGACTGTATGCTGATGAAAATCGCGTATGGGTTAATCTTGATGAAATTCCGAAGCATGTTCAACTGGCAGCAGTTGCCATAGAAGATGAAAGATTCTACTCGCATTCGGGTGTTGATTTTAAAAGTACCTTTAAGGCAGCATACAATTATTTTTTTAAAAACAGCACTTCACGTGGAGGAAGCACAATCACACAGCAGCTTGTAAAAAATCTCACTGGTGATTCGGAAAAAAATGTCAATCGTAAATTGAATGAAATGCTACGAGCGATTCAGTTAGAAAGTAAACTTTCAAAAGATGAAATTTTAGAATTGTATTTAAATTCAATATATCTTAGTCAAGGCTGCAATGGTCTGAAAAGTGCATCTAAATTTTACTACAATAAAGATGTTTCTGAATTAACAATTGCAGAAGGTGCAGCTTTAGTTGGAATCACTCAGTATCCTACTAAATTTGACCCTCTGATTCATCCTGAAGATAACAAAGAAAAACAAGAGCTTGTTTTGAAAAAAATGTATGAACTTGGTTTTATTAACAAGGATGAATATGTTGATGCCGTAAATGAGGAACTTAAATTTGTTGGAAAAATTAATTCTTCTGCTATAAGTAAACAATCGTATTTTGTTGATGAAATTATAAGAGAAGTTATTGATGATTTGCAGGAAGAATATGGATATACCGAATCAGTAGCTACAAAAATGTTATATTCAGGTGGATTGAAGATATATTCTACACTTGATCCTGATATTCAAAAAATTGCAGATAAAGTTTTTTCGGATCCTGCTAATTTAAGAGGTGGTTATAACGGTGTGCCACAGGCGTCAATATGCATAATGGACCCGTATAACGGTGAAGTAAAGGCTATAGTTGGAGGGTTTGGTGAAAAAGAGGGGACTTTGACTTTAAATAGAGCTACTGATACTTTCAGACAACCTGGTTCTACTATAAAACCTATTTCTGTATATGCACCTGCATTGAATAAAGGCTTGATTACTCCTTCAAGTGTTTATGCCGATAGGAAGCTCACAATTGGAAATTGGTCTCCTAAAAATCATTACGCTGGATTTAAAGGTAATGTTACTGTTAAACATGCAGTTGATTTATCCATAAATACTGTTCCTGTTCAAATTTTACAGAAACTTGGAGTTAATGAATCGTTTGATTTCTTGCAAGAAAAGCTTGGGGTTACCTCTTTGACTCCGGAGGATAAATCATTAGCGGCACTTGCTTTGGGAGGATTAACAAAGGGTATATCAAATATGGAACTTACTGCTGCATACTGTTCTTTTGTTAATGATGGTGTATATAATTCGCCTATAACATATACAAAAATTCTTGACAGTAAAGGGAAGGTTATTTTAGACAAAAAAACCAAAACCAATGTTGCCATGAAAACATCTACAGCACGTACGGTTAATGGCTTATTAAAGTCTGTATGTGATGTTGGTACCGGCACACAGGCAAGATTTAATTCAAAATATTCAGTTGCCGGTAAGACGGGTACTACAGATAATGATAAGGATCGTTGGTTTGTTGGATATACAGCATACTATTGTGCTGCTGTATGGGTTGGTTATGATACACCTTCTTCTTTGAGTTTTTACAGCACAAATCCAACTATACCGTTATGGAAAAAAGTAATGAAGGAAGTTCATGAAAATAAAAATCTTCCTTCAAAGAAGTTTATGACTAATTCTGTATATGCAAAAGAAACATATGAAACTGTTGATACACCAATAAAAATATGTTCAGATAGTGGTTTACTTGCAACAGAATTATGCCCAAGTGATAAAGTTATTGAACAGCAACTTTCAAAATCGCCTAGCGAATATTGTACTGTTCACAAAAACACTACTGAGCTTAGTAATGATACTCAAGTGCAAAATGGTGAAGATATCAATGTTGAAGCTGATACAACAGCAGATGATGTTGATTCTAATGGTGTAACTAAAGTTACTACCGATAATAGTGATAATTCTTTGCCAAACGATATTGTCGGTGGAGATAATGTGTCTAGCGGCGTCGTTGAAAGTCAAAACTCAGAAAATTCAGCAAAACAAAATGATGATTCTAATATCAGTGATATACCGAAAAATGACTCGCTTAATGATAGTGAATCATATGTTGAATATGATTCTGCTGAACAAAGTAGTGTTTCTAATACAAATAATATATCGCAAAATAATCCAAATAGTGACAGTGAATCATATGTTGAAGAAAATGCAACTTCTCAGGATGGGAATGTAGGAAGAATTTGAAAATTCACCGCAACTTATATTGTAACATATTATACAGTATAAGTGTTGCGGAGGTGTTTTTTTGAAAAAAGTTTTAATTAATGGCAATACTCATTTAAAAGGAAAGGTAACAGTTCATGGATCGAAAAATGCAGTTTTGCCAATTTTGGCTGCTTCAATTTTAGCTGAAAGCAAATGTGAAATTACCAATTCACCTGATTTATCTGATGTGCAAAATACAATTAACTTGATTAAATACATAGGGTATAATGCAGAATTTTCAAATGGGAAGATAGCTGTTTATGATAAAGGTGATTTTAATGGTGTGTTGCCCGACTCCTTAATTCAGAAAATGAGATCATCGATTTTATTTATGGGAGCTTTATTAAATAAGTATGGTTATGTAAAAATTACATTACCGGGAGGTTGTGAATTAGGTGCAAGACCAATTGATTTACATTTGAAGGCGTTTGAAAAATTAGGTGTTATTATCAACGAAAAATATGGATATTATGAATGTTTTACCAACGAGATAATCGGTGATGATGTTTATCTTGATTTTCCAAGTGTAGGAGCAACGGAAAATGTTATGATTCTATCTTGCCGTTGTCGAGGTAAGACTGTTATTCACAATGCTGCAAAGGAACCTGAAATTATTGATTTGCAAAATTTTTTAAATACAATGGGTGCAGATATACAAGGTGGCGGAACGGATACTATTGAAATTAATGGTGTGAAGAAGTTAAATGGTTCATCATATGAAGTTATGCCTGATAGAATTGTTGCTTCAACTTATTTGATTGCCGCTGCAATTACAAGTAGTAGAATACAAGTTAGCGATATATGCACAAGAGATATACTTTCTGTTCTTTCTGTTTTGAACAGATGTGGATTTGTTCATGAATTTGATGAAAAAAACGTGATTATATATCCTAATTGCACAGTAAAACCTATTGATATTATAAGAACTATGCCACATCCGGGATTTCCAACTGATGTTCAGTCAATAATTACACCATTATTATGTAAAGCCTGTGGAACAAGTATAATTTGTGAGAATTTATTTGAAAACCGTTTTAAGCATATAAGCGAGTTAAATAAAATGGGAGCAGATATATGTGTTATTGAAAGAAGTGCAGTTATACGAGGGGTAGAAAAATTATATGGAGCAAATGTTTGTGCTTCTGATTTGCGTGGGGCTGCAGGACTGATTGTTGCAGGATTGGATGCTGATGGTATTACTGTTGTTGATGGTGTTGAATTTTTAGATCGTGGATATGATGGTTTTATAGAAAATTTAAACAGTATGGGTGCTAATATTTCATATGTATCATAATGGAGGAACACATGGAATACATAAATAAAGAAACAAGAGATGGTAAAATTGTAAAATTAAAAAATTACAAGAGACGTGCGCTTATAAACCGTATTAAAAGACGTTTATTTATTGCTTTGTTTATAATTATAATTTTGATTATTGTTTTACTTAATGCTCCTTTTATGCAAATAAAAATGATAAATTGTGTTGGTAATCGTTTTGTGACTTCTGAGGAAATTGTTAAGTCTTCACAAATATATAAAGGTAACAACATACTTCGCATTAATAAAAGTAAATCAATTGATTTAATAAAAACTAACCCTTATATTAAAAATGTGATAATTACTCGTAAATTACCCTCTACAATCAATATAAATGTTGAAGAATGCCAGGTTTGCGCATATATAAAACATGGTAACAAATATTTGTATATTGATAATGAAAGTAAAGTTCTTGAAATAAATAGTGTGCCTCCAAAAAACAAGATACCTTTAATATCAGGAGTTACTGTTACAAAATCAAATGTCAATGAAATTGTTGGATTAAAAAATGAAATACAATTACAATACATAAAAGGAATTTTAAATTCTATTTCTAATTCGAATTTCATGGGTATGGTAACTTTGATTGATGTTAAAAATACTGAAAAAAGCAAATTTATTGTTAATAATAATTTAGAGATTATTATAGGAAATGATGAGAATTTAGAATACAAAATTAATTTTTTGGCCGAAAGCGCTTATGATAGTTTAGGAGAAAACCAAGCTGGTTATTTGGATGTTAGTCATGGTGGCAAGGCCATATTTAAAGAAAAAACATGATTTTGAGGTGAAATTAGTTGAAAAAATTTTTCAATAGTGCAATATTTTCAATCGGTATTATTTGCTTAGTAATGGCTTTTTTAGTTACTCTGCAAATAAAAAGTGTTATGTATAATCATGCAACAGCTACGGAAGAATTACTTCGAATAGATGATTTGTTAAAACAACTTAATGAAGCCAGAACAAAAAATGAAAAATTAACAGAACTAAATGCATCGTTGAGATTGGATATTCAAGATTTTAAAGATGAAGCTTCACAAAACAGTGATTTTTCCAAAACAATTCTCAACCAATTGGAACGAGCTGAAATTATGGCCGGGATGGTAGATGTAAGTGGAGATGGTATTATAATAACAGTAAAAGATAGTACCATTGAAAATACTATAGGAGATATGAATAATTACATTATTCACGATACAGACCTTTTGTCTATAATAAATGAATTATGTGATTCAGGTGCAGAAGCAATTTCACTTAATAACGAAAGAATTATTTCAACTTCGGAAATAAGGTGTGCAGGTGCAACTGTAAGTGTTAATAATAACCGTTATGCACAACCTTTTACCATAAAAGCAATTGGTGATCCTACCAATATGGAAAATGCAATTTTGATGCGTGGCGGTGTTTACGATACATTAACTGCATGGGGAATTGAATTAGAAATAAACAAAGCGACAGATATTAAGATTCCATCATACAAGGGTGTAATTAATTATAAATATGCCAAACCCGTAACTACAGAAGAAAGTGAGGGTAATTAAAATGGTTATTGTATTGTTTTGTGTTTTAATCGGAGTTTTGATTGCATTATTTATGCCATTTAATGTTCCGTCTGATTTTACAATATACATTGCAGTTGCAATTCTTGCCGGCTTTGATTCGATTTTCGGCGGCTTTCTTGCACATATAAATAAAAATTTCAAACTGAACATATTTATATCGGGTTTTTTTGGCAATGCAATATTGGCAGCGTTGCTTACGTATATTGGTAAGTTACTTAATGTTGATTTGTCAATAGCTGCAATTGTTGTTTTTGGTACAAGATTGTTTCAAAACTTTGCAACATTAAGACGTATAGGCATAAATAAGTTAAAAGAAAAATTAAATGATAAAAAAATGGAAAAATGACTTTACAAATCAAAAAAAATTATATATAATAGAGTTATGTATATAATGTTAGGAGGATTATTGTGATAGAACTTGAAATAGAAAATGAGTTTCCTGCCAATATTAAGGTAATTGGTGTAGGGGGAGCCGGCAACAATGCCGTCAACCGAATGATTGAGGTTGGGTTACGCTCTGTTGAGTTTATTTCCGTTAATACAGATGCTCAGGCTTTGAAAAGAGCTAATTCTAATACAAAGATTCAAATTGGTGAAAAGATAACAAGAGGACTTGGTGCTGGTGCAAATCCTGAAATGGGTCGTAAGGCAGCTGAAGAAAGCAGAGATGATATTGCTGCTGCTATTAAAGATGCTGATATGGTATTTGTAACAGCCGGAATGGGTGGCGGAACAGGTACTGGTGCAGCTCCTGTAGTCGCAGGAATTGCTAAAGAATTAGGGAAACTTACTGTAGCGATTGTAACAAAGCCATTTACGGTTGAAGGTAAAAAGAGAATGGCTCAAGCTGAAGTTGGTATTGAAGAACTTAAGAAAAATTCGGATTCTTTGGTTATAATACATAATGATAAGTTGCTTGATATAGCTCAAGACAAGAGAAATATACCTTTTGAAGAAGCTTTACGTATTGCTGATGATGTATTAAGACAAGGTCTTCAGGGTATCAGTGAGTTGATTGTTGGTTCCGGTACTATTAACCTTGATTTTGCTGATTTGAAAGCTATAATGAAAAATACTGGTTTGGCACATATGGGTATCGGACGTGCTAAAGGTGAAAACAGAGCTGAAGAAGCAGCAAGAATGGCTATTAACAGTCCGCTTCTTGAAACATCAATAGCGGGTGCGAAAGGTATTTTGGTTAACATTGCCGGTGCATCAGATTTGGGTATGATGGAAATTCACCGTGCAAATGAGCTTATTCAGGAACTTGCTGATGTTGATGCTGAATACATTTTTGGTGTAACTATAAATGAATCACTTGAAGATGAACTTGAAATTACTTTGATTGCTACAGGATTTGATAATAATTATGTTCCTGAAAAAATTATTTCTCCTGTATGGGGTGGAGTAGCTGAAACAAAACCAGAACCAGTTGTCGAACCAGAAAAGAAAGTTGAAGAACCTGATGAAAATCCGTTTAAAACAATAGTTGAACAAACAGCAGTTGATGATGATTTGGATTTCCCAACTTTTTTAAGAAAATAATGTAAAAAGTCTTAGTGAAATATCTAAGACTTTTTTATTAATTATGCCAATTACTTTAGTATGTTTTACGAGGTGACTATATTGAATAATCTTATGATAATAGATGGTAACAGTATTGTCAACAGAGCATTTTATGGTGTTCGTTTACTTACGAATAATGAAGGAATATATACAAATGCGATATATGGTTTTTTAAATATTCTGTTCAAATATATTTCAGAAGTTCAACCTACGCATTTGTGTGTTGCATTTGATGTACATGCTCCAACTTTCAGGCATAATATGTATTCTGAATATAAAGCACAACGAAAAGGAATGCCTGAAGAATTAAGGCAACAGATGCCTTTGCTTAAAGAGGTTCTTTCGGCAATGAATATTAAAATGCTCGAAATACCCGGGTATGAGGCTGATGATATTATAGGTACAGTTTCAAAGATATGTGATGAAAAAAGCATTGCATGTAATATTCTAACCGGCGATAAAGATGATTTGCAGTTAGCTAGTCAAAATACAATTGTTAAACTTATTACAACACGTAGTGGTGTTACCGATACTGTTGATTACACAGATGTTACTGTTTTTGAAAAATACGGAGTAAGCCCCGTTGAATTCATTGATGTTAAGGCTTTGATGGGGGATACTTCTGATAACATTCCGGGAGTTTCCGGAATAGGTGAAAAAACAGCGTTTGGATTAATTCAAAAATACAAAAGTATTGAATATATTTACGATAATATCAATGATATTGATGTTACTAAAGGTGTACGTACAAAATTAATAGATGGTAAAGATGATGCTTTTAACAGTAAGGTTTTGTCAACAATTGTACGAGATGTACCAATAGAGTTCGAAATTGATGAAACTATAATAAAGGAATACAATAATGAAGTTTTGTTTAATTTGTTTACAAAATTGAATTTTACTAGTTTTATAAAAAAATTAAACATTAAATCAAATTCCTCCGAAAATGTAAAAATACTTGATAATACGGATGTTTTGTTAAAAAACATAAAATCAAAAGAGTTAGTTTTTTATTACTTTGATGATAAAGTATGTTATGCGGCAACTGATGTTGAAGATATAACTAAAATTGAATTAACTGATTTGTATGATTTTATAAAAAATCCTGCTATCAAAAAAATCTCTCACAATATTAAGGAACAAATAGTTGGCTTTGCGCAAAAAGATATTCAATTTGAAAATGCTTTTTTTGACACAATGATTGGTTATTATATAATAAATCCTTCCGCAACAGATTACAGTATTGAAACAATTTCTATGGATGTTTTAGGTAATGCAAGTTCGGAAAACATTGTCAATATAATTAATTTGTATGAATATTTAACTAAAAAAATAATTGAAAATAAACAGGAAAAACTTTTTTACGATATAGAAATGCCTCTTGTTGAAGTTCTTGCTTCAATGCAGATATATGGTGTAAGAGTTAATAGAGAAAATTTGTTGAATTTTCAGAATTTTCTTGCTGCTAAGATTGAAAAAATAACTGCAAATATATATGAATTATGCGGTACTGAATTTAATATTAATTCGACTAAACAACTTGGTGGAGTTTTGTTTGAAAAATTACATCTTCCTGTAATAAAAAAAACAAAAAGCGGATATTCGACTAGTGTTGAAGTTTTAGAAAAATTAAAAGGTACACATGATGTTATTGATTTGATAATGGAGTATAGACATCTTGTGAAATTGAAGGGAACATATGCCGATGGTCTTTTGTCTGTGATTAATGATAATACAGGAAAAATACATTCGAATTTTAATCAAACTGTTACAGTAACAGGTCGAATCAGCAGCACTGAACCAAATTTGCAGAATATTCCCGTGAAAACTGAACTTGGTAGAGAAGTGCGTAAAATGTTTATTCCGTCTGATGAAGAACATATTTTAGTTGATGCCGATTATTCGCAGATTGAGTTGCGCGTGCTTGCGCACATTTCAAAAGATATAAATATGTGTACGGCATTTATAAAAAATGAAGATATTCATACGCGTACTGCTTCTCAAATTTTTGGTGTTAATCCTTCTGAAGTTAATGGACAAATGCGTTCAAGAGCAAAAACTGTAAATTTTGGTATAGTATACGGTATGGGTGATTTTTCCCTTGCACAGGAATTGGGTATCAAAAAAAATGAAGCTAAAGAATATATAGAGAGTTATTTTGAAAATTTTAGTGGTGTAAAAAAATACATGGATGACATTATTGAAAACGCAAGAGAAGATGGATATGTTGAAACTATTTTCAACAGAAGAAGGTATTTACCTGAACTTAATGCCGGTAATTTTATTCAACGGTCATTTGGCGAACGTGTTGCTATGAATACACCAATACAGGGGTCTGCAGCCGATATAATCAAAATTGCTATGGTAAATATTTTCAAACGATTAAAAAAAGAAAATTTAAAATCCAAACTTGTTCTTCAGGTACATGATGAGCTAATTATTGATGCATTAAAAACTGAGGTGGAAGTTGTTAAAAACATACTTAAGTATGAAATGGAAAATGCAGTAACACTGAGTGTCCCTCTTGTTGCAGATATGAATGTAGGTGAAACGTGGTATGATGCAAAATAAATTTATTATAGGGTTAACCGGTGGTAGTGGATCGGGCAAAAGTATTGTTGCAAAGGCTGCTGTAGATCTTGGTTTTAAACATATAGATACTGATGTACTTGGACATGAAGTTATTTTAAAACCAAATGAAGCATATTATCAACTAATAAAGGAATTTGGAGAAGAGATTCTTGATGATAAAAAAGCTATTGATAGAAAAAAATTAGGTAAAATAGTTTTTTCTGATTCAGAAAAACTAAAACTGCTAAGCAGCATAACTCACCCTGCTATAATAAAAAAGACTAAAGAAATGCTAAGTGAGTTAACAATAATAGACGGCGCGGTAATTCATTTGACGCCGGAAATTCTTGAGTTATGTGATGTTACCATTTCTGTTATAAACTCTGATGAAAGAAGAGTTGAGTTTATTTGTAAAAGAGATGGCATAAGTGAAGAAAGCGCAAAAAAAAGAATGAGTAGTCAACCTGACAATAATTTTTATTCAAATTTTGCTGATATTGTTATACAGAGTGATTGTAACATTGATGAATTATATGAAAAATCCAAAGTAATAATAAGGAAGTGCATAAGTGAAAAATATATTTAAAATAATAATATTTATTTTTATAGTTGCAATTTTAATTTTATTTATTGCAAAATATTTGTATAAAACTGAATATAAAGAAATAATAAATGAGGAATGTTCTGAATATAACATTGATAAATATTTGATTTTATCAATTATAAAAGCGGAAAGTAATTTTGAATCTGATGCAGTTTCTCCGAAAGATGCTATTGGGCTTATGCAGCTTACTTTAGATACAGCTAATTGGTGTGCCGAGAAACTTGGAATGGATAAAATTAAAAAAAGTGATTTATACGTTCCTGAAACAAACATAAAATTAGGAGTCTTCTATTTTGATTATCTTATGGATAAATATAATGATTTTAATACTGCCATTGCAGCTTACAATGCCGGTATGGGTAATGTTGAAAAATGGTTAAGTGATAGCAAATACTCAAATGATGGAAAAAAAATTGATAAAACCCCATACAATGAAACCAATGCATATATTACTAAAATTAATAATAACATAAAAATTTATAAATTTTTATATGAGGAGTTGAAGTTATGAAATACGAACAGAAAAATGGGTGGGAGATAATTAACGAAAGTGAAAAAAAACAAATCTTTGATTTTTGTGAATCGTACAAAGAATATCTTGATAACGGTAAAACAGAAAGATTGTGTGTTGATTATACAATAAAGTTAGCAGAAGAAAATGGCTTTGTAGCTTTTGATGAAAATAAAAAGCTAAAGGTAGGAGATAAAATATATATTAATAACAGAGGAAAAAGTATTATTCTTGCTGTTGTAGGTGAAAAATCCATAACAGAAGGAATTAACCTCGTAGCTTCACATATTGATTCTCCGCGTTTAGATTTAAAACAAAATCCTTTATATGAAGATACTGAACTTGCGTTGTTTAAAACACATTATTATGGTGGTATAAAAAAATATCAATGGACAACCATACCTCTTGCATTGTATGGAGTTGTTGTTAAATCTGATGGAAGTAAAGTAGAGATTTCAATTGGCGATGACGATAAGGACCCTGTTTTTTGTATAACAGATCTTTTGCCTCATCTTGCTCAAAAACAAATGAGTCAAAAGTTAGGAGAAGCTATTCCAGGGGAAAATCTTAATGTTCTTATTGGAAGTTTACCTTCTGATAACGATAAGGAAAAAATTAAAGAAACTGTTTTGAAAATATTAAATGACAAGTATGGAATAGAAGAAGAAGATTTCTTAAGTGCTGAAATTGAAGTTGTTCCAAGTGGTAAAGCTCGTGATATTGGCTTTGACAGAAGTTTAATTGGCGCTTATGGTCATGATGACAGAGTATGTTCCTATGGTGCAGTAAAAGGTATTTTTGATATTAAAAATCCCGAAAGAACAGCTGTGTGCTTGTTAGCTGACAAGGAAGAAATCGGCAGCATGGGAAATACAGGTATGCAGGCGGAGTATTTTGAATATGCTATTTCAGCTATGATAAATGCTCAAGTAGGTAATTTTAATGAATTAATGCTGAGAAAATGTTTTGCTAATTCAAAATGTTTATCAGCTGATGTAGGTGCAGCGATGGACCCAACATACAAAGAAGTTTCTGAACCACGAAATGCTCCAAAGGCAAATTATGGTGTTATGATTTGTAAGTATACAGGAGCAAGAGGTAAGAGTGGTTCATCTGATGCCAGCGCAGAATTTATGGGCGAAATTCGTAAAATATGCAAGGATAATGATGTAGTTTGGCAAATTGGAGAACTTGGTAAAGTCGATGAAGGTGGTGGAGGTACTGTTGCTCAATTTGTGGCAAACAGAAATATAGATACAATTGACTGTGGCGTTCCTGTTTTATCTATGCATGCCCCATTTGAAATTGTTGCTAAATTGGACGTATATATGTCATATAAGTTATATAAATCTTTCTATTTAATATGAGGTGAAACTAATGAAAAAAGGTAATATAGAGGTACAGACACAAAACATATTTCCTGTTATTAAAAAGTGGTTATATTCAGACAAAGATATATTTTTAAGAGAACTTACTGTAAATGCTTGTGATGCTATTACAAAAATAAAAAAACTACAGAGTATTGGTGAATGTAAGTCGGATGATACAGACTATAGAGTTGATATTTATTGTGATAAAGAAAACAAAAAAATCACAATTAAAGATAATGGCATAGGTATGACTGAAGAAGAAATAGATAAATATATAAACCAGATTGCATTTTCCGGCGCTGAAGAATTTTTGGCAAAATATAAAGATAAAGACGAAAAAAATCAGATTATCGGTCATTTTGGTCTTGGGTTTTATTCTGCTTATATGGTTGCTGATGTTGTTGAAATTGAAACAAAATCATACAAAGATGAACCCGCTGTTAAATGGTCATGTGATGGTGGTACAGAATATGAAATTTCAGAATCATCAAAAAATGACCGTGGAACAATAATCACTTTGAATGTTTCAGCTGATGAAGAAGAATTTTTGCAACCTGAAAGATTACGTGGTGTGTTACTTAAATATTGTGCATTCTTGCCGTATCCAATTTATCTTAATGATGAAGATAAGCCTGTTAATGACACAAATCCATTGTGGACAAAGTCACCTGCAGACTGCAAAGATGAAGAATATAAGGAACTTTACCACAGACTTTTCAGTGATTACAATGATCCGTTATTCTGGATACATCTGAATGTTGATTATCCTTTCAATTTAAAAGGAATTTTATATTTCCCCAAATTAACGCATGAATTTGAATCTGCTCAGGGACAAATCAAATTGTTTAACAATCAGGTTTTTGTGGCAGATAATATTAAAGAAGTTATACCGGAATTTTTGATGCTTTTAAAAGGTGTTATAGATTGTCCGGAAATTCCTCTAAATGTATCAAGAAGCTCTCTTCAAAACGACGGCTATGTAAGTAAAATTTCATCTCATATCACAAAAAAAGTTGCAGATAAAATTATATCATTGCACAAGCTTGAAAAAGAAAATTTTGATAAATATTATGATGATATTTCACCATTTATAGAATATGGCTGCTTACGTGATGAAAAGTTTTATGATAAACTAAAACCTGTATTACAGGTTAAAACTACCCTTGGTGATTATGTATCATTGGTGGAATATGCCGAAGCACAGGATAAAAATATTACATACATTTCAGATGAAAACCAACAGGCACAATATATAAAAATGCTGAAAGAAGAGGGAAGAAGCGCAATTATAATGCCTCACCTTATAGATACGCATTTTATAAGTTTCCTAGAATATAAAGAACAGTGGAAATTCACAAGAATTGATACATTGCCACAAGATACAAAGGATGATGAGACTATTATAGAGGTATTTAAGAATGTTTTGAATATTGAAGATTTAAAAATAACATCATCATCCCTCAAAATTTCTCTTCCTGCAATAATAGTTGAAGATGAACAAGAACGAAGAATGAATGATATGACAAAAATGTTTGGTAATGCATTCACTAAACAAAAATATACACTTGTTTTAAATACAGATAGTGAAATAATAAACAAAATTGAATCTATGGAAGATATAATCAAAAAAGAACTTATTTGTAAACAGATTTATGATATTGCAAGAGTATGCCATAATCCGCTTACTACTGAAGAAATGACAGAATTTATTGAAAGAAGTTCGGAAATACTCAAACTTTTAATGTAAGGATATGATTAAATGGATAAAATCACACTTAAAATTGGCGGGATGCATTGTGCTGCATGTTCTGCATATTTGGAGAAAGAATTGTCAAAGACTGATGGGATAATTAACCCTTCAGTCAGTATAGCAACAAACACAGCAATCTTTGAATATGACGATTCACGATTAACATTGAAGGATATTGAGAAGGTTGTAAAAGCTTGTGGATTTTTTATTGATGAAAAAAATGAAAAGGTAAATAAGAAATATGATTTAAACCTTACTATAATCACATTGTTTACATTGGTTTTAATGTATGTTTCTATGGGACACATGATAGGATTGCCTGCAGTGCATACAGATATGTATATAGTAGCTTATATACAAATAGTTTTACTTATACCTGTACTTGTATGTGGAAGAAATTTGATTTTTGATGGATTTAGAGCCTTGTTTAAATTGCACCCTAATATGAATAGTCTTGTTGCAATAGGCTCAGTTGCATCAATTATTTACAGCGTTTATACAATGTTGATTGATTTAAATATTCAACACTTGTATTTTGAAAGCTCTGCAACAATAATAATGTTCGTTTCAATTGGCAAGCATCTTGAACAACTTTCAAAAGCGCGCACGGGTGATGCTATAAAAAAACTTTTGAATGTAGTACCCACTAAAGCCACATTAATTAAAGGTAATGAGTCAATAGAAATTGATGTAAAAGATATTAAAGTTGGAGATATACTTTTATTAAAACCCGGTGAATCAGTAGCGGTAGATGGCGTTGTAGAAAGTGGTTTTACAACTATTGACGAAAGTATGTTTACAGGGGAAAGTATGCCGGTTGATAAAAAAACAGGAGATAAAGTTATTGGGGGAAGTATTAATTATAACGGAAGTGTAATCTACAAGGCAACAAATATTGGTGAGGATACTTTACTCAACAAAATTATCAAACTTGTCCGTGATACTCAAAATACTAAAGCCCCAATACAAAGAGTTGCTGATAAAATTGCAGGTGTTTTTGTACCAACAATTTTTATAATTGCCTTAGTTTCATCTTTTATTTGGTTTTCTACAGGTAAGAATATAGATTTTGTACTTCAAATTTTTGTTGCAGTATTAGTTATAGCATGTCCGTGCTCATTAGGACTTGCAACACCTATGGCCATAATGGTTGGTAGCGGTCTTGGAGCATCTAACGGTGTACTTTTTAAAACTGCAGAATCTATAGAAACATTAAATAGTGTAGATTGCATTGTTTTTGACAAGACAGGGACTTTAACATACGGAAAGCCCGATATAGTTAACATAACATCGGAAAATACAAATAAATTAATGTCGTATGCCGCGACTTTAGAAAAACATTCTCAACACCCTCTCGCAGATGCAGTAATGAAATATTGCAACAAAAACAATATAAAAGCAGAAGAGGCTGAAAACTTTGAATCTCATAGTGGTTTGGGATTAAGCGGTACAATAAACGGAAGCAAGGTTTTACTTGGAAGTCCTAAGTTTATTGAAGAAAATATAGAATCTGACAATACAGTGATAGGGTTAAAATGTGACGGTATATTGTTGGGATATATTGAATTTGCTGATACAATAAGAGAAGAGACCATTTTTATTATAAATGAATTAAAAAAACAAAATAAAGAAGTTATAATACTCAGTGGCGATTCAAAAAAAGTTGCCGAAAAAATAGCAAAACAAGTTGACATAACATCAGTAATTGCTAATGTGCTGCCTGATGAAAAGAGCAGATATGTTGGTGAACTAATGAAAAATTATAAGGTTGCTATGGTTGGTGACGGCGTAAATGATTCACCTGCACTTATAAAAGCTGATGTAGGAATATCAGTAATGAATGGTACAGATATAGCAATAGATTCGGCAGATATTATATTGCTAAACGAAGGATTGGATACAATATTAAAAGCGGTAAATACTAGTAAGTTTACAATGAAGACTGTAAAGCAAAATCTATTTTGGGCATTTTGTTATAACAGTATTTGCATTCCGATTGCTGCCGGTATTATATATCCGTTTACAGGAATATTACTAAATCCAATGCTTGCAGCATTGGCAATGAGTTTATCATCAGTTTCTGTTGTATTGAATTCGTTAAGACTCAAAAACAAGAAAGTGATATAATTATGGAATATCGTGATGTACAATTGATTGCAAAAAAAACTATGGATTATATAAAATCAATACTAAAAGTTGGTATGTCGATAATTCAAATCCGGGAAAAATGCGAACAAAAAATGCTGGAGTTGGGTGCTGAATCTTTTTGGTATTGGGATGTAGGAGCCTTTGTATTCTCTAACAATCAAACCACCGTTTCAATATCAGACAAGCATTATAAAACACCTGACAACATAGTAAATTCAAATGATATAATAACTATTGATTTGAGTCCTCAATACGAAAATATATGGGGAGATTACGCAAGAACGATAATAATTGAAAATGGTGTAGTTATAAATAATATTAATGACATTAAAAATCCAGAGTGGAAAAAAGGAATGCAAATGGAAGAAAAACTTCACAAGGAATTATTATGTTATGTTACACCAAGTACAACTTTTGAAGAATTATATTTTTATATGAATAGTTTAATTACTTCAAACGGTTTTGTTAATTTAGATTTTATAGGTAATTTGGGTCATTCAATAGTTAAACAAAAATCGGATAGAATTTATATAGAAAAAGGTAACAAATATAAATTATCCGATGTAAAATATTTTACATTTGAGCCTCATATAAGTTTAAATAATTCTGATTATGGTTTTAAAAAAGAAAATATATATTATTTTAAAAACAACAGATTAATGGAATTATAAGTATTATAGAAAAAACCATATAAACATTAGTTTAAAAAGTAGATAGACCAACTTCGCGAAATAAAAATTTCGCGAAGTTGGATGGAGGGTTAAAATGATTAATTTTGATGATTGTACTCCTGAACTTAAAGATTTTATAACTTATCTGGAAGTTATTAAAGGCAAATCTAAAAATACTGTTAATGCATATTATTATGACTTAAGACTATTTTACAGATATATTAAAATTAAAAATGAAAATTTATCTTTGGATGAAATTGATTCTACAGAAATTTCTGATGTTCCATTTAATTACATAAAAAAAATCAGATTAACAGATTTATATGATTTTATGAACTACGTAAACCGTAGCCGTTCAAATTCTTCTTCGGCACGTGCTCGCAAAGTTTCGGCACTAAAAACTTATTTTAAATATCTTACTAATAAAGCTGAACTGTTAGATGTTGACCCTACTATTGAGCTTGACGCACCAAAATTAAGTAAAAGATTGCCTAAATACCTTGATTTAGACAGTAGTATTAAACTTTTAGATGCTGCTGAAAACTTAAATCAACGAGATTTTTGTATTCTCACAATTTTATTAAATTGTGGATTGCGTGTATCAGAGCTTGTAGGAATTAATCTAACCGATATACAAGGTACCCAATTACGTGTTATCGGTAAAGGCGACAAAGAACGTCAGGTTTTTCTTAACGATGCTTGTATCAATGCTATTGACGAATATAAAAAAGTACGTCCTAAAGCAAAACCTCAGTATTCTAACGCATTATTCCTTAATAAAAACAATGAACGAATCAGTGTTCGAGGAATACAGCTAATTGTAAAAAAATATCTCATGCTTGCGGGACTTGATTATACCAACTACACAACACACAAACTACGTCACACTGCAGCTACACTTATGTATAAACACGGTCATGTTGATGTTTTGGCATTACAAAAAATTCTTGGTCATACAAATTTATCTACTACACAAATATATACACATACAGATGATCAAGCAATTGAAAATGCACTAAAAAGCAATCCGTTAGCTAAATATTCTGAAAAAAAATAAAAATCACTATTTTGTTATAGTGATTTTTATTTTAATTAATTTACTAATTCAATTCAACTGAACTAATCTCTATTTCCGCATAATCTGTATCAACATCAATGCATTTTCCACAGTTATCACATATCTTTTCGGGATCCAAATCACACATATTACATTCTCCACACTTGATACATACTCTATCATATAAAATACAATTTTTCATATAAGCACCACTTGTTGACATAATATTTTTATGGCAACACTTTCTCTGTAATTAAATTTTTAAATGCCGAAATATCATTTTTTGAAACTATCTCGTTACAACAACCTAAAAAACTAATTGGTATTCCAACAGAAATTACCTTCTGTGTTGTGTGTTGTTTTTGGTAAAATCCGCCTTCACAAATTAAATTTGAACTTACCAACCTTTTTAGATTTAATGAATTATCAAAATTCTTTATTAATTCGTCATTTGAAATAAGCATTTTGTCTCTTAATATAATAACTGGTCCTTCGCCTAGATTTAAATTTTCCGTATCTGAATCAATACAACATAAATTATACAATTCATCAATTTCCAAATTATAAGTTGCCGTCATTGCGCCTTTTTTATCACAATTATTTTGAGCAGAAAAAACAAAATAATATTCGTACAATGAATTAGCAACTTCACGTGCTATATCACATATTACTGAACAACAAACAGAACGTTCAAGTGCTTTACCAATATAGTTACTCTCTGTTTCAATAAAATTATTGCTGTATATAAGGGAATTTGATATAAATGCGTTGTCAAGTGGTTCAACTTTACAACAGTTAGTATCGGTAAATTCTATATTCCTGGTTTTTTCGATATTATCAGAATTATTTGGTACTTTATTCGCTACATAAATTCTGTGTTTTTGGTCAGATACTAAAATATTTGGTAAGGTGTTTGACTTTACACCACATACAGATGTTGCAACTAGAGTTTTATTATCTTTTATGTGTGTAACAATAAAACTTACCTCGTCCATAGGTGCTGTAATTGCAATTGTTTTTTTTACGCCTGGTTTATGAATAACCAAGTTACCTAAATTATCTGTTTTTATATCTGCGTAAAAATCAGATAATTCCTTAATGATTATATTGCGTATTTCTTCCTCTTTTGCTGACGGTGCATAGGCGTTTGAAAGTTTTTTAATCAATATTATTCACCTTACTTTCTATATATTTAAATATAATTTTTTCCATCGAATCAATGTCTGAAATTTTTGCTACATTTGATTGGGAATGAATATATCGGCAAGGTACCGAAATTGCCGCAACTCTATTACCGCTATTTGAAATTTGTACAGCAGCTGCATCGTTACCACCTAAAGTAGTTTGTTTGTATTGACATTTTATACCTTCTTTGCTTGCAAATTCATATATGTCTTTTGTAAGTTCAGTATCCGAATAACATCCACCATCACGAAGTGATAAAGCAGCACCATCACCTATATGAGTTGAAAAACCAAATTGATCAGTTCCCGGAACATCGGAACATGTTGTCCCTTCCAAAACTAACGCAAAATCTAATAACAAGTTTTTAGAAGCGAGTATCGCGCCTCGGTGTCCAACTTCCTCCTGTACTGCAAAAACGTAATATATATCAGCTTTAGGTCTTCTTTTTGCTATATTTATCATTGTGTAACACCCTACACGGTCATCTAAAGCTTTTGCTTTTACAAAGCCGTTTCCAAACTCTATATAATTACTGTCAAAACAGGCATAATCACCTATTTCAACATATTTTAATGCTTCTTCTTTTGAAGATGCGCCTATATCAATATATAAGTCAGATGTTTTCAAATTATTATTACTATCCTCATTTTGGTGTATTGGCTTAGTTCCTATCACTCCACATATTTTTTTATCTCCGATTGAAATTTTTTTTGATATTAGCACATTTGGATCTATTCCACCTACAGTTTGAAATTTTAAATATCCATTATCGTTGATATAAGATATTATAAATCCTACTTCATCCATGTGGGCTGTTAACATTATGCTTTTGTCATTAATTTTTTTCCCTTTTTGATGGCATATAAGGTTTCCAATACTATCTTCATATATTTCATCACATATATTTGATATTTCTTTTTTTATAATGTCACGTACTTCGTCTTCATATCCGGAAGGTCCAAATGCTTCAGTTAGTCTTTTAAGCATCAAATACACCTCCTTTGAATGAATAACATATTGCATTAATAGCATTTTCTATATCGTTTATATTTGCAGTTTCAACTGTAGTATGCATATATTTTATGGGAACTGATACTAAAATACAACGTACTCCGTTACAAGCAGTCTGTATTGGCCAAGTATCAGTACCTGTATGGTCACTGCAGACCTCTTTTCTAAAAGGTATATTATTTTTTTTACAAATGTCTATAAGCTTATTTGTAGCTTTTCTGTCGAGATTAGGTCCAACAGCAATAGTTATGCCTTTTCCAACATCAAAACCATGTTCGTCGTCTGTGTATGGAGAAACACCAAAAGTTACATCAACAACAATTGTAAAATCCGGTTTTATTATTTCAATCCCTTTTTTTGCACCTCGGCATCCTACTTCTTCCTGTACAGAGTACAAACCATATAAATTATAATCTAAATTTTGAGTTTTAAGGCGTTTTAAACACTCGGTAATGATGCAACACCCAATTCGGTTGTCGAGACAGCCAGAAGTAAAAAAATCGGATTTTAAATCATTGTAATTTGAATTCAAACTGATTGTATCGCCTATTGAAACATAATTTATAATATCATTTCTCTCAAAACCGCAGTCGATATACATATTCTCTATAGAATTATTGTTTTCGTCTTTACTTGTTTGCAGATGTGGAGGCTTAGCTCCAATTACTCCAAACAAATCTTTTTTACCATGAACAATTACCTCGGCTGTAGGTAGAATACTCGAATCAATACCACCAGAACATATAAATTTTATAAAACCTTTATCGTCAATATCTTTCACAACAAGTCCTATATTATCAATGTGGGCTTCCAAAACAATATTTATATTTGAATTGTTGTTTATTTTTGATATTACATTTCCGAAGCTATCGGTTATAACATCATCACAAAAAGATTTATTATAATTTATTATATATTCTGTCATTTTATTTTCATTACCGGAAACAGAATTTAATGAACACATTTTTTTAAGCATATCCATAATATAACCTCACAAGTATAAAATATAATAACAAAGCACCTATAATTATTATAGGTGCTTAAAGTGTGAAATTATTCTTCTGTTGATACTTCTTCAGCAGAATCCTCAGCAGCAACTTCTTCTGTTGTTTCTTCTACCTTTTCAGGTTCCAACAAAGCTCTCATGCTTAAGCTGATTTTTTTGTTTTCAACGTCAAATTCTGTAACTTTTGCTTCAACTTCATCGCCAACTTTAAGTACGCTTGAAACAGTTTCAATATGTTTGTTAGCAATCTGTGAAATATGAATCAAACCATCAACGTTAGGAATGATTTCTGCAAATGCACCAAAAGATACAATTCTAACGATTTTAACTTTAACAACATCATCAAGAGCAATTTTTGTTTTAATAATTTCCCAAGGGTTGTCTTCTGCTCTCTTATAACCAAGAGAGATTTTGTTCTTTTCTTTGTCAAGAGCAAGTATATAAACCTTAACTGTATCGCCAACTTTTAGAACATCAGATGGATGTTTTACTCTCCCCCATGAAAGTTCAGAAATGTGAACCAAACCATCAACACCGCCGATATCAACAAAAGCACCAAAGTTTGTAAGAGATTTAACTGTACCTGTATATTCCTTACCAATTTCTGCAGATGCCCAGAATTCCTCAAGAGCTTTTGCAGCAATTTCATCTGATACAGATTTTATTGAACCAACAATTTTTCTTCTTCTTGGATTAAAGTCAATTAATCTGAACTGTACGTTTGTACCAACAAGAGTTTCCAAATCCTGAACGAATTTTGATGCAGCTTGTCTCGCAGGAACAAATACTCTTGTACCGTTAGATATAACGATAACACCACCATTAACAGCTTCTACTACCTTACCATCAAGAATTTCTTTTGTTTCAACTGCAGTTTCGAATTTTTTCTGACCTGCAATAATATCAAGTTTCTTTTTAGAAAGCTTGATTGTACCTTCGACGTCGTTTACTCTAACAACGAATACGTCGATTTCATCGCCCACCTTTACTATATCTTCAGGTGAAACAGACGGATCATCTGTAAGCTCTCCAACAGGAATAATACCGTCAGCCTTTGAACCAAGATCAACGTAAACCTCTGTAGGTGTTACACCGATAACGATACCTTTTACGATATCACCTGTTTTCAGGCTAACCAATGATTTTTCCAATTCTTCAGCAAAGCTGATTTCGTCTGTTACTTCCATTACTTTTTCTTCTGACATTTTACTAATGACCTCCTTAATTATCCATTCCGGTGTTGAAGCACCCGCTGTAACACCGATGTTACGGTTTTTCCAAGTCTCATTAGGTAACTCGGAAACCGTTTCTATATGATATGTATCAGCACAATGGCTTTTACAAATATCAACTAATTTTTTTGTATTGGAGCTATGTTTTCCTCCAATAACAATAACTGTATCGACAGATTCAGCCATTTTTTCAGCTTCTGTTTGTCTATCCTCCGTCGCACTACATATTGTATCAAAAAACTGTACGGTTTGGCAAGATGTTTTTACAAATTTCTTTATTTTATTCCAAACTTTTAGTGAAAAAGTAGTCTGAACTACCATACAAACTGGTTTTTCTATGTTAATTTTACCAAAATCTTCCACAGTAGAAATAATCGAAGCAGAGTTATTACACCATCCGTTTATACCAATAACCTCAGGATGATTGGAATCTCCAACAATTATAATCTTATTTCCGTCTTTGTAGCACTTGTGTACTATTTTATGAATTTTTTTAACAAAAGGACATGTCGCATCTATTATATTGCATTTTTTTGAATTTAAAATGTTGTAATATGATTCGGGAACACCATGTGTTCGTATAATTACTGTGCTAAAATCAGGTACATCATCTACATTATCAATTGTATAGACGTTCTTGTTTTTTAAATATTCAACAACTTGTTCGTTATGAATAAGAGGGCCTAAAGTATAAATCTTTTCGTTAGTTTTTTCGGCAGACTCTATTACAATATCCATTGCACGCTTTACACCAAAACAAAAACCTGCATATTTTGCCAGTTTAATTTTCATTTCCCACACTCGCCTTTATTTCATCATAATAACAACATTTTTCATCAACCATGCTGAAAATTTCACTCATTAGTTCATTAGTGAGTTTTTTATAGTCTTCACTTGACATTTTTTTTTCATAAAATTCTGTATAATATATTGGTTTTCCAAATGTAATTTTAGCACCCTTAAACAGCTTAATGTTACTCAAACCAACTGGAATAATTGGAACCTGAGATTTAATAGCAAATAAAATTGCACCCGATTTAACATCTTCAAGTTTTTTACAGGAACGTGTGCCTTCAGGAAATATAACAAGTGGATTTTGGTCCTTAAGAATGTTGATACACGATTTCATTGCTTTTAAATCTCCACTACCACGATCTACTGGTATACATCCAACCGATTTTAAAAACCAACCAAATAAATTATTTTTAAACAATTCGGATTTAGCTAAAAATTTAAGTTTAATTTTCACAAAAGCTGCAATCATTACTGGGTCATGAAAATGCTTATGATTACCGCAAAAAATCATACCGCCTGATTTTGGTACATTTTCTAATCCCTCAACTTTTGTGAAAAATAAAATTCTATAAAAAATTTTTACTATTTTAGTTAAAATATTATAAATCAAAATCTGTATTCTCCTTTATCAATTTACAAAGATAATCAACAGATTGTTCATATGTAAAATCACTGTTATCGAATATAATTGAATCCAAAGCAGGCTTTAAAGGTGCTACAGGTCTTTTTGAATCCTGCTCGTCTCTGTACGCAATATCTTTTTTTATTTCTTCAAGATTACATTCTATGCCTTTTTCAAGCATTTCTTTATAGCGTCTTTGAGCTCTTTCTTCAATTGATGCTGTGAGAAAAATTTTAAGTGTGGCATCTGGAAGAACAACGGTACCAATATCTCTTCCATCCATAATCACATTATTTTTTTCAGCCATTCCTCTTTGTATTGATAACAGAATTTCACGTACTTTTGGAATAGCAGAAACGTCAGAAGCTCCTTTTGAAACTTCAGGTGTTCTGATATAATCAGATACATCATTTCCGTTAACATAAATATGTTGTATCTGATTAATATATTTTAATTCAAAAATGCTGTTTTTTGCCAATTCTACAATTTCTTCAATATCTTTTTTTGTGTCATAATTTTTTTTCAAAGAAATATATGCCAGAGAACGGTATATAGCACCGGTATCAACATATATGAAATTTAGTTTTTTTGCAACTTCTTTTGAAATTGAACTTTTTCCTGCACCTGCAGGTCCATCTATTGCAATTGATATAAAACTCATTTTATCACCTACTACTATAATCGGACTTTTTAATTATACATCATTTTATATAATTAAACAATAGTTATTTTATAAAAAATCTACCTAAAATCTGAATATTTGATTTTATAGTAATTTCATCATTGTAATAACCATTTAAATTATCAGTTATTTCGATTATTTTTACAATATTAGAGGAGTTATGTTTGCAACCATCTATTTCAATTACTGAATTATCAAAAATTTCTATTTTTATTTTGCCTTCATCAAAGTTACATATTTTTTCACCATTTTGCAGAACATATATATCTTTTGAAGGTGCTGTAGTTTGCAAAACTATAAAACCTGTAGTTTTTTTCTGTTCATTAAACACATACTGTGTTTCAATATTATATATCCAAGATAATTTTGATTTTAAATAAGTATTTTTTAACAACACTTGTGATACAACCATAATCACAAATGATGTTATAAAGCAAATATTAAATATTTTTTTTAAAATATACATAATATCACCTCAATATTAGCATATTTTAAAATTAAAAATTTATACGTTTGTGCCGGCAAGATATGCAGTACTGAAAGCAATTTGTAGATTAAATCCGCCGGTATATGCATCTACATCAATCACCTCACCACAAAAGAACAAACCACTTGTAATTTTTGATTCCATAGTTGAGGGGTTAATTTCTTTTGTGTTTACACCACCACGTGTAATTATTGCTTCTTCAATGGGACGTACCCCTGTAATGGTAAATTCGAAAGATTTTAACAAGTTCGATAAACGTAATCTGTCCCCTTTGCTTATTTGGTTAACTTTAGTGTAAGGTGATATACCGCTTAATTCAATTATTGTATCGATTAATTTATTAGGCAAAAGTTCGTCGAGTGAATTTGAAAAATTTTTATTCATATTTTTTTCAAAATCACGCTGTATTCTTTTGTCAAGTTGTTCTAATGAAAGTGCAGGCTTTAAATCTATATAAATTTTATACTGATTTTCTTCTATATTATTTAAGTTTGAACTTGCACTTAATATAACCGGTCCAGATAATCCATAATGAGTAAAAATCATTTCTCCAAAATCTTCATACACTGTTTTTGAACCTTTTTTTATTTTTATAGATACATTTTTTAACGAAAGTCCCTGTAATGCTTTTACATAATCTTCTTTGACATTCAATGGAATTAACGAAGCACGAGGTGTAATGATGGTATGTCCCATTTTTTTTGCAAATTTATATCCGTCACCTGTTGAACCTGTAAGAGGGTACGATGCACCGCCTGTTGCTATTATAACTTTATTACATTCAATTTTTCTTTCTGATTTTGTAGTAATATTAAAAATATAATCATCTTGTTTATTTAATGCAACTACACAATCTTTTATAATTACAACACCATTATTTTTTGCAAAGTTTATTAGTGCATTAGCAATATCTTTTGCTGAATCAGAAACAGGAAAAATTCTTCCTCCTCTTTCTTCCTTTAGTGGAACTCCGAGTTTTTCGAAAAAATCCATTAAATCAATGTTTGTAAAAGAATAAAATGCACTATACATAAAATTAGGATTAGAGCAAACCATACCTATAAAATCAGAAATATCAGCAGAATTGGTTAAATTACATCTTCCTTTGCCGGTAATTCTGAGCTTTCGTGCTAAAACATCATTTTTATCAATAAGAATAACTTTTTTTCCGTTTTTAGCAGCATTAGCTGCACTAAAAAGACCTGCAGGACCTCCACCAATAACAACTACGTCAGTTTTCATTGTTTATCAACCTTTTCGTAAACATTATATTCATCCCAAATCGTTTCAAGCTTATTAAAGCTATCGTATACATTTTCTTTTTTTATCATACCCAATGCAACAATTAGTGCGTTAATTACGCTTAAAGGTGCAACAAGTGAGTCTACAAATGAAGCAATATCACTTCTTGCGATTAATGTCTGATTCGCATATTTTGTAAGAGGTGATGTTTCGCTGTCGGTAATTGCAACAACTTTTGCATTTTGGTTTTTGGCATACTGTATTGCTTTTAAAGTTCTTGCAGAATAACGTGGAAAACTTATGCCAATTACAACATCATCTTCATTTATTTTTAAAATCTGTTCAAAAATTTCACTGGCACTTGTGGTGTTGATTAATCTTACGTTATCAAAAATTAAATTAAGATAAAAACCTAAAAAGCCCGCTAATGATGATGAACTTCTAACACCAAGAATATATATTTTTTTTGCATTTACTATTGTTTGCACCGCATCTTCAAACGCTTGTTTATCAATTTCATCCAAAGTTTGTTTTATCTTCATAATATCATAATTTAAAATTGTAGATAAAACATCACGGTCACCCATACGATTTGTTGTAACTTCCATACGTTGTACTGCGGTAAGCTTAGTGCGTACCATTTCGTGAAGAGCTTTTTGTAATTGCGGATAACCTTCATATCCTAATTCAACAGCAAATCTGACTACTGTAGAACAACTCACACCTGTATTTTCACTCAATGAAGCTGCGGTCATAAAAGCTGCTTTTTCATAATTTTTTTTAATATAATCTGCTATTTTTTTCTGACCTTTACTGAATTTGGGATAAGCAATTTCAATTTTTCCTAACAAATTAGTATTCTTATTCATAAATAATTCACTCCTCAAAAAACGGTGTAACGAACGCCATTGTCATTACACCGTATTTTTAAAAATCAATTATTAAAAGGGATGTGTCTTAGCTTCAGTATCAGCTAAATTCGGATCCATTTTATATTTTGCAGCTTGTCTTTCTTTAAAGAATTTAATTGCAACTTTATCAAACAAAGCATACGATAATACATCTTCATCTTGTTCTATATATTCTGCAATTTCACCGCGCAATCTGTCAAGCTCCGGAACTAATAAATCAGCAGGACGACAAGTAATGCGTTCTTCATCACCGATTATTTTCTTTGCAAATTCAGGATCAATAGGAATAGTTGTCTGACCATATTCACCTTTAACAATAGCCTTTGATTCTTTAGTTACCATTTTATATCTTTCACCCATAAGAACATTAAGAACAGCCTGAGTACCAACAATCTGGCTTGAAGGTGTTACAAGAGGCGGATAACCAAAGTCCTTACGAACTTCAGGAACTTCTCTTAAAACGTCGTCAAGCTTATCTTCCTTACCTTGTTCTTTAAGCTGTGATACAAGGTTTGATAGCATACCACCGGGAACCTGATATTTAAGAGTGTTAATATCAACACCTAAAAGTTTTGTATCCAAAAGACCACTTGCAATATACTTATCACGTAAATTCTTAACATATTCTGAAATTTCAGATAGTTTATCAAGTGAAAGACCTGTATCATATTCAGTACCTGCTAAAGTAGCAACTAATGGTTCTGTTGGTGGCTGAGAAGTACCGAGCGCCATTGGTGACAAAGCACAGTCAACAATATCAACACCTGCTTCAATTGCTTTTAGATATGTCATCGAAGCAACACCACTTGTGTAGTGTGTGTGAAGTTCAATTGGAATATTTACGGAAGATTTGATATCTTTAACCAAATCATAAGCAACATAAGGTGTAAGTAATCCTGCCATATCCTTAATACAGATAGAATCAGCACCCATATTTTCCAAATCTTTTGACATTTTTACAAATGCTTCATTATTATGTACCGGGCTAATAGTATAAGAAATTGTTGCCTGAACGTGACCTTTTTCTTTCTTTGTAGCATTAATAGCTGTTTCAAGGTTTCTTATATCATTCAAAGCATCAAAAATTCTTATAATGTCAATACCATTTGCAACACACTTCTGTACAAAATATTCAACAACATCATCAGCATAATGTCTGTAACCAAGAATGTTTTGACCTCTGAAAAGCATCTGTAAAGGTGTTTTTTTAGCTTTTGCCTTAATTTTTCTGAGTCTTTCCCATGGGTCTTCATTTAAAAATCTAAGACAAGAGTCAAATGTAGCACCACCCCATGCTTCCAAAGCGTTATAACCAACATCATCAAGCATTTCAATCATAGGCAACATTTCATCAGTTGTCATACGAGTAGCAATAAGTGACTGATGAGCGTCTCTTAATACCGTTTCGGTAATTTTAACTTTACTCATTTATTTTTCCTCCAATTATAAAATCTTAAAGAATGTCAGGAATACACCTGCTGCAACTGCAGAACCAATAACACCTGCAACGTTAGGTCCCATAGCATGCATCAAAAGGTAGTTTGTAGGAACTTCCTTCTGACCAACATTTTGTGCAACACGCGCCGCCATAGGAACAGCAGATACACCTGCAGAACCAATAAGCGGATTGATCTTACCTTTTGTAAGCACATACATAACCTTACCGGCAAGAAGACCACCTGATGTACTGATTGAAAATGCAACAAGTCCCAAAACAATTACATACAAAGTCTGCGGTCTTAAGAAAGTGCTTGCTGAAGCTGTAGCACCTACTGTAACACCAAGGAAAATTGTAACAATATTCATAAGTTCATTTTGTGCTGTCTTAGAAAGTCTGTCTGCAACACCGCTTTCTTTAAACAGGTTACCAAGCATAAGCATACCAACCAATGGAACAGCATCAGGAACTATCAAAGCAACAACTATTGTAACAATAATTGGAAACAATAGTTTTTCGATTCTTGATACAGGACGAAGCGTTGTCATAACAACAGAACGTTCCTTCTTTGTTGTAAGCAACTTCATAATAGGTGGTTGAATAATAGGAATTAAAGCCATATATGAATATGCTGCAATAGCAATAGCAGGTAACAATTCAGGAGCAGTATATTTTGTAACCAAAATAGCAGTCGGACCATCAGCACCACCTATAATACCTATTGCAAAAGCCTGATATATTGAAAAACCAAGGAATAATGCACCAAGAAAAGCTACAAATACACCAAGCTGTGCAGCAGCACCAAGCATTAAGCTTTTAGGATTCGCTATAAGAGGACTAAAATCAGTCATTGTGCCAATACCAAGGAAAATTAGTGATGGATAAATACCTAATTTAACACCCATATACAGCAAATCAAACAGACCACCATCTTTTAATACTTTTCCATAATCAACAACAAAATGCGGATCTGTGCCATCACCGACAAAAAGTTCGTTATGTAGTAAATTGGCACCTGGCATATTTGCAAGCAACATACCAAAAGCTATTGGTAAAAGAAGCAATGGTTCAAATCCTTTTCCTATAGCAAGATATATCAAAAGACAAGCTATGCCAATCATTATTATAGTTCCTATATCAACATTTCCAATACTGATTGCAACATTTGATTGTGAAGCTGCTGATATAATTTTATATATACCGGTACTTTGGAAAAAACCAATAATACCTTCTAACAGAAAACTAAACAAAACATTCACCCTTTCTTAAGTAGTACTCTCTTTATTACTACTTAGTTAAGAGTAACAAGTACATCACCTGTGTTAATTGCATCGCCAACAGAAATGTTAACTGAGGCAACAGTACCTGCACTTGGAGCAACAATGTCATTTTCCATTTTCATAGCTTCCAATACAGCAACAGCCTGACCTTCAGCAACTGAATCTCCAACTTTAACGTTTACCTTAAGAACATTGCCGGGCATTGGTGCTTCAATCTTAATTGAACCTGCAGTACCTGTAGCTTTTGAAGCCGCAGCAGGTGCAACCTGTGGTGCCGGTGCTGAAACAACAGGAGCAGGAGTAGATACTGCTACACCATCTCTTATCTCTTCAACTTCTACATCATAAGATTTACCATTTACATTTATAACAAATTTTCTCATTTTAAAATCCTCCAAAACTAAAATTTATTTATTGCATCATTTCTTGATGCATTAGACCATGCATTGTTTTTTGTATCAATACGTTTAAATGATTTGATTTTCAAATTATATGTTGAGGTATTAAGTGATGCGGCAATTGCTGCAGTTAAAACAGCAACAAGTTCACCTTCATCAACCTGTTCATCAACAACAGGTTCAGTTATAGCTTGAGAAACTGGATTCTGTTGACTATCTTTAATTGTTTTTTCTTGCTTTGATTTTGGGGTTACTGCAAAATGCAATATTTCTATAACACCCCACAAAACAGCCAAAACAACAAATACCATAACATAGCCGATTACGGCAATCGGCACACCTTGACTTAATTTATCTAATAATGACATAAGATCACATCCTTATCAATTAAAGTGGCATATTAACGTGCTTTTTTGCAACAGAGTTAACTCTTTTTGCTGAAAGCATTTCAAGTGCACTGATAAGGCGAGGTCTTGTGCTGTCAGGCTCAATAACATCGTCTATATAACCTTTTGATGCAGCTGTATATGGAGCAGCAACAATGTTTCTGTATTCGTCTATTTTTTGTGCTCTATATGTAACAGGATCAGATGATGCAGCAATTTCATCATTGTACATAATGGTTGCAGCACCTTCAGGAGCCATAATTGCAATCTCGGCAGTAGGGAACGCAAACACTACATCTGCTCCACATACTTTTGAACCCATTGCAAGATATGCACTACCGTATGCTTTACGTACTATAACAGTAACTTTTGGTATAGAAACGCTTGCATAAGTAGCTAACAAAGTAGCTGATGCATCTGCCAAACCATTATTTTCCTGGCATTTACATGCTGCAAAACCACCGCAATCAACAAAAGTAACAACAGGAATATTAAATGAATCACAGAAGTTGATAAATTTCGAAGCTTTTCTAGCAGCAGCTATGCAAATATCACCATTATATTCTGAAGAATTGTTAGCAACAACACCAACAGTCATACCGTTTAGTTTAACAAAACCAACTACCATATTTTTTGAGTATTCCTCAGCCACTTCATAAAGTTCGGCATTATCCACAACTTCTTTAATAATATTTTTAATATCAAAACCTTCACCATTATCAGGTATCATATTAATGATATTTTCTGAAATTCGGTTGATGTCATCAGCAGGAATTTCTACAGGAGTACCTTCCAGGTTATTTGATGGCAAGAAGTTTAGAAGTTTTTTTACATTTTCAAAGCACTCTTCTTCTGTTGCACAAACAAAATCAGCAGTTCCATTTTTGGCACAAGCTTTTGCAGAACCAACTTCATCCATTGTACAAGCTTCACCTGAAGCACTTGTAATAACAGTTGGGTTGTTTATGTACATGCTTGAATTTTTTTCAGACATAAATACAAAATCTGAAATAGAAGGTGTATATAATGCACCACCGACACAATCACCAAGAACAACTGAAATTTGAGGAACCAATCCTGAAAGTTCGGTGTTTTTAGCATAAATTTCACCAATTGCAGCCAAGGCATCAATACCTTCATTTATTCTAGCGCCCTTTGAATCAAGAATACTTACAACAGGTGCACCCATTTTGGCTGCTAAATCCAAAGTGTATGTGATTTTCTTTGCGTTTGCACCACCTAAAGCACCACCAATTGCACTATAGTCCTGTGAATATGCATACACAAGTCTGTCATTAACAGTACCGTAACCGGAAACAACACCTTCGGCAGCAGCGTCACCTGTAACAAATGCATTAATTTCAACAAAACTTCCTTCATCGAATAAAAGTTTTATTCGATCTCTTGCAGAATTTTTGCCATTTGCACTTTCACATGCTGCTTCAATTGAAGCGCGTCTTGACTGTAATTCAGCAAGCTTATCCATATTGTTCATAAGTCTACCTCCAATTTTTATTCAACATTTAAAATTATACTATAATTTTAAAATATCTTCAATAGTTTTTGACATAAATTTTTCATTTTTGACATTATTTTAAAAATTTTACAAAGATTTCAAATAATTAATTTCAGAAGTGCTAAGATGCCTCCATCGTCCAAGTGGAATATTTCCTAAAGTGAGATTACCTATAGAAATCCTTTTCAAATTAATAACATCATATCCAATTGCTTCGAACATTTTTCTTACCTGACGGTTTCTTCCTTCGGAAATTGATATTTCTACAATGTTGTCTTTCAACCAATTGACTTTAGGTTGTTGAGTCTTTCTTCCATCTATAACGACACCTTTTTTCAATCTTTCAATATCTTTTGGATGAGGAACATCATTTAATGTAGCTACATACGTTTTATATACAGTATGTTTTGGATGTGTGAGCTTGTAAGTTAGTTCACCATCATTTGTCAATATAAGTAAACCTTCGGTGTCAAAATCAAGCCTTCCAACAGGATAAACTCTTGTGAAAATTTCATCTTCAACAAGATTCATTACCGTTGGACGTTCAAATTCATCTGAAACAGATGTTATAAATCCTGTAGGCTTATTCATAGCAATATAAACTTTTTTGAAAACTTTCTTAATTATTTTGCCATTAACGGAAACTTCATCATCTTCTGTTACTTTTGTACCAAGTTCGGTAACTTTTTTTCCGTTCACTTTAACATTTCCTTGCAAGATTATTTCTTCACATTTTCTTCGTGAAGCAACACCGCAATCGGCCATAAATTTCTGCAGGCGAATTTCTTCCAAACAAACACCCCATTATAAATTTATATCATACTTATTCTATCACATTTTACATATTGTGTCAATTAAAAAAAGCATTTGACAATGTTTTATTTTAATAATATAATGTATTAAGAATAATTTAAGGAGAAGTCTACATATGAATAATTCTAAAAGTACTGTATTTTCAAATAAGTTTGTTGTTTGCATAATAGCAACGATATGCTGTGGGCTGTGGGGAAGTGCTTTCCCTTATGTTAAAATTGGGTATAAACTTTTTGATATAACAGATACTGCATCGCAAATATTTTTTGCCGGTTTACGTTTTACAATTGCCGGTATAATGACTATAGTAATAGGGAGTATACTTAATAAAAAAATACTTGTACCTAAAAAAAGTTCATTAAAACCGGTATTGGTTTTAAGTTTTTTTCAAACTTTTATTCAATACCTCTTCTTTTATATAGGGCTTTCAATTACAACAGGTATAAAAGCCTCTCTTATCGAAGGCACATGTGCTTTCTTTTCGATTTTAATTGCAAGTTTGATATTCAGGCAGGAAAAATTAACTTTACTTAAAATATTAGCGTGTTTTATTGGTTTTGGTGGTGTAATAATTTCAAATATAAACGGAGTAAGTTTTGCGACAGGACTTTCCGGTGATCTTATGATTCTGGTTTCAACTGTTTCTTACGCATTTTCATCAGTACTAATAAAAATATATTCACAAAAAGAAAACCCTGTTACTTTAAGTGGATATCAATTTTTTATTGGTGGTTTGGTATTAACTGTTGTTGGTTTATGTATGGGTGGTAAGTTAAGTAATTTTACTGTTGAATCTATTTCTGTATTATTATATCTTGGATTACTTTCAGCCGTTGCATACTCTTTATGGGGAATTATTTTAAAACACAACAAAGTTTCAAATGTAACAGTTTATAGTTTTATGATTCCTGTTTTTGGGGTTATCCTTTCTGCTTTGTTGCTTGAAACTGAGCGCATGGGGGCATTTAAACCGGAAAATATTATTGCTCTGATTCTTGTTTCTGTTGGTATAGTCATTGTAAATAAATTTTCGGATAAAAAATAAAAAATCAGGACTTTTATAAAGTCCTGATTTTTTATTTAAAATTCAACTAATGTTTTAATATCAACTGGCATACCTGTTGCAATTGATTTGTTAGCAGCAATACCTGTAAGAATACTCATTGCACCGTCGATATGTGAAGCGGCTCTATTTAGTGGATCGGGATCAGGAATACCGAAAATATCGTTTTGAAGAATCGGGTCACCACCACCATGTCCGCCTTCACCTTCAGCAATTTCAACCTCATATGCTTCATCAAACATTGGAAAAACTGTAATTGATTTAGACTTTGCGGCACCTTCAAGTTCCTTCTGTCCCTGTCCGTTTACATATACAAATTCAGAAACATCAAGTTCCATTCTTCCTTTTGTACCTGTAAAGATTACACGGAAACCTTCTTTAGGAGAATAAGCATTAAGTGAATAAGACATTTGAGCACCATTCTCATACTTAACAAGAACATTCATTGTATCTTCAATGTTAATGCCGTCTCCAAATACACTTTGATCACGTATATAGCCATCATCCTTTTCAGCTTTAAGATAAAGGTTCTCAAGAGTTTCGTTACCTTCCATAACAAGTGCAAAAGGATCACCCTTTGCGTTTTCTGAACCGTGTACACGTGTATAGAATTTAGTAACACCTCTATTTTCAGCATTTTCTCTGCCGTAGAACATCAAATCACCATATGCAAATACCTGCTTTGGCTTTGTATCCAACCAGAAGTTTACAAGGTCAAAATGATGAGTTGACTTATGTACCAAAAGACCGCCGCTGTTACGTTTATCTCTGTGCCATCTTCTGAAATAGTCAGCACCATGTGACGTGTTAAGGAACCATTCAAAATTAACCTGTTTTACCTCACCGATTGTATCATTCATAATAAGCTCTCTTATCTTTGAATTATGAGGAGCATATCTGTAGTTAAATGTAACACGAAGCTTTCTGCCTGTTCTTTTTGCAGTGTCAAGAATTTCCTGACATTTTACATTGTCAACTGTCATAGGTTTTTCACTTACGACATCACAGCCAAGTTCCATTGCTCTTATAATATATTTATGATGTGTACGGTCTATTGAAGTAACAATAACACAATCAGGTTTTTGTTCCTCAATCATTTTATCAAATTCATCAGCATCATAAAGGTCAACCTTTGGATAATTGTACTTTTCCATCAAATATTTTTGTGCATATTCCATACGTGTTCTGTTAATATCACAGAATGCTGTAATTTCAGAAGTTTCAGAAAAACGATCAGCTATCGGGCAATAGAAAAATCTTGCACGTGAGCCTGCACCTACTTGAACATATCTTGTCTTTTTAGCCATAATATTACCTCCGTAAATTATATATAAATTTGATTATATAATACACAATATTTTTATATTTTTCAACACCTATATTGCTATTTTTATATTTTTTCAACATATATTGCTCTTTTACTATTGAAAAATTATAATATTATTGTTATAATTTATTTAAAGGAAAGGTGTTGGGTTATGGAAAGAAGCAAAAAAGTTCTTGATTATTATTCGGAGAAAAATTTTATAATTCAAAAAAACAAAAGAAACTATCCATCTTCTATGAAATCTTATCATTATCATAATAATTTTGAAATATATTATTTATGTTCCGGTGAAAGATATTATTTTATTAAAGATGAAAACTATCATATAAAAAAAGGTACCTTGGTACTAATAAATGAATTTGATATACATTGTACAAGAAATGTTGAAAACTTATGGCATGAACGAATTGTTTTGAATTTTGATAAAGAATTTCTGGAAGAAATAAGTGATAAACTTAATATTAATTTATTTGAATGTTTTGAAAAAAACATAAATATCATCGAACTTGATTTATATGAACAAAACTATATAGAAAATTTATTAAATAATATGTATGTTGAATATACAGACAAAAAAGAAAACTATAATATATATTTAAAAGCGGCAACAATACAGCTTTTAATTTTTGCAAACAGATATAAAAAGAACAAACAATCCGAAATAAATGACTTATCTACTGCACCAAATAAAATGATAACTAAAATTATAGCGCATATAAACAACAATTATGCAGATGAAATATCTCTGACAAGCATTGCCGAACAGTTTTTCATAAGTCCATATTACTTTTCAAGAACTTTTAAAAAGGTAACCAACCTTTCTTTTGTTGATTACCTTAATAATGTGAGAATTAAAGAGGCACAGGAACTTTTGAAAAAAACAGATTTAAGCATAACAATAATTGGTGAAAAAGTGGGTTTTAAAAGTACAACACATTTTGGTCGTACGTTTAAAAAAATTACAGGGATTTCACCTTTTGAATACAAAAAGAAATCAAGGTAGTATTTATTTACAATGTATATAATCAGGTACATCATACCATTTTACGGTAAATCCTGCTCCTTTGGCGCAAAATACAGAATCGGGAGTGTTTTCAATATCCGCTTCTGGATTGTAATTGGTTTCTTCTACTATTTTTTCTGTATCTACACATTGTTCATAGCCGTTAAATTTAAAATTAAAAGATGCTCTTCCACTACTAAAGTTTATAAGTTCTTCTATATAATCAAACAAAATTCGTGCCGGCGCCTTTCCTTTTACAACAGAAATATTACCATCACTTTCAGGTGGTAAAAACTCGCCTCCCATTTTTTGTATATCTGACATAACTTTACCTGCCAAAGTTATGTCACAACGTATTACAAAATCAAAAAACGGCTCTAAAAGTATACATTTAGCATTCATAAGTCCCTGTCGAATAGCTCGATATGTAGCTTCTCTTAAATCTCCACCTTCCGTGTGTTTAAGGTGCGTTCTTCCATTTATAAGTACATATTCAACATCTGTAAGTTCAGAACCTATTAAAATACCTTTGTGCTTTTTTTCAAAAATATGTGTTTTTATTAAATTCTGCACATCTTGTTTTAAAATGTCGGTACTGCATTCACTTTTGAATTTAATGCCACTTCCTTTGGGTAATGGATTAATTTTCAGATGTACTTCAGCATAGTGTCTTAAAGGCTCAAAATGTCCATAACCCAAAACAGATTCACTAACTGTTTCACGAAACAAAATATGAGGTGGACCAAATTCAATATTTATGCCGAATCTACGTGAAAATTCATATTTAATTATTTGTAGACTCATCTTACCCATCACGTTTATATTTATTTCACCAATGCTTTTGGAAAAAGAAACAGAAAGTGTATTATCTTCATCTTCAAGTATCTTTAATTTTTCATATATATCATATGGGGATGTGCCGTTTTCATATATTACCGATGCGGAAAAAACAGGAACACACTCATAATTTATTTTGCTTACTGAATCACCAATAATATCACCGGCGCACACTTTGTCAAGACCTGATACTGCGCATAAATCTCCAGCTTCTGCAATTTGGGTGCTGGTGAATTTTGAACCATTCAAAAAATATATTTCATCGATTTTACATTTGCCGTAAGGTGTATTTATAATGTCTTTTGTTGATAATACACCACAATTAATTTTTAGATAGGTCAAACGTAAATTTCCTTTTCTTCTTACTTTGTAACAGGTTGCAGAAATTGATTCTGTATTTTTGTTTTCTGTCATTAAGTTTAACATATCGTTTATAAATTCAGTAATATTCACATCTTTAAGTGCCGAACCGTTAAAACAAGGATATATTTCTTTGTCTATAATCAACTGTCTTACTTCATCATTAATTTTTAACTCACCGTTTTGAATATACTCATCTAAAAGACTTTCGCTTTTTTCTGCTAATGATTCCGAGTAATCAGCAGAAAAATCAATTATATTTTCAGATAATTTGTTTTTAATATCCAAAATGGTTTTTTCAACATCGGATGTGATTATATCGGTTTTATTTATAAAAATAAAAGTAGGAACATTATATAGTTGTAGAAGATTCCATAGATATTCAGTATGATTTTGTACGCCTTCAACTGCACTTATTACAAGCAAAGCATAATCCATTACAGATATTGCACGTTCTGTTTCAGCGGAAAAATCGGTATGGCCAGGTGTATCAATAATATTTATTGTATGACCATTAAACTCTATTCGTGCAACATCTGAAAAAACCGTGATTCCTCTTTCTCTTTCTATTTCATTATAGTCCATATGTGAAGAACCTTCATCAACTCTTCCAACAGAACGAATCGCATTAGCATGAAATAAAATTCGTTCTGCCAAAGTTGTTTTTCCGGCATCTACATGGGCTAATATTCCAAGAGTATTTTTCATATAATTCTCTCCCTAAATACTTCAATAAAAAAGGCAATCATAATATGACTGCCTTTTGTTATGTAATTATCTTATACTGCCGTAAGTTTTATATGCACTGAGTGGTTTATTTTTATACTTTGCAAGTTCATCAATAGTTACTAATTGATATCCTTTAAGGATTAATGCAGGTACAATGCTTTCAACCGCAGTCGCAGTTGAATCATATAAATCATGCATAAGAATAATATCACCATCGCGAACATTGGACATTATGGAATTATATATTTTAGATGCATTTTTATGTTTCCAATCCAATGTATCTATTGACCATAATATGAATGGTTTCGCAGCAGCATTAAGTGTTGTTTTGTTGTACGAACCATATGGTGGTCTGATGACAGTTGGATATTTACCTATTGCATTAAATATTATATTGGATGTTTTATTTATCTGAACCGATACATTATAAGACGAAAGTGTTGCAAGATTAGGATGTGAGTATGAATGATTACCCACCTGACAACCTAAGGAATCCATCTTTTTTAATAACCCGGCATTTCCGGCTGCAAGGTTTCCTACAACAAAAAACGTAGCTTTAGCGTTATAATGTTCTAATGTTTTTAAAATGCTACTTGTTGATTTTGTTCTTGGACCATCATCAAATGTAAGTGCAACCATTGGTTTTGATGCATCAATTTTATCACTTTGTTCCGGTATCCAACCTACTTTTATATAGGCGGCTAATTCATTTTTAAATATTGATTTTTTACGACCATCCTTTGTACACACGTTGGTTAATATATCTTCTTTATTCTCATACCAACCAACTTTTTTGTATGCATCAATTTCAATGCGAGCCACTTTAATTTCTCGCCCATCCATCGAGTACATTGTCACTTTTTCTACATCGATTTTATTTTCGTACCAACCAACTTTTTTATATGCATCAACTTCTCCTTTGAAGACTAATTTTTCACGTCCGTCCATAGCATACATTTTAATTGTAACGTCATTTAAATTATCATACCAACCAACTTTTTTATATGCATCAACTTCTCCTTTGAAGACTAATTTTTCACGTCCATCCATAGCATACATTTTAATTGTGACATCGTTTAAATGCTCATACCAACCAACTTTTTTGTATGCATCAATTTCAATACGGGCAACTTTAATTTTTCGTCCATCCATTGAGTACATTGTCACTTTTTCCACATCAGTTTTATTTTCGTACCAGCCAACTTTTTTATATGCGTTAATTTCTCCGGATAAAACTCGTATTTCACGTCCATCCATTGAATACATAGTAACATATGATTCAGCGTATGTTATATGAGAAAAAACTAAAATAAAAATTAGTAATAAAGATACAATTTTTTTCATATTTACCTCCAATTAACTATGTTCCTATAAATAATACCATAATTTTACAAAATACGCAATAGTTTATATCGAAAAAAGCACATTTAACAATAAAAAACCAAGTCATAAAAAAGACTTGGTTTTGATTTACAAATTAAATTTTTTTCGTTGGGTTATTTAAAATATACTGTATATTCTTTCAGGATGTCATTTTGGCTGTAGCTTTCAAGTGATCCCGTATTTCTGATATAAAATACTACTCGGTTCTGATATACTTCGAAAACCATATACTGTGCAAGTTTTGGTGTCGCTGTACTGTGAAAATATTTTAATTCTTTTTCACCGCCATATCCACTAATTCCATCTTCCTCAAAAAGATGTTTTGCAAATGGTCTTAAGCCTCCCATATGAACTAAAGAATACTCATATTCTTTTCCCCTGGAATCAATTTCCGTAAGGTTTTTATCAATAGGAAGTTCATGGTCATTTATGTGTAAAACTGCACCGGACGAAAATTCCTTATAACATGCTCTTTCACCGTGCACATGACCGTACAGATAAAAAGTATTTTTATGACCTTTAAATATATCATAAAACAATGCCCGATTTCCGTTTATTAGTGTTTCAACTAACTCACCGTCATTATAATAATATATTGCTGACAAATGCCCGACAACAAAAACAGGTTTTGTTCCGTCTGGGTCTATTTCATTCAATTTATTCTTTACCCAAATCATTGTTTCGTCACTATAACTTCCCTCGTGCGAATTAAATGCAGTATCCGGGTCAATATTGATGCCGATAAAGTCAATACCATTAACTATATAATGAAATGCACCTAAATAACGCTCTGATGGTTTTTCTTTAGATACAAGAGCAATCTTTTCATTTTCAGGAAGCACACCGAAAGCATTATCCATTAAATCATAAAAATCTGTAGTATTATATGGGTCATTTTCATCGTTACCAATGTCACCAAGTATCATATCATTGTTTCCTGCAACATATAATACCTTGCCATCCTTAACACTAGCAGAAACACATTTATGGATTTTTTGCTTAAGGTCAAGGAAATTTTTCTTGGGCAACCAGCAGGATTTGTTCCAGTATGGATAATCTGATATATTATCACCACCTATAAGCGCAATGTCCGCTTTACCAAACTCTTTCACTGCCAATTCATTTGCCTGAACAAGAGATGTCCTGATTTTTGTAGGATAATCTAACATAGCTTGTTGATTATGTATGTCAGTAAAACAAAAACCTGTTAAAATCTTTTCCATTTAATTTTCCTCCTCATTTAAATAATATTTTTATCTAATATATCAATATTTTGTACCGATTGGGTTGAAAAGTCAACAAAAATATCTGTACAAATGCCATCTTTGCATAAAATAAATTTAGCAATACCTATCCCTTGTACACGGGCAGTGGAAGCATCAATGCTAATGACTTCATTTTCGCTGTTTTCAGGATACAGTACGCAATCTCCGTATGCGGTAACTTTAACCGGATATTTCAAGGTAACCGGGATTGAGTATTCGTTTCCATTCAAAACAAGTGTACCCACACTGTCAGGATTTTTAATATGCCAATCGGTGGCAATAAAGTATATATCACGACATCCGTTTTGGTTTTGGTAAATAGTAAATTGAATGTTTCTGTCACCCCTAGCATATATAGCTTCATTGGAAAGACAAGAATCTGTCAACTGTTCCATTGCTTCTCGATACGCCAGTTCAACAGCCTTTGGTCCTGCATATTCATTTCCATTGCCGCCAAAAGTGAAGGTTATGCTTTTATGCGGTCTGATACACTCTTTTATATCTGTCATTATTTGTGTATAAAATTCAAAATTAATTTGTAATCCTCCGAACATATCAATTTTTATTTTAACACTATATTTGAATATATTATATCATTGCTATTTTTTGTTTACTTAAGATATTCTACGATTAAGTTATAATTTATACATAAAACTGATATAAGACACATTTTTATCGAATAGTTTGTAATAAGAATGCCCTGTTCAAATTTGTTTATAAAGGATTACAAAAAAAGCAAGCCATAAAAAATGACTTGCCTTTTTGTGGCGGAGAAGGAGAGATTTGAACTCTCGCGCCGGTTTCCCGACCTACACCCTTAGCAGGGGCGCCTCTTCGGCCTCTTGAGTACTTCTCCAAACCGTAGCTAAATTGAAATATTAAATTAAAAACTCCGAAGTAATAATTACTCGAAGTTTTATGGAGGAGAGGGGCGGATTCGAACCCCCGGACGGCGCAAACCGTCACTGGTTTTCAAGACCAGCTCTTTAAACCACTCAGACACCTCTCCGTGCCAACGAAAAATATTATATCATGTTTTATATATAATGTCAATACTTTTTTTAAAAATTTTTGATGAGTTTCCGGTACTCCGGAAACTCATCAATATAATCAGTTATATTTATTCATTGCCTTTGAAATATCACCATCAATAATAAGCTGCATTATATCAGGGACATTTTTTGCGCTTTCGATAAGTACTTTTGTTTCGTCTTTTGAAAAATTGGATAAAACATAATCTGCGAGATCTCCTACAGGCTGTCCGATACCAAATCTTACTCTGATAAAATCATCAGTCTGTAAATGATATATTATATTTTTCATACCATTATGACCGCCGGCACTTCCCTTTTGTCTTATTCGTATTTTTCCGACATCCAATGAAATATCATCATATAACACAACAACATTATCATAAGGGAGTTTAAAATAATTACAAAGCTCCAAAACACTTTCACCGGAAAGATTCATATATGTTTGAGGTTTGGCAAGTACAACAGGATATCTTCCTATTCTACCTTCTCCAATTATAGCCTTACACTTTACCTTGGTGACTTTAATATCATAATATGATGCAAGAACATCAATCATTTGAAAGCCAACATTATGTCGAGTATTAATATATTTTCTATCCGGATTACCTAAACCAACTATAAGAAATTTATCCATATTAATCAAAAATTTCACTAATTGATGTATCGTCATAGATTCTCTTTATTGCTTCAGCAAAAACATCAGCAACTGAAAGAAATTTTAATTTATCAATTTTTTTCTCACTTGGTTGACATATAGTATCAAGAATTACAAGTTCATCAAAAACAGAATTCTGAATTCTTTCAATAGCAGGGCCGGAAAGTACACCATGAGTTGCACAAGCATAGACTTCTTTTGCACCTCTTTCTTTAAGAGCGTTTGCACCATTACAAAGTGTACCTGCAGTATCAACCATATCGTCAACAATGATACATATTTTATCTTTTATATCACCTATAATGTTCATAACCTCACAAACATTAGCTTTAGGTCTTCTTTTATCTATAATGGCAATAGGAACATCAAGTCTTGTTGCGAAGTTTCTTGCCCTTGTAACACTACCAAGATCAGGAGAAACAACGACAACTTCATCCTTTTTATCTGCAAATTTTTCATTAAAATATGGTGCAAGAATAGGCACACCTAACAAATGGTCAACAGGTATATCGAAGAATCCCTGTATCTGAGCTGCATGTAGATCCATTGTAAGAACTCTATCAGCACCGGCTTTAGCTATAAGATCAGCAACTAATTTTGCAGAAATTGGATCTCTTGCTTTAGCTTTTCTATCCTGTCTTGCATATCCATAATAAGGCATAACAGCTGTAATACGACCTGCCGAAGCACGTTTACAAGCATCAATCATAATAAGAAGTTCCATTAAATGGTCATTTACAGGATATGAAGTAGACTGTACAATAAATACATCCTGACCTCTTACTGTTTCATTGATGTTAACACCAATTTCACCATCACTAAAGTTAAGTACTTGTGCATCACCAAGTTCTACACCTAATTTTGCAGCAATTGCCTTAGCCAGTTCCTGATTTGCGTTTGCAGAAAATACCTTAATGTTTTTACCGTGTGTTATCACTTTTAAAATCCTCCTACTTACTTTTTTCCTTTTCATGTTTTTTTACTCACTTGTCTTGCACGAGCAATAGCAAGTGGAATTTTTAGAACATAACCTATAAATGTATTTTAAAATACATTTTACAATTAGATTTAAATCAATTATAACATACTTTATTTCAAAAATCTACTTAAAAATCATTTTTTATCAAAAAAATTTACAAAAAAATGTAAAATTATCTTCTCATATAGTAAAAAAGATATTGTTGCGCAAAACCTGCTAAACTCCCAAAATTTTTTTGTACAAAAAAATCAAAGTTTTTTTCGTCAACACCATATAGATCATTTAGTACTTTTTTTATCCATACATCTTTTGGAAATACATCGTATTTTTGATACGCAAAAAGCAAGACACAATCTGCCACTTTATTACCTACGCCCTTTATTTGTTTTAAATATTCTCTTGCGGTTTTTGTATCCATAGAATATATTGAATTAAGATCTATGGTTTTATCACTAACTTTTTTTGCAGCATCAATAATATATTTTGCTCGAAAGCCACTTTTAATAACATCTAATTCTTCTACTGACAGAGAACAAAGAACATCTGCATCGGGAAAAGTATAATAATAGTTATTTCCTGATTTTAATTTTTTTCCATAATAAAAACATAAGTTTTCTATTATTTTTTTTATTCGTGGTATATTGTTATTAGCTGATATTATAAAAGAAACCAAAGCCTCCCACGGTTCTTGTTTTAAAAGTCTGATACCGTATCCTGAAGGAATCGCTTTTGCCAATATTGCATCTTTTTCAGTTAATATTTTTTTTATGTCTGAATAGTTTGTATTAAAATTAAAATATGAGTTTATAAACTCATAGTCATCTATGTCAAATTCAAAACAATCATCAGTTGATTTAACTGTAATCAAAGAATCTTTTACAACTCCGGTATATGACTTATCTTCGTTCATATTCCACCGGAAACATTGACCACATTCAAAAGTATGTATCAAATCAAAATCTTTGTTTTTGATTTTCACAAAAATCATCCTTTCCATTTACTTTTAAATACAAAAGTGATATAATAAATAGCATAACAATAAAAGGAGCATTAAAATGAAAGAAACAATATATACAATTCCTATTAATGAAGCATTTGATAAAAAATGCAGTTGTGCATTATGTGAAATTGAAAACAGACTCGAAAGAGAAGAAATTGAATACACATTAGGTCCTGCAATGATGGAACCTGACTTTCGTATTAAGTCAAATAAAAAAGGGTTTTGCAAGATACACTATAAAAGTTTGCTCGAAAACAGCAAAGCTCTTCCTCTAGCATTGGTATTGCAAACCCATATTCAACAACAAAACAAAGATATATTTTCTAAAAAAGTTGAAAACAAATCCAAACCTGCTTTTATGAAAAAGCAAACTCCGGAACGTATATCAACAACAAAAATAACTGATCATATAGATTCTTTGACCACAAACTGCTTGGTATGTGAACGCGTTAAAGATACAATGGAACGTTATCTTGAAAACTTAATATATATGTGGAAAACGCAGCCTGATTTTCAGGAAAAATTTTCTTTGCAAGAAGGTTTTTGTATTCCACATTTTAGTGGACTTTTAAAACACGCTTTAAAAGAATTAAGCAATAACGATTTTAATAAATTTTATTACACCATTATGGAAATACAAGAAAACTCTTCAAACCAGCATTACGACGATATATCAGATTTTATAATGCTTTTTGATCACAATAATAATTCAACACCAAGTGAAAATGTCAAAAACTCAATAAGACGTCTTATTGCAAAAATTTCGAGTCTTAATTGCTAAAACGATTAACAATATATTCATTTGCTAAAAATTCAATTTCATCATTAAGTTCTTGCAGAACAACTTCACCATATTTGTTCTGCAAGGCTTTTTTAATAATGTAATCGCACAAGTGAGGGTTTTTAGGAAACAAAGGACCGTGAAGATAGGTTCCAAAAACATTTTTGTATACCATACCCTCTTTTCCATCTTCTCCATTATTTCCATTTCCGTATATAACTTCACCCAATGAACAATCAGAATCGTTACCTATAAAAGTTCTGCCAGAATGATTTTCAAAACCAACAACCGGTCTGTCCAAAAAACTTGTTTTTATTACAACATCACTTATTAATCTGCTATTCTTATGTTCTGTGCACATATCAAGTATACCCAATCCGGTATAGGTGTTTCCATTTAAAGAAAATCTATTGCCAAGAATTTCATACCCACTACAAAAAGCAAGAAGTACACCATTATTTTCAACATATTTTTTAATTTCATTCTTATGCTCTTTGAGTTTTTCACAAACAAGAATTTGTTCTTTATCAGATCCTCCGCCGATAAAAAGTATATCAATATTATTAAAATCGACTTCATCATTTAATGCGTATTCTGAAATCTCTACTTCAATATTTCGCCATTCAGCGCGTTTTTTTAAGGAAATAATATTTCCAAAATCACCATAAAGGTTTAAAATTTCAGGATACATATGTGCTATTCTAAGTTTCATTTGTCACTCTCCAAATCCTTAAGAATACTCTGAGTTTCAAAAAGCATTGTATAATTTACAAGAACATAAAATACTTCACATTCTTCCTCTATACCTTTTAATATAGCATCTTTAATATTTTCGTAATCTTCAACGTTTTTTAAATCGGCATATTTAAAACGTACTGCCAAATCATTATGTCTAATACCGGAAGTATATATCTTATTGGCATTAATTTTAGCAAACGCTTCAAAATCGACATCCCATATCCATGAAATATCCCTGCCGTCAGATGGTTTATCATTAACTGCAACAATAATGTTTTTTAAACGAATATCAGACATCACGGTTGAAATAGCCTGATTGAAACCTGCTGGATTTTTCGCAAGATTTAAGATTACTTTTTTATTGTTTATAGTAAATGTTTCCATTCTTCCAATCTGTGGTTTGAATTCTTGTAATGATTTATTAATGTCAGAAATAGATACATTAGCAACAGATAAAACTGAATATGCTGCCAATACATTGTAAATATTATAAAATCCTCTGTAATTCAAATCAAACTCTTTATTATTTACAACAAATTTCAATCCATCAGTAATTTTAACATTGTACGCCTCGAAATCCACATCAGGTCGTTTGTATCCACAATTCTGGCATTTGTATTTTCCAAGTTGGCTATAATGTGAAAAATCATACGACAGCTCATTGCCACAGAAAACACAAAAACGACCTTCTTTTGTTTCATTAAGAGGCTCACTTGTTTTTTCACCTATACCAAAAAAACAAGAAGTTTTTTTAGTTTTTTTAGATAACGAAGTGACAACAGGGTCATCTGCGTTTAGTATTAGTTTTACATTATCACACATTGAAATTGCTTTTTCTAGATATCCTAAAGTTAACTCAACTTCACCGTATCTATCCAATTGATCACGAAAAAGATTATTAACGATTATATAATTGGGTAGCAAATGTTCAAAAACTTTTATAGCTGACATTTCATCTATTTCTAAACAAGCATAATCTGCATTAAGTTTACCAAAAATATTTGCTTTTTCAATAAAAGCAGTAGCTATTCCGGGAAGCATGTTTGCACCAAGTTCATTGCAAACCGTTTTATTACCTGCTGATATTATCAAAGAATTAATAAGGTTATTAGTTGTAGTTTTTCCATTTGTACCACATACAACAATAATATCTTTTTTAATTTGTTGTGACAAGTATTTTAATATACCGGGACAAATTTTCATAGCATAATATCCAGGAGCTGACGAACTTTTTTTACCAATCAATTTTCCGCATATAATAAGAATTTTTGTTATCAAAATCGCTAATATTCTTTTCATTTTTTCACCCGATTATTATTTCCAGATATTTTCTATAGTACCATATACCGAACAATGCAATGAACTTATTGAATAAGACCTTCCTGCACACAATTCATATAATTGTTTTGTAAAGAAACCACCTTTGTTTTCGTAACCATTGATTTTAAATGTCAAATTAACATCATATTTACCAGGTATTGTTTTGCTGACTACGCTTCCATCAGTTAAATAAACAAGTGTTTTAGCCTCTTCTAACTCATAAGCTTCCAAATTACCCATTGGGAAACTAGTATCACCATTAAGACAAAACTCTTCCCCAACGGCTTCTATAAGATGATTTTTATTGTTTTCGCGAATTTCTTTTATGCTTATAGTATAATAAAAATCAGTTTTTTCATATTCACCCAATGTAGATGCGCTTTCTACCTTTGTATCACTTGGATTATTTGAAAACCTGAAATACGCTCCAAATATAGCTGCAATAATAAGTATGATTATCAAAACATCAACAATACTTATTTTACCAAAAATTTTACCATTAGAATTAATAATCATTGATATACACCTCACTTAACTTCATACAAATCAGTAATGTAACAGTTTGCTGCCGCTGCGCCTTTGATCTTAATAGGTAATGATTTACCTATTGAAATTCTTTCACCATTACATGAATATTTCATTTTATCTTTAACTACGTCAGTTTTTATAATTAGTATAGCAGTATATCTGTCTGGAATTTCCGTAACTAATACCTCACCAACCTCAGTATTTTTAGTTACAATTTTATATGGCTCAATCACTACGTCTTCTATTCGACCTTTACATTTTCCATAGGCATCAAATTTGACTTCCTGACCTTTTTTATACATTTTTGCATTATTTTCAGATACGTTTAATATTTCTATTGTAAAATTAAGTTTTGTTTTATTCTGTTCGGATTGAGTTGTGTTGACACTTTTATCATTATTTAAATATTTTACAAAAAATATGCCTGCAACAACTAATCCAATTACAATAATTAAAATAATAATTATGTCAATAATATTAAACTTTCTACTCATTTTTTTCCCTCCAAAATTTCTGTGTAATACTGTTCCATATTCTTTGTCATTACAGAAGATGTAAAATTATTGTTAAATATTTCAACAGCACTATTCGACAATTTTTTATACAAAACGTCATCATCAAGCAATAACATGATTTTTTCTGCAATTTCTTCAGAACTCTGACCATTAACAACATAACCATTAATGCCATTTTTAGTAAGTTCAGGATTACCACCGTAACTGCTTACAATTGCAGGAACGCCGATTCTCATACCTTCCAACACAGCCAATCCAACAGCTTCATATAAAGATGCATTAACTTGTATGTACATTATGTTGTTCAAATCCGAAATGTTTTCTACAAAACCAAGAAAAATAACATTTTCTACACCTTGTTCACGGACATAATTTTTTAAAAATTCCTCACGTGCTCCTACCCCGGCAATAACAAATAACGCATCATACCCTTTGGTTTGTACAATTTTTGCAGCATCAATAAAATGTTCATGTCCTTTTATTTCTTCTAAACGTGCAACTATAGCTATAATTCGCTTATTTGGGTCAAGGTTAAATTTATGGTAAATTTTTGTTTTTTCATCATCGTCAACCCTTTCCATAGGATTAACACCGTTATAAATAACTTTTATTTTTTTTTCGCTGATTCCGGTATCTAAAAGATTTTTCTTTGCTGTATTCGAAACAGCAATTATACCATCAGCAAGATAGTCATTGACAATTTTATTCACCAATCTACCAAGCGGATTGGTCAAAATTTTGCTTCTTGCTGCATCAGTATGTCTTGTATAAATAATAGCTTTAACCTTAGCCATTCTCGCCGCAATTCGAGCAGAAAGACATGCGTGTGCATGAACTATATCAGGGTTGTTTTTTTTGAAAATGTTTTTTAATAACTTAACAGCTTTAATGTTAAATGTTTGTTCTGCAAGATAATCAACTTCGATATACTGAAAGCCCAATTTTTCTATTTCAGATATAAGTTTACTTTTTATTGGTAAAACAACTTTAACATCAAATTTACTTTTGTCACAATTTTCTAAATATGTCAAAAGATATTTTCCTGCACCACCAATATTAGAATCACTTATAACGTGTAAAATTTTCGTCACAAGCACACCTCCTTGATGCAATACCAATGCCAAAAATCAACCAGAAAATTGCAAAAAATCTAAAATTGTACCATACATAATCAAAAAATCCTTCTACCATTAGACCCAAAACTCCGGCAAAAATTCCTGCACATATGAGAGAATATTTATTTTTTTTACCAACGATATATCCAACCAGAATCTTTTTTAAAGCAATAAAAATAGTTATAAAGAAAGTTATTATACCTGTTAATCCTAATTCAGAAAAAACCTGTAAATAAAAATTATGTGAATGTGCTGCTACTGCAGCTTCTAAACTATAAAATGGATACACCTTATTAAAAGCCTCGTTACCTACACCAACACCTATCAGCCAATAGTCCTTGAGCATTTTTAATGTACCCATCCATATACTAACTCTGTAAGATGTTGATGAATCACCCATGTCACCTATACTTGCAAATCTATGAATTATACTCTCGGGCATAATAAAAGGCATAAGCAAAAATGCAGCACAAATAAAAATAAGTAATCTTTTATCAACAAAGAATACAAAAATAATAAAAGTTAAAATTAAACCGATCCAACATCCACGTGAATGAGTAAGTAACATACATACGCATCCCAAACTCATAACTATAAAATAATACAATTTGGTCATAAAGTGCTTTGAAGCATAAATCATAGCCGCACATAATGGTATTAAAATTAAAAGATATTGACCGAAGACATTTGGATTGCCGAATGTAGAATATACTCTCATTGAAATATCAGAGAACATTGATGTGTCAACCCATGCATGTCCCTGATTATTTCCGAAAAATTTTTGATAAATTCCATACAACGAAACAATCAATCCTGAAATACTGAATAAAACAATCATTATATTAAAATTTTTCTTGTTGCTTCCACAAGAAATTGTTAAAAACATAAAGATAATAAAAACAGCATATACCATAAAAACTTTAATACTTGACAAAATCGAGTATGAAGAAACTGAATATACTAAAAAAGCACCAAGAAGAATAATTGTAGAAAATACAAAAGCATCAATCTTTATTATTAAATTGTTTTTTACAATACTCTTAATAAAGAAAGACAAAATTGTAAATACAGCTACGGCAACACATACCATAGTTGGAGCTATTGGAAGTATTAGTAACATTAAATATACTCCAATTTCATAGTGTGAAAGTATATTTAAAATAGAACTGCTTTTTATTTTTTCTCCAACTACACCCTTCAAATTGATACTAAAGGTTTTGTTTATTAAAAAGTTTATGAAACGATAAAAGAAACTATTGTGTGATTTGTTATCATCCAAATTACGTGTAACGTACCATCCAATTTGGCTCTCATTCCATTTAACCGATATTTTTTCAAAAGTATTTTTAAAAAAAGAATACAACATACTATTTTTAAATACATTAGATATAAGTTCAAATAATTTCTGCGAAAAAAACCAAATAATCAAACTTTCATTACATTTGTCAGAAATTTTTTCAAAAATTTTTTTGATTCCAGAAAGAAAAATACTGTTTTGAAACATTTTAATCATTTAATCACCTCGCGTATTTCTTCAATTTTAAATAAAAATAAAGAAAGAAAATATATAATACCGCCGATTAATGTTATTAAAATTAATCTTAACAACATATTAATATTCATCATTGTTAGTTCACAAGCATAAACCGCCAAGGACATAAAAGAAACGGAAATCAATATTTTAAAAACAAATAATACCATCTCCTTGTTTATTACCTTATGTTTTTTTTGCATATACAAAAGTAAAACAATTGCAACTACAAATGATGAAACAGAAGAACTAATTGCCAAACCGGCAATACCAAAATCAAACACATTGACAGATATTGAAGCAAGAAAAACTGAAACTAAAATACCTATAATTGACGCAATCATTGGTGTTTTTGCATTCTTCATTGAGTAAAAACATTTGTTTAATATTTCATTAACACCATAAGCTATCATCCCACATGAAAAATATTTTAATGCTAATGATGTGAGTTTTATTGAATTTTCATTAAACTGACCACGCCCGTATACTAACATAATAATGTCATCAGATAACATTAACATTCCTACACTTATAGGTGCGATAATTAAAAACATTACTCGTAATGATTTAGTTAATATTTCATTAAAGCCATCTCCGTCGTTTGAGCCGATTTTTTTTGACAAAGCAGGGAATATATAATTAGTTATTGCTAAAACAAAAACACCACATATGATTATGTAAAACCTGTTTGCATAATCCAGTGCAGGTCCACCACCAAGTATGGCAGATGCATATCTTTTATTTACAAAAACTGTAATAGGCTGAACCCAAGAACTTGCCAGGATAGGAATTGCCAATACCATTGCTTGCTTTATTCCATCATCTTTAAAATTTAAAGTGAAGCGATATTTATAATTTTTTTTAACTAATGATGGTATTTGGATTAAAAACTGCATAGCCCACCCTACAAGCATTGCAACACATAAACCATATATATTATCAAAAAATAAGACATATAAAATTATTACAATATTTGAAACCATGCTTATTATAGCTGGGACGTTAAATTCGCCAAGTGATTGTAAAATACCAACAAAACTGTATGCTAACGCGGTAAAAATAGTTGTTGGTAAAACAATAACAATTAATTTTTGAAGCAGTTGTTGTGTTTCAATATTCAAATCAGGGGCAATAAATAGACCAATCTGTTTTGAAAAGAGAATACCCAATATACAAATAATCGTTGATATGAAAACAACAACATTAATAAAATTGTTTGAAAATTCAAACGCCCTTTTTTTATCTCCACTTTCAATGTAAGTGTTGAAAATAGGAATAAAAGTTGCCAAAACAGCTGCCCCAAGTGTAAAATCAAACAATTGAACCGGTAAACTGCTTGCGTAACTATATGCAACAGCTTGTGTAGTTTCAGTTCCATACTTTGCAGCTATAAAAATATCTCGTAACAATCCGGCAACTTTTGAAAAAAGTGTTGCAATCATCATAAAGCTGACTGTTTTAATTGATTTTTCCAAAACTAATCACCTATATATGTTCCTCTCTTAAATATTCTTTGAACAATTCTTCAACCAATTCATCACGTTCAAGTTTCATAATTAACACCCTTGCATTGTTATGACTGGTTATATACGTCGGATCACCCGACATTATATATCCAACAAATTGACTTATTGGATTATAACCTTTTTCTTTTAATGCCTGATAAACATCCATTATAATTTTTTTAGGATCAACATTTTTGTTTAAGCCATCAAATTTCATCGTTTCACCCATAATAATTACCTCCAAATACACATTATAAACAATGTCCCAAAGTGATGTTTTTAAAAAAAGAAAAACACATTTTTAATTATATCAAAGAAAAGAGCAATTTTCAAGTAAAAAAACATTTTTTTTACACACTTATATCAAAGGATAAATAAATGTTTCTTTTACATTAATTCCTGTAGATATTTCCAAACAACGTCTGTATAGTTCAAGTTGTTTTTTATATTTTTCTTTTAAACTACCTGTTTTATAGTCTATAATAACAAATTCACCATTTTCTATAAAACAACAATCTATAACACCCTGAATGAGTACAGTTTCATCTATAGAATCATATCCCAATTCTTCAGCAGGAAAATCTACACAAAATTTAAATTCACGTAATATTTTTTTTGAATTCAACATTCTTTTTCCGATTTCACTTTCGAAAAAAGCATATATAGCTTTGGTATCTATTATATTTTTGCTCTTTGAATCAAACATCCCTTTTGATATCATGTTGTTTATCTGTCTTTTAATATCATCAATTGTTGAAACATCAGAAAGTTCAATGTTTTGTAAAATAAAATGAATCAGTGTTCCCCTTTGTGCAGGTGTAATTTTAGAATCACCATTCGATATTTTAATCAAACTTATATCTTCGTCTATCATTTCACTAATTGATTTTTTTGAAGGAATAGCTCTACTGTTTTTATAAGCATACTCATAATCTAAAATAGATGCAATTTCTTCATATAAATAGCTGTAATTGTTAGTTTTTGGTAAATCATCGGTTGTTTTATTTATTGTCTTATCTTTTGATAAAATATCAACTGCATTATAAATTTCAGGCGAAGGAATTCCATTTATATTCAAAAGTAGCATTCCTATATAGTTTTTATACAAAAAAATGTCAGATGGAGTAATATTTTTTTCTGTATAAAAATCTCCATTTACAGTTGATGTAGCAGTAACAATTAGCTTGTATTTGGCACGTGTAAGAGCAACGTACAAAAGTCTTATTTCTTCAGCTATGATATCAAATGTTTTTTTGAAAGCAAAAGCTTTTTTTATATATGGTGTATATTTCAAATGTCTTCTAATATCAATAATGTTAATAGAAAGCCCAAGCTCTTCATCATAAATGTAGTTATCTGATAAATCTCGTTTGTTAATTCCTTTACCGGTCTCACATAAAAACACAACAGGAAATTCTAAACCTTTGCTTTTATGAATTGACATTATTGTCACAACATTATCATTTTCACTTATAAGTTTTGGTGCAGAATATTGAGTTTCGGATTCCAGCATATTATTTATGTATAATATAAAATTTGAAACATTTTTATAAGAATTTGCTGAAAATTCATCAGCCCGTTCACATAACAGACTAAGATTCAACATTTTTATTGTACCATTTTCCAATCCACCAACAAAATGATAATATCCGGTATCGTAAACAATTTTTCTGACTACGGCACCAACATTATTGTATTTCGCATAATCAATGAATTTTTCGATAATAGTTATAAATTCTTTTGCTTTCTTGTTTTTTGATGATTTCAAAACATTATAAAGATATGTGTTTGAATTTTCTGAGCGTATTTCTGCAATTAGATTGTCATCAAATCCGTATATAGGGCTACGCATAATTGAAAGTAATGGAATATCCTGAAGAGGATTTTGGATAACTTTTAAAAAAGATAAAACTGTTGCGATCTCAACAGAATTGAAATAACCGCCCGATTCAGCGGTATAGACCGGAATTCCTCTTTCGCCAAGTACATCAGCATATAATGCTGCTGTATTTTTAGTTTTTCTCATCAATATTACAATATCTTTATATGTTATTTGTCTGTATGAGTTTGTATTATTGTCATAAATCTGCTGTTTTTCAACTTCTACAAGATTATATATTTTGTCAGCAACAAAAATTGCCTCAGCTTTGTTTTTATCCTCGCCAAAGTCTTCCAAACCAATATTGTCAGCCTTTTTTTTATTTATAATATATCTTTCAATTGGTTTATCAATATCTTTTATTGTTTCATTTCCATATATTAAACTATGACCATTACAGTAATCTATTCCACCCAGTTCTTTCATCATAATATTGTTAAAAAAACAATTTATAGTACGCAATATCACATTACTACTTCGAAAATTTTTTGAAAGTATAATCTTGCAGTTTTTAGATTGTTCTGAAGAATATGTATTATATTTCTCTATAAAATACTTTGGGTTTGAATTCCTAAAACCGTATATACTTTGTTTTACATCACCAACCATAAAAAGGTTATTGCCGTTTGATAATAACTCAAACAAATATGCCTGTACACCATTAGTATCCTGGTATTCATCAACCAGAATTTCCTTATATGTAGACTTATAGTAATTTATTATATCTTCATTTTCTATAAGTAGTTTAATTGAAAAATGTTCAAGATCGTTAAAATCCAATAAATTTTCAGATTTTTTCAAATTTGAAAATTTCTCTTTAAACTCTATAACAAGATTACATATTGTTTGAATATATGGTAACATTAACTTGATTTCTGTTTCAACAAACATATCATTATAAGAATACAAATCTTTAATTTGTTCAAAAAGTTCCTTTGCATTTTCACGAATCTTTTTAACAACAATATGATTATTTGGATCCGTATTTTTTTTCTTAGGTTTTAAAGAACCAAATTTAAAAGATTCAACAGCTTTAATAACATCATCATTTTTAACAAGCATGGTTTTGAAAAAATTAAGTTCGTTACTATACGCTTCAAAATATCCGGATAATCCGGAATCGTTTTCAATAATATCAAGAGCAATTGAATATTCTTTTATAATATCATTCAAAATTGCATTTTGTGAATTAACAATAAATTTTTTCAAACTATCGACAAAATCAATTGAATCTAAATTTGTATGGCATTTTCGTAACCACTCTTCCGGGTTTGATAAACTTTCTGCATATTTATATACGGCAAATATAATTCCAACAAGATCATCGTCATTTTTTTTACCACCGAAAGAATCCACAAGATTATGAAACGCAGTATTTCCTTCAATGTAATATTTTTCCATTATTTCATCAATTGCAATTTTTTTCAGTGATGAAATTCTTACGTCATCACCAATTTCAAAATCATGACGAATATTTAACAGATGAAAATTCTCACGAATTAAATTTGTACAAAAAGAGTGTATTGTCGATATTTGTGCTTGTCCCAAAAGAACAAGCTGTTCTCTCAAATATGAATTATGAGGATTCTCTCTTATTTTGCCCTGTAGAGATTTATATATTCTCTCTTTCATTTCTGATGCAGCAGCGTTAGTAAATGTAGCAATCAGTAGTTGATTTACATATACTGGATTGCTTTCATCAGTAATCATATTAATAACACGTTCAACCAAAACAGCAGTTTTTCCCGAACCCGCTGCTGCCGAAACAAGTGTGTTGCAATTGCGAACATCTATTGCATGCTGTTGTTCAGTTGTCCATTTCGTCGACATAGTCAAAAAACTCCTCCATCTTCACAGTTGTGTATTCTCTGTACTTATTATTTTTAAAATTAGGATCAAAATTGCATATATTTTTATAGGGACAATAATCACATGCTGTCTTGGTACCATTAGCAACGGGATTAATTTCAATATTACCTTCTACCATTTTTTCTAAAGCGTTTTTCAATTGGTTATATGCAGTTTTACATACTTTGTTAATTTGATTCATTGTGAGAGTTTTCTTTGCTACAAATACAGAAGGTATATTTTCGGATTCGTATATAACTCCCTTCATTTTCAACTCATTTTTTATTTGTTCCTCAATATCCGTATCTGCCATAGTTGGATTTCCGTTTATAATAGGATCATTAATGTGATAATATAACATTGCTGCAGGTAATATGTTTTCGCCTTCTTTAGCAAACCCCTTGCAAACAGCATCAAGATAAATTGGAAGTTGAATTTGTATACCACATAAAATTTTACCAAAATCTATGTCTTTGGAGCTTGATTTGTAATCTACAATACTTACAAAATCACCATTTTCGGTTCTTCGTATATCAGCACGGTCGATTTTGCCTCTGAGTTTAACTTCAGTACCATTTGAAAGATTAATAAGTATAGGTGCTAAATCTCCGTCATCTCCAAAAGATATTTCTTGTCCTATAGACACATATCCGCTTTGTTGATAAAAACATGTAATATTCCATAAAACAGTATCCATAGTAAATACAATTTTATTAAATAAATACTGATGTCTCTTTGATTCCTTGTATAAATCACTTAAATACTCGTCCAAAACAAGTTTGGTAATTTCAGATGCTTTTTGACTACACAATTCATGTGTTATATTTTCCCAACCTTCACTTGATGCAAATTCAGAAAACTTTTCGATAATCTCATGCATATATGTGCCGTAATCATTTGGTTTTAATTTACATTCTTTTCTGACATCAATATTCAGACCATAACGAATAAAATAAGCATATTGGCATTGATTATATTTTTCAATACGAGATATACTGGATTTAATTTCTTCACCGTACAATTTTTTTATAATATCATTTCTCAATTTTGGTGATAAATTTGTATATTCTTTTGCATTTTTGATTACATTATATAATTCTGGTTTGTTATCTTTGTACCATTTTAAAACAACATTCCAAAACGAGTTATCCTTGTTCTTTATAATTTTATTGAATGTAGGTATTATACCTTCTACTTCTTCAAGTATATTTATTCTATCATAAATATTTTGAATTTCTGTTATTTCCGGAAATATTTCCTTCAAATTTCTTATTATACCGGAAGGTGAAAGGGCTTTCCCTTCGTTATCAGCCATAGGATATGAAACATACAATTTATCGGTTGCTGAAGAAAAAAGTCTGTATATTACATAATTTTCATCACAGTGCTTCTGAACTATATCCTCTTCTATTCCCAACTCTTTTAATTCTTCACTCTTTAAAAGACCTTCATTTATATATCCACATGGAATAACTCCATCAATAGTTCCTAAAACAAAGACAACTTTTGCCTTTGATGCCTGAAATCTGTCTATGGAAGTAATCATTACATCATCAATTCCCGATGGTAAAACATCAATTTGTACATTTGACAAAGATGAATTGAAAATTTTTATAAATTTTTCAAAAGTAATTGATGTATCTCCGAAGTATTCTCTCATCTGATTCATCGATGTTATAACGTGATTGTATACAGAAACAACTTCTTGTGCTTCTTCTTTTTCCCCTTTTTCTATAAAATTATTTACAATTTTTTTAATAGTATTTTCGGCATTTGTGTATTCCAAAAAATCATTATAGGCATCAATAATTTCTGCTACAGTTTTTCTGCCATTAAAATTTGCAGCAAATGAATTCAAACAATTTCTGACATAAGTAATCGATTCAGTTATTATTTTAAATTCTGCATCAGAAAAACTCCCTTTAAATGTAATAGGTTTATCAATTATCCATAATTGCTCACGGTTACCAACTTCTAAAACATAATTTTCTAAAAGATATTTGTTTTTTTCTTCAATATTACACAGACAACTAAATACAAAATCAAAAACTGCTTCGAAGGAATATTTAGTTATTAAAATCTGAAAAACCGATGTCAGCGCATTATAAATAAAATTACCTTTAGAATATTTTGGTTCAGTTATATTATAAAATATGCCATAACGATCAAAACAATTTTTTATGATTGAATTATATGTATTGGCATTTCTATATACTACTGCAAAATCTCTGTATCTGTAATTTTCAGTTCTAACAAGACGTGAAATTTCATGTGCTACCTGTTCAACTTCTCCATTATAATCATTGCTCCTGCACAAAAAAACAGATTTAGTATTTTCTGTATACTTATTTTTTTTATTTGAAAAATAATTTAAACACAAAAATTCAAGTTCTTTGTTATTGAAATAACTTGAATCCATGTATGTGTTAGGCAAAACTTCAACATTATTTTCACAGGCAATACTATATAATTGCTGGACAGTTTTTTGTGTTTTATAAAAAAGGTCGAATTTATTTTCAGGCAATAGACTATCAGTAGTAATTGAAAATATGACGTTAACAGCATTTTTTATCAAAGCAGAAATGACGGTTAATTGTTGTTTTGAAAATGTTGAAAAATTATCAAATATAAAGTGCACATCTGAAAATAAATTATGCTCATATATTTTTTCAGCAAGCAAAGTCATGTTATTATCCGCATCGGCATACGGAAAATCAAAAAAGTTTTCGTATTCATTGTAAATTATAGATAAGTCGTATAGCTTGTATTTTAAATTAACATCAGCTGAATTTTCGGCAATTTGTTTTAATGTTTTTGAGTCTATGCAATTGATTTTGAATTGTTTTATTAAATCAAGAACAACAGATGAGAATCCATCAAATTGTGTGTTTTTTATAAAATATGTAAGCTTTCCACAAACTTTAATAATAGCTTTCTCAATAATCATAAGTTTTGCATTATCATCTAAAAAATCACACATTATTGGACCAACAGATGAAAAGGTTCTTTTTGCAAGTCGATCCGGATTCATAACTTCAATGCGATCTAAAGCAATTTTAGAAAATCTTTTAGAAATATTTTTTTCAGCTTCAAGAGAATATTGATCAGGAACTATGTATATAACTTTTTCATTAGTTGTATCTAATACATTTTTTATATATTCAAAACACTGTTCTGTTTTTCCGCTATTAACGGTTCCGTATATGATTTTTAAAGCCATTTTTTCCTCCGTATGTAAACAGGGAAACATAATATATAGTTTCCCTGAGTTATTTAGACATCAGCCTTTTTTACTTCTTCATATTTTGCAACTACTTCTTTTTGAAGTAGGTTGCGTACTTCTGCATTAATTGGATGAGCAATATCACGATATTCGCCATCAGGTGTTTTTCTGCTTGGCATTGCAACAAACAGTTTCTCTGCACTTTCAATTATTTTTATATCATGTATTGCAAATGAATTATCAAGCGTAACCGAAACTATTGCTTTCATCTTACCCTCATTATTAATTTTTCTGATTTTGATATCTGTTATCTTCATAAATCCACCTTCAACACTGAATATTAGTTACAATATTTATTTTACAACATTTTTTTAAAAAAATCCATAAATATTTTGACTTTTATCCTAAAAATGTTATATAATATAAAATATGAAATTAAAATACAATTTCAAGGAGATGTTTAAATTGTTAGAACTCAATAAAATCAACCACGTACATTTTATTGGTGTTGGCGGAATCAGTATGAGTGCGTTAGCACATATATTATTATCAAAAGGTATAAAGGTTACAGGATCCGACTGGACAGAAACAGAAATAACAAGTACATTGAAAAAAAGTGGTGCTATAATAAAAATAGGCCCTAATTGTGCAGAAAATATTGAAAATCCTGATTTGGTTATATATACAGCAGCAGTAAAAAAAGACAATCCAGAATTATGTGAGGCAGTAAATAAAGGTATTAAAACTTTGGAACGTGCAGATTTTCTCGGTGAAATTATGCTTGATTATAATATGCCTATATCAATTAGCGGAACTCACGGAAAAACAACCACAACATCAATGCTTTCTTGTGTGTTGCTGGAAGCTGAAGAAGACCCTACAATTCTTGTTGGTGGTGTTTTAGATGTTATTGGTGGAAATTACCGAATAGGCAAAGACAAATATCTTGTTTTTGAAGGTTGTGAATATGTAGATAGTTTTTTAAAATTCAATCCCTATGCTGCTATTATATTAAACATTGAAGAAGATCATCTTGATTATTTTAGCGGAATTGAACAGATAAAAAATTCATTCAATAAATTTATGTTTAAAATACCAGAAACCGGATTTGTTGTTGTAAATTCAGATGACAAAAATGTAATGAATAGTTTGGAAAATATAAAATGTCAAATAATCAAATATGGTGAAAACGGTGATTATTCATATTGCAATGTTGATTATGACGAAAACGGCTGTGGAATATTTGATATTATGAAAAATAATCATAAATTAGCAACAATACACCTTTCAGTAGGCGGAAAGCACAATATATCTAATGCTACAGCAGTATTTGCCGCAGCACACAAAATGAACATTCCGGTTGATAGCATCGTAAAAGGTATAGAAAAATTCGGAGGAACAAAAAGACGTTTTGAATATAAGGGATTACTTAATGGTGCAAGAGTTTATGATGACTATGCACATCACCCTACCGAAATAGCTGCAACCTTTAATACAGCTTCAAAAATGAAACATAACGATATATGGGTTGTATTTCAACCGCACACATATACAAGAACAAATGCACTGCTCAATGATTTTATTAACGTTTTATCCAAATACGATCATGTGATTATTACAGATATATATGCTGCAAGAGAAAAAAACACGATAGGTATCACATCAGAGGCTATATCAAGTAAAATAAAAAATGCTCGTTATATTCCGGATTTTTCCGAGATATCCGAGCATTTAAAGGCAAATGTTAAAGAAAATGACATTGTTTTGACAATGGGTGCGGGTACAATAACAAATTTATCAAAGTTCCTTTTTGATATCAATTAGAAATTCATATGGAACACAAAGGTTTCCTCTTCCTGTTCCGAGATAAACACCAGGTCGGCGTGTACCGTGAAAATCGGTACCGCCGCTTTTTACAAGGTTATATTTATCACTAATTTTGTGTGCGATTATTTCTGTTTTTTTGTCATAGCCTGAATAGAACACTTCAATACCTTTTAATCCATAACCTATAAGTCTTTTTACTGTTTTTTCTATACCATATTCATTTTCTTTTAAATAATTAATGTGTGCCAAAATCGGAAGTCCACCACTTGAAATTATAGCTTTAATTCCATCTTCCTCGCTTATGTTTTTCATAGGTACATAAGTTTTTGCACCGGGAATAAGATATTTTTTGAAAATTTTTCTGTAATCAGAACTCATACCCATTTTTTGCAAATAATGAGCAATATGAAGTCTTCCTAAATTGTCTGTGTTCATGAATTGTTTAACTTTTTCGTAAGAGATGTCATAACCTTCATTATGCACATTTTTTATAAGCTGCATATTTCTTTCCATTCTGTTTTTTTTCATAATCTGGATAGCATGTAAAAGCTCATTGTTTTTATGATTAATATACAGTCCAACTATATGTATATTTTCAGTATCCCCCACAGTAAATTCAATCCCGGGAACAAGTTCCAAATTTACCTCTTTTGCTTTATTAATCGCTTCTTCAACACCGTCTACAGTATCATGATCAGTAATTGCCATAGCTGCAAGTCCGGCTTTTTTGGCAAGCAAAACCGCATCTGAAGGAGTGAATGTACCATCCGATGCAGTTGTATGCACATGAAGGTCAATCATTCGAGTCATTTATTATTTCTCCTTCAATATTTTCTTTAGTTCATCCATAAAAGTATTAACATCTCTGAATTGTCTGTACACGGATGCAAAGCGAACATATGCAACTTCATCAATATTTTTTAATTCATTCATAACCATTTCGCCTATCTCGACTGATGAAATTTCACGTTTCAATGCATTTTGAATACTTGTTTCTATGTTGTCAACAACAATTTCCAATTGACTGATTGTCACCGGACGTTTTTCACAAGCACGTAGTAAACCATTTAATAGTTTTTGTCTGTCAAACTGTTGTCTGGTTTTGTCTTTTTTTACAACAATCAAAGGTATACTTTCAACCTTTTCATAAGTTGTAAAACGCTTTCCGCATTCAAGACATTCTCTTCTTCTTCTGATTGAACTTCCGTCATCCGCTGACCTTGAATCAATTACTTTACTTTCAATATGTCCGCAAAATACACATCGCATCATTTATCACCTTCTATTTGAAAATTTGGAAACAGATACAAAAAACACAATATTTTGTATCTTTTTTTATATTATAACATATATTTTCCAAAATTACAAACAAAATTCTACAAAAATTATATCATCACCAATTTTTGTTATTTTTGACCATGGAATAACAAATTCATCATTGTGACAAAACAAGCCGAAAAATCCTGTTTTTTTTGGAATTAATAGTGCATTTATTTTCCCGCTTAAAGTATCAAATTCAACATCATATACATAACCCATTCTTACGCCATCCATAATATTTATAACCTCTTTATTTTTCAAATCACTAAATCTTTCCATATTATCACCTCAATAGATTTTATGTACAAAAAAACAAATATTGCAAACATCTTATGCTTGAAAAAAAGAATTTTTTGAGCTTTTTATTTTATTTAATATTGTAAAACATTTAATTTTGTGATAAAATATAATGAATATTTTTATAGAATGTGGAGGGCTTACTATGAAAAAATATATACAAGAACTTGTAAAAAAAATCGAACATCACAGCTATGACTATTATGTACTCGATAATCCTACAATAAGCGACTTTGAATATGATAAACTCATCCACGAACTTATAGTGTTGGAAGAAAAATATCCTGAGTATAAGGTAAATAATTCTCCGACAGAACGAGTAGGCGGAAAGGTACTTGATGGATTTGAAACGGTTACTCATACAGTACCAATGGAAAGCTTAAATGATGCTTTTTCAAAAGAAGAACTCGATAATTTTGATGGTTCAGTAAGAAAAATTATAACTTCTCCCGAATACATTGTGGAAATGAAAATAGATGGTTTATCCGTTTCTTTAGAATACGAAAATGGTGAATTTGTAAGAGGTTCAACAAGAGGTGATGGCATTGTTGGAGAAGATGTTACCCAAAACCTTAAAACTATAAAATCAATTCCACTTCGACTTACCGAAAAAATCCCATACCTTGAGGTGCGTGGTGAAGTTTATATGCCTGTTTCGAGTTTTATAGAACTTAATCAAAAAAGAGAAGAACTCGAACAGCCGCTGTTTGCAAATCCACGTAATGCAGCAGCAGGTTCTCTAAGGCAGCTTAACAGCAAAATTACAGCGGAACGTAATCTTAGTATATTTATTTTTAATATTCAACAAATATCAGGTAAAGAATTTACAAGTCATAAAGAATCATTAAATTATCTTAAAACACTTGGTTTTAAAGTAAGTCCTACTTATGATACATTTACAACAATGGATGCTGCATACAATCAAATTCAAAAAATCGGAGAAATGCGCGGTGAACTTGGTTTTGATATTGACGGAGCAGTAATAAAAATAAACAATTTCCAACACAGAGAATTGCTGGGAAGTACATCTAAAGCACCGAGATGGGCAATAGCTTATAAATATCCTGCGGAACAAAAACAAACAAAACTTCTTGATATTACAATTCAAGTTGGAAGAACAGGTGTACTTACACCAACTGCTGAACTTGAATCTGTCAGAATAGCAGGTTCTACAGTGAGCCGTGCTACATTACACAATATAGATAACATAAAAAATAAAGACATACGAATTGGGGATTCAGTTATTATTCAAAAAGCCGGTGATATAATTCCTGAAGTGGTTGAGGTTGTAAAAGAAAAAAGAACAGGTAACGAAATCCCATATAAAATGCCCGAGAAATGTCCTGTATGCGGAACAACAGTTGTAAGAGAGGTTGATGAAGCTGCAACAAGATGTGTTAATCCAGAATGTCCCGCACAAAAAATAAGGAACATTATTCATTTTGCAAGTAAGGATGCTATGGATATAGATGGGCTTGGTCCTGCTATAATTGAACAGTTGGCAGAACTTGAACTTATAAAAAGCCCTGCGGATTTATATTATCTTAAATATGAAGATCTTATTAATATAGATAGAATGGGTGTAAAATCTGCAAATAATTTGATTAAAGCAATAGAAAATTCAAAAAAAGCAGGTTTGGACAGAGTTATTTATGCACTTGGAATAAGAAACATAGGTAGTAAAGCCGGCAAGGTATTAGCAGAAAGATTTGGTGATATAGACAGTTTATCCAATGCTTCTGAAGAAACACTTACTAAAATTGAAGATATCGGTCCTATAATGGCAAAAAGTATAATTAATTTCTTTGCAAGTACAGGTGCAATAGATGTTATTCAAAAATTAAGATTTGCTGGTGTTGACCTTACCTACACAAAACAAATAACCGATAATCGTTTTTTAGGGATGACTTTTGTTTTAACAGGCACATTACCCACATATTCTAGAGATGAGGCTTCAGAAATAATTGAACGTTTAGGTGGTAAAACATCTTCCTCCGTTTCTAAAAATACAACCTATGTTCTTGCAGGTGAAAAAGCAGGTAGCAAACTTACAAAAGCTGAACAGTTAGGTGTAAAAATTATTAATGAAAATGAATTTATTTCTTTAATACAATGATTGAAATTTAATAAAGTATGGTGTATAATGTATAATTGGTAAATATTCCACGAAAGGATGATATAAATGAAAATTACAACAGATGAAGTTAAATACGTTGCAAACCTTGCAAAACTTTATGTTGATGAAGTCGAAGCGGAAAAACTTACAGGGGAAATGGAAAGCATAATAAATTTTGCTGATATGCTTTCGGAAATTGATACCAATAATGTATCTCCCACAAATCATGCAATGAAAGTACAGAATGTTTTCCGAGAAGATACAGTTAATGAATCATATTCTCAGGAAGATATTTTAAAAAACGCACCGTCACAAGAAGGCGGATGTTACTTAGTACCTAAGGTTGTTGAATAGGAGGTTTTAAAATGAATTTATATGAACTTACAGCATATGAACTTTCTGATATGTTAAAAACGAAACAAATATCGAGTAAAGAAATTACAAAATCTATAATTGAACGTATTGAAAATGTTGAATCCAAAGTAGAAAGTTATATCACAACGACATATGAAACAGCATTGGAAACAGCAAAAATTGTTGATAAGAAAATAGCTGATGGTGAAGAAATTGCTCCGCTTGAAGGCATTCCTATGGCTATTAAGGATAATATTTGCACAAATGGGATAAAAACAACATGTGCATCAAAAATGCTTGAAAACTTTGTTCCTCCATATGATGCATTTGTCACAAAAAAAGTAAAAGAAATTAATGCACCAATGCTTGGTAAACTTAATATGGATGAATTCGCAATGGGTTCTTCTACAGAAAATTCATATTTTAAAAAGACCAAAAATCCATATGACCTTAATAAGGTACCGGGGGGGTCTTCGGGTGGTTCTGCTGCTTCTGTAAGTGCAGATACTGCTGTTTATACTTTAGGTTCTGATACAGGTGGTTCCATTCGTCAGCCTGCATCTTTTTGTGGTGTTGTTGGCTTAAAGCCAACATATGGTCTTGTATCACGTTTTGGTCTTGTTGCGTTTGCCTCATCTCTTGACCAGATTGGACCTCTTACAAAAGATGTTACAGATTCTGCAATGGTACTTAACCTTATAGCAGGACATGACCATATGGATAGTACTTCTATAAATATACCTAAAGAAGATTATACAAAAGCACTGGTAAATGATGTCCGCGGTATGAAAATCGGCGTACCAACCGACTATATGGGTGAAGGTATAAATGAAGAAGTAAAAAATGCAATCTTAAAAGCTATTGAAACATACAAAGCACTTGGAGCAGAAATTGAATTTTTTGAAATGAAAGCTTCAAAATATGCGCTTCCGGCTTACTATATTATATCATCGGCAGAAGCAAGCTCTAATCTTGCAAGATATGATGGTATAAAATACGGGTATAGAACAGATAGCTATGAAAGTCTTGATGATCTTTATAAAAAAACAAGAAGTGAAGGTTTCGGCAAAGAAGTTAAAAGAAGAATTATGTTAGGAACATATGCTCTAAGTTCAGGTTATTATGATGCTTATTATAAAAAAGCACAACAAATTAGAACAGTTATAAAAAATGACTTTGATGAGGCTTTTGAAAAGTATGATTTTATACTTACTCCTACAGCACCAACCACTGCTTTTAATATAGGTTCAAAAACTACAGATCCTCTACAGATGTATCTTGAAGATATATGTACTGTATCTATCAATATTGCGAGTGTTCCTGCTATATCTGTTCCATGTGGATTTGACAGCAACAATATGCCAATAGGTATGCAATTGATAGGTAAAGCATTTAGTGAATCAACGCTACTGCGTGCTGCATATACATTTGAACAGAGTTCAGACTTTACAAAAATACGTCCGCAGTTATAAGATTAAGAGGTGAATAAAATGAAATTTGAAACAGTAATAGGTCTAGAAGTTCATGCAGAACTTGCAACAGACACTAAAATATATTGCAGCTGTGCAAACGAATTTGGCGGAGATACAAATACACATTGCTGTCCAATATGTACAGGTATGCCGGGAACATTGCCGGTACTGAACAAAAAAGTTGTAGATTATGGTATTAAAGCAGGTCTTGCAACTAATTGTTCTATAACCAAAGAAGGTAAACAAGACAGAAAAAACTATTTTTATCCGGATCTTCCAAAAGCATATCAAACATCACAGTTTGATCTTCCTCTATGTACTAATGGCTATGTTGATATTGTTGTAGACGGAAATAAAAAAAGAATTGGTATAACAAGAATACACATTGAAGAAGATGCAGGAAAACTTTTCCACGAAGCGGTTGCAGGTAATACATTAGTTGACTTTAACAGATGCGGAGTTCCTCTTATTGAAATAGTTTCCGAACCTGACATGAGAAGTTCTGAAGAAGCGAGGGCATATCTGGAAAATCTAAAAGCTATTTTAGAGTATACCGGTGTTTCTGATTGTAAAATGCAAGAAGGTTCACTACGCTGTGACATTAACGTTTCTGTTCGTCCTGAAGGACAAGCTGAATTTGGTACTCGAACTGAAATGAAAAATGTTAATTCATTCAGTGGTGCTGTTCGTGCCATTGAATATGAATCACAAAGACAAATTAACGAAATTCTATCAGGAAATAAAATTGTACAGGAAACAAGACGTTGGGATGATACTCAAGGAATTTCCATTGCGATGAGAAGCAAAGAAGAAGCTCAGGATTATAGATATTTTCCTGAACCTGACCTTGTTCCAATTGTTGTTGATGACCAATGGATTGAAAGAATACGTGAATCCATTCCCGAACTTCCTGCACAACGCAAAGAAAGATATATTAACGAAGGTGGTTTAACAGAATACGATGCAGGACAAATTACAATGAGCATTTATCTTGCAGACTTCCTTGATAAATGTATGGAACTTGGTGCAAAAGGTAAAGCTGCAAGCAACTGGATTTTAAGTGATATTTCAAGACTTCTTAATGAAAACAATATGGAACCTTCACAAATACCATTTCCTGCAGAACATCTTGTTAAATTAATTTCAATTATAGATAAAGGCACAATAAGTAATAATCAGGGTAAAAAAGTAATTGAGGAATTATTCAAAAATCCACATGACCCTGAAGAAATAATCAAAGAAAAAGGTCTTGTTCAGATTAGTGACGAAAGTGCATTGCAAAAAATCGTTGTTGAAATTATTGACAACAATCCGCAATCAGTTGCTGACTATAAAGGCGGTAAAGATAAAGCTATAGGCTTCCTTGTTGGACAAACTATGAGAGCAACAAAAGGGCAAGGAAATCCTCAAATTCTCAATAAACTTATAAAAGAAGAACTTGACAAAAGATAATAAAGTGTCCCTAAATATAATGTAACTTTTTAAACAACAAAATGGTGGTTTATCTTTGATAAACCACCATTTTTCAAATATAAAATTCTTTAAGGATATTTCTGCACTTTTTCCATGAAGAAAAAACATTTGAAAGCTCCTCATAAAAATCTTTTGAATGATTAGGATGTAAAAAATGAGTAAACTCGTGCCAAATAACATATTCTACACACTCAACAGGTGTAAATTTTAATTGAGTGTTAAAAGTTAATATACCTTTTGAAAAATTACAACTACCCCATCTTGATTTCATTTTCCTGAATTTTATAATTGGAAATTGAATATTCTTTTCTTCATAATACGGATATATTTGTTTACAATAATTCAATACAAAGACTTTCAGTTCACTTTCACTTAAAACTTCTTTTAAAATAATCTTTGCTTTTAAATTATATTTATTCAAAGCTTTAAATATAAAATCTTTTTTTGAAACAATAAAATCATCAATCATTTTATATGATATATGCTTATTGGCAGAAACATAAATATTACCATCTGTCTTTATCCTCATATTTATATTTTTAACATTCTTTATTGATAATTTATATTCAATTGTTTTATCGTCTATAGTAACTCTTCTAATCATAATCATAAATTTTTGATTTTATTGTATTTTAAAAATCCATTATCATTTTTTGTAACAGGGCATATAATAAGTTTAAAATCAATATCACAATTTTCAAGACGATACTGTGGTAATAACTTTGTAGCCAAGGCACATGATCCCACACCACTCATAAAGAAATCTGTATGAACTACGGTATTTCCGGATTTTTCAAGTTCATATGGATGAGCTTTATTTGTAAGTTCTTCTACTGTATACTCACTTGCGTTAAATGAATATCCTGTTCCTCCAAACATAATTCCGTTGCCATTATCGTCTGTAACTGTTGCCCATTTTGTATTATACACACTACCGTGTTCTTGTGGATTCAAATAATCAACAAACGTATCGCTTACCTTCTTTTCATAAACATCCATTAGCGAATAAGAATATTTATCAATATATGTTTCCTGTGGACCATATCCAAAGTAGGATATATTATCAAGCTTATCAGACAAATTCCAGCAATATCCATATCTCATAAGGTAGGTGCTTGTACCCTCAAGTTTACCAATCTGATGGATTTTCATGCATCCGTCACCATTAACTGTTATTTTAATATCACTAACAATAGCAGGTCTTTGTCCTATAGCTCCAAACCATAGCTTGTATGTAAATACAGCTTTATTATCCTCAATGCTTAAAACATTAAAATCTCTTAAATCAGTTGTTGGATAACGATAGTTGCCAGTTGAATTAGTTGTCCATGCTGCAGCTTTGACTTCGCGTAAAGGTCCAAATGGACAGTCGTTATCGATAGGAGCACGGAATGAAACAAATTCCATTGGTTTTTTAAGTAAGTCTATACCGTTATACGATATTTTTTTTACCAAACCATCATATTTTCCAATTATGTAATTAAAATTTTCACCGGTAATTTCTACATCAAGGTCACTTTCGTTAACAACAATTTTATTATTGCAAACATAATCACAAGACTCTTTATTTGTTTCCAACTGTGTCTGGAACAAGTACATCGGTTCTTTGAAATCACCATACATTTTCAATGTAAAATAACATTCTCCAAAAACAGGATAGTCAAAATCAAAATTTACAATCCCGGTAGTTTCAGCAGGTGTATTTAATGAAACCTCACCATTTTCAATTATTTGCCCATCTCGGCTTACTTCCCATAAAAATTTATATCCTGACAAATCTTTAAAATTATGTCTGTTTTCAACACTGATTTCCAACGGCTTGTTTTTTAAAACTGTACATAAAATCGGAGCATAAATATTTTTCATTTCGAGCATAGCGGACCTTGGACGCCTGTCAGGTGAGCATACACCGTCAACACAAACATTTTTATACGAAACTTTATCTCCAAAATCTCCACCATAACCATAGTATTTTGTGTCACCATCATACAAGGTAATTGCGTGTTCAGACCATTCCCATATACAACCTCCCATATGACGATCGTTACTGTAGAATATTTCCATATAGTCTCTTAAATCCCCACACGAATTGCCCATTGCATGAGAATATTCACACAAAAATTTTGGTCTTGGGTCATTTTTATAAGGTAATTCCTTTAGAACTTCGTAACGTGGATACATTTCAGAGTGTATATCTATAAAATCAATAGTTTTTTCCACGAAATCTTTTTCAGAACCAAAGAAATTTTCATAATATGCATTATAAGCTCCCTGATAATGGATAATTGCACTTTTATCAAAAGATTTAAGTTCCTTTGCAGCTTCCTCAAAACAACATCCATACCCTGCCTCGTTACCAAGAGACCATGAAAAAATACAAGGATTATTTTTGAATGTATGAACCATACGCATAACCCTGTCTATGATAATATGGTCATACATATGATTATTTGTTAACTTATGACGATCACCATCATTTGTATAGTAACAACCATGTGTTTCAACATCAGCCTCAGACATCACATATAGTCCATATTGGTCGCATAGTTCATAAAATCTTGGGTCATTAGGATAATGTGCAGTTCTTACACAGTTTACATTATACTCTTTCATAAGTAAAACATCTTTCTTCATATCTTCAAAAGATGCAACGTAACCTGTATCAGGATATGAATCGTGTCGATTTACACCCTTCATTTTTACTTTCTTACCATTAAAATAAAATACTCCATCTTTTATTTCAACTTTTTTAAAACCAATTTTTTTGCAATAAAACTCGTTGCCGATTTTAATTTTTAATATATACAAATCAGGTATTTCTGCAGACCATAATTTTGGATTTTCTACTAAAAATTCCAGTTTATCTGTTATACCGTTAAATTTATATACAACTTTCCCATCAGGTGAAACAACCGATAAATCAACATTAAGAGATTTGTAAAAGTTAATATTTAAATTAGCCATTGAAAAATCATCATTAAGATCTGATTTTACATATAAATCTTCAAGTCCGTTAGTGTCTCTTTCAAGAATATATACATCTCTGAAAATACCATTCAAACGTATTTTATCCTGATCTTCAAAATATGTTGAAAAACTGAATTTCAATAAAACTGCTGTTAATCTGTTTTTACCATTTTTCAAATATGGTCTAACATCAAAAACGCTTTCGTTATGTGAAACAGTTGAAAATCCAACAAATTTGCCATTTAAATAAACATATAATGCAGAATCAAAACCTTCGAATACAAGTTCATATTTTTTATCATCCTTTAAACTGTATTCAAAATCACAAACATATACCGCAGCAGGATTTTTTTCCGGGGTGTACGGTGGATTATACATATGTATGTATGGACTTGTCAGATACATAGCTGAATCATAGCCGTTTAATTGCCACATTCCAGGAACATACGTAGTTTCCCATTCTGAACAATCATAATTTTCATCAACATACTCTTCTTTTATCTGATGCATCGTTTCAAAATATTTAAATTTCCAATTTTCACCTGATAAAAGTGTATAAAAAGCAGAATCTTCTCTTTTGTTGACACTTGCTTTTTCCATATTTTCATAGGGTATCATATATGCTCTCGGAGACTTTTCATTAATATGTCCGGAGTGAATATCATTGTAATAATTAGCTAAAAACATACTATACCTCCTAAAATATTCAGTAAAATAATTATATACTTACAACCAATTAAAGTCAATTAAATGTGTAAAATTGACTACTGAATGTCAAAAAAAGTGCAGTCAATAGACTGCACTTTTTTAACTTTATTTTTCCGACTCTGCAACAACACGTTGTTCAACTTCTTTTGGTGCTATTTCATATCTTACAAATTCAAAATCAAATTTACCTCTTCCCTGAGTCATAGAACGAAGATCAGTAGTATATTTATGCATTTCAGACATTGGTACATCAGCTTCAACCACAAGTGTTTTTTCGCCAGGATTCATACCAAGTACACGTCCACGACGTTTATTAATATCACCTGTAATATCACCCATAAGATCAGCAGGTACAGTAACTGTAAGGTGACCTATTGGTTCTAACAACTGAACTCCTCCCTCTTCCATTGCCTTTTTAAACGCAAGAGAAGCTGCCATTTTAAATGCCATTTCAGATGAGTCAACGGCGTGATACGAACCATCAACCAATGTAGCTTTCAAACCTACAACAGGATACCCTGCCAAAGCACCTTTTTGTATGCATTCTCTTAATCCTTTTTCAACTGCAGGGAAGAAATTCTTTGGTACTGAACCACCAAAAATCTTTTCATCAAAAATTAAATCATCCTCTTCTGTTGGTTCAAATTCAATCCAAACATGACCATATTGGCCGTGACCGCCTGATTGTTTCTTGTGTTTACCTTCTACTTTAACTGCTTTTCTTAATTTTTCTCTATAAGCAACTCTTGGTTCTATTAAGTCTGTATCTGTACCAAATTTAGTTTTCAATTTACTCTTTAATACATCAAGATGAACTTCACCAATACCACTTATAAGCATTTCTTTTGTTTCACTGTTTGTATAGAAACGGAAAGTAATATCTTCTTCAGTGAGTTTTTGTAAACCATTACTGATTTTTTCTTCATCACCTTTTGATTTAGGAACAATTGCCAACGAAATATTAGGTTTAGGAAATTCTATTTGAGTATATGGTGTTTCAGATTCAGAAGTTGCCAAAGTATCTCCAGTTTTAGTAACAGAAAGTTTAGCTACTGCACCAATATCACCTGCAACAAGTTCCTTGCACTCAATCTGCTTTTTGCCAAACATGGTATATAATTTACCAAGTTTTTCTGGTGATTTTGTTGTAAGATTAATAAGCGTAGCATCTGGTGATAATTTACCGGACATAACTTTAAAATATGACAATTTACCAACAAAAGGATCGGCAACAGTTTTAAATACATAAATTGACGGTTTGCCACCAATATCATACATTTCTTCAACATCATCAGGTGATGGAAAATATGAATTAATTGATTCTAAAAGAACACCAACACCTTTATTATGTAGTGCTGTACCGCAAAGTACGGGAACAATCTCGTTAGAATCTGTTGCTTTTCTCAAGGCAGTTTTAATTTCATCAACCGTAAATTCCTCACCGTTAAAATATCTGTCCATTAAAGCTTCGTCAGTTTCGGCAACTGATTCAATAATCATATTACGAACAGGTTCAACCTTATCTAACATATAATCAGGAATATCATCGTCAAGCAATGGACCGTCAGCCTGGAAAAGTCTGGCTCTCATTCTTACAACATCAACGAAACCTATAATTTTCTCACCATTATCAATAGGAACCTGGAAAGGAGCAACTGTTTTACCAAATTTTACTCTCAATTCTTCTAATACAGCCTGATAATTACATCTTTCATCATCAACCTTATTTATAAAGAACAATCTGGGAAGATTTCTTTTTTCACAAAGTTCCCAAGCTCTTTCAACACCTGCAGAAACACCTGATTTACCACTGACAACAATAACAGCAGCATCAGCAACTTCAATTGCTTCCAATGCTTCACCCACAAAGTCATATGATCCAGGTGTATCAAGAATATTGTACTTGCAATTTTCAAATTCAAAAGAAACCAGTGATGTATTAATAGAAATTTTACGCTTAATTTCTTCTGCATCATAGTCTGAAACTGTTGTGCCGTCCAAAACTGAACCACGACGTTCGATAGCGCCTGAAAATCTTAACATAGATTCAACAACTGTTGTTTTACCGGCATTACCATTTCCCAAAACACATACATTTCTTATTTCCTCTGTCAAAAAATTTCTCATACAAATCATTCCTTCCGTTAGTTAGTACGTAATTAATTACGTTCTTATTATTATATTTGCTATTACCCCAAAAAACCCTACTAAAAAATATACAATAATTTGAATATTTATTGTGCAAATTGTACTAATTTCGCCGAGTAGGTTTTCTTATATTAATAAAAATGATATAATGATAATATAAAAATTAAGGAGAATTAAATTGAATATCATAGAAATACTTTCAATTGCCGTAGGGCTTTCAATGGATGCATTTGCAGTATCAATATGCGGTGGTATGAACTGTAAAAAACTACAATTAAAAAACTCATTAAAAGTTGGTTTATGCTTTGGCATTTTTCAGGCACTTATGCCATTTATCGGTTGGTTTGCAGCCGGTTCTCTTTTTAACAAGTATATTGAAAAATTTGACGAGTGGATTGCACTTATCTTACTTTGCTTCATCGGTGGAAAAATGTTGTATGATGGTATTTTCAAAAAAGACGATGAAAATGAATGCATAAATATAAACAACATAAAAACACTTATTCTTCTTGGTATTGCAACCAGTATAGATGCTTTGATGGTTGGTATAACATTTGTTACATCATACAAAAGTTTTGAAATAATTACTCCATTGGCAATAATTGGTATAACTACATTTTTAAATTCGTTCTTTGGTGTTTATTTCGGAAAAAAATCGGGGGATGTATTAGGTAACAAATCTACAATAGCCGGTGGTATAATTTTGATTTTAATTGGATTAAAAATATTTTTCTTTTAAAATTGTTACATAAAAAGCTCCTACGGAATTAACCGTAGGAGCTTTTTTATTATTCAAACAATTTTGAATATTTTGTCAAATGTTCATATTTTTCTTTTGCCTGTTCCTCTGCTGCTTTAAATAATTCTTCTGCTTTTTCAGGGAATTTGCGAGCTAACGAACTATATCGAACTTCATTCATAATAAAGTCATTATAAGATGCTGTTGGTTCTTTAGAATCCATCTGGAATGGATTTTTTCCTTCAGCAACAAGGGTAGGATTAAATCTGAATGTATGCCAATAGCCTGCAAGAACAGCATTTTTAATTACTTTTTGAGTATCAGTCATGCCACCTTTAATACCATGGTTAATACATGGAGCATAACCAATAATCAATGAAGGACCGTTATAAGCAACAGCTTCTTTAATTGCCTTAACTGTCTGGTTCATATCATATCCCATAGCAACCTGTGCTACATATACATAACCATAAGACATTGCAATTTCCGCAAGATTTTTCTTTTTAATTGGCTTACCCCCTGCAGCAAACTGTGCAACAGCACCTGTTTGAGTAGCCTTAGAAGCCTGACCACCTGTATTTGAGTACACTTCAGTATCAAATACCATAACATTTACATCTTCACCAGAAGCAAGTACATGATCAAGACCACCGAAGCCTATATCATAAGCCCAACCGTCGCCACCAAAAATCCATACAGCTTTTTTAGATAAGAATTCCTTCATATCTAAAATTTCTTTAGCTGCATCACAACCACAAGCTTCTAAAGCAGAAACAAGTTTTTTTGTCGCAAGAGCATTAGCATCTATATCCTCATATGTTGCTTTCCACTCCGCAACTGCAACTTTAACATCAGTATTTTCGAGTTTATCAAGTTTTTCAGCAAGTCTATTTCTAAGTTGTTTTGCAGCAACTGCCATACCAAGACCATGTTCAGCGTTATCTTCAAACAATGAGTTAGCCCAAGCAGGACCATGTCCTTCGTGGTTCACTGTATAAGGTGTAGATGGTGCAGAACCTGCCCAGATTGACGAACAGCCTGTAGCATTTGAAATATATGCTTTGTCACCACAAATCTGTGTAATCATTTTAGCATAAGGTGTTTCACCACAACCAGCACAAGCACCTGAGAATTCAAGCAACGGCTGACGGAACTGCGAATTTTTAACATTAAGCGGACCATTAACAACATCATCTTTAACAGATGTTTTAACAGCATAATTATAAATAGCTTGTTCATGTAGCTGAGAAGCCAACGGTTTTAAGCTCAATGCCTGTACCTTTTCAGGACAAACCTTTACGCAGTTACCACAACCTGCACAGTCAAGTGGTGATATAACCATTGCAAACTTATACTGCGCTTTTCCTGTCATAGGCTTCATCTTCATACCATCAGGTGCATTTGAAGCTTCTTCCTCATTTAAAACAATTGGACGAATCGCAGCATGAGGACAAACAGCAGCACACTGGTTACACTGAATACACTTTGTTACATCCCATTCAGGAACATCAACTGCAATACCACGTTTTTCATAAGCTGCCATACCTTGTGGAAGGTGACCGTCTACCATACCCATAAATGTAGAAACCGGAAGAGTGTTACCTTTTTGTGCAGTACATGGTGCAAGTATATTTTTAACAAAATCAGGAACATTTTCACCTTCAGTAATATCTGTTTCAACAGCATTCTTCCATTCAGCAGGAATGGTAATTTCGTTAACATTTTCTGCACCAAGCTTAATAGCCTCATGATTCATGTTAACAATTTTTTCGCCCTTCTTACTAAATTTCTTGACAACAGCCGCTTTCATATATTCAACAGCCTCATCAAAAGGTATAACATTTGCCAATTTAAAGAAAGCAGACTGAAGTACAATAGAAGTTTTGTTGCCAAGACCAATATCCTTAGCTATACCAATAGCGTCAATTGTATATAGAGAAATATTATTTTCTGCAATAAATTTCTTTGTTTTAGCAGGTAAGTTAGCTGATAATTCATCAACTGACCATGCACAATTAAGCAGAAATTTGCCACCCGGAACCAAATCATCAACCATATCATATTTGTTAACATATGATGGATTATGACAAGCAACAAAATCAGCTTTATTTATAAGATAAGTTGATTTAATCGGACTTTTACCAAATCTTAAGTGAGAAACCGTAATACCGCCAGATTTTTTAGAGTCATAATCAAAATAAGCCTGTGCATACAAATCAGTATGGTCACCGATAATCTTAATTGAATCCTTATTGGCGCCTACAGTACCGTCAGAACCTAACCCCCAGAACTTACAGGATGTGATACCATCTGCAGCTGTATTTGGATTTTCCTCTCTTGGTAGAGAAAGATTGGTAACATCATCTGTGATTGAAAGAGTAAAACCTTTAACAGGCTTATCTGAATCAAGATTCTTATAAGCGGCAATAATATCAGCAGGGATTGTATCTTTTGAACCAAGACCATATCTACCGCCAACAATCATCGGAGCATCAGGATTTCCTGCATAACATGCACATACATCAAGATACAATGGTTCGCCAATTGAACCCGGTTCTTTTGTTCTGTCAAGAACAGCAATTTTTTTACAGGTTGCAGGAACCGCTTTAAGAAAAGCTTCTACCGGGAACGGTCTGTAAAGACGAACTTTAATAAGACCAACCTTTTCACCTTTACTTGCAAGATAATCTATTGTTTCTTCAATAGTTTCACATACTGAACCCATAGCAACCAAAACCTTTGTTGCATCAGGTGCACCATAGTAATTAACAAGACCATAGTTTGTTCCAATTTTTTCATTAACCTTGTTCATATATTCCTCAACAACCGCTGGAATATTGTTATATTGAGTATTACAAGCTTCTCTGTTCTGGAAGAATATATCAGGATTCTGTGCAGAACCGCGAAGTACAGGATGTTCAGGGTTAAGAGCAGTGTTTCTGAATTCCTTAACCGCATCCATATCTATCATATCTTTAAGGTCCTCGTAATCCCAAACCTCAATTTTATCAATTTCATGTGATGTTCTGAAACCATCAAAGAAATGAAGGAACGGAATTCTTCCTTTAATAGCAGACAAATGTGCTATTGCACCAAGGTCCATAACTTCCTGAGCGCTATTTGAACATAGCATTGCATAACCCGTCTGGCGACAAGCCATTACGTCAGAGTGATCACCAAAAATATTAAGCGCGTGTGAAGCAACACAGCGTGCACTTACATGAATAACAGATGGTAACAATTCGCCTGCCATTTTATACATATTTGGAATCATAAGAAGCAAACCTTGTGAAGCTGTATAAGTTGTAGTTAATGCACCTGCTGCCAATGAACCATGTACAGCACCAGCTGCACCTGCTTCAGACTGCATCTCAACAACTTTAACAGGTTGCCCAAAAATATTTTCTTTCTTTTCTACTGCCCATTCATCTGTTACCTCTGCCATTACAGACGATGGTGTTATGGGGTAAATACAAGCTACATCAGTAAAAGCATATGACGCCCATGCAGCTGCGTTATTACCATCCATTGTTTTCATTTTTCTTGCCATAAACAAATCCTCCTAGTAAAATATATATTTTAAAGATACTCTTATTAACAAAAAATCTTTAATTTATTATAACAATTTTATTTTTATGTGTCAAGGTAAATAATATTAACTACAAATAAATAAACCCCTGTTAAAATATACACAAATTCATCATGTTGACAGAATCAAAAAATAGTTGTAGAATAATCTAAGATATGAAAAAAGGAGTCTTGAATAATGAGCGAAAATTGCACACACAATTGTGAAACATGCACTTCAAAGTGTTCCGAAGGACAACCAAAAAGTTTTTTGGAAGCACCAAATGCAAAATCAAGTATAAAAAATGTTATAGCTATAGTAAGTGGTAAAGGTGGCGTTGGAAAATCAATGGTAACCTCTCTTCTTTCTGTTGCTATGAATAACAAAAAGTATCATACAGCAATTCTTGATGCTGATATAACGGGTCCTTCAATCCCAAAAGCATTTGGAATTCGTTCTCAAATTATGGGGACAGATAATGGTCTCATTCCTGCTAAAACAGAAAACGGAATAGATGTCATTTCTCTAAATCTACTTTTACCGGATGAAACTGACCCCGTAGTATGGCGAGGTCCTGTTATTGCAGGAACAGTAAAACAATTCTGGACAGATGTTATATGGAAAGACGTAGACTTTATGTTTGTTGACATGCCTCCGGGTACAGGCGATGTTCCTCTTACTGTTTTTCAATCATTACCTGTTAAAGGTATAATTGTTGTTACATCACCACAGGAACTTGTATCAATGATTGTCGAAAAAGCTGTTAAAATGGCAAATATGATGAACATACCGGTTCTAGGCATTGTAGAAAATATGTCATATTTTAAATGCCCTAGTTGTAATGAAAAACATTATATCTATGGAAAAAGTCATATTAAAGAAATTGCCGAAAAGTTCAATATACCGGCAATAGGTAGTTTACCAATCAATCCACAACTTGCATCACTTGTTGATAATGGTGAAATCGAAAAAGCAGATACAACAGGTCTTGAAGACATTATTTCAAAAATCGAAAAAATATAACAATAATCCCCTCCTGTTTAAGGAGGGGATTATATTATTTAAGATCAAATTCTCCAAGCTTTGTACTTTCAACATATTCGGGTTTTAATTCACGTAAACGAACCATATGAGGTTGTTCCAGATGTATTTGTTGATGCTTGATACTTTCCCATACTTCAACAAGCAGTATTTCCTGTGGGTCTTTTTCAGAATAGTAATAATCATACTTAATGCAGCCATCTTCACCTCTTATAGCATCTACTATTCCCTCTTCCTTTAACCTTTCGATATAACTTTCTCTTTTTCCTTCTAGACATTTGAATACAACGTAAATTGTATACACATCAATCACTCCTTTATCTTATTTTTTAAAATTATTCTTACTTAATTTTCTGCAATACTGTGTGCATAGCTTATCTGTACATTCTGAACATTTTAGTGCCATATTACTGTTTTCCCAGAATCTTTCAGGGTAAGTAAACACACATACTTCCCACACAAGCCATATTATAACTGAAAATATAACGAGCGACCAGGAAAAGAAGCTATTTACACTTATAATTGGCAAAAACATCATAAGGTGATCCCAGTTGAAAATTCTACAGGTTGTACAACATTTATTTTTCATGATAAGCCTGAACGGACACCATATAAGTACGCATATTAAATCGCACACATAGAAAAAAGTTGAAACAACAATCATACCTGCAACATCAATAATTCCGTTTATGTGAAGTACGCTTAATAACATTGTAAGTGTAATCCATATTATCATAACTTTATATGCAGATACAGTTGTATCTTTTATGTATTTTTTTAAATTTTTATAATTAATCTTTTCCTTAATTGGCTTGAAAAGAGATTGAAAAACCTTTTGAGAACCTATGGAAATATGTGCCTTAACGGGAATAACTTGTTGAATCATATCAGCAATCCAGATAAGCCATAATATATGTAACACAGAAAATTCACTAAAAAATTTCATTTCTTTTGCAATATTAAATTCATTTCTTTTAAAAAAATAAAGAAAAACCACAAAAAGTAAAATTACAATTCTTGCAAATAACCTAAAAAAATAATGTGCTCTTGTTTTAGAAATACTGTACCTATTTTTCATATGTAACACTAACCTCTGTCATTCCTTAATATTAGTAAAAAATGTACAATTCATTATGTATCATCTGTTTTAATACTTTTCTTTTCAATGCTGTTTCTAATAACATTAATAACTATCGAACATATAAAACCTAAAATAATTCCAATTGGTATGTAAATCAAATTATAAAATGTTGCATCCCAAAATTCATTTGAAATAACTAAAGGAATTTCAACCCCATAATTGTATAAAGTAAAAGCCAATGCATATCCTCCGCCAAAAAACACTATATACAGAACTCTAACCGATAAGTAATAAATCACTGAAAAAATTAACATTTCTATAAACTTTTTAAATTTTATAAAAACAACTGGTATCAGTAAAGATATAAGTAAAACTATAACACCAAACACATTAGGCGGAAAAATATCTAAATTGTCATAAAGAAAAATTTGCTTCTCAATGAAAAAAGTTAAAATAATTGACATAACTAAAAATAATATAAATGTCACAACAGCGCTTATAACGCCTTTTACTATATGTGATTTCATATTTTGTTCTCCCTTAGACAAAATTCGACAGTCTTACTATGATAATATCAAGTTAGTAAAAATACAATATTTAATAATAATACCATATAATCACATATAAATCAATTACAAAAATCAAACCAACCGAAAAATCAGTTGGTTTCATCTATTATCATTTGATTTTCCACGTAGTTAATTAAATCATTTTCCGTACAAATATTTGGACTTGCATCATTTAGCATTTCCTGAACGTCATAAGAAAGCGACGAATAATATTTATATGCATTAGGACTCTTTTCAAGTAAGTCGCTGAAATTTTTATAGCTTTTCATAAAAACACCTCATTAAAATATTTTATTTTATTTTGTGTGTATTTTTTTAAAATATGTATTGACATACTTATTTTTGTAAAGTAAAATAAATTTGTAAACGATTACATAATGAGGTGATATTTTGACAATTAAAGATGTTGCAAAATATGCAGGTGTTTCAGTTGCTACGATATCCCGTGTACTTAACGAACCCGAAAAAGTTTCGGAAGATACAAAAAACAAAGTACTAAAAGCAATCGAAGAAACAGGTTATCAACAAAATCTGTTTGGTAAACATCTTCGTTGCAAAAAAACCAACATCATTTTAGTTATGCTTACTTCTGTTGTCAATTCGTTTTGTGCCAAAATTATAAATAGTATTGACAATGAGGCAAAAAAATATGGTTACAGTATTATGATATGTGCAACAAACGATGACCCAAAAACCGAAGAAAGATATTTGAACTATGTAAAAAACAAATTTGTTGATGGTATGATTGTTATAAACAGCACTTTAAGTGAGGATGCAATGTCTGACCTATCAATGCAATTTCCAGTGATACAATGTTCAGAGTATGCTGATCCAAACACCACGCCTTATGTTACAATAAACAATAAAAAAGCCGCAAAAGATGCAATTAATTATATCATAGCAAACGGCAGGAAAGATATTCTTTTCATAGGAGTTGATGACCCCAACATAATAAGTGCAAAAGAACGTCTTGAGGGTTACAAAGAGGCTTTGACAGAAAACAATATCGAATACAAACACGAAAATGTTATTTTCAGTAATTTTGGTTTCAGAAACACTCATAAATTAATGTCCGACTATCTAAATAATAATGTAAACTACGATGCAATATTCGCAATATCAGATAAAATGGCTGCTGCCTCCATTGTTGCCTTGCAGGAAAAAGGCTTTAGAGTACCCGAAGATATTATGGTTGTCGGCTTCGATAATACTGATATATCATACATATTTAATCCATCAATTTCAACTATTGCTCAACCACACAAAGAAATGGGTAAAGTTGCTTTTGATATGTTGCTTGAACGTATTAACGGCAAAAAACCACAAAACACAATTTTAGATCACAAAATAGTAATAAGAAAATCAACAAGTAAAGGAGAATGAAAAATGAAATTAGGAGTTATGAATCCTGCAGTGGCATCTATGCCTTTTGAAAAAGCTATGAAATATTTGTCATCTTTAGGGATTGACTGTGTAGAACTTGGTGCAGGGGGTTACCCTGGAGATGCACATATCAAGGCAAATGAACTTATAGGTCATCCTGAAAATGTAGAAAAAATCAAAAATATACTTATGGAAAACAATTTGGAAATATCCGCAATAAGCTGTCACGGCAATCCATTGCATCCCAACAAAGAAATTGCCGAAAAATTTCACAACGAATTTAAAAATGCAATTTTAGTTGCTGAACTATTAAAAGTAGATACAATTATTGGTTTTTCAGGGTGCCCCGGTGACTGTGAGGAATCAAAAAATCCAAACTGGGTAACTTGCGCATGGCCTACTGACTTTGCCGAAGTTTTAGAATGGCAATGGAATGAAAAAGTAATTCCATATTGGAAAGATATGGCTGAATTCGCAAAAAAACATAATGTTACAAAAATTGCTTTTGAACTTCATCCGGGTTTTGTTGTTTATAATCCAGAAACATTACTTAGACTTCGTGAAGCTGTTGGTGATATAATCGGTGCAAACTTTGACCCAAGTCATCTTATATGGCAAAATATTGATATTTGTGCGGCAATAAAAACATTAAAAGGTGCTATTTACCATTTTCACGCAAAGGACACTAAAATAGATCCTATTAACTGTGCAGTAAACGGTGTACTTGACACAAAATCTCTTGACAAAATTGCAGAACGTTCATGGGTATTCAGAACAGTAGGCTACGGTCACGGAAAAGAGTTTTGGAACGATGTTATTAGCACACTAAAAATGATCGGATATGATGGTGCAATAAGTATCGAACACGAGGATGGTTTGATGTCACCTACAGAAGGTCTTGAAAAAGCTGTTTCATTCTTAAAGGAAGTTTTAATATACGAAAATGCAGGAGAAATGTGGTGGGCATAATGAAAACATATAAAATGGGAATTATTGGCTTTGGCGGTATGGCGGGTCACCACTTTAACCAATGTAAAAAATTTGAAAAAATAGATATTAAAGGTATATACGATATAAATCCCGAACGCGGTGAGTATGCCAAAAGTGTTGGTTTAGTATCATACTCCTCTGCTGATGAACTTATAAACGACCCTGAAATTGATATAGTTTTAGTCTCTACAACTAACGATACACATAAGGAACTTGTTATAAAAGCTTTAAAAGCCGATAAAAACGTCATCTGCGAAAAACCGGCAACAATTTACTCAAAAGACCTTGAGGAAATGATTGAGGCCGCAAAAAAAAGCAAAGGAAAATTTACAATAGACCAAAACCGACGTGTCAACAAAGATTTTGTTCTTATGAGAAGACAAGTCGAATCCGGAATAATAGGTAAGCCTTATATATTTGAATCACGTGTTGAAGGTTCAAGAGGTATGCCTGCAGGTTGGAGACAGACTAAGGCATTAGGTGGCGGTATGATGCTTGATTGGGGTGTACATCTTATTGATCAGATGATGTATATGTTCTACAATAACAAAGTCGTTAATATTTATTGTAAAATGTTCAGCATTCAATATCCTGAGGTTGATGATAATTTTCGCCTCACAATGGAATTTGACAATGGTGTTGTCGCTCATATTGAAGTTTCCACAAATAACTTTATAAGTCATCCTCGCTGGTATGTACTTGGTACCGAAGGCACCCTTCAGATAGACGGATGGGATTGCAGTGGTAAAATAATAAAATGCCTTGAACGAGAAGATCAATGGGGTGTTGATATAAAAAAGACTAAAGCAGGACCATCAAAGACAATGGCACCTCGTGACCCATCAACTGTTGAAACAATAATACTTGAAGAACCAACTGATGTTGAAGATAATCTAAACCCAGTTTACAGACAGCTTATTGATGCAATTGAAGGAAAATCAGAATTAAAAATCAAGCCTGAAGAGGCTCTTCGAGTAATTAAAGTTATGGAAGCATGTTTTAAATCTGCAGAAACCGGTAATGCAATAAAAACAAATATATAAGTCAAAAATGGTACGAACCTTGTCAGTTCGTACCATTTTTCAATCAATTAAAATTAGAAGTTTTTATTATCCTTCTTCTGCTCATTTCTGTTCTGTTCATTTTTGTTCTGATTGTTGTTTTGCTTGTTCTGTTCATTTTTGTTTTGATTGTTGTTCTGTCTGTTTTCGTTATTCATGTGTAATCACTCTTCCTTTTTTATTTAATTGCCTTACACACATTATAATTTACAATTAACGAAATTTTATTCAAAATTTTCAAAACAAATTTTATTCCATATCTTCAAATCCATTAAAAGTAATTGCCATAGGATAATCTTTAATAGGAATATTTTTTAATCTGTACACGTTATGTCCCAAATCCTCAATCATATCTTCAGGTAACTTATAGACTGAACCATCCATTAAATCTACAATTTTTATATCATTACCCAAATTTGCAATATCCACTGTAATTGTAGATTCGAAATCAGTAGTCATAATATTAGTTGCATTCCAATATACATAAGCTTTTGAACCGTCAGGCTTTGAAAATCCCTGTTCGGTAATTGTTGCATCATGGCAATCCATACCAAATAGTCGTGTTGATTCCATTTGTTTACGGAAAACGGCTATTTCGCAACTTTCAAAATCTTCTGCAAACATAGATGAAAGAGCCTGTAATGCCCCATAGGACTTTTTAGGTGTGTATGTACCAACTGAATGTCCTTCTTCATCAAAATCGGCACCCAAAACGCCAAAATATCCGTAATCAAGGTATGTTTTAACATCACCAACAACGCCCCTCATAGCCTCAACCATATCTATACAAGAAAAATATGATGTAAATTCAACACCTGCAATAAAATCTGCAACAGCATGTCTTAAAAGTTCTTTCGCCTGTTTTTCAGGTGTCCATGCTCCTGCTTTTAACGCACCGTTACCACCACTTCGTGATTGAGCTCCGGATTCTCCCTGTATAATCTCAATATTCTTGTTATATGATTTACAAAGTGCTCTTAATACTTTAACATAAGGAACAACATCTGTTTCATCATGAGTATATTGGTGATATGACACATAATCCAAATACTTATACATTCCGGTTTCCATAGCTTCAGTCAAAAATTCAAAATTTTTGCGGTACATTGCACCTGCAACAAGCTTTGCGTCGGGATTAACTTTTTTTACAGCTTTTGCTGTACGAACAACAAATTCACCATATTCAGTTCCATTATGACCGTGTTTCCAGAATGTTTTACCGTCAGGTTCATTCCAAACTTCAAATAAATCAATTTTACCTTTGTATCTTTCAACAGTTACCTCAACGTAATTATTCCATGCATTTTTAGATTCTTCATCAAAAATCGGTGGTATACCTACTGCACCAAAAACCTTTGCAGCATCTTCACTGTATAGTTTATTACCATAACACAAACACATCCAAGGTTTCAAGCCACGTGAAATCAAATTATCTACAATTTTATCAAGCCATTCAAAATCATATACACCCTTTTCAATTTCTGTACGTTGCCATCCTGATTGAATACGCACCCATTTAACTCCAAGTTCACCAACTTTGTCATATGCTTTTTCAGGGTCAAAAACATTTCTGTCTAATTTTTCAAAACCAATACCAAGTTTAGAATTTTTAATATCCTTAGATAGTTTTTTCTTTAAACATCCAACTTTAATCAATCTTTCCATAAAAAAACTCCTCTATTAATAGTATATACTTATAGTATACCTCAACACAGGAGTTTTTTATATCAAAATAATATTTTGTTTTTTTAGAAAAATTATTTTTTTGGTACAATAATCGTTTTATTATCCTTTGATTCGCGATAAATAACAAATTTACTCCCAATACACTGCACGGGATGTGCATTTGTTTTTTCGCATATTTCGCCACAAGTTTCTCTGACATCGAGCATTGAATTTTCAAGAACTTTTACCTTTATAAGTTCATTTGCTTCCAAAGCTTCATCTATCATAGTTATCGTGTTTTCATCAACACCATTTTTACCAATCTGATATTTGGCATCAATAGTATTTGCCAAACCTCTTAAATACGCTCTTTGTTTTCCAGTCATTTTAGTCTCCTTAATTTTTCAAAAATTTATTTAACCAAACTATAACATGAGATGCAAAACCATAGTTACAGCTTGCAGTTGGTTTATTATGTTATCACAATGTTCCGATTTTTTGTGTCATTACATAAAAGAAACTCTCAATTCAAGTTGTCGAATCATATAATATTTTTTAAATAATATACGTCACAATAAATATAATAATATAACCGTCTTTTTTTGTCAACAAAAAAAGACGGTATTAATAATTATTTTGTATTATAAAATTTCACATCAACAATATTACTTGCCGCTTTATTAACTTTAATAACAAACTCATTTGTTGTAACATGCGGAAACTCACAAATAGCTTTATGCCCAACTGTTTTACCATAATATACATCTATCATTTGTTCGTGAAAATGAGTATATATACCGATGGAATAATTATCAATCACATCATTTATTTCCAAATTTTCCATCATAACAACCGTATTTATAACTTCTCTATCTTTAAAATAAAAGTGAATTTCATTTTCAAGATATTCTATTTTATCGGGTTCAACAGGATTTGAAAACCTTCTTTTTATTTCTTCGCCAAAAGCAAGAAGTAAATCACAATCAGCCTTAGGTAATATTCCACCTTCATCAGGGCCAATATTTATAAGAAAATTACTACCTCTGCCAACTGAATAATAATATATACCTAAAAGTTCATCAAGACTCTTTCGAGTGTGTTCATTATATTTACTGTGAAACCAAGCACTTTGACGCATCTTAAAATCACATTCTGCAGGTAAAAACGGTCTGTTACCACCAAGTGTAACATCGTCAAGTTTATTTGTCAAAATAGAAAAATTAAGCTTGGTGGCATAATTATAATGAGGCAAGGGTGTATAACCATTTTCGTTACCTATCCATCTTGTATCAGGATCCCACATATTGAATATAAGTATTTCGGGTTGCATACTTCTTATTGCATCAACTATTCTGTTTTTGTCATAGTCAATTCCTTCACTACCACAACCATCAAACCATATATAATCTATTTTGCCATAGTTCGTAAGTAATTCACCTAGTTGATTAATAAAATATGTACAGTATTCATTGGCGTCAACTTTATCATTGTTGTGAGAACTTACACCAAACTGTGCTGGTGAATAGTAAAGTCCTATTTTCATATCATATTTGCGGCACGCCTTTACAAATTCGTCAACCACATCTCCCCTACCATCTTTCCACGGAGTGTTGGCAACAGAATATTCCGTATACTTTGAAGGCCAGTTTGCAAACCCGTCATGGTGTTTACAAACTAATATTGCATATTTGGCACCTGCTTTTTTTATAGTTCTTATCCATTGGTTACAATCAAGATTTGTAGGATTAAAGCCTGACACATCCATAGGTTTCATATCCCAATCCTTATGTCCTTCATAAAAAGTTCTTATTCCAAAATGAAAAAATACTCCAAATTCCCATTCAAGAAATTCTTTCTGCTGTTTTGTAATATGGTTGTTCATAGGTTTCTCCTATTCAATAGTATTATAAAATAATTATAATACTAAAAATAATAAAATTATATAAAATAATCATCAGTTATTTTAGAAATCTTATGAAAAAAGGATTCAAAATTGAATCCTTTAACTTTATTCATCTTTTTTAAAAATACTTGCAATTGAATCTAACGCAGGTGGTAAAATATCACACAATTTTTCAAAAGGTGAAGTTGTGTCAACATTAACAACCTTAACATTACCATCTGACACAACTAAAAAACCGACAGGTTCAACAGTAACACCACCACCTGCACCTGCTGTAATACCATCATTTTTATTTTCAGAGGTTGTTTTGGAAGAATCGTAATTCCAACCTCCCATACCGTATCCAAAGGATACTTTTGTAATAGGTATAATTGTTGTACCATCAGATGTTTCTATTGGCTTTCCTATAACCGTATTTGTATCTACCATTCCTTTTAATCCATCCATTGATGCCGAAAACAAACCCTCTAATTCAAACTGTGCCATAATTAAATTCCACCTTCCAATGTGTTTTTAAATCTTTTTACATGCTTTAGCGCTTTAACGAAATTGTTTATTCTTACATAAAAAACGATATCAATTTTATATTCTAAAACCTGTTCTGTATAATGGGGCTTAACTGCAATATTCATAATTTCCTTTATATTATCTGCATATTTATGAATAATACAACATACATTTGAAATTAACCCCCATATAATCCCACCTGTTATACCGGTTATAGCTGCATTTCCAAAACCATAATCTAATGATAAATTTATTATCCTGATATCTAATGTTTTATTAATATACTTTAAAATATAAATAAAATCATCATGTTTATCATCTAACAATTTTCTAAAAAAATTAATAGTATTCTTTATTTTTTTGTATTTACTTTCAAAATTTTTCTCATTCAGAGTTTTATTGTGCAATTTTGTTTTTTTTGAAGTGGAATCATACACTTTTAAATTCCACAAATATACAATTGTTATCTTATTTTCAACAACAACTTTAAATTTCAATTTACCACATAAAAAAAACAAACAAAAAAGCAAAAGGGAAAAAACAATACAACTCACAACAATTATAAAAACATTCATAAAATCATCCTTGCTGTTCAGGTAATTCTACTTCTTCAATAACAAAATTATCAACAGGCATAAGTTCTTCCAATCCGGAAATTGCAAAAGTACGTAAAAATTCATCAGTAGTTCCTAAAAGAGAAGGTCTGCCCGGAGCATCAACTCTACCAACAACCTCAATAAGTCCAAGTTCCAATAATCTGCTGACAGAGTTATCACAGTTTACACCGCGAACATGTTCAATAGAAGCTCTTGTTATAGGTTGTTTATATGCTATAATAGCCAATACTTCCATTGTAGCCTTTGACAATGGATTTTTCTTTTTAGGTTCGACAATCTTTTGTACATATTCCGCATATTCACCGCGTGTTGCCATCTGATATTTATCACCTAATCTTATTATTTTTACCCCACGTTTATCATAATTATACTTGTCCATCATATTTTTAAGCAATTCTCTTAGTTGCTCCACTTCAACTTTAGTAATTTCGCTTAGTTTTTCAATGTGTAATGCCTCTCCTGAAGCAAATAAACAAGCTTCTATTATGGACTCAATACTCGGTATGCTCAAATTCATTTTCATCTATTTCACCCTTACCAACATATGTTATTTCGTAACCCTCTTCCTCGGTTCCAACGGTTATTTTATTCATTTTCATGAGTTCAAGAACAGCAAGAAATGAAGCAACAGCCTCATCACGGCTTCTTATATTTCTAAACATATCCTTAAATTTGATTTTTTTATTAAAAATAAATCTTTTTACAAATTCTTTTACCTTTGTAAATACAGGTATAGGATCACGGCCAACAATACCCGAAAATTTATTTATTGAAACAGGCTTTTTTCTATCTATTAGATAAACAACATTTTCTGCAGATTCCTTAAGACTTTCTAACGTAACAAGTTTTAAACTTTCGTCTATAAGAATAGGTTGAATATAATCTCTTTGTTTGAAGAACGAAAAACCTCCGGAAAATTCCTTTTCACGCAGGTAATCCGCAGCCATCTTCATTTTTTTATATTCTTCCAAACGTTGTGTAAGTTCAAGTCTTGGATCTTCCTCTTCGCCCTCTTCGTCATCTTTTGGTAAAATCATTTTAGATTTAATATACAAGAGATTTGCCGCAAGTACCAAAAACTCACTTGAAACTTCAATATCGTAATGATCCATTTCTTCTATATAATCAAGATATTGTTCAGTAATTTCAGAAATAGGTATATCATATATACTAACTTTATTTTTATTTATAAGATGCATAAGCAAATCTAAAGGACCTTCAAAGATTTGCAATTTAAAAGCTATCTGCTTCATCAAGCCACTCCTACTAACATAAGTAATTTAATAACTAAATTCCATAATTTATTAACTAAATTATCTACACCTGTACTTATAAGTTTAGATGTCATATTTGTGAAAGAAAGTATAATTATTAAAATCATACCATAATGTTCATATGCCAATACCTTATAGTAATATCTGTCAGGTAAAAAAGATAATAAGATTTTTGAACCATCTAAAGGCGGTATCGGAAGTAAATTAAACATTGCAATTATTGCATTATATTGAGCGGAAATAAACAAAAACATTTTCAAATAACTATTCCATTCATATACAACACCTAAAGCATATAAAATCAAGGAAACAAAAACCAGAATCACATTCATTAAAGGTCCTGCCAAAGCAGTAATTGCCATACCCTTTTTAGGATCTTTAAACCTGAACATATCTACCGGAACCGGTTTAGCCCACCCTATACCTGCAATTAGCAACATCAGAAAGCCAAACCAATCAATATGTTTTAATGGATTAAACGATAATCTACCATTATATTTGGCTGTTTTATCCCCCATAAGAAATGCAGCAAAACCATGGGATATTTCATGAAGTGTTAAACTTATAATCAGTATAGGCACTGTCATTAATTTTTGAATTAAAAATTGCAAAAAATCAACCTCTTTTAAAAAACTTAAACATATTTTAACACAAAAAGACAAAAGTGTCAATTTTGTGTATTAAAATATTCATATATATTACATGCTGTTTTTCTGTCAACAACCTTTGCTAGTTCTTCAATATCCGCTTTCTTTATTTCATTGACAGATTTAAATGTTTTTAGCAGTTTATTCTTTTTTGACTCGCCAACACCTGCTATATTAGTAAGTTCTGATTTTAAAACTGTATTTTTATGCTTTTTATGAAATGACTTAATCGCAAATCTGTGAGTTTCATCCTGAACCTGCGTTAAAAATTTAAAAATCATATCGGTTCTTTTTATATATATTTCCTCATTTTCAGTAGTAACTCCGCGAGTTCTGTGATTATCATCTTTAACAATACCAAAAACAGGAATATCAAGTTTATAAAAATCAACTATTTCTTTTGCAGCTTTAACATGACCCTTTCCTCCGTCGATTAGAATAAGATCAGGCAAAGAAAAGCCTTCAACACTTTCAACACCATTTTCGAGTCGTCTGTACAAGGTTTCTCGTATACTTTCATAATCATCGGCACCATCAACTGATTTTATATTAAATAGTCTGTAATCTGATTTTTTAGGTATACCATTTTCATACACAACACAAACACCTACACTATCCACACCGGAAATATTTGAGATATCATAAGATTCAATTCTGTGTGGTAACTCTTGAAGCCCAAAAACTGTTTTAATCTGATATATTAAATCATTAATTTTCTTTTTTCCGGTGTCAACTTTTAAAATATGAAGTTTCAGAAGTTCTATTCCGTTTTTTTCTGCCATTTTAATAAGTTGTGCATTTTCACCTCGTATCGGTACAGATACCGTAATTTTATTACCACACTTTTCAGAAAGCCACTGTTCAATCAATTCAATATCATCTATTTCATATTGAATAAAAATTTTATTTGGAATAAAATCTGTAAGTGAATAATATTGCTTAATAAAGCTATTTAATATAGTTTCCTTTGTATCTTTATCTTTGTTATTTATTACAAAATGGTCTTTGTTTATTATTTTACCTTCCCGGATTTTAAGCATCATAACACATACAAACATACCGATATCAACAATTGAAACAACATCCTTATTTCCAAGAGTAGTTGAAGTAATTTTTTGTTTTTCTTTTATAGTTTTTATATTTTCAATTTTATCTCTTATTTTAGCTGCTTTTTCAAATTTTAGGTTAACAGCTGCATCGTGCATATAATTCTCAAGTAATTTTATAACTTCATTATGATTACCGTTTAAAAAACCAAGTATTTTATAAATTTGTTCTCTATATTCCTCTTGAGTTATATTATTGTTACAGGGAGCAGAGCATTTTCCTATTTGAAAATTAAGACAAGGTCTTACTTTTCCTATATCTCTCGGCAAAACACGATTACATGATCGTATATTAAAAATTTCCTTAACCATATCAATCGTTTCATTAACAACTTTAGAGCTAAGATATGGACCAAAATACTGTGCGTTATCTTTTAAAACCCTGCGAGCAAGCATAATTCTCGGATATGGTTCATTTACGGTGATTTTAATATAAGGATAAGTTTTATCATCTTTTAGTAAAATATTATAATATGGTTGATGCTGTTTAATAAGATTACATTCAAGTACGAGAGCCTCAAATTCATTAGCTACGATGATATATTCAAACTTTGCAACATTTCCAACCATTGCAGAAACTTTGGGTGTATGTGAAGAATTTTTGCGAAAATAAGATGATACCCTGTTTTTTAAGTTTTTGGCTTTTCCAACGTAGATAATTTCATTATCACCATTATACATTATATAAACACCGGGATTATCCGGTAAATTTTTAACAGATTCTTCAATAGTCATAACTTCATACTCCATAAAGAAAAAATAGTCCTGCATATACAGAACTATCTCTTATTTTATATTTTATTCAGCAAAATTAGAAGAAATTAAATCAACCAAAGCGACAACTGCCTGTTCTTCATCAGAACCATCGGCAATAATTGTAATATTAACACCTCTAGTTATGCCAAGTGAAAGTACACCCAACAAGCTTTTGGCGTTAACACGTCTTTCATCTTTTTCTACCCATATACTTGATTTGAATTCGTTAGCTTTTTGAATAAAAAAAGTTGCAGGTCTTGCATGTAAACCAACCTGATGGCTAACTAATACTTCTTTTGAAAACATAAATTTAATCTCTCCTTCATACCACAGGAATAATTTAATATAATATTAGAATACTAAATTTTTTCAATAAAGTCAACATAATTTTTAAAATTTGTTAATATTTATACTAAATTTATAATAAATTACTTCAAATTTAGCCATTCTAATATAATATCTTTGCGATGTAACATTTCATCTATGCGTTCAACATAATCTTTTGCCTCTTTAACATTAAAAACACGTTCAATACGGTCATTGGGTAAATTAACAATTTTAGATACTCCTCCACACCCCATTGATATAATACTATTCGTTTCTTCCATTATCATAATGTTATATAAACACTCTTTTCCATATTTTGAGTATCCTATATTTTCATAATCTCCTACCATATTTTTTTGTCTGTACAGATAATAAGGATTATACTTAAGTTCCTGTAATTTATTTATGGAATACTCAACCATTTTAGAAACATTTTTTTCGTCAGTAAGAGCATAATCACCTAATTTTTCATGTAGAATTGAACCTCTTTTAATACTCATAGTATGAATAGTTATGCACTCAGGTGAAAGCTCTGTAACAAGATTAATTGAATTTTTAAATTCATCAAAAGTTTCAGTTGGCAAACCTGCTATAAGATCCATGTTAATATTATCAAATCCACATTTACGAGCAAGCTTAAAACTCTCATATACATCCTGAACACTATGAGCTCTTCCAATCACTTTTAAAACATTATCATTCATTGACTGTGGATTTATACTTATTCTTGATACACCACATTTCTTCAATGTTTCAAGCTTTTCTGCATCTATTGTATCAGGTCTTCCTGCCTCTACCGTAAACTCAACAACTGAAGATAAATCAAAACATTCATAGCATTTGTCAATAATATCCTTCAAATCCATTGCAGAAAGAGTAGTGGGAGTTCCGCCACCAAAATATAAGGAAACAATTCTAAAATTTGTTTTCTTTAAAATTTCTGCTGTATATTCAATTTCTTTCTTTAAATTTTTAATAAATGGTCTCATGTATTTATTGTTTTTTGCAGCTGAATTTGTTACAAAAGAACAATATAAACATCTGGTCTTACAAAATGGAACACCAATGTATACACAAATATCGTTTTTATCAAAACCACTAAGTATTTGCATTTCCCTTATTGCAATATTAAGTGTAAGGTATGTTTTTTCATCACTTACGTTTAATTCATTGGTGAATTTATTTATAAATTCCTCTTCGTTTTTTCCTTCCCCTAGCATAGTTCTGGCAATTTTCACAGGACGTATACCTGTTACATCACCCCATGGATTTTTCATATTACAACCTCACAAACGGATTACTGTTTTTTTCATCACCTATATAAGTTACATCACCATGACCCGGATAGACTTTTGTATCATCTGATAAAACTGTATACAACTTAAGAACTGACTTTTCGAGTTCATTGAAATTACCGTCAACAAAATCTGTTCTTCCTACAGAGCGTTCAAATAAAGTATCACCTGAAAACAAAACATTATCACAATGTATACAAACACTTCCCTTTGAGTGTCCAGGTGTATGAATTATATTCAAAGTGATTTCCCCTAATTTAAAAACATCCCCATCATTATGTAAAGTTAGCTTTTTTACAGTTGATTCTATATCATTCATAGATGTTGAAAAAACATCATACCCTTTAACTATCGCATCAACATCGTTTTTATGCATTAATACCACAGCATTTTCATATTTTGAACTATAATACTCTAAACCACCGATGTGATCAAAATGTCCGTGTGTAAAGGCAATGTACTTTACAATACACTTTTCTACCTCAATATCGTGTTCAAGTAAAGGAGAGATTTCACCTACATCTATAATGGCACATTCATTTGTATTTTCATCAATAATAAGGTAACAATTTGTCTGACATATTCCAAGTACATATCTTTTTATAATCATAGAAATCACCTATTAGTGTTTTAATCTTGATACCGATGTTACACTTTCAATATTTCGCAATGTACTCATGAGTTTTTTTATTTGTTCCTGAGAACTTACTATAGCTGTAATATTTATTACTGCAAGATTATCTTTTGTAACACGGCTGTTTATGGCCTTAAGTGAAGATTTTGCCGCTGAAACGGTATTCATTACATCAACAACAAGTCCATTTCTATCATTTGCTATAATTTGTAAATCGGATGTGTAATTTGATGTATGATTTTCCACCCATTTTACTTCAATAAAACGTTGAGCATCTATTTCATTAAGGTTTGTTATATTAATACAATCAGCCCTGTGCACAGATACTCCTCGTCCTTTAGTAATATAGCCAACTATATCATCTCCCGGAACAGGATTGCAACAATGTGATATTTTAACAAGGCAATTAGTTATTCCTTTAACGACAATACCATTACTTGATTTAGAAACTTTATCAGAAGAAATATTTACAAGTTCCTCTAACACTTCAGAATCATTTTGTTCAATGTGAATTTTTGTATAATGGTCTTTTATTCTTGTAAGAGCTTTTGCCACAGGAATACCGCCAAATCCAACAGTTGAAAGTAAATCATCAATAGTTGATAATGTAAACTTTTTGCAAACCGGTTCCATAAATTTCTTATCATTTAATACAGAAATTGGAATACCCAACTTTTTCAAATCTCTTTCAAGTGCTTCTCTTCCTTTGAGTATATTGTCTTCTCGATTTTCTTTTTTAAACCAGTCATTTATTTTCTTTTTTGCTTGTGTTGTTTTAACAAGCTTAAGCCAATCGCGGCTTGGTCCACGTGAATTAGAAGAAGTTATAATTTCAACAATATCACCATTTATAAGTTTATGGTCCAAAGTAACAATTTTACCATTAACCTTAGCACCTACAGTTTTGTTGCCAATAGCACTATGAATCGCATAAGCAAAATCAATTGGCCCGGCACCATTGGGTAAATTAATAACTGCACCTTTTGGGGAAAAAACAAAAACCTCATCTTCAAACAGGTCGATTTTAAGATTGTTTATAAAATCCTCAGCATCATTCATATCTCTATGAATCTCTAAAAGCTGACGAACCCATTCAAGTTTATTATCCATATCAGTAGCACCTGATACGCCTTCTTTATATTTCCAATGTGCAGCAATACCTACCTCAGCTATTTTATGCATTTCCCAAGTACGAATCTGCACTTCAAAAGGTCTGCCACCCGGCCCAATTAGTGAAGTATGCAAAGACTGATACATATTCTTTTTGGGCATAGCAATGTAATCTTTAAACCTTCCGGGAATAGGTTTATATATTTCATGAACCATACCAAGAACTGCGTAACACTCGTTGATACTGTTTACGATTACCCTTACAGCAAGTAAATCATATATCTCATCAATTGATATGTTATTTGTATACATTTTTTTATATATACTGTAAAAATGTTTAGCACGACCACTCATACCTGCTTTAATACCCATTTCATCAAGTTTATCTTGCAGGGTAGATTTTACATTTTCAAGATATTCAATTCTTTCTCCGCGTTTTAAGTTAATATGATCAGAAATTTCTTTATAAGCAATTGGATCAAGATATCTCAGTGACAAATCCTCAAGCTCCCACTTCACTTTTTGCATACCAAGTCTGTTTGCTAATGGAGCAAACACCTCCATAGTTTCATGAGCTTTCGCAAGTTGCTTGTCTTCAGGCATGCTTTTTAAAGTTCTCATATTATGAAGGCGGTCAGCTAATTTAATAATTATAACACGAATATCTTTTGCCATTGCAAGGAACATTTTACGCAAATTTTCAACCTGTTGTTCCTGCTTTGTACTATATGGAATTTTACCAAGTTTGGTAACGCCTTCAACCAACAAAGCAACATTTTCCCCAAATTTTTCTTTGATATCATTAATAGTACAGGATGTATCTTCAACAGTATCGTGCAAAAGACCTGCAACTATAGCTTCGTCATCCATTTCCAATTCAGAAAGTATAATTGCAACACTGTATGGATGCATAACAAAAGGTTCTCCTGATTTGCGGTTTTGACCATCATGAGCGTTAACCGCAAAATCAGCAGCCATCTTGATAAATTCAAAATTACTATTTGGATTATACTTTTCAATATTTTCTTTTAATTTTTCAAAATCAACAGCTGCATCATACATAAGCAACACCTCGCAACTTAATTATACTTGTCTAATTCGTTTAATATCCTTAATTACAATCTGTGGATAATTATTTCCACGATAGGAATTTACATCCAGATTACCGGCAATATCTATGCAATATCCCTCTTGAATTAACAAGTCATATTCTCCCATAGAAAAACCTATTGCATCAATAAAAGTATTATTGCACTTTAAAGTGAGTTTTAAATGTTTTCCGTCAGATAATAGTTGTTTTTTTGCTACAACAACATCTAAAAGTGCAAAAACAGGTTTTGGATTACCAACTCCATAAGGTTCTAAAACTTTAATACTTTCTATAGCATTTACATTCAAAAAAGAATCCTTTAAAGTATAATCAATATATATTTTTTGAATTAAAGTTTCACCATTTAATATTGTTTTTGCATATTCATTAATTTTAGATATAAAGCTATCAATATTACTCTTATTTAATGAAAGTCCGGCAGCTAATTCGTGTCCGCCAAATTTCAAAAGTAAATCTGTCGAATCTTTTAAAGCTTCATACAAATCAAAGCCCGAAACACTTCTTCCTGAACCTTTGACAATGTCATCGGTATCGTTTGTAAGAATGATACACGGCTTATAATATTTTTCGCTAACTCTAGATGCTACAATTCCTATAACTCCGCTATTCCAATCATCACCATATACAACAATAACATTATCTCTGTATAATTTATTTTCATTTATAATTTTAAAAACAGATTCCGTAATTTCTTTTTCAACATTTTGTCTTTCCTGATTTAATAAATCAATATCTTTAGCAATCTGACAACATCTAGAATAATCTTTAGACGAAAAAAGTTCGACACACACGGATGCATCTTTTAGTCTGCCAGCGGCATTAATTCGCGGTACTATACCAAATGCAAAATCCGAAACAGTTGCTTCACCATCAATTCCAACAACATTTAAAAGTGCCTGTACACCGTGATTTGAATTACAGGCGGTCATTTTAAGACCCATTATTACAATTGCACGATTTTCATCATTTAAAGGAACAACATCGGCAATTGTACCTATTGCGGTTATAAGAATATATTTTTTTATTATTCTTTCTATTCCCTCTTTGGCTAATGCCGAAATCAGCTTAAATACAACACCAACTCCGGCTAATTCAGAAAAAGGATATGTACTATCCTTCCTTTTGGGATTTATAACAGCACAACATTCAGGTAATTTTTCAGGACACTCGTGATGGTCCGTAATTACAACATCCATACCAAGTGATTTTGCATAATTAACTTCATCATATGCAGAAATACCATTATCAACGGTAATTATCAGATTTATACCCTCATTATGGAATCTGTCAATTAATTCACTATTCATTCCATATCCGTCTGAAAATCTGTTGGGTATATAATAATTAACATCAGCGCCTTGTTCTTTTAAAAACATATAGAGAATGCTGGTGCTGGTAACACCATCCGCATCGTAATCACCTAAAATGGTTATCTTCTCATTTTTCATAACTGCCATTTCTATACGAGCAACAGCAAGATCCATATCATTTAATAAAAAGGGATTATGTAGGTTATATAGCACTCTCTTAAAAAGGTTATCAACATTACCACCAACAATTTCCATACGGTTATGAAGTACAGCAGAACATAACTCGCTAAAACCATATTTCATCCTCAAATCACTTACTATTTTATTGTCTATATTTTTATATACCCAAATTTTATTATTCATAATACCTCTTTTATTCAGACAAATTACTTATTGCATTTATCATATCGTCAACATATGATTTTTTTACATAAAATTCGATTATACCGTTAACTGATGCGGCTGCATACATTTTTTCATACTGATAGTATATAACCGTTTCAGATGGAGTGTCCGTATTATAATCAAATGTAAAACGGCATATTTCATCTCCAACTTTATCATCATCTACCTCTCCTTGTATGACAGGTGAAATAATAGCCAGATAAGCCTCTCTTACCTTTTCTTCATCAACCTTACTACCATCAACGGTATAAGTTTCATTGTTTATTTTAATAACAGATGTTTTTTTGTCAGTAAATTTAATAGTGTCTACAGCAGAGATATTTCTTGAAAAAACAAGTGATTCCAACAAATATACAGGTGTAAAATCTTTAAATTTAACCAAATCTTTATTTACACTATATACATTAGGATTATCCGGTGTTTTAAAGTATACTCTACCATCCTCAGAAGTTTTTCCAAAATAAACAATATAATGATTTTCATTTGTAACAACCTCAACACAACATTCCGGATTATCAAGACCGTAGATACCATAATCTAAAGGTTTATCATCAACAAAATTTTCAGCTTGAAAATTCAATGCCTTTAAAACCTTTTCTTCAAAAATGTACTTATTAACATCTTTTTTATATGGAGTAATCATTTCCCACGAAGTAAAAGTTCCTGCATTTAAATTTTCGGATTCTTTGTATGCAATAGTCATATTTGCTGACGGATTTTTTATTGAAACTCTAACAATATCACCTTTAATTGATACAACTTCTTTGTTTCTTAATGAATCAAGTCCGCCACAAATAATTTGATAATCTTCATCAGACATTATAAAAACCATATTATCATCATTTATTGTTGAATAATGACCCGAATCAGTAGAAGTTTTCATACCTGTCTTTATTATATATTTTACATCATTATAATCAGTAACTTCTATAATTGAAGATGGAGAATCCAAACCATATTTGGATAAATCTTTTGCATCTTCTTCAACTAAATTGATTGTTGAAAGCTTTGAAATAACACCCAACATTTTCAAAACATTTTGCTGATTAAGATCAATATCATCATTGTTTTCAACATACCAGAATTTTTCTTTTAAAATTTCAAATTCTTCATCGGCAGATGTATACTTATAACTTTTAATATCTTCCTTTATATCCAGAACAACCACAGAAGTATCAGTTTCAGCAATATCTTCTATATTAACATCAGTTTTATCAGTTACAAACGAAAGTGCAAATATCGCACCTAAAAGTATAACAATTACCGTTAAAATAAGAATAATATTAGTTTTTAATTTCATAGATATCTCCTCTTAAACCAAACAATCAACCCCGCAATTATTATTAAAAACGGAATAAACAATACTAAAATTACAAACCACATATTTATTTGATTTTCAGTAAGCTGAAGTGGTTCGTTACTTACAACTTTTGCATAAAAATCGTTTGACTCTTCCGGTCTTCCCATCCACAATACCGAATTCAAAAGAAACGCTCTGTTATATTTAATAACAGCATCAGAATACATAAGTGAGCTTCCCCCAGCAATAACGTTTGAAATTATAGAGGATTCAGTTACTCTTGATGAAATTGCAACAAGACAATGAGCTCTCGCTTCATTTGGATTAGTTGTAAGAACTGCACTTTCCCCTGTAAAAAGAAGATGAGAACAATCTATACTGTTTTTAGAATCCCACATCGGCTCAACACTTAATGTATTCGGTACAAACACAACATTTTTAAGTGAATTAGTAATTGTATGCTTGTAAATTTTAGGTACAATATAATACGAGTTATCTATAAATGTATAGTTACCCTTCATCTTATCGAAAACAAAACCATCATTATAAGCAATACCGAGAGTTTTCATATATTCAATAAAATTGGGACATTCCGAAAACTTATCCAGATACACCTGCATATTTTTTCCTGAAGCAAGAAATTTTTCAATACGTTTGATTTCCTCTTCGGAAAAATCAGTTGTAGGACCATAAATAAACAAAACATTATATTCATCAGATATACCATCAGTAATGATATTTATATCATTATGAGTTATACCTTCATCATCAAAAACTTTTTTGATATCCGAAACATCTGCCTCACCATGACCTGTAACAAAAGCAACCTTTGCTTTTGCATCTCTCATAACAGACGAAATCATTGAAGTTATTTTCGATTCAAAATCAATTGTTTTTCTTCCAATATCATCATAGGATAAAATATCTTGCATATTAAATGAATTAATATTTTTACCGCATAAAAAAACAACATCATCAATTTTAACACTACCAAAATCCTTAACAATATCAGGATTAAGGTCAGGATCAATTATTGCAAATTTAATATGTGAATTTATCCTTTGTATTTTATCAATAACTTCTTTCATCATAACCCGATAATTGTTAATATCAACATTGCTGATTACATTCTTATCATTTGTTTTATCAACAACACGCGTAACTTCGTTGGGGTTTACAAGATAATATACCTTAACATCTTTGTCGACAGATTCAACAAAATCCTCAAACTCATCTGAAAAATCAAGATATCGTGTTTCAGTAACATCTAATTTCAAACCAAATTTATCTGTAAGTAAAGCAGATAGAATATTTACAAGTATTATAACAATACATGCACCTGCAATTATCATTGCTGAACCGGTTCCATAGACGAATTTTTTATTAATTTTTTTCATACTAATTCCTCCCTAGTTCCAGCGTTTTCTCTGAATAAACATAACAGATAAAAATATAAATAGTGCAGAAAACGTAACAAAGTATATTACTGTTGAAACGTCAACAACACCCTGTACAAAGTTATCAAACCTTGTAAAAACAGAAAACCATTCAAATATTTTTTTCAACACAACCGAATTAATTCTTGTTGATAAAATATTTGATAAAACAAAAAACAAAATAACAGCAAATGACACAAGAGCCGAAACAATCTGACTTTCTGTTAAAGTTGATACAAAAAGCCCAACTGCCAACAAAGCACATGCCATAAGATAAAATCCAAAATACAAAACAAAAATATTAACCCATGACACTGTTCCGTAGGCGGACATAACCATTGGGTATATGAGCATTGTTACAACAAAAACACCAAAAAGTGTGATACAGGCAAAATATTTACCAAGAATAATTGAACTAACCGGAACATCCGATGTGAGTAAAAGCTGTTCTGTTTTATTTTTACGTTCTTCAGCCCACAAGTGCATAGTCATAAGCGGAACCAGTAAAATTAATATATAAGAAAGATATGAAAGGAAATAAACCATACTCGTTGAACTCATATTCAAATTAACTCTGATAAACAAAAAACCACTAATAAAAAGTGAAAATGTTAGTACAATATATCCTATAGGAGATGTAAAATAAGAAAATAGTTCTCTTTTATATATAGCTTTCATTTATTTTACCTCCTTTTTTCTGACACCTGTTACTTTAAGGAAAATATCTTCAAGTGTAAGTTTCTTATTATCAAATGACAACAATACAAGATTATTTTTATCAATTACATCTAAAAGTAATTTTCTAATATCACTACCATCATCAGGTGTAACCGTATATACAAAAACACCTGATTCATCAGTTTTCTCCACACTTACCGAACTAACTCCGTTTAATTCTCGAATTGCATTAAATGCAATATCCCTTGAACCTCGAATCTTAACAACATAAGTTGATTGATTGAGCAATTTTGCATTAATATTTTGAATTGTGTCATATACAATTAATTTTCCATGGTTAATTATAAGAACCTTAGTACAAACAGAGGTAATTTCCGAAAGTATATGTGAACTTATTATTACAGTTCTGCTTTTACCCAAATCGCGAATAAGGTTTCTCATATCCTGAATCTGGTTGGGATCAAGACCAACAGTAGGTTCATCAAGAATTAAAACCTCCGGGTCACCTATAAGCGCTTGCGCTATACCGACTCTTTGTTTGTAACCTTTGGAAAGATTTTTTATAATTCTGTCTTTGACATTTTTAATTTTAACACGGGAAATTATTTCATCAAGATGTCTTTGTCTGTCAAATTTCACCTTTTTTAATTCATACACAAAATTAAGATATTCCATAACTGTCATATCCATATAAAGTGGCGGTATTTCCGGCAAATATCCAATCAGTTTCTTTGCTTTGTCAGCATCTTTTAAAATATCATATCCATTAATTTCAATAGATCCTGACGATGTCGAAATATACCCTGTCATCATATTCATAGTAGTACTTTTTCCTGCACCGTTAGGACCAAGAAAGCCAACAATTTCACCATCTTCTATTTTAACAGAAAGATCCTTTACTGCAGTATTAAGTCCATATTTTTTTGTGACATTTTTAAGTTCAATCACATTAACACCTCATTCGTGAATTTAAAAACCTTTTTCAATTACATTTTTAAGTTCGCTGATTGATACTTCCTTTTGTTCTCCGGAAGTCATATTTTTCACGTTTACAACTCCATTTTTTATTTCATCATCACCGATAACCACAGTGTATTTTGCACCTATTTTATCAGCATATTTCATTTGTGCTTTAAGACTTCTGCCCATCAAATCTTTTTCAGCAGCTATACCATCTATGCGTAATTCGTTGACAAGTTTTTGTGCAAACAAATCGGCTTCGTCACCAATATTTGAAATATAAAGTTGTACATCACTTTCAAAATCAGGTAAAAGCTCTTGTGTTTCAAGAATCATAAGCAATCTTTCTAAACCAAGACCAAAACCTACTCCTGGAGTTGGTTTTCCACCCAATTCTTCTACAAGTCCGTTATATCTTCCTCCGCCACACACAACAAGTCCTTCAGACTTAATTTCAAAAACAGTTGTTGTATAGTAATCCAAACCTCTTACAATAGTATCATCTATTTCATATTCAATGCCCATTGTATCAAGATATTTGCATAACTTGTTATAATGTTCTGTACATTCAGGACATTGTTCATTTAATATTTTAGGTGCATTTGCACCTATTTCACCACAATGAGGAACCTTACAGTCAATGATTCTCATAGGATTTTTATCAAGTCTTGTTTTACATGTTTCGCAAAGTTCTTCTTCGTACTCACTAAAGTATTTTTTTAATTTTTCATTGTAATCTTTTCGACAGGCAGGACACCCAATACTGTTTACATAAAGCTTCAGGTCTTTTACCCCAAGTGATTTAAGCAAATTAAAAGCCATAGATATAACTTCAGCATCAATTGAAGAATCAGGACTACCAAAAGCCTCTATACCAAATTGATGAAATTCTCTTAATCTACCTGCCTGCGGTTTTTCATATCTGTAACAAGAAAGCATATAATACATTTTAGTAGGCTGAGCTTCTGCATACAGATTATTTTCTAAAAAGCATCTTACAGTACCTGATGTTCCTTCCGGACGAAGAGTAATGCTTCTTCCACCTTTGTCCTCAAAAGTGTACATTTCTTTTTGTACAACATCGGTTGTATCACCAACTCCACGTTCAAAAACTTCAGTATGTTCAAAAACAGGTACACGTACTTCTCTGTAACCATAATTTTTACATATGTTGCGAATCTTTTCTTCCATATAGTGCCATTTATAACTTTCCTGAGGAATAACATCTTTTGTTCCTCTGGGTGCTTTTGTAATCATTACTCTTCCACTCCTATCATTTGTTTAAATAAAGTCCATACTTCCTCAACACCATCTCCTTTTTCAGAGGAAAATGGTATTACATTATCAATACCCAAAGTATTTTTTATAAGTTCTAAAGCATCTTCACGTTGACTTGGTTTCACTTTATCTTTTTTAGTAGCAATAACAATTGGTTCAAATCCGCTTTCTACAATCCAGTCAAACATCATAATATCATCTTTAGTTGGTTTATGACGCATATCTACAAGCAAGACAACTCTGATAAGCTGTTCACGTTCGTTTAGATATTCTTCAATCATTCTGCCCCATTTTTCTTTTTCTTGCTTTGATACCTTAGCAAAACCATAACCAGGCAAATCTACAAAAATAAGTTTTTTATCAATATCATAAAAATTTATTGTAGCAGTTTTTCCCGGTTGTGCACTTACTCTTGCAAGTTTTTTTCTGTTTAATAATTTATTAATCAACGATGATTTACCAACATTAGAACGACCTGCAAACGCAATTTCAGGTAGATTTGTATCAGGGTGTTGTTTTTTACTAACTGCCGAAAGCATAAGGCTGACATTATTTAAATTCATTGTTTAATTACAACCTCCTTTTCTTTCGGTGTTTCAATGTTAACAAAATTATAAGCATCTTTTTTCATCTTATCACAAAGTGCTATACTAAGAACTTTATCTATATTATCAACAACAATAAATTCAAGTTCACTACGTACAATATCAGGTATTTCTTCAATATCAACTTCATTACGTTTTGGTATTATAACTGTTTTAATACCTGCACGATGTGCAGCAATTGCTTTTTCTTTCAGCCCACCTATTGGCAAAACTCTTCCAAGCAATGTAATTTCCCCTGTCATAGCAACATTGTGTCTTACTGCTCTTTTGGTAAGTGCAGACACAACCGATGTAGCAATTGTTATACCTGCTGATGGTCCATCTTTTGGTACCGCTCCTTCAGGTACATGAATATGGATATCATATTTTTTATAAAAATCTTCCTCTATTCCAAGTACTGCGCTATTGGTACGAACATATGAAATTGCAGCCATTGCCGACTCCTTCATAACATCGCCAAGCTTACCTGTAAGCTCAACCTTTCCGCTACCGGGCATAAGTGCAGTTTCTATCTGAAGAAGATCACCTCCAACACTTGTCCATGCCAAACCATTTACTACACCAATCTCATCATTCTGCTCAGTTACTCCTACACTGAACTTTCTTTTACCAAGATATTTTTCAAGATTAATTGGTGTAATTACAGAAGATTTAACATTATCAGTAACTATATTTTTTGCAACTTTTCTGCATAATTCAGCAATAATTCTTTCGAGATTTCGCACACCGGCTTCTCTTGTATAATAATTTATAATATCGCTTACCGCATCTTTGGTAATACGGATGTTTTTAGAATCAAGCCCATGTTTTAATCTCTGCTTTGGAATAAGATAATTAACAGCTATTTCAATTTTCTCCTGCAAAGTATAGCTTGAAATTTCAATAACTTCCATTCTGTCAAGAAGTGGGCGTGAAATAGTATCTAAACTATTAGCAGTCGTTACAAATACCACATCAGATAAATCAACAGGTATCTCCATAAAATTATCTCTGAAAGCAAAATTCTGTTCACTGTCAAGGACTTCTAACAATGCAGCAGAAGGATCACCTTTATAATCTGTACTCAATTTATCAATTTCATCTAAAAGTACAAAAGCATTCATACTTTTGGCTTGCTTAACTGCATTAATAATTCTACCAGGCATTGCACCAACGTAAGTTTTTCTGTGCCCTCGAATTTCAGCTTCATCACGAATTCCGCCAAGGGATATTCTTACATAATTTCTGTTCAAAGCTTTTGCAATGCTTTTGGCTACTGATGTTTTACCAACACCGGGAGGACCCACAAGACACAATATTGAACTGTTAAAATCCTTTGAAATATGCTTCACTGCCAAAAATTCAATAATACGCTCTTTAACTTTTTCCAATCCATAGTGGTCATTATCCAGAATATTTTTTGCTTGTTTAACCGAAAGCCTGTCCTTGGTATAAATTCCCCAGGGAATCTCAAGAACAACATCAAGATAATTTCTAAGCACAGCACTATCTGAAGACATTATTGTCATTTTTGAAAGCTTATCAACATCTTTGAGTAACTTTTCTTTAATATTATCATCCAAGTTAAGTGCATTTATTTTATTTCTATACTCATCACAGTCAGCCTGTAAACCATCTTTGTCACCAAGTTCTTCTTGAATCACTTTAATCTGCTCTCTTAAGTAGTACTCCTTTTGATGTTTGTCCATCTCGGCTTTTACTTTTGAAGCAATATCGTATTCTATTTTAATAATACGAGCTTCGTTATTCATTATATCAATAAGCTTTTCCATTCTTTTGAAAACATCTGTTTCTGAAAGAATTTCTATCTTATCTTCAATTTTAACAAAAACATGTCCTGCAACAACATCGGCAAACTCTTCAGGATCTGAAATATTCATAATTTTTGCAATTATTTCCTGAGGAAGATTCGGAAGATAATTAAGATAATCATCTAGCATATTTTTTGCAACACGCATTATCGCTTCCAATTGTTCCATGTTTTCAACTTTTGATTGAGGATATTTTTTTAATTCGGCAATATAATGAGTTTTTTCATCAATAATTTCTGTAATTTTACCTCTTGCCAAACCCTCAACCAAAATCCTTATATTGCCATTTTGCAATTTCATAATCTGTTTTATTTTAGAAACAGTACCATATGAATATATATCTTCAGGTTTCGGTTCATCAATTTTTATATTTTTTTGTGTAGCAAGAAAAATCAATTGTTCACTATCCATAGCTTGTTCAACAGCCTTTATGGATTTCTCTCTGCCTACGTCAAAATGTATTACCATTGAAGGTAATATAGTCAGACCACGTAATGGTAATAGCGGTAATATCATTTTTTTAGTAAATATTCGTTTTGTTTTAGTTTCTGCCAAGTATTTCACCTCAGTTTCTTGCCAAATGGTAACACATACCCATTTTTATTATAGCTTATCAGTATATTATACTATTTTCCAAGTTTTTTTTCAACCTTTTTTATAAATATTTTTTTAATTTACATTGATTTTAAATTAATATTATGTTAAATTAAGATATGTGGGGTGACTAAAGTGAAAAATAAGATTAAAAACTTAATAGATAACTATAAAACTTCAGCCTTTTACGAAATATATTCAGACTGTAAATTCTTTTTGGAAAAGCATAAGTATATACCTACTGTATTATTAGTAATTATTCTATCAATAAGTTTTATGCTTGTTCCTATGTTTGATGAAAGTAAAAAATTCCGTCGCAGAACCGATCCTGTTAAAAATGAAGAACGTAATATTATGTACGCACCAATATATGTCACTATTGCCGGTGAAGTAAAAAAACCGGGAATGTATGAAATGACAGAAAAAGACAGAATAAATGATTTAATTTTAAAAGCAGGTGGATTTACAGATAAAGCATATACAGATAATGTTAATTTGTCACAAAAATTAACTGATGAACAGCATATTTATATCCCATCTGTTGATGAGAATAATTTAAATAATGCCGCCTCAAATGTACAACATCCCAATATTGGCATAATCAATATAAACACAGCATCAATTGACGAATTAACAAAGCTTCCCAATATAGGTAAAACAACAGCAAATTCAATTTTAGAATACAGAGATAAAAATGGAAATTTTGATTATCTAGAAGAAATAATGAATGTTAAAGGCATTGGTGAAAAAACTTTTAATGAAATAAAACCATACATAACTGTATAATTCAAACAACTTAAAATTATGTAGTTAAATGAATAATCATACATCCAGATGTTTATAAAAAAACAGGTCCATAATTAATGAACCTGTTGGAGCTGATAATGGGACTTGAACCCACGACTTCCACCTTACCAAGGTGGTACTCTACCGCCTGAGTTATATCAGCAAACACATAATATTATAAATAAAAAAAATATATTTGTCAAGTAATAATATGAAACTCTTATATAACAGTTTTTAATTACATAACTTTGCATATACAAACACTTCGTTGGTAATAATTAATATATAACCATACGGAGTGTGAGAAAATGAATAATAAAGTTGAAATATGTGGTGTCAACACATCAAAATTACCTGTACTGACAAAAAAAGAAAAAGATGAATTATTCAAAAAAATACAACAAGGTGACAAAAAAGCACGTGAAGAGTATATCAATGGTAATTTAAAATTGGTTTTAAGTGTGATAAGAAAATTCAACAATAGAAAAGAAAATCCTGATGATTTATTCCAAATAGGATGTGTTGGTCTTATAAAGGCAATTGATAATTTTGATGTAACTCAAGGTGTACAGTTCAGCACATATGCCGTTCCAATGATAATTGGAGAAATACGAAGATACCTGCGGGATAATAATTCCATAAGAGTAAGTCGTTCAATGCGAGACACAGCATACAAAGCTCTGTCAGCAAAAGAACGACTTTCTACAACAAATTTCAAAGAACCAACAATAAATGATATTGCAAAGGAAATTAACACCCCAAAAGAAGAAGTTGTAATGGCACTTGATGCAATACAAGACCCTATATCATTATTTGAACCAATATATCATGATGGCGGTGATGCAGTTTTTGTGGTAGACCAGGTTAAAGATGAAAAAAACACAGATGAGACATGGTTAGAACAAATAGCATTAAAAGAGGCACTAAAAAAATTAAACAAGCGCGAAAAAGAAATTTTAAATATGCGATTTTTCCAAGGAAAAACGCAAATGGAAGTCGCAGAAGAAATATCAATATCGCAAGCACAAGTTTCAAGACTTGAAAAATCGGCATTAAATAATATGCGTAAATATATATAACAATTCAAATCCATAGAAACATATTATATTTATATTAAAAGGAGTTGCTTTACAACTCCTTTCAGACCGTCGAAAAAGTCGTTCTATCGCAAATGACTTAATAATTATGTTTGAATGTAGGGTAAGGGTTTACTCTTGCCAAAAAATAAAAACAACTATAAAACCGCAAGGAAAACATCGAAATTCCCTTGCGGTTAT
>JAZQAN010000063.1:0-2952 GCA_045545235.1 Clostridia bacterium | reverse complement strand
ATTGTAAGACCTAAAGAAATTGCCGTGTTTACTGTGACAAAGGCGTAATAGGTTAATGAAGAATGCAGAATGCAGAATGAAGAATTGTGGTTGATGATGAAATGTCCAAAACTTGTTTTGGGTAACATTTCACATGCGTAGTAACACGGAGAAAACACTGCGTGTTTCTTTAAATAACATATGTAGGGCAGGGGCTTGCTCCTGCCGAAAAAAAGAATAATTAACGGCAGGAGCAAGCCCCTGCCCTACAAAGTTTTTTAAAACAAATATATAAATTCAAAGAAATGCAAAGCATTTCTACAATAATTATTCATTATTCATTCTTAATTCTTCATTCAAAAAAGGTGGTGATTTTATGACTTATAAAGAAAGTCTTGACATAGCTTTTTTAAAGACGGACAGTGAACCCACTGACTATGATGCAAAGCTTTTTCCCATACTTGCAAACGAGGCACAGATGTACATATCAAAGTACGGCACACACATTATAAAGGCATATTTTATAAACGTGGCAAATGCTCCTTTTAAAACCGAATTACCTCTTGATTTTTACAGGGTTGCACCTATGGGGCTTGTGGATGCGGATGACGAGCTTCGAGGGGTTGACTACTGCATAGCAGAGGATGACCGTATTGTAATTAACGAAACGGGCAGATTTACCTTTTATTACTATGCACTTCCAAAAGACCTTACAAAGCTTACGGATGCAGAGCTTGAAGACTATGAATACGAGGTGGCAGACCATACCCATATGGCGATACCGTCATACATTGGTTACCAGCTTGTTAAAACAGATGATGTTCAGCTTGCACAGATACTTATGGACGAATGGAACAAGTATATGAGCTTGTTTGATGATAAGGTTAAAGTGATAAAGCGAAGAATACGGGTTTAGTTGATAATTGATAGTTGAGAGTTGATAGTTATGGTAGAAATGCTCTGCATTTCTATTTCAAAAGAAACACAACGTGTTTCTACCACAACTATTCACTATTCACTATTACCTATTCACTAAAAACCGACAAAGGAGGTTTTTAAATGGCAATCGCTTACGAATCAAAGCCCTTGCCTGCAGTTTCAACCTTTCCCTTTAATATTGGTACATGGGGAGGGGTAAACAAAACAAAGGGTAATCAGGCAGAGGGTGAAATGGCGGACTGCAAAAATATGGCATCTGACAACTACCCATATGCAAGTCCTCGAAAGCCGAGAGGTTTATTAATTGCAGACAATGTAAAGAGAATTTACAAGGTAGAGGGTAACAGTGTTTACTACATAGACGGTGAGGATTACCTTTGCTATGTGGCGGATGGTGTTAAAAACTATGTTGTAAATGCTGGCAGCGAAAAAATACAGATGGCAGATTGCATCTGCACAAACAACTATGATGGTGGAAGTGTATTTTACCCTGATGTGCGATACATAGGTGATAAAAACGAGGTGCTTTACCCTAAATGGCCATTGGATTTAGGGGACATAACAGGACCATATGAATTTGAAAACTTATATGGTGAAAAAAGATACAAGGTAAAGCTTGAAACTACATTATTTATTGACAACACCGATGCAACAACCTTTAAGGTAAGTGTGAAGTTTCCACCAAGGGATGAGCTTAGTTTCCCTACAAACGCTAATTTCGACAATTATATACAGCTTACCTTTGCCTTGTATGACAAAAACGGACAGGCTAAATCTGATAATGAAATTGTTAAATGGAATTATGACGATGACAGAAGTAAAAGCTGGGTTATAGGCTTTGAAAAATTTGAAAAGGGCGATTACATTGTTGTGAGGGATGAATATGTTGCTGAACGTGCAGATGATGCAAAGCTGGCACAGGGTGAGCAGAGGCTTAAATTTATAAAAGCAGGAGAATGGGGTGTAGAACCATTTGTTGAAAATGGGCATACTTTGGGTAACCCGTTAATTAAATCACTTGACTATGGCGTTGTATACAACAACAGAATAGTTGGTGTTTCGGATAGCGACATTCGTGCATCGGCTTTGGGTGATTTCAATAATTTTTTTGAATTTACTGATGAGGCAGGAAAGCCATCTGCAACGGGGGCATATGCAACAGACGTGGGAAGTGCAGGTAAATTTACAGGCATTTGTGCATACAACAATGTTTTGCTTTTATTCAAGCGTGACATAGTGTATGAAATGTACGGCTCTATGCCATACACCCTAACAGAGCTTTGCAACACCGGGTGCATTGACAACGACAGTATTGCAAGTGTAGACGGCGTGTTATACTGGGCATCGCCAAAGGGCATTGTGCGTTACAGCGGAGGAGTACCCCAGGTTATATCAACACAGCTTGACATTAAAACCGAAAACATTGCAAAGGCAGGCACAGACGGAAGAAAGTATTATATTTACAACGGTGAAAAAACATATGTTTATGACACATATCTTAGAATGTGGCACATTGAGGATGATAAAAATGTAAAGATGTTTTACAACCTTGAAAATACACTTTACTGTGTGGCAGATGAGGGTATATACAAGCTTGGTTCAGGCAACGAGGCAGTAGAGTGGGAATTTGAAACAAAGGAATTTAATTTCGGCAGTGAAAACAGAAAGAACCTTTCAAAGCTATGGATACGTGCAGAAATGCCGAAAATGAGCAGGCTTGAGGTGTATGCAAAGCAAAACGGCGGACAGTGGCAGAGGGTTGCCGTAAAAACTGCAGAACGTGATGAGATGTTTGACTTTAAGTTAAGAGTTAAAAAATGTGACAGTTTTGCTTTGAAGTTTAAGGGTAAGGGAGATGTTCGAATACTTGATGTACACGGTAAAGTGACCGTAGGAACAAGCAAGCACAGAAGCGGTGCAAGTTTGAATGTTTACAGGAAGTGATGATATATGAATGTAGAAAACATTAAAGTTGACGGAATAAAAGACCCGGAGGCAAGAAGGGTTATAACGCAACTTATTGACAGCGTTTTT
>JAZQAN010000062.1:0-23998 GCA_045545235.1 Clostridia bacterium | reverse complement strand
AGGCTGAAGGCTTGAATATGCCTGATTTGTGCCATCTGTATATGTTGCTCTTGCAGAAAGTGTAACGCTTTCGCCAATTTCAATTTCTACCGGTGATGCAGGAGAAACAGTTACTTTTGATATTTTAGCTTCGTAGTTATCACTGTGACCTACAAATGAACCTCTGTATAAAAGTGTAGCAAATTCTGCTCTTGTAAGCGAGTCCTGAGCACGAATTGTTCCATCAGGGAAACCGGATACAAGTTCGTTTTCAAGTGCGATAGCAAAATGAGCTTTCAAGTCACCGGAAATGCTATTTTTATCTGTAAACATATTTAATACAGACTCATCAACATATTTCGCACCTACCTGATAACCAAGTGCATTAACAAGAGCATAGATTGTATCTTCTCTGGTTACAGGCATATCAGGATTAAAAGGTGTTTCGCCCTGAACTGTTGTATGTGTAGGGAATAAGTCTTTTCCAGCTTCTATATAAGGCGCATACCACTGATTAGGATTTACATCATAAAAACTACTTTCCGTTACTGTGTCAAGTTCTAATCCTAAAAATACAACAAAAACTTTAAGAGCTTCTGCTCTTGTGATAGATCCATCAGGTCTGAAACTTCCATCCGGATAACCACCAAACCAGTTTTTACTGCTTGCTCTGCTTATTGCTTCATATGCCCAGTGAGACTGGGGTACATCAGAATACTTTTGAGAATTTGAATCGCCATATCCAGCCCATTCAGAACCATATCCCAATGCAAACACATTTGTGCTCACTGTTGATAAAAGCAACATTATGCTCAATAACAGGGTGATAATTTTCTTTGCTTTACATTTCATGTTCAGCGCTCCTTTCTATTTTTGAAAAGACGGCAGAGTATGCCGCCTTTTCATATCATTTATATATTTTAGATGATTTCCCAAGCGATACCATTTGCTTTCGCATATTCTATTGCATATGAATTAACAGAAGCATATATTGTAATTGCATTACAACCATCAAATGCATCATCAGCAATTGATGTTACATTATCAGGAATTACAATCTTTTTAAGGCTACCGCAATCAGTAAATGCTCCATTTGCAATTTTAGTTGTTGATTCGGGAAGCTCGATTTCTGTTAAGCTCTTACAACCATCAAATGCATTTGCACCGATTGATGTAATTCCTTCAGGAAGATAAACTTTTGTCAGTCTCTTACAACCAGCAAACAATTCATCAGCGATCTTTTTAACTCCTTCAGGAATGCGTGCATCTGTTAAAGATACACAACCATCAAATGCATTTGCGCCAATTGATGTAACACCTTCGGGAATATCAACTTCATAAAGACGAATACAGCCGCTAAATGCATCTGCTTTTATACTTTTTAAAGTTGAAGGAAATTCAATGCTTTCAAGATATGTGCAGTCTGCAAAAGCACCTTCGCCAATGTTATATACATTTACACCTTCAATTTTTTCAGGGATTTCAATATCAGCAGCACTTGTTCCGCATTTTGTAATTGTTCCTGTTCCTTTATCAAATGTTAAATAAGGAGTTCCGTCTTCACCACTTACAGTTGTAGAAGAGGATGGAGTTTTTTCATCGTCATCATCAACAGGTGAAGTGCTAGGTACTGTTGTTGATGTTGCTTCTGATTTTTCTCTTTCGATACTGATGCTCTTTGTTGTTTCAACACCATAAATGTTTTTAGCAACAAACTGAATATTGTTTGCGCCAAGAACGAGTGAAACGGTTGTTGTGAAGCTTCCATCTGTGCTTACTGAAACATCTTTGCCATTACATGTTAAGTCAACAGCACCATTCTTATCAGTAACAACACCCTTAATATCCATAGTTGCATCTTTTGTTATATCGTCATAGCCGGTGATTTTCAAAGTAGGAGCATCAGTAGGCTTTTTAACAGTTATTGTTAAAGATTCATTTTTAAGATAAGAATCATTATACTTAATTACTGCTGTACCTTCTTTAACTGCTGTAATTGTTGTTCCGTTTAATGCTATAACGCCATTGCCGTTTGCATCATATGGAGATAATCCTGAATAAGGTTTGTTTGTTTTGTCTGTATATGTAGCTCTTGCAGACAATGTAATTGTTTCGCCAATTGTCATTTCAGTGCTGGTTGTAGGTGTTACGGTTACAGAATCTATAACAGCCTCGTACGCATCATTGAAACCTACGAAGCTACCACGATACAAGAGTGTTGCAAATTCTGCTCTAGTAAGAGAGTCCTGAGCACGAATTGTTCCATCAGGAAAACCTGATACTAATTGATTATTAAGAGCGATAGCAAAATAAGGTTTTATATCTCCAGAAATGCTATTTTTATCACTGAACATGTTAAGTATTGATTCATCAACATATTTTACACCAACATTATAACCAAGTGCTTTTACAAGAGCATAGATAGTATCTTCTCTTGTTACAGGCATATCAGGCTGGAAAGGAGTTTTGCCCTGAACTGTTGTATGTGTAGGGAATAAGTCTTTTCCGGCTTCTATATAAGGAGCGTACCACTGATTAGGATTTACATCGTAAAAAGTGCTTTCTGTAACATCTTCAAGCTCCAAGCCTAAGAAAACTACAAATACTTTAAGAGCTTCTGCTCTTGTAATCGAACCATCAGGCATAAATCTGCCATCAGGATAACCGCCAAACCAATTCTTTTCAGTAGATCTCATAATAGCATCGTATGCCCAATGAGAAGATGTTACGTCTGAATATTTTGTTGTTGCATTATGATAATATCCATCCCATTCAGAACCATAGGAAGGTGCCGCAAATGAAGTTACTGTCATTGAAACTAAAAGTGCAGCAGAAATTAATAAACTTACTATTTTCTTCATATAAAAATTCCTTTCTGTTTTATAATTACTGACCTATAAACATTTGTACCCAAATATCTTCATCTGCCGAATAGCCGATTCCTATCTGAGTATATGAAGGATTTAAGATGTTCTCTTTATGTCCTTCTGAATTCATCCAACTATTTACAACCTCTTCCGGAGTCGATTGCCCTTTTGCTATGTTTTCACTGGCACTCATATATGATATACCAAATTTTTTCATCATATCAAAGGGTGAACCATAAGTCGGAGACTGATGATCAAAATAGTCGTTGTTTTGCATATCTTCAGCTTTCATCTGTGCGACTTGTGCAAGGTCCGGATTTTCTGAAAGCTGATTTAAACCATTGTCATTACGTATCTCGTTAACCAAAGTTACAACAGCTTTTCTAAAGGCAATTTCACTTGAATTAGTCAAATCCAAGTCATCATAAGATTCTTCATAATTTTTTGCTTCATCATCTGTCATTTCAATTTGGTCAATGGTTTTGCCTTGGTTGATCCAGTACGCTCTGTACAGCAACGTTGCGAATTCTGCCCTTGTCAAAGAATCTTTCGCCTTAACTGTTCCATCACTATATCCTGAAATCAAATTTTTCTGCATTGCTATTGTGAAATATGGCTTGATTGAGTCATTTATCTCTTTAGCATCAGTAAATTTTTCAAGCATTGACTGATCCACATATTCAACAGAAATGTTAAACTTCATTCCGCGAACCAAAGCATAAATAGTTTCTTCGCGAGAGATAGGGGTGTTTGGCTTAAATTTTCCGCCATCTTTTACATTAAGAAACAAATCTTTTCCAACCTCTATGTAAGGTGCATACCAATCTGTGACGAACACATCGCTGTAACTGGTATCTGATATTTCATTAACTTCTCTTTCAAACAAAGAAACCAACACTTTGGTAGCTTCTGCACGTGAAATTGTATTATTGGGACAAAAAGTGCCATCAGAGTACCCGTTAAACCACTTTTTCTCTGTAGTAAAGGATATAGCATCAAATGCCCAATGATTTGAACTTACATCTGAATATGACCTATTTCCACCGTATCCGAACACAACAATCGCACTGCTCATTGTTAATACAATAATAGTAGTCATCAATATAGAAAGTATTTTCCTCATCGCTCATACCTCCTTATTGATTCCATTTTTCTTCGTTGTCCGTCACCTTATATGAATGTTCATTTGTTGCCTCAATTATGTCATAATATGCCCAATGTTCTCCACTTACATCAGTAAATAAAGTAAGTGATACCTTGTTAGCATTTACATATTCTTTGTCGGCATTTCTATCGAGCATATTATTTACAATTGTTACAACCTCTGCTCTGGTTATTGTATTATCAGCCCTGAATGTATTATCCTCATAGCCTCCAATCCAACTGTTGCCAGCTGCAAAAGCAATATAGTCATATGCCCAATGTTCAGTTGTAACATCTGCAAAGTCGCACTCAAACTCTTTGCTTATAGTTGCAAAACGACTTGCCATAGTAACAAATTCTGCTCTTGTTATAGTGTTTTGAGGTCTGAATGTTCCATCTTCATAACCGGTAATAATTCCGAATTTCTCTATATACCCAACATAGTTACAATACCATGCATCAGGAGTAACATCTGCAAACGAAGATTCATATACGGCATTAGTATCCATTTTATCCTTCATAAGTCTTGCAAACATTGTCGCTACTTCTGCACGTGTCATATTATTATTGGGTCCAAATGTTTCGTCTGGATATCCGGTCATATATACAATGTGTTCTTCGGTTTCCAATACATCCTTAACAATAGAGCCGCCATTTTGTGGGGGATCGACATCTGCTGCAACACATTTCCATTCGGATACTTCGCTTGATGTTCCGCTTTTAATAGCAACCGCTTTTAAAGTCTGTCCTTCTGTCAAAGTGATGCCTTTTTTCTCATCATAAAGTGTGCTTTTACTTGTAGGAGTCGTTCCATCAGTTGTATAATATATTTTTGTATTTCCTGTATCAGAATCTAATGTGATTTTTTCACCTGCTGTTACATTTCCTTTTGTATTATCAGGATCGCCATTAGCATATGGTGGTTTAACTGTTGTAGTGGCACCGCCACCACCGCCTCCGCCACCTCCACCGCCGGAGCCTCCGCCGGTGTTTTCGCCTGATTTGGTTATTTTAAATCTTACAGCAATATCGTGATTGTAGATGTCTGTTGCATAAACCATATACGAACCCGCATCAGAAACAGTAGCTATCTCGGTGTAGTTTATACAATCAAGGTTCTGCTTCTCTGCAACTTTTGTATATCCGGAAAATGTCTTTCCTGCAAAATTTACTGTTCCGCTTCCTGATTTCATTAAAACACAGTCTACTTCACTTAAATCTGCAATTTCAACTTTTTTGCTTCCGGAATAGCTTGAACCATCCACTAAATCTTTAAATACAGGTACTTCGGTATCAATTACAACCTCTTTTTCATCAGCAAAAGCGACAGCACTGCAACATAGCATTGTAACTGCAAGAATGCAGGAAATAATTTTTTTCATAGTATCTGTCCTTTCTCTAAGTTTTTTTGGCAGAGAGTAGCAGAAACTACTCTCTGCGCAATTATTTTAATTAGTCATTAGTTGTAATTGAATATACGCCATCTTCGTTGATTTCAACAACTGAGCCAACAGAGATGTTTTTGTTTATTCCAGGATTGAAAATTTCATCAATCTTCTTAACAGTCACATTGCCACCTTCAGCATCAATATTTAAGTATCTGTTAGGTGTTGCATTAAGACTCATTAATGAGATTCCGTATTCAGTACTTGGAGCAACAATTACATACAATGTGTTTGATTTCTTACCAGAATCATTCTGTCCGTAGATATAACGTACGCCGGTCTTACCATCAACTAACTGGTCTGTAATACCATTATACATCTTGCTGTATTTGCTTTCGCTGTTTTCCTTCTTGTAGAATGTAAGCATATCATCGCCGTCTGTAACTGCGATATTGAGTTTTCCAAGTGCATCTACACCAATAACATTAATTACATTCTGTAAATCCTTATTGATTGCAAAGCTGATGTTTCTAACATTACCAGCATTGTCAATTAAAGTAAGATCATATTTACCACTTTCAGAGAAGCTGCTACTTGTCTGGTGTGAATTAAGTGTAGTTTCAGTTGTAGCGCCATCAGCACTTGTAAACTTAATATTTACTTTCTTAATTCCTGAATGAATATCTTTAATTCCATCAAGGCTTACATCATGGTTATATGTCCAACCGTCATGGATAATATTCCATTCACTTTCAGGGATTTCGTGTTCGTTGTAAACGCCAAGCAACTGAATCATACGTGAATATTCAGGAGCAGTCTTATCAAGTTTTACTGTGCTTGTAGCTTTTGCTTCATTCCCAGCATAATCTTTTGCGATAATTTCAACTGTAGTAGTTCCTTCTCTTGTAATTTCGATAGAACCACCTATTGATGAAAGTTCACCTTCTCCAACTTTTGTTCCAGTAGTGTCAGCACCATTATACAATGTATACTTAACACTTTCGATTGTTGAAGATAATCCTTTGTCAACTATGTCAACATTCATCATAATGTCTTCTGTTTGCCAAGATGAAGGAGCTGTAATAGAAATTTCAGGTTTGGTTCCTTCTGCAAATACTTGGATTGATTTTATAGAACTGTTGCCTGCTACGTCTGTAACTCGAACAAGAACTGTTCCTTCAAATGATTTTGTTATAATTGCTTCGGTTTCAACTTTTGTGTCATTCCATTCATATTTAAGTTCCTTCCAATCAGGCTCAATCATGCCTTTTTCAAGCAATGCATATTCATAGAATAAAACAGTAGATGCTTCACTTGCATATGTTATACAAGTATCATCAGCTTTTGCTGTTAATTTCTGTTGCTCATTGGTTGGTTCAGCTAATCCAAATAATGTTAACTCGCCACCTATACCAACAAGTTTTGTCTCTGCATTATCGAATACAGGAGCAGTCTTGTCTATTAAAGCAACTACTTTATAATCAGAAAGAACATTATATTCTTTTGCGCTTTCTGTTGTAATTCTTACATTTCCAATTGCCCATTCGCCTTCGTCAGAAAGTGTTAAAGTGCCTCCTGTTGTAGGAAGATAAACATCTTTTTGTACAACTACGCCATTAAGATACAAGTCGTATTTTACACTTTGGATGTTAGCTTTACATGTTCCTTTATTAGGAATAATGTTAACAATTGCCGATTCATTTGTAGCATTTACAATTTCAAAATCCGAACCTCCAACAGTCATGTCCTTAGTGCCATAATCATGTCTAATATCAATAACAGGTACATTTTCAGTAGGTTCATAATTAATTACATACGTATTAACATCACTCTCACAACCACATTCTCTGTATGCCTGTATACGGATTGTGTTTGCACCTGCAACAAGTTCAATATTTTTATCGGTAGATAATTCTGTCCACTGTCCAGCGTTATTTGAATAACGCACCTTATCAGTGTTATCAAAAACTACTGTCACTTTATTGTTGTCTGTTTTCCAAGAGCCAGATGTAACACTGTTCAAAGTAGGCATTGTAAGATCATAGTGAACTATTACTGTTACAGATTTTTCTTCAGTAATTCCTGCTTTGTTCTTTGCTGTAACCTTAATATTGGTAACGCCTTCTCTGTCAACAGAAATATTTCCTCCGATTCGAGTAAGCTCACCGTCATATCCATCAGTAATGGTTTTTCCATCTTCATCTGTTACTACATAAGTAACTGTATCAATGTCAGAAAATTCAGCACTTTCGGATACTGTTACAAAAACATCTACAGGTTCATGACTACACTTTTCATCATAAGATTTTGAAATACTGATAATAGGTGTTGCGCTATCAATATTAATAGATTTAGATTTTTCTGTTACGTTGCCAGCATTGTCTGTAACACGAACTTTAACAGTACCTGTTATAGCTTCATTGTCAGCATATGCTTTAATAACACCAGTTTCCCAAGTTGCTTTATCAACTTCTATCCATTCTTCCATTCCTTCATTTGCTACACAATATTCAACCTTAGCAATTCCAGAAGGGGTGTGTGAACGATAACCAACAACATCAGGTAAGTTAGGAATAGGATCTTCTATTTCATCGCCATCTACTACTTTAATTCCAAATCCTTTAGATGAAGCAACTATTTCATTGTCAGCAGCATCAACTAATGCAAATTCAAATGTAGGAGCAGTTTTATCAATCTTTACCTGTACAGTCTGGAATTTGAAATCTTCGTATCCAGCAGTTGTAGCATTACCAATAATCATAGAACCTTCCCATGTTGCATTTCTTTCATCATTGGCTGCTTTAACTGTTTGCTGTGTTGTATACTCTTCGGAAGCAGTAATTATAACATCTGTAATTCCTTCTTCTGCAACTTCGATAAATGCACCTTCACCACTAGCTGCCTCAGCAGAAATATCTCTTGTTGTTACATTACCTTCTTCATCATGAGTCAGGAGATTGTTATTACCAGTATATTCTATCTTTGTAATATTTCCTGTTTTAGCAGAAGCCTTAACCTGAATAAACTGTGTTTCTTTTTGCCAGCCTTCTGCTGCTTCAATATCAATTGTAGGAGCACAACCAATAACGGTAATATTACCAGCCTTATCAATAGCTCTTACAACAACATAACCGTCAAATCCCTCTTCCGGAAGTATAGGTGTTTTGTCGTCTATATAGTTATGCCATACATTTGTAGCACCCATTTTTCCGTTATATCCATTCTCGTCATAAATGGTATCAGGAGCAGTTTCAAAATCCCAAGGCATAACATCTTCTAAATCTCCATTTTCAGGGATCAAAGCATACTGTAAGCCAGGAAGTTCGTACTGTCTTGTATTGAATGTTCCTTTATTAAATCTTTCAATTTCAACATCGGCATCATTTGTTACCTTATATAAGAAAGATTTATCAGATGCAAATACTCCAGTTGCAGGAACATTTTCAGGAGTATAAACATTATAAGTGTCATCAGTAATAGCAGGTGCAACGCCAGACTCGCTATCGATAATATCAGCTTTCAAACCAAGAACAACCTTATTATTATCAGCAAGACCATGTTCGCTTGCAGGAATAGCAACAACCTTAACATTTACAGTCGGTGCAATTCTGTCTATTCTTGATGTCCAAACACCTGTTGTTTTGTTTCCAGTGTATTCAACATTATCTGCCTTTGCTTTATCAAAAACAGTAACCTTAATCTGAGCACTTTCAGAAACTCTTACATAACCAAGATGGATGTAACCTTCTGTGTCACGAGCAAGTTTCTCAACAAGACCATCATTATCAATTACATCATAACCATATGCAGCCTCATTTGTGAAATCACTTAAAGATACATATGTATATGCAGAAGGATCAACTTCTAAAGAAGCATCATCCGCATGAATCTTATGGGCAAATTTAACTGTGTCTTTTGTTGAGATATCATTGCCCTCAAGGTCAGTCACACTAATGAACACATTTTCGAGCCACGCATCTACTTTTTCTTCATTATCATCTTTTACTCGAATTTCAATATAATCGTAATCACGCTTTGACCAACCATAATTATTTTGTGACCAAATATATCCATTCTGAGGTTCAAAGTCAATTAATGCTTCTCTTGATTCAGCAACAAATGTGATAGGTTCTGAATAATCAATATTACCTACACGGTCAATTGTTCTAAGAACGATTGCACCTTGGAATTCATCCGGAACAACAATTCCGCCATCTTTCCATGCTGCTTTTTTCCATTCGCATTTATCGCCATCTGCATTGTATTCTTTATCAAGATATTTAGCTACAAGTGCTTCAATGTCTTCATTAGATGCAGATGCTGCTTCTGTAAATGTTCCACCTGTACCATTAATTGTTCCAGCTTCTACAGGAAGAAGAATGTAATCAATATTAGGATCAACTGCAACATCATTTGCATCATCTGTTATATATGTTGTAGCTTCATTATCATAAAGATGTGCTTTGTCTTTTTCTACATATTTATCATATACATCAATTAAATCTACGCCTGATATTTTTTCGTTCTGAATATTAACGCCTGACTGTTCTGATGTTGTGGTTTCATCAACAATCTCAAATGTTATCTTCATCTGCTTTCTTGTATTTACATCAGCATCTGTTTCATTGAAGGAGAAGAGGCTCCATCCTTTATCTTCAACATCTGCATCTGTTTCAACAAGTTTAGCGTTTTTAATTTCGGGGTTAATTTTATCAACACGAAGCATTGCATCGTACAATACAGGTTCTGCATCGGCAGCAGTTGCTACAGAAGGATAATCTCTTACATTAGGCTCTTTAGCTGAATCATCTGCGAAGAATTCAACCTTTGCAATACCTGTACCTTCATATACAAGATAGAACTTATAACCAACATTGGATTCATACTTTTCATTAGCAAGTTCTTCGCAATCACCAAGTGATACGATGTTATTGTTGCCTGCGGCATAAGTTTTAACTTTTGTAAATGTATCACCGCTAATCTTATACAAATCTAATGCTTTGTCAGCGTTGAATTTTACATTTTTAGTTTTTGACTGTACCGGAGTGATGTCATCATCTTTTACAACAACTTCAAGAACCTGACTGTTCGGTCCCCAAGGCATATTACGAACTTCGTAATCAACTTTTTCGTTGTTTGCTTTCAATAAATCTTTCTCGGCATCATCTGTGATATCATATCCCTTATACATAATGTAGGGATTTATTTTATCAACTCGAAGCTGAGTCTTATAAATTGATGAGAAAACATCACCATCATTTACATCAGCCTGGTCTTTAACAGAAACAGTGATATCAACAACACCAGTTCCTTCATATTCAATATAGAATGTTAAATCTTTGTCCGTTTCTGTTCCGAAAATGTAATCTTCTGTAAGGTTGAAAGAATCATCAACATTTTTCTTGTCAACGCCATTTTTATTCCAGATTTTAATTTTTTTGTTTTCATTTTCGGTATTGAATTCTGCTTTTACATTAATCTGACCTTTATTAAGACCTGATGAACGAATTTCATTAGCAAGATCTTCATCAGTAATCTTTACTTCCAATACTGCAGAATCATTAATCCAAGGTGCTACATCTCCTGTGGTTGTATAAATAACTTCGTTTTCAATTTCACCATCAGTTTTTTCTGTTACTCTTGCAGTTGTAACCAAAATATCTGTAGCAGTGCCATTGATTATTTCATCTACTGTATTGCCGGTTGTATCAGCGTTTGAATTAAGAGCATACTCTTTAACATCAATTACAGGGTTAGTGCTATCTGTAATTATTGTTTCTTTTCCATCGCTTGTTGTTGAAACGATAGGAGACCAGTTACCTGCTCTATCCTGAACACGCACCTGAACAATACCATCAAATTCTTTATCTATAACAGGGGTTTCTGTTTCGCCAGTCCAAATTTTCCAACCGCTTAAATCGTTGCCTTTTTTGTCAAGAACGGTTGCAGTATAGCCATCAGGCACATTTCCACCTTCTGCTGCACCTTCTTTTGTTGCAAGTAAACGATATTGATACATCTTATTCTTTTCAGTTTCTCCGGCTGTTGCATCTTCAAGTCCGGAAATTACATCAACACTTGCTGTTACGTCATCTGATTCACTCATATCAATAGCTTGCTGTCTGTTTGTTACTACATCAGCAACAGTAAACAAGGAAACAACGTTTTTATCCAATTCCACAAGATCAAACTTTGCTTTAGGCGCTGTAGTATCTATGTAGAAATAATATCTGTTTGTTGTTTTAAGTCCAGAATTGTCAATTGCAGTAATTGCTAAAACATTAAACCCTTCACCGCTAATTACAATAGGTGTTGCTGCCGAGCAAAGTTTTGTTACCGGATCATATGTAAGTTCGATTGTTCCTTCAAGCGTAGAAGGAATTACGTTTTCTTTTAATCCATAATTTGCAACAGAATATTTAACGCTCTTAATTCCAGAAGTAACTAATAAATCCGAAATTTCTATTTTGTCTATGGAAATATCACCCATAGCCCAAATTTTTTCCGGCTTATATTCTTCATCTTCCCAATCTAAAGCTTTCTGCAATGCAGCCTTATCAATGCTATGCCATCTGTAGCTCTTATGAATGTTGTCTGTCTCATTTACCGTTTTATTTTCGTCGGTATCTTCCATAACGGTTACAAAATCCATTTCATTAATAAATGTATTTTCTGCAACATTTGTTACGGGATCACTTTCAACATTTACACCTACAAGATTTTTGTAAGTTGATGTGCTGATAGAAACAGCGGGATACTGACCATCTGCCACAATAGGATAATCCTGTACGGTAGTGTTACCATTATTATCAGTAATCTTAATTCTTAAATAACCAGCAAAATCACTTCTGATAACATTATAAATCATAAAGGATACCATATCGCCTGTTGCAAAAAGCTGAGCAGCAGTTAAAAGTTTAGGATTAATTCCATCAAGTTCCTGTGTAAGGAAAGACTCAAGTGTACGGTCTGTCTGCTGAACATCCTGTGAAAGGTCTATCCATGCTTTACTCCAATCGCCACTTCCTATAACTTCAAAATTTTCACTGTCTAACTTTATTTCCAAAGGATTTCTGTCTGCATCGAGATAAGCGATTTCAACAGCCTTTTCAGCCACGCCTGTACTTGTAGAGCTGTTAATAAAGTTACTGCCATTCTGAGATTTAGCAACGAATGTAAGAATTTGCTTTCTTCTCATACGGTTAATTTCGCTATCCTTATTATGGTATACTGTACCAGTTATACCATCAAGAGAAGCTTCAGCGCCAGCTGCTGTATTAACAGTCGGCATTGAATCATTTGTTGTTCCTGTCAAGTCTAAATCCGTACCTTTATCCACACCGCTGATATCATTAGTCATTTCACTAAATACATCAGTTACAATTATCGGATATGGTGCCGGTGTTGTAGTGTCACCTGCCGCAAAGACAAGTGAGCTTGGCATCATTGTAACAAGCATTGCCATAAACAATATCCAAGCTGTAATTTTTCTTGTTCTCATAATTTGTTTCATCCTTTCTGTTTCAAATATAGAATGTTAGTGTTTGTTTTTATCAGATGCTTACTTTAACCATTTATGATAATATATAAGCATTTTAAATTTTCTCTTCATCGTTATCACCCCTTATGCCACAGTAACTTATAACAAACATTTTTACGGTATATCAACCACTATCAAAACTAAATACATCCATAGTTCTTTACCCTTCTAACCTTTTGAAACCATCTATCTCACTATAAATAAAACTTAATTTTTCATTGACCATATCCTCATTTTCCCAAAGACAAAAATCATGAATTGTTGCTATATAGAGCAAAAAATATGGTCTGAAAATTTCATGTCTTACGTTGTATATCTGTGCAAGCTCTTTTGAATAATCCATATAATTCATATAGATCTTCGTAAGTTCATACCGACTTCTTTCTCCATAATTAGGAGATGCAATTACCTGGTAGATATACTTAAATTTGTTCTTTTCACCTGCAATAATTTCAAAACCACGTTGCAAAGCTTGTTTTAGTGTTCTTTCAGGATTTTTGAAAACATCAAAAAACATTCTGTCCACTTTTCTCATATAAAGTTTTGCACTTTCAATTACAATATCTTCTTTAGAATTTAGATAGTTGTAAAATGTTGCCTTATGTGTATTACAGTATTGTGCCAACTCATTTATGCTTGTGTTTTCCAACCCTTGCTTTACGAATAGCTCAAAACACTTTTCAAGCATTTCCTCTTTTTTCTGCTCTTTATGTTCATCACTAAACACATTGAACCCCCTCTTTCATAATTTTATGAACTGACAAGTCGGTCATATTTTTTCACAAAAAAATATGTATACACCACATAATCTGAATTATGTGGTACAATGCTTTAGTTTTTCTTCAAAAAATAAGTTGTGCATCATGCACAACCATAAATGTAACGATTTTTTGACGACATTTAGACCAATGATTGCTGTAAAATTGCCATTGGTCTGGTTTTGTTGCATATTTTATTGGCATTTTGACAAAATTTCATTTAAAAGCGTTTTTTTACCATTTATCATTGACATTTTATATCTTCTGTGCTATACTTTATATGTATGATTGTATGCTGAGTGCACATTACATCTACCACATAATTCAGATTATGTGGTGTTTTTATTTTCAGCACCGAAGGAGTCCGAGCTTTTGTATGAGGTCTCTGTGGATTTCACAAGTTTCCATAGTATAGATTCTTGTCGTGTTTACACTTGAGTGTCCAAGAATGTCTGCGAGCCTTACAATATCTTTTTGCAGCGAGTAGAAAGTTCTGGCGAACAAGTGTCTGAAATTATGTGGGAACACTTTGTCTTTTGACACTCCGGCACTTTCACACAAAGCCTTTAGCATTTTCCATACATTCGACCTATCAAGTGATTTCCCATTTTTGCTTACAAATACGGGGCCACTTTTTATATTGTTTTCTTTAATATAAGTCTTTAGCATCTTACATAGTTTCTTTGGTAGAATTACAACCCTCATTTTCCCTTTGCAGTTAATAAGGGCTTGTTTACTCTGTACAGAAGAAACTGTTACATATTTAAGTTCCGAAATTCTGATGCCGGTTGCACAAATGGTCTGCATCAGCATATAAAGTCTCCGATTACTTTTCTTCTCAGCTGCCACAAGCAATCTTTCATATTCTTCTCTCGTAAGTTCCTTATCTCTGTCTGCAAAGATTTGTTTTTGTATTTTTAAAGTCTTAACGATACAATCATGCCATTCGTTATGTTGGAAGAAACTATTTATGGATGATAGCATTGAGTTAACACTTCTTGGAGCATACTGTTCCATAATGAAATGCTTATACTCAATTACAATTGCCTTAGTCACTTCTTTTCCGCAGAGCCATTCCATAAAAGCCATAACATCTCGAATGTATTTTTCAACAGTTGCCTCAGCTCTTTCCTCTTCAATTAAGTAATTCTTAAACTTGATTATTCGTTCGTTTGTGATTTTTTTCATATTGACCACTTTCCTTTCCTATCTATATTTTAGCATTACCATATATTTTCTCATATTATTCACGAAAAGTTTTGTCAATATAAATGGTTTTTATGTTTCCTCCTTTTCAAACACAAACAATAGCACACTATTTTCAATAAGTCTACGAAGGAATCTTCTAAACGCAAAAAAGAGGGTGAAACCAAGCATTTCTGCTTAGTTTCACCCTCTGTGTTTTCAAAGTTAGTTTAATTCTCTTGCCATTTTTCTTTTTTGGCGGCGGATTTCATTTTCTCGTTCTCTGCATTGTCTTTTCTTAAATTCTCTTATTAAATCTCTATATGCTTCTGTTCTCGGCATTGCAAGTTTTTCAGGAGTTGACAAGTATGATATAAATTCTGTTTTTGATATGTACTGTGTTGTACTTATGATTACTCCATGCAGGATGTTCTCTTTTATAAGTTCTCGGATCCTTTGGTGAGCATGCCCTGATATTTGTGCGGCTGTCAGAGTGGGCAGAGCATCAGGCAACTCTGCCCATCTCTTTTCAAGCCAACGACGGAAGGCGGTGCAGTTTTCTTCGGATGCTACGAAGAAGGGTCTGGGATGTCGTTCTCCTTCGTGTGGGAACTGACCTTTGAGTTTGGCGATTAACTTTTGGTCAGTTCCCAGCCTTACAAGGAATTTCTCGGCATCCTCTTTAAGTACCAGGTACTTATGTGTTGCGTGTCCTGTATTAATATGCGGTATCAATTTATGGTCCATAAGGAACTTAAGCTTGCGTGTTGATATGTGCAGATATTGCCGTAATTGGCAACCGCTCATATACTGTTTTTCTTCCATAAAATCTTCCCTTTCCATTATTAAAGACACCCCGAACCTCGAGGTGTCTTATGTGGTTGTGTTTAACACACTATTTATTACATTTGCACTGATTGTCTTGGATGCCTTATCAAGATGACCGTATGTGTTGGCAGTTACCTTAATGTCAGCATGTCCAAGATAATCCGATACATGTGTAAGCGGTACTCCGTTGTTTATAAGTAGGCTTGCTACGGTGTGACGAAGGTCATGGAATCGGATGTGCCTCATACCGATTTTTTCAAGCAAGAGGCTGAAGTGGTCAGTCACATAACTTGGTTTCAGCAGATTTCCCATCGGGTCGACACATACATAGTCATCAAATTTATGGTTGTAGTTTTTCCCAAACATTTCTTTGTATATTTCCTGCCGAGTTTTTTGCTCTTTCAGCAGGTCGTATGCCATGTCGGGAATTGCCATAGTTCGTTTACTCGATTTGTTCTTCATTACTTCCACCGGAGTAGGAACCTTTTTGCCATTGATTTTTTCCTCAATGACCTTTGTATCAAGCAGGATACTTTTAGCTTCCCAATCTATTCTTGACCACCTTACCCCTAGTGTTTCACTTCGGCGGAGTCCCATTGTACCCGAAACCATAATTGCGGTATATATCGGGTCATCTTTTGCAAGTTCCAGAAGCTTCTGCATTTCCTCTTTCGAATAAAACGAGCCTTGAAACTCATTTTTCTTTGGTCTTGTTACCTTGTCGAAAGGGTTTGCTATTATCAGGTCATCCTTAAAGGCTTGCTTGAAAGCTTTATGCAGGATTGCGTGATAGTGTATTACGGTGTTTGATTTCACCCCGAAGCTGAACAGATGCGTATAGAATTTCTCTATTTCCTTTGCCGTAATGTTGCCTATGGTAAGGTGGGGATTTTCTTCAAAATATCTTTTGATTTTACCTTCCACCATTCCGTGATAGCTTACATAGGTGTTATACTGAATGTTAGGCTTAATGCGTTCTACGAATTCCTTTAAATACTCGTAAATCGGTATTTCGGAATCCGGTCTGTTCGCTCTTTCGAGCAATTCTTCATATTCTTCCTCGAAGTTTGTCACCACCTCTCTGAATCTTTTGTTTATGGTTGACTTTGGAGTCCCTTCATCAAGTCCGAGTGCTCTCCATACAGGCTTTGTTGTTTTTCCTGTCTTGACTTGGATGACCGCATAAAGTCTTCCGCTTTTTGCTTGAATGCTTGCAGCAAATGTTGTTTTTGCCATAATCTTTACCTCCTATAAATTTATATTTTTTCTCGCTGCGACACAAACAATACCACAAAGACTTTTGAAAGTCCAGACATATTTTTTAGTTTGGTCGCTTAAAACAATTTCGGGGTTCGAACTTACGCAGAATTCTGCAAATAATCTATAAGAAGACCCTTCGAAACACGGATTTCTCTGCCGATTTTGACAGAGGGAATAGTGTCCTCTTTTATGAGTTTATACACTGTTTTTGTGCAAACTCTTAAGATTTCAGCAACCTCCGGCACTGTTAATGCCATCGGGTAAGAACGCAATTCTCGTTCTCGCTCTCTTCTTGTCATCAAGAATACCTCCTTCCTAAAAAAATTAGCAAGCGGAACAAGCCCGCTTGCCTCACATCTCCAACTTGAAACCTTCATCTTCATCTAAATCCTCGCTTTCTTCGTATGGTTCGTTGTTGATTACTTCTACCTCGTCAGGTTCTTCTGTCGGGGCTTCGGTTATGTCTTCATCTTGCTTTTTGCCCTTTGCTATAACTGCAGCGGCAAGACCTATGGCACTACCTAATGCAAACCCAACATTTGAACCCGCATCCTTGGCATCAAGTTTCTTTTTCTTCTCTTCCGGATCATCATCTTGGTCATTATCCATCAGCGAAGCCAAAGCTGCAAGAGTGCCCACACCACCAGAGAGCACCCAACCGATATTCCGGTTAGTGTCAACATATATTTCCGTATGTTGCTCTTCAGGTGATCGGTAGCTGTTTCGAGTGCTTTCAAATTGACTTTCACCTCTGAGGAGAATTTCGAAATAAATTCTTCTCTCAGTTTCCCATCCCGTTTCAATGCTTCCTCCATCTGTACTACCGATTCCGTTGTCGAACGAAGCATTCTCTGGGAGGTCCTGTCCAATTCTGTCAGTAACTGATTCATCAATTCTGCTTGATTCTGTGTTATATCTTTGCTCGTTGCCAGCTCTGATATCAGCTTGTACAGTCTCGGCTGAAAACTTACCATATCCCTCATCAGTTCTATCTCTATCGACCTCTGTTTCTCCGACAGTACGAACACCCTCTCTTGATAGTTCAGTTGCTCGTACTCTGCTAAATTCGAAGAGTTCCTTTTCATTAATTCTTCCATCAATGAAGTCTCTTCTGAGTTGTTTACGAATTTTGAACTCATTCTCAATCATCTCCTTCAAAAATTTATTATCGTGTAGTTTAATATCTCTGCACAGTTTTCCATTTGGACAAGTGAAAGTTATATTTCTTCTTTCATCTGTCCACTTCATTTGGTATCCACGCTTCGCCATTTCCTTCACAAAAGTCTCACGGTCTCCTGCGATTTTCATTGCTCTTGAAATTTCATTTGCAAGTCTGAACTTCCAGCTTTCACCTTTCATAGCTGCATAGTATTCTCTTCTCGAAATACTTCTGCCGCCTTTTTGATAAGGCTTGAGCACAGAGAGTCCATGACTTATACAAATTTCATCGCTCAAATCTCTCAATGTTTTTATCGAATTTGGTCCGACATGCATTTTCAAACCGCTTTCAAATTTAACCGAATTTACAACAAAATGTGAATGTAAATGGTCTGCATCTAAGTGTGTAGTAACCAAAACTTCTTGCTGTGGCCAAGCACGTTTTGCAAACTCAATTCCTATTTCATGAACCTGCTCTGGTGTGACATTTTCTTTCGGCGAGAATGACTGGTCATAGTGATAAAAATATACACCGCACTCTTGATTGTATACTGCTTTAGTTGTCATAAATTCGGTGTAAGAATTTTCTGCAATGCAGTTGATTCCTGCGACCAACTTCCGACCGCAATTTGTATCGAAAGTTTTTTCTTTACTCAAGCAATATCTTATCAATCCGCCCATCGCACTTGGGTTCTGTTTTGATTCAGGAATTGCATTTACGGTTGCCATTTATTTCTCCTCCCAACATCACCAATGCATTCACTCAAATTTTTAATAGCCTTGATGAATTCTTCAAAATTATACGAGTGAAATACCTCGGCATTAACCTTCTGCGTTATCTGATTAAGGTTATTACCAATACGCTTGAGTTCCAACAAAAACGGTTGCATATCTGTAGGAACATAAATCGCAGTTTCGAGAGAAAGTCTGACCATATAATCTGTAGTCGAGAGGCCTGCTTTTTTAGCACGCTTCTTTATATATTCCTTTTCTTTCTCCGTAACTCTTATCGTTAATGTTTTATCTCTTTTTCTGTTAACTTTCATAAAAAATTTCCTCCATTTCGCATATGTAATGCTTATAAAAAAGTGGGTATGGGCTTCTGCCCGATACAGCAGCCCCCCTTCAGGGAGGCGCTGCGCGGACGGCAGGACAGCCGGACGCTATGCTTGCCCCAGACCTAAGTCTGGGAAATTCTCAAATTCTCGGCCCGAGAATTTTCGCGCAAAAAATTTGAAACGGTGTTTCAAATTTTTATGGGTTATTGGAAGGAAAAACAGTAACATCAGTAACAGGCACCTGATTTCTCAGCAGTAGCAGGAGATTTAACTGTTTTGTTTTCAGCTACAAAAAAGATTTTTTTCAGTAACTTGCAACAGTTTTTTACTGCTTTGTGTCACTTATTTTCTTTACAAAAATATCAGTCGTTACGAGAATTTTAAGGCTCGCGTCACTATTGTCACACCATTTATTTACAAGGTCATATCATTTATAATCTGAGCCTTGTTTTTATACAGACAGACAACCCTTTGGGTTCTGTTACCAAACCTAACCGACTTCGTGTTCTGCTTCTCGCCGGGCTGTATCAATTTTTCTTCAGCCAGTGCCTTTAAGAGTCCCTGCTCAGACACAGAAAAACTTTCGCCTTGCTCTTCACAAAGTTTTTTTACAGCCTTGTGAGCCATCGTTTTATTTAGGTAATAAAACTCATCATCTTCGTATCCAATAAAGTTATTGGGAAGATAATTGGGCGGTTCATTCTTATCAGCCAGCGATACACTTCCGCCTTCAATAAGAGAAATAAGTTTGCGAATAAATTTATATGTAGGCTTGTCCTGCTCAATATTTTCTGACTGACGCTTGGCAATTCTGTGAAGAATATCTTTGAATTCTATATTGATTTCATCAATTCTCTCAGGCATAATCATCTCATGCTTCTGCAAAAATTTTAGAAACATTTTCATTCCAATTCTCAGCCATGCAACAATTTCAGGCACTCTGCCGTGACATTTAATTCCGCATTCATTAAATTCATCACGATAAATCTCGAAAGATTTTAACAATTTTTTTATGAATTCTTCCTCATTTCGATTAGCAATTTCGCTTACCATTTCTATGTATGCTCTCATAGAATTTGCAAGCACACCCTTAGCTGCCTCTGCCTGAACCGAGGTGAGCATAGACAAATCCACATCGTTATTTTTAAGCTCCAATGCGAAGTATCTTGCCGTACCGCTCTCGCCAATATCGGGAGCAAACTCTGCAGTGATAAGAGCATTTCCTTGAGGCGGTCGTGAGTTCATAGGTGAGCTATCAGCTTTGAGTCTGCCTCTGCCGGTTCTGTCACCATAGGCTCTCATTATAGACTGAGCGGTTGATGTCAGCTTCTGTTCTTCCTGTCTACCGCACGGATGAAAGTCATCGATGCAGGTCATCACATCTTTTAATTCATACGCATGATGCAGGATGCTATTTGCAGTATCGCGGAAAGAAAGAGGCAGGTCCGATGCAGTAAACCTACCGAAGAAAGAAAGAAAAAGTGCGGCCAGGGTACTCTTTCTCGTTCCTGTTTTACCGAGCAGAAGCATTACAAACTTTGGTTCACAGTTTGCTCTGTGCAGGAATTCATTCAGCGGTGACAAAAATGTAAATGCTATCAAAGGATATATAATTTCCTCGGGTGCGATATCAACGTCAAGCAGTGCGGCTGCTATTGCTATGTCTTCAATTGAATAATCTTTTGCCATTTCATATCGCTTAAGTTTACCTGTAAGCTCAACAGTCAGCACGTCATCGCCGGGCAAAAGATATTTCCACTCGCCATTGATTTTCTTCCAACCTGTAACGGTATAGATAGTTTCTCGCAGAGCTTTCGGTGCGGTAGATTGAATTGCATATCTTATGCTATCCTTAATACTGCATCCGATTTCGAGGTTGCAATCGATACCCCAATGCTCCAAAAGCCAATTGAAGCTTGCAAGCTCGCTACCTGCAATTTCAATTTCTTTTAGTGTCCGACCATTTTCATGCTCACCTCCAATCCTTAATCTTTTTGTTTCACATCCTCCATCATCAACGGTTATTTCTGCCGTGAGGTACGGTGTGAAGTTGCAGAGCTTTTGGTCATACGGGCCCTGCTTGTTTGTTTTCTCCACATACAAGCAATTATTCTTTACTTTATATGGTGGAGGATATACTGCTGATTTTTCAGCAGCTTCTTCCGCAGTTACGGAAGGCTTTGTGTTTTCCCTCATAGAAAAAACACCTCCTTAAAATAAAGTAAGAGAAAAATTGGAAATTTTTTGTTCCCAATTTTCCTCTTCTACTTGTATTGTGTATAAATTTGTGATAAAATAATATTTGTATTAGACACATTAAAAATCCCCAAAGACAAATTAAGATAAGGAGGTGTCATTATGTTTAAAAAGCTTGTATTTTATGTGGGTAATAAATGTTTGGAAGTTAACGGACAAAGATTTCCTCTTGGTGAAATTTCAAGAGATATTTTAAATTATCCTGAAGACAAATATAAAAAATTATTAGAAGTTGATAAAAATGCATTCCATTGTTGCGAGAAATACAAAGAAACCGAAGACGAAGAATATCTTTTGAAAGCTAATGAGTATTATTTAAAATTGGATGAATTGGTACAAGGACTCCCTATTGTCAAGCTAATTCATAATGGCCCTGATATTTTATATAGCGTAAGAGAATATACAACACAAATATCTTTTTTTGATGACGAGGAATTAGCAAAAGCTGAAGAAGTTGAAATTGAAGAATTCATTAAAATCGCAAACGAATTTCTTGAAAAGCATGCAGAAGAAACCGGAGACATCAAAGCTACTGTCGAAGATTTTATTTCAAAAGAAGTCTTGATGGGTAAACCCAACACGAAAGAATACTATGAATATGTGATGGATTATCACTATATTATAAGCGACATAGTATCATTTATCAGAACAATTCAAAATTTCATTTCACAGCATCTACAACATTTGATAACACTGAATCCCGAAAACTATGCTGCTGCGCTATATGACTTCCTTCACAGAGAAGATAATTATAAAGTCATTGCTAATCCTTTATCCGGAACAGGCGATTTTCACGAAAAGGAGCCTGTAATGCTAAAGTATGTTCCAAGAGAAACAGAGCCCGGCTCTGATCAATATAAAATATACGAGCAATATGAAACAAATATTTTTATGACTTTGTTAAAAACTGATTTTTACAAAGCTTTGGAAGCAGGACATCTTATTCGCAGATGTCAATTTTGCAAAAAATATTTTATTACCACAAAAGGATATCATACTAAATACTGTAGCAATACTATACCGGGCAGACCTGATATAACCTGTAGACAAATGGCCTACTCACTTGGTAATCCAAAAGAATTAGCAGCAGACGACCCAATATTCCGGGCTTACTACCGATGCAAAATGAGGATTCGACAAGATTGCACAAGAGGATGTATTGAAAAAGATGATAAAATTAAGCTTCTTAAAACCGCTAAAGATTTGGTATTTAATGCTACAATTAAACCCGATATTTCAGTTGCAGAATTAGAGGACAAGCTTGCAACTGCAAATTTATATAAAAAATGCAACGTTGTAAGAAAAGCCAATCCTGTAGGCAAACCAAAGAAGGAAATCACCACGGAGGTGAAAGCATGACAAATTATACTAACGAAGAATTATTGGAACAATATTTATGCGGCAACAATTCCGCTTTTGATGAATTATATATTCAATCTAAAGATTATATTAGAGATATAGCAATTGGAATAGCTAAAAAATTCAACGTCTATAAGTTAAATCAAGAGTCAGGTAAAATAAGTAATTACACTGAATTGATGCTTGAAGAATTACAAAGTATAGGTGCGACAGAATTTTTTTACCAATTACAGCATGGAAACTATGATCCTGACAAAGCAAAGCTCACAACATATATAACCCCATTTATTAAAAGTGTAATGTATGATTTTATGAGTCAAAATGTTGGTGCATTTTCAATAAGCAAGCATACGATGGCTAAAATTCGTAAAATTCAGAGAATGTACTATACCGAAAATAAATCTCCCGAGGATATTGCCAAAGAACTTAATATAAAATTAAGTAATGTAAATGATTATATTAACTATAATACCCATTCTTTGTCTGTTCATGATTTACTGCCGGAGGATAGTGATGACGACCCGTATGATTATCTGTTAATAGAAGATTTATCTATGTCCGTTGACAGAATTGTGTATCATAAAATATGTATAGAGCTTTTACACGAATTATTTGAGGACCTTTCTGCCAAAGACAAATTTGTCCTGCAACATACATACGGACTTTTTGGTGAGAAGAAATATACACTTGACGAAATTGCCTTGAGATTAACCATGCGTGTTGATGGCGTTGAGAAGGCTCGCCACGCTGCAGAAAAAAGACTTAGGGAAAAATATCAAGACAGCAAACTGCATCTTTGGCGAATTGTCCATCGTGTTGTTATGGAAGAGGCAATGAAAGGTTCGATGTAACATTAAATTTTCACAAATTTATTCGCCTAATTTTATGAGAAAATTTTTGCCATAAAATTCTTCGTCAAATGTAACAGAAAAAGTAATGTAATTGGAAGAACAAAAAGACCTTGAAAGCGGACTTATACCGCCAACAAGGTCTTAATTTTTGTGCAATTTACCATCATAGTCCGTACAATCGAACAAGAACTCTTTATTAGATGTGCTGGTCGATTGCAAGGACACAAACCGCTAAAATTGGATTTTTAGTTATTCTATTCCTCTATACCCGTGTTTTTCTGCATTTCCAAGCAAATACAAAAAGGCAAAAGCCGGGATTCTAAGCAAATCCTTATGCTTGTTTGTGTTGTGTACACCAAAATCATCTGCAT
>JAZQAN010000061.1:0-38527 GCA_045545235.1 Clostridia bacterium | reverse complement strand
TATGACGACATAGCAATCTCCTTTGTGTTAATTGTTTTGTGGTAAATTCATTTTACACAAAAATTGCTATGTTGTCTATTTTTATTTAGTGTTGCACTTCAAATGATAACATACTCACCTTCCCCTCAAGGGGAAGGCTTTATTTATTTCGACAAACTTCGACATATTTATATAGTTCGTATCAAGCCAGAATAAAAAACTATTTATTTAATTATACAATAAAAAAAAGACAAAAACAAGCATAAACCTGTTTTTGTCTATCTTTTATAAGCCAAGTATATTCATTGCATTTTTATGTGTTATAAGGTCCATTTCCTTCTGTGAAAGATTAAGCTTTTTCAATTCTTCAAAAGGTTGTGCCTGACTTTTCCATGGAGAATCACTGCCATATAAAATTTTATCGGCACCGTGGTTTTTTATAATTCTTAAAAACTGTTCTTTTTCAATATGACTGCAGGCATATGAAATATCAAAAAGCATATTTGTACTCACAAGGTATTTTTCAACATCATCCCACATTTCAAAACTGCCAAGATGTGCGGCAATAACATATTTACCGCTTACATAGTCAAAAAGCTTTGCAAGTCTTTTGGGTGTACAAAGCTGTGATGTAGGCACACCAATATCCACACCTGCGTGAAGCATTGTATAAAGCCCAAGCTTTTCTGCCTTTTCCAACACCCTTATAACTTCAGGACTGTCAACATACACATCCTGATACTGCGGATGAATTTTTATGCCCTTAAAGCCTCTTTCGGCAAGATTTTCTATAACCTGTTCCCAGTCATCCTGCAAAGGATGAAGTGAACCGAAGGAAATGATGTTTCCGCCTGTTATTTTCTCTGCGTATTCATTTATGGTAGGTGTCTGCTTCGGTCTTGTGGCAATTGGCATAACAACGCTGATGTCAATGCCGTTTTTTTCCATAGATTCCTTTAAGCTGTCAACAGTACCTTCTGTATAGGCAGGAACCTTTACACCTCTTACTTTGTACACGTTATCCTTTAATACGTTTAAGGTTTTTTCCGCAATTTGCGGTGGAAAAACGTGTGTATGAAAATCTATAATCATTTAATTCACCGCTATTTTAAATACTTTCGCACGTTTGTATCATAGGCATCAATACAATTTTGAATAACCTTCAAAGCCTCTTCTCTGCCACAAATTTCATCAACAACCGTAACCTTTTCTTCAAGCATCTTATACACTTCAAAAAAGTGCTTGATTTCATCAAACTGATGCTTTGGAAGCTCGGAAATGTCATTATACATATTAAGTGACGGGTCAGAATAAGGAATAGCAATAATCTTTTCATCAGTTTCGTTATCATCAGTCATTTTAAGCACACCAATAGGATAACAGTCAACAATTGTTAAAATATCAAGCTCTTCCTGACACAAAACCAAAACATCCAAAGGGTCTCCGTCATCGGAAAGCGTAAGCGGAATAAACCCGTAGTTTTGCGGATAATGTGTTGAAGTAAACAAAATTCTGTCAAGACGTATAAGCCCTGTTTTTTTGTCAAGCTCATATTTTTTGTGACATTTTTTCGGAATTTCAATAAGACTTACAAAACGTTCAGGTGTTACTCTTTCTTTTTCAAAGTCGTGCCATGGATTCATCATAGTCCACCTCCGGTATAAATTTGGACAAAAAATCCGACCTTACTACAAAGTCGGATTTTCTATTTAATTATTCAGCATCTTTCTTGGAAAGATTAATTCTTCCCTTATCATCAATTTCAATAACCTTAACCTTAATTTCATCGCCTACGTTAACAACGTCTTCAACCTTTTCAACACGTTCCTGTGCAAGCTTTGAAATGTGTACAAGACCTTCCTTACCGGGAAGAATTTCAACAAATGCACCAAACTGCATAAGTCTTGTTACTGTACCAACATAAACTTCACCCGGTTCAGGTTCCTTAACAATGCCTGTAATAATATCTTTAGCCATTTGAAGTGATGGACCGTCAACAGACATAATAAGAACTCTGCCGTCGTCGTCAATGTCAATCTTAACGCCTGTATCAGCGATAATCTTCTGAATTGTCTTACCGCCTGAACCGATAACATCTCTTATCTTTTCAGGGTCAATATACATAGTTTCAACTCTTGGAGCATAAGCAGAAAGGTCAGCTCTTGGAGTATCAATAGCCTTAAGAAGAACCTCGTCAATAATCTTGATACGTGCAGCCTTTGTCTTTGCAAAAGCTTCACGGATAATTGCAGGAGTAAGACCGTCAATCTTAAGGTCCATCTGAATAGCTGTGATACCGTCTTTAGTACCTGCTACTTTAAAGTCCATATCGCCGTGGAAGTCTTCAAGACCCTGAATGTCAAGCATAGTCATAAAGCTGTCGCCTTCGTCAATAAGACCAACAGAAATACCTGCTACAGGAGCCTTAATAGGAACACCTGCATCCATAAGAGCCAATGTACTTCCGCAAACTGAAGCCTGTGAAGTAGAACCGTTTGAAGAAAGAACTTCTGAAACCAAACGGATAGCATATGGGAATTCATCCTCTGAAGGAATTACAGGTTCCAAAGCACGTTCAGCCAAAGCACCGTGACCAACTTCACGTCTGCCGGGACCTCTTGATGGCTTTGTTTCACCAACAGAGTATGATGGGAAGTTATAGTGGTGGATGTATCTCTTGTTCTGTTCAGCTTCGTCAAGACCGTCAAGCTTCTGTGCATCACCAAGAGCACCCAAAGTAGCAACAGTAAGAACCTGAGTCTGACCTCTTGTGAACATACCTGAACCGTGTACACGTGGAAGCAAACCAACTTCAGCACTTAAAGGACGGATATCATCAATACCACGGCCATCTACACGCTTGTGTTCATCCTTAAGCCAGCTTCTTACGATGTTCTTCTGCATTTTGTAAAGAACTTCGCCTATTTCACTGTCATAGTTTTCATATTTTTCAGCAAGCTCTTCAGCAAGCTTTTCTTCAACAACCAACATTCTTGCATCACGGATTTTCTTGTCATCTGTGTCAAGAGCGTGTTTGATGTCATCAATAGCAACTCTTTCAACATCGTCATACAAATCGTGGTTGATGTCGAAAGCTTCATATTTAATCTTTTCCTTTTTGCCTACTGCATCTGCAATTTCATCAACAAAATCACAAAGCTTTTTAATTTCTTCGTGAGCAAGCATAATTGCATCGTAAACAACATCATCAGGAACTTCCTTAGCACCTGCTTCAATCATACAAACCTTTTCGCGTGTACCTGAAACAGTCATATTAAGCTGACTTACTTCTCTTTGTGCTGCTGTTGGGTTAATTACAAATTCACCGTCAACAATACCAACAAATACACTTGCAACAGGACCGTTGAAAGGAATGTCAGAAATTGCAATAGCAATAGCAGTACCCATCATAGCGCCGAATTCAGGAAGGTTGTCCTGCTCTACGCAAAGAACTGTAGAAACGATAGAAACGTCGTTTCTAAGGTCCTTAGGGAACAAAGGACGGATAGGTCTGTCAATAACACGGCTTGTAAGAATAGCCTTGTCAGAAGGTTTACCTTCTCTTTTTGTAAAACCGCCGGGGATTTTACCAACTGAATAAAGTTTTTCTTCGTAGTCAACAGAAAGAGGGAAGAAATCAACACCCTCACGAGGCTTGTCCGAAGCTGTTACGTTAGTCATAACAACTGTGTCACCGTATCTTACAACGCATGAACCATTGGAAAGCTGAGCCATTTTACCTGTTTCTACAACAAGCTTTCTACCTGCAACGGTAGTTTCAAACTGTCTGAATGCCATTTTAAATTACCTCCAAATTTTTTATTATTTTACGAGGCATCATTTAGCACTTAATTATATGTACTTGTGCAATACACATAATTAACTGCTAACCTCAGCCTCATAGTATACCATAGGAAAAGGGATGTAAAAATAGTCCGGACCGCAAAAAGAGATTTTTTATTTTTTCACGCACCAAAGGCTCCCTTGCCTAAAGGGATGTAAAAATAACTTGTCCATTCCGAAGCAATTTTTCCTATCCCGTAGGAAAAAGGGTTGTAAAACCAATTTTACAACCCATTTTTGCAAACTATTTTCTCAAGTTACATTTAGCAACAATTGCTCTGTATCTTTCGATATCTTTTTTCATAAGATAGTTCAAAAGACCACGTCTCTGACCAACCATTTTCAAAAGACCTCTTCTTGAGTGATGGTCCTTCTTGTTAATCTTAAGATGTTCGTTAAGATGGTTGATTCTTTCAGTAAGTATAGCGATCTGAACTTCAGGAGAACCTGTATCAGTATCATGCAATTTGTAATTTGCGATAATTTCCTGCTTTACTTCCTTCATCATAGTGCTTTCACCTCCACTTATATTTTTACGCATAACCCGAGCATCAGTTGTGTGGAACATTATCCTGAAACCCAGCATTAGCTTTTATATTATACTACATAATTTTTCATTTGTAAAGATATTTTTTTAAAATTTTCAAACTTTTATTTTTGTCCTCCAAAAGCTGGGCCGTAAGGCAGTCTTTTGACTCAAAGCCCTGTATGTCACGAAGCTTTTCAACAAAGTATACAGAAATTGTTTTTCCATATAAATCTTCATTAAAATCAAAAATATTTGTTTCAAGTAAAATTTTATTATTTTTAAAGGTAGGCTTTCCGCCGTAGTTTGTTATGGAAGAGTACTTTATGCCATTATATTCCGTAACAGTAGCATACACACCTTCACCGGGCATTATACGTCTTTCATCCACACAGATATTGGCAGTAGGAAAACCCATTGTTCTGCCTATTTCATCTCCGTGAACAACCTCTCCCCTTACGCAAAAATCACGTCCAAGCATTTTCCCTGCGGTTTTGAAATTGCTTTCCTCAATGTATCCGCGTATTTTGGTACTGCTCACAATCTCATCACCAAAGTACACAGGCTCCTGAATATGAATAACTGTACCATTTTGAGAACAATAGTCCTTAAGAAGTCCGGTATTTCCCTCTCTTCCCTTGCCGAAACGGAAGTTAAAGCCAACCGTAACGTAAGATGCATCCTTAATAAACTTATCCATAAAGCCCTTTGCTGATGTACACCTGAAGTTTTCATCAAACCTCTGAATGTACAGGTAATCAACACCAAGACTTTCAAAAATTGCAATACGCTGACTGCTGTCATTTATATACCTTGCACCTGAAGGCAGGGTATCAAATGTATAAACGCACGACTTACAGTTATGCTCTTTTGAATAATCAACTATGTTTTCAATTAACTTTCTGTGCCCTATATGAATACCGTCAAAGGCACCAAGAGCTATTGCAAGCCCCTTCGGAAGCACATCATTATTACTTAATATTTCCATTGTTATTCCCCGATATAAAACATTATTTCAACCTTAAGCATACCTTCTGTCATACGCGAAAGGCATAAAAACCTGCCGTTTTCATCATAAACCTTGTACTGTCTGCCCTCTTCGCCCTCATATGGAATTGCATTTCCGTTCAACACCTTTTCAAGCACCTTACCTTTTACAGTTATTTTTTCACAGTCAAACAAACTTTCTGCAGAAATAACGTAATTTTGGTAATTTTCAGGTGTTAAGTCATCAAGCTTTACAGAATTGGCAACTTCAAATATAGAGCTTTGTGTGCGTACAAGACGTGTCATAACAGCACCGCAACCAAGCTTTTCGCCTATATCACTGCCAAGAGTGCGGATGTAGGTTCCCTTTGAACATTTCACATCAACAGTAAAGGTATTATCCTTTACATCAAGTATATTAATTTCATAAATTTCAACCTGACGAGCCTTACGTTCCACCTCAATTCCCTTACGGGCAAGGTCGCAAAGCTTTCTTCCGCCAATTTTAATTGCAGAATACATAGGCGGAATCTGCTCAATTTTACCCTCAAAGCTTTTAATTGCATCAATAATCTGATTTTTTGTAACATCAACGGTATGTTCAGTAAGAACATTGCCTCCTATGTCAAGAGTATCGGTTGTAATACCAAGCCTGAACTGTGCGGTATATCGCTTATCCGATACAGTAAGCATATCTGCAACCTTTGTACCGCGGTTAATGCAAACAGGCAAAACGCCTTCAGCATCAGGATCCAAAGTTCCCGTATGCCCCACTTTTTTTGTACCGGCAATTCTTCTTACTCTGTTTACCACATCGTGGGAAGTCATACCAACGGGCTTGTAAATATTTATAATACCGTCCACTATCTGATTCTGACCTCCAGTTTAATTCTCTTTTCAGCCTCTGCAACAAACCTGTTCTTTACATCCGAAAGAGCACCTCGTACAGTGCAACCTGCCGCCCTTTCGTGACCGCCGCCGCCAAACTGTTTTGCAAGAGTTGCAACGTCAACAAGCTGAGAACGAAGGCTTACCTTAACCTGATTATTTTCAATTTCGCGAAAACTCATAGCCACAATAGCCCCCTCCATTGAGCGGGGTATGGTTACAAAGTCACCTGCATCATTTTCAGTTGCACCAACCTTTTTAATCTGCTCATCGGTTATTGACACAACGGCAATTTTATCATCATAAAAGGTTTCAAGTGAATTGTATGCATACTTCATAAGCTCCAGACGTTTTTTACTGTTCATTTCAAACAAATAACTGCTTATAAAAGCATTGTTAATGCCATATTCCAAAAGCTGTGCTGCAATAGAATGAGTATGAGGCTTTGTATTTGAATACGCAAAACCTCCTGTATCAGAAACTATTGCAATGTAGAGATTATTAACAATCTGGGTAGTAAGCGGAATATTCATAAACTGTGCAAGCTCATAAATAATTTCACCTGTTGCCGCCGCCTCGGGGTTTACAAAGTTGAAGGTTCCGTACTTGTCATTTGTCATATGGTGGTCAAGATTAATTGTAACAGGGCATGCATCAAAAGCACTTACCCTTGTACCCATACGTTTTTTATCGGCACAGTCAACGGAAATAACCAAATCAGGTGTAAAGGCTTCATTTTTACACCTTACCCCGTCAAGAATTTTCAAAATTCTGTTTTCGTAATCCTTTTCATCAAGAATTACATCGGCTTTTTTGTGAAGCTCTTCGAGCATAAGTTTAAGAGCATAGCTTGAACCCAGACAGTCACCGTCTGCATTATAATGAGGGATAATAAGAATTTTTTCACTGCGTTTTATAGCATCGCTTATATCTGTAAACACAAAAACATCCCTTTCAAATTATTTGTTAATATCGTTAAGAAGCTTGTTTATATGCGCACCGTGTTCTATTGAATTATCCAAAGTGAAAATTATTTCGGGAGTATAGCGAAGACCAAGTCTGTGTGCAAGCTCCTTACGAACAAAGCCTGCAGCATTTTTAAGACCTTCAATTGCACCCTTTTGTGCAGCCTCGTCACCAAAAACACTTACATACGCCTTGCACCATCTTAAATCCTTTGTTATATCAACAGCAACAACGCTGCAAAGACCCTTGGTTACCCTTGGGTCTTTAAGCTCGCGTATAATAGCGCTTATTTCCTTACGTGCTTCTTCATTAATTCTGTCAATTCTGTTTGCCATTAACTACTTCCCCCTTATCTCGGGATTTCTTCCATTACGAAGCATTCAACAACGTCGCCTTCTTTAATATCGTTGAATCTTTCAATACCGATACCACATTCGTAGCCTGTAGGCACTTCCTTGGCATCATCTTTAAATCTCTTAAGTGAGTTCATTGTACCTTCGTGTACAACAATACCGTCACGGACAATACGAACCTCGCAGTTTCTCATAATCTTACCGTCAGTAACATAACAACCACCGATTGTGCCGACGCCTGAAATCTTGTAAGTCTGACGAATTTCAGCATGACCGATAACATTTTCCTTGAATGTAGGCTCAAGCATACCCTTCATAGCTGCTTCAATTTCTTCAATAGCCTGATAGATAACTCTGTAAAGTCTTACTTCAACATTCTGTCTTTCAGCCGATTCCATAGTAGCAGCAGAAGGTCTTACGTTAAAGCCAACTATAATAGCATTTGATGCAGAAGCAAGCATAATATCAGATTCACTGATTGTACCTGCCGCACCGTGAATAATGTTAATTCTTACCTCATCATTTGAAAGCTTAACAAGTGACTGCTTGATAGCTTCAACAGAACCCATAACGTCTGCCTTTATAATGATGTTAAGGTCTTTAATCTGACCCTGTTCAATCTGTGTAAACAAAGCATCAAGTGAAACAACCTGCTGTGTAGATTGATTGTATTCGTCCTTAATTTTCTGTTTTCTCTGTTCAACAACTGCACGTGCCTTACGTTCGTCAGTAACGGCATAGAACAAGTCACCGCCTTCAGGAACTTCAGAAAGACCAAGAATTTCAACAGGCATACTTGGACCTGCAGACTTAATTCTCTTACCGCCATCGTCAACCATTGCACGTACTTTACCAACAGCTGTACCTGCAACAACAAGGTCACCAACATTCAAAGTACCGTTCTGTACAAGCACAGTTGAAACAGGACCTCTGCCCTTATCAAGCTTGGCTTCGATAACAGTACCCTTAGCCATTCTGTCAGGGTTAGCCTTAAGTTCTTTCATATCTGCAACAAGAAGAACCATTTCAAGCAATGTGTCAATGTTGTCACCGCGAAGAGCAGAAATAGGAACAACAATTGTGTCACCGCCCCATTCTTCAGGAACAAGACCGTGTTCAGTAAGCTGCTGCTTAACAAGGTCGGGGTTGGCAGTTTCTTTATCGATTTTGTTAATAGCAACAATTATGCTTACACCTGCAGCCTTTGCGTGGTTGATGGCTTCAATAGTCTGAGGCATAATACCGTCATCTGCTGCAACAACAAGTATAGCAACGTCAGTAACCATAGCACCGCGAAGACGCATAGCAGTAAAAGCTTCGTGTCCGGGTGTGTCAAGGAAAGTAATATCCCTGTCATTTATGTGTACTCTGTAAGCACCGATATGCTGAGTAATACCAGCTGCTTCGGTGTCGATAACGTGAGTACGTCTGATATAGTCAAGAGTTTGTGTTTTACCGTGGTCAACGTGACCCATAATTACAACAACAGGAGGACGAGGTACCAAGCTGTCTTCATCGTCTTCAACGTCGTTAAACAAAATATCTTCATCAGTAACTATAACTTCCTTTTCAACGGTTGCGTTAAATTCAGAAGCAATAAGAGAAGCTGTGTCAAAGTCAATAAGCTGACTTACAGATGCCATAATACCAAGCATAACAAGGCACTTAACAACCTCATTTGCAGGTTTGCCAAGCTTTTCGGCAAAGTCACCTACTGAAATTTCGTCGCCCATATAAACAACTACATTTTCAGGAGCCTCTTCCTTTTCCTTCTTTTCCTTAACAAGCTTTTCGTTATTTTTATTTTCCATTTTATTGCTTGTTTTATTCTTTTTGATTTTTTGTTTTTTAGTAGTCTTGTTTGTGTCGATGTTCTGAGGAACAAGTTCTTCAATCTTTTCGGTATCAAACTTTTCAAGGTCGACACTTACAGTTCTTGTATCAACATAACGAGATTTTTTCTGAATAGGAGTATCGTCAACAATATCCTCAACTGACTCTTCAGCAACCTCTTTGTTATCTTTTTTCTTTGATTCCTTTTTAGCAGTTTCAGGTTCATCCTTACCGAATTTAAATTCCTCAACCTGATATTTCTGAGTAAAGTGTTCCAGAACTACGTCAAGCTCATTGGATTCAATTGAGCTTTGTGCACTTTTAGCCTTACTGCCGAAAGTTTTTAAAAGCTCTAACATTTCGTTTTTATCAACACCCAAATCCTTTGCAAGAGCACTGATTTTAATTTTAACAGCTGCCATTTTCAGCCACCTCCGTCAAATTATTGTACTTTTCTTTCAAGGACTTTGCAAAACCCTCATCGGTTATTGCAACAGCCACACAATTACTTACTCCAAGTGCCTTTCCGTTGTCATCACAACTACCGTAAAACAAAAAGTCGGTAGAATATGATTTGCACTTGTCGGAAATACGTTTTTTTGTTGCCTCCGAAGCATCCTGCGAAATAATCACAAGAAAAGCTTCAAAGCCTCTTATTTTTGCAACTACGGCTTCCGTACCTGTTACAGCCCTGCCTGCACGTTTAGCCATACCCATTGTTCCGTATATTTTATTATTTATCAAGCTTTATGCACTCCTCATAAATACGGGCATCAACATTTGCCTTAAGACCTCGCTCAATACCCCTTATTTTCTGTGCCCTTTCAATGCATGACCTGTTGTTGCATACATAAGAACCTCTGCCCGGTGCATTCCCTTTTATGTCAACCGAAACATTTCCTTCAAAGGCAGTAATTCTTATCATTTCAAAGCGGGGCTTTACCGCCCTGCAGGCAACACACATTCTTTGCGGAACATATTTTCCGTCAGAATATATTTTCTTATGCTTCATCCTCTTCAACGCCTTCAGCTTTGATAATATCTATTTTCCAGCCTGTAAGCTTGGCAGCAAGTCTTGCATTCTGACCTTCCTTACCAATAGCAAGTGAAAGCTGACTTGGTGCAACAGTAACTGTGCAGATTTTTTCTTCTTCGTTTACATCACAGCTTATAACCTTTGTAGGTGCAAGTGCCGCAGCAACAAATTCACCGGGGTTTTCGCTGTATTTTATAATATCAATCTTTTCACCCATAAGCTCGTCAACAACTGCCTGAACTCGTGCCCCTTTAGGACCAACACAAGCACCAATAGGATCAACCTCAGGGTCGTTTGCCCATACGGCAATTTTAGATCTTGAACCTGCCTCACGGGAAACAGACTTAATTTCAACAACACCGCTTGCAATTTCAGGAACTTCAAGTTCAAAAAGCTTTTTAACAAGACCGCTGTGAGTTCTTGAAAGAACAACCTGAGGTCCTTTTGTAGCACGTTGTACGTCAACAACAAAAAGCTTAATTCTCTGCCCCGGTTCATAATTTTCAGTTTCAACCTGTTCCTGCTGCATAACCATAGCGTCGGAATTACCTATACGAACCATTATGCTCTTCTTTTCAACTCTTGAAACAACACCTGAAACAACATTATTTACCTTGTCGGCAAACTGACTGTAGAACATACCTCTTTCAGCCTCACGGATACGCTGTGTCACAACCTGTCTTGCAGTCTGTGCGGCAATTCTTCCGAATGTACGTGGTGCTGTAGGAAATTCAACAACATCCCCAACCTGATACTTAGGGTCAATTTTTGATGCCTCATCAAGAGAAATCTGAACATCAGCATCTTCCACTTCTTCCACAACGTACTTTTTAAGGAATACACTCATACCCCCGCTTGTTCTGTTAATTTCAACACGAACATCCTGGTTTGCACCGTAATTTCTCTTGTATGCAGAAACAAGTGCAGTTTCAAGTGCATCAATAAGTACATCACGGCTTATGCCTTTTTCCTTTTCAAATTCTTCAAGTAATGTAATAAATTCTTCATTCATTTTTTCCAAAATCCTCCTCTGTTATTAAAATTCAAACATTATATTTGCCTTTGCAATATTTTTCTTTTCAATTTCCAGTTGTGCCGACTCTGTTTCAACGGTAATTTTACCCTGCTCTGCAGAAGTAAGAACGCCCTCGGCTTCCTTTACGCCGTCAACATCTCTGTAAAGCTTTATTCTTACCTTTTCACCAACAGCACCTTCAAAATGTTCATCCTGACGCAAATTCCTTTCAATGCCCGGTGATGAAACCTCAAGAAAGTAGTTGGAAGAAACAATGTCCTTTTCATCAAGAACAACCGAAAGAGCACGGCTTATTTTTTCGCAGTGGTCAATATTAACCCCCTCATCGCGGATTATAAAAATCCTCAAAAACCAATGAGGTCCTTCCTTTACGTATTCAACGTCATAAATTTCATATCCTTCACCCTGTACAATGGGCAAAGCAAAGTCGTAAGTAAGCTTTTCAATTTTCGATAAAACCAAATCAAAACCTCCTAAACAATGAACAAAGAGTGGGAAAACCCACTCCTTGTCAACCAACTATTTACCTTGCTTGGTATATTTTAACACACTTTTGTATTAAAATCAAGTGTTTTTTTATTATTTGTTATATAATTATTATATAATGTAGTTTTTTTATTTAAATTCGTTGACTATTCAAATAAATTGTAGTAAAATATTATGATGTAAAATTATGACGCAAAGGATGAAAACAATGAAAAACACATACATATTTGATTTTGACGGAACCTTAGTCAATTCATTGACTTCAATAGCATATTTTGCAAATAAGGCACTTAACAAATATGGCTTACCGTCAATTCCCGAGGAAAGGTATAAAACACTTGTAGGCAACGGTGCGGTAAACCTTACACACAGAATGCTTCGTGAAGTAGGCGCAGGGGAAGAAATGTTCGATAAGGTATACCATGAATTTTATGACACATACGACAATAACTTTTCATACCTTACAGTTCCATATGACGGAATAATAGAAATGTTAAAAGAACTTAAATCAAGAGGTTTTAAAACTGCCGTCGTTTCAAACAAGCCCGATGCTACCACCAAAAAAATATGCGATGAAATTTTTGGTGACTTAATTGACATATGCAGAGGTCAGCGTGAGGACTGCCCAATAAAACCCGACCCTACTGCCGTGTTAGAAGTTATAAAAGAGTTCGGCTCAAAAAAAGAGGAATGTATATACTGCGGTGACACAATTACCGATATGGAAACAGGCAAAAATGCAGGTTTATATACCATAGGCGTACTTTGGGGATTTCGTGACCTTGAGGAACTCAAAAGCGGAAATCCCGATATGATAACATCATCACCCTCTGAAATTTTAAAGCTATCAGATGAACAGGAGGCAGACAAATGAATAAAATAAAAACATTTTTTTCTAAAATTTATTCATATGTAAAAAACAATGTAAAAGCAGGTAAAGAGCGTTCGACACCAAAATCAATTGTACTTATTGCAATACTTTCACTTCTTCCTATGCTTATGCAGTTTATAGCACAGGGCTTTAACTTCGGGCAATTTCACCCCGTTGTATTTTTGATGAATTATCTGCCTGTGTTTATACTGTTTTGCACATTGTATTTTGTAATAGGAAGCATTTCAATTTCCTACGGCATAACAACGGTTTTACTTGCAGTTTTGCTTGTAATAAACCACTTTAAAATATATTTCCGTGATGAACCCCTTAAGTTTACAGACCTGTTTTTAGGCTCTGAAACAGGAAATATTATGCAAAACTATCAGCTTAAGCTTGACATTACAATTATATTTATCATACTTTTTGTAATTGCATCAATTGTGCTTGTTGCAATGAAGATAAGAAGCAAACACCCGAAAATTCTTCACTCACTTGCAGGTATAGCCCTTTGTGTTGTAGTTATCTTTACTGCAAACCTTGTGGTATACAGCAATACAAAGATATATTCTTCACTTTTGTATGAAACATTTCACGAAACTGCAACATATTCACAAAAAGGTCTTATTTATTCACTTTTCAACAGCGCAAATATAAAAGACCATGCCGTACCTGAAAATTATTCAGACGAAACCGCAAACGATGCGCTTAACAAATATGAAAAAGAAGAAGAAACCGAAACACAAAAGCCAAACGTTATTGCGGTAATGTGTGAAGCTTTTACCGATATTCAGAAATGGGGAGACATCACCTTTACAGATGACAATCCTTACGAATATTATAATTACTTAAAAACAATAGGTTGCTGGGGTGAGCTTTTTGCACCATCCTTCGGCGGAGGTACTGCTGCTACTGAATTTGAATTTTTAACAGGTAACAACACCTCATCAATTAATCCTAATATGCCTATTGCATACAAAACACTTATAAATGACGATATTGACTCAATAGTAAGAACCTTCAAAAAAATGGGCTACCACGCAAGTGCAATGCATCCCGGTGACCCGTGGTTTTATAACAGACAAAATGTGTACCCGCGTATGGGCTTTGACACATTTACATCAAAGGCTGACTTAGGTCCGGGAATTCCTCCTCACGTAGTAGGTTATGTAAAGGATTCTGTTTCAGCTGAAATGATTATAAATGACTATAACAAGCATCTTGAAGAAAATCCTGAACAGGGTTATTTCAATTTCCTTGTAACAATACAAAACCATGGTCCTTACAGCGGTGAAAGACTTATATTTGAAAAAGAATATCTTGCAAAGGACAAATATTCACTTACAAATGAACAGTATAACATTATAAACAACTATCTTGGCGGCGTAAACGATTCTGACGACTTTATGAAAACAATGCACGAATATATAAATACACTTGATGAACCAACTGTATTTTTACTGTTCGGCGACCATCTTCCATTTTTAGATGCTGCAAACCAGACTTTCGAAAAGCTTGGTCTTGATGTATCATCTGAAAGCTATGAAGCTTATGAAAATCAGTACAGCACCGACTATATAATTGTTGGTAACGAAGCTTTCAACAAACAGTACAAGCCACAGATAAACGGTGAACAGAGTATTATTTCATCAAACTATCTTTCAATAAAGCTTTTCCAGTATGCAAACATTCCGCTTACTCCATACCAGTCACTTTCACAGGATATGATGAAGTATGCACCTATAATAAGCAGACAGCATAACGGAACATCAGCAGGCTTTGATGAAGTATTGCCTGAAGAATTCAACACCTTGTTTGAAGAATACAAGGCAATCCAATATTATAATATGAATGACTTTGAGGTTGAAGAACCTGAAACAAAAGCAAATACTGAAACAAAAGCAAATACTGAAACAGAAACAAATGAAGAACAGCAAAATAATGCAACCACAGAACAGTAAGGAGAACAAAAATGAAAAATTTAGAAACTAAGTACGATCCGAAAAAAGTTGAAGACAGACTTTATGCCGAATGGGTTGAAAAAGGCTATTTCCATGCAAAACCAAACCCCGACAAAAAACCTTTTACAATTGTAATACCCCCTCCAAATGTAACAGGTAAGCTTCATATGGGTCACGCCCTTGATGAAACATTGCAGGATATTCTTATCCGTTACCACAGAATGAAGGGTGAAGAAGCACTTTGGCTTCCGGGTACAGACCACGCAGGTATAGCAACACAAATTAAGGTTGAAGAAGTTTTGCGTAATGAAGAAGGTCTTACAAGATACGACCTTGGAAGAGAAAAATTCCTTGAAAGAGTTTGGGAATGGAAACATCAGTACGGCAGTAACATTATAAATCAGCTTAAAAAACTTGGTAGCTCATGTGACTGGGAAAGAGAACGCTTTACAATGGACGAAAAGTGTTCAAAGGCAGTACGTGAAGTATTTGTTAACCTTTATAATAAAGGCTTAATCTATCAGGGTAACCGTATTATAAACTGGTGCCCTCATTGTACAACTGCTCTTTCAGACGCAGAGGTTGAATACGCAGACCAGCCGGGTCATTTCTGGCACCTTAAATACCCTGTTGTAGGTTCAGATGACGAATATGTTATAGTTGCTACAACACGTCCTGAAACTATGATGGGTGATACTGCAGTTGCAGTAAATCCTGAGGATGAAAGATATGCTCACCTTGTAGGCAAAAAGCTTATGCTTCCACTTGTTAACAGAGAAATTCCTGTTATTGCAGACGAATATGTTGATAAAGACTTTGGTACAGGCTGTGTTAAAATTACACCTGCTCACGACCCTAATGACTTTGAAGTTGGTCTTCGTCACAACCTTGAACAGATTAAGGTTATGAACGATGACGCCACAATAAATGCAAATGGCGGAAAATATGAAGGTATGGACAGATACACTGCACGAAAGGCTGTTATTGCAGACCTTGATGCACTTGGACTTCTTCATAAAATTGAAGACCATTCTCACAACGTAGGTCAGTGTTACCGTTGCGGTACAACAGTTGAACCTATGACATCAAAACAGTGGTTTGTTAAAATGGAACCCTTGGCAGAACCTGCCTTGGAGGTTGTTAAAAACGGTACAACAAAATTTGTTCCTGAAAGATTTACAAAAACATATACAAACTGGATGGAAAATGTACACGACTGGTGTATTTCACGTCAGCTTTGGTGGGGTCACAGAATACCTGCCTTCTACTGCGACAAGTGCGGTGAAACAACAGTTTCAAAAACAGATATAGATGTATGTCCAAAGTGCGGTGGCACAGTAAAACAGGATAATGACGTTCTGGATACATGGTTCTCATCAGCCCTATGGCCATTTGCTACACTTGGCTGGCCCGACAAAACAGAAGAGCTTGACTACTTCTATCCTACAAGTGTTCTTGTAACAGGCTATGACATCATCTTCTTCTGGGTTGCAAGAATGATATTCAGCGGTGTTGAGCATATGGGCAAAAGTCCTTTTGATACTGTACTTATTCACGGTATTGTACGTGACAGTCAGGGCAGAAAGATGAGTAAGTCACTTGGTAACGGTATTGACCCACTTGAAATTATTGAAAAATACGGTGCAGATGCACTTCGCTTTACTCTTGCAACAGGTAACTCACCGGGTAATGATATGAGATTCTACGATGAGCGAGTTGAAGCAAGCAGAAACTTTGCAAACAAAATATGGAATGCTTCACGTTTCGTACTTATGAATGCTGACGAAAATGCAAGCGATGTTTTGCCTGCAAATCTTGAACTTGAAGATAAATGGATTTTATCAAAGCTTAACAAGCTTATTGAAAGAGTTACAGATAACCTTGACAAATATGAGCTTGGTATTGCAGTACAAAATCTTTATGACTTTATCTGGGACGAATTCTGTGACTGGTACATTGAGCTTGTAAAACCAAGACTTGGCACAGACAAAAACCCGCAGAATGTTCTTATTTATGTACTTTCAAACATTTTGAAGCTTCTTCATCCGTTTATGCCGTTCATTACAGAAGAAATCTATAGCTACCTTCCTGTAACAGATAAAAAGAGCATTATGATTTCAGACTGGAGTGTTGCAAAGGCAGAGCTTAACTTCCCTGTTGAAGAAGAAAACCTTGAAACAATAAAAGAAGCTATTAAAGGTGTACGTAATCTTCGTTCTGAAATGGACGTTCCTCCTTCAAAGAAGGCTAAGCTTGTAATTGTTACAGAAGAAACTGACCTGTTCAGGCTTGGTGAAGCTTTCTACTTAAAGCTTGCAGGTGCAAGTGAGGTTGTAGTTTCAAATGACAAGGCAGAAGTTCCTGAAAACGCAGTATCAGTTGTTGTAAATAAAGCAGAAATCTTTATGCCACAGGATGACCTTGTAGACAAGGAAAAGGAAATTGAAAGACTAAATGCTGAAAAGAAACGTCTTGAAGCAGAAATAAAACGTGTTGAGAGCAAGCTTTCAAACGAATCTTTCGTTGCAAAAGCACCTCAGGCAGTAGTTGATAAAGAAAAAGAGAAAGGTGACATGTACCGTGAAATGCTTAACAAGGTACTTGACGGTCTTGCAAAACTAAACTGATGAACTACGAACAGTCTTTAGAATTTATTCACAGCAGAAACAAATTTGGCATCAAGCTTGGTCTTGATGCCACTGCTTCATTGCTTGATAAAATAGGAAGTCCTCACAAAAACCTTAAATTTGTTCATATTGCAGGTACAAATGGTAAAGGCTCCACCACCTCCTACATTCACGATATTTTAATGTCAAAGGGTTTTAAGGTGGGCAAGTTTATTTCACCATATGTACATTCATTTACTGAACGTATACAGATAAACAATTGTGAAATTTCTCCACAAAGGCTTGCAGAGTGTACAACCGCAGTAAAAGACGCAATAGAAAAGAACGGACTTACACCTACTGAATTTGAGGTTGTAACAGCAATAGGTCTTTTGTACTTTGAACAGGAGGGTTGCGACTTTGTCACATTAGAGGTTGGTATGGGTGGCAGGTTCGATGCCACAAACGTAATCCCCCCTCCACTTGTTTCTGTTATTACAAGCATAAGCATTGACCATACAGAATATCTTGGCAATACAATTTCTGATATTGCCTTTGAAAAGTGCGGCATTATAAAAACAGGCTCCAAAACCGTTTCATATGCCGACAATCCGGAGGATGCCAACGAAGTTATAATCAAAACAACAACCGAAAAGGGTGTTCCTCTTACAATTGCCGATAAAAATAGTGTAACAATTATAAGTCAGGATATTGACGGCACAAGCTTCACCTACAAAGGTGAAGAATATCACATCAATATGCTTGGCAACCATCAGGTTTACAACGCAATAAGCGCCATTGAGGCAGCAAAGCTTATGGGCATTGAGTATGCATTTATCAAAAAAGGCCTTGCCACTACAAAATTTCGCGGAAGGCTTGAAATTGTAAGTAAAAATCCACTAATTATTGAAGACGGTGCACACAACTATTCAGGAGTGCTTGCACTGAAAAACGGTTTGGAAGCATATTTTTCCAACAAAAAAATTATAATAGTAATGGCAATGCTAAAGGACAAGGAATTCGAAAAGTGTATTAAAACCCTTGCCCCGTCAGTTGATGTTTTTATTGCCACACAGGCAAATAATCCAAGACGTGCAACTGCAGACGAGCTTGCCCTGACAGCAAAAAAATACATTTCGGAGGTCTATTCCCACGAGGACGTCAACAAGGCTCTGGAAATTGCAAAAAGTATGTGGGATGAAAACAGCGTAATATGCGTGTGCGGCTCATTGTATTTGCTTGGGGACGTAATAATTTAAAAAGAGAGGATTAAAAATATGAAATTCAAAAAATTCCTGCCGTTGATTATAACTGCAGCTATTTCTTTAATAATGCTTATTGTTGCATTCTTGTCTTCAAAGGTTAATATAGGTACATTCCCCTATGTGCTTTATGAAAAGCTTGGAATGTACTTTGTTGATGAAAACACAAACGCAGTTATGGGCAATGTTTTTTCAATTAACGGAACCTTGGAATCATTCGTCACTTTTATTAAAAGCTTTGCAAACAAAGAACAACAGTTTTCTGTCAACCTGCCTGCATTCATTTATTCTGCTTTTGCATTTGCATCACTTTGTATGCTTTCAAAGTCTGCAATGGTCACAAAATATAAATGGACCGGGTACCTGGCAGTAGTTTTACTTCCCGTTATATTCCTTGATTTTTCAAACATAGCATATTTCAAAACTTTTTATAATCAACCGCTTATACTTACTCTTCTTCTTTTGATATTTGCAGTATTTGTAATAACATATCAAAAGGGAAATGTGGGAATAACTGCAACAGTAGTGCTTTTTGTCTTAACTGTTCTTTACGGCTCAATAGGTGTTGTTCAGGCAATTACGGCAATAGTATTCGGTGCTTTGATTATAAGACTTTCAAAGCTTTCAAAAAGCACAACAGCAAAGATTATATCCATTGTTCTTGGTGCAGTAACAATTGTACAAAGTTTAGTATTCACTCTTAATTATAAGCCATTTGATTACAAACAACAAATTTACAACTCCGTATTCTTCGGTGTGTGTAAATATGACAGTGTTACAGAGCTTGGTCTTGACCCTAAACTTGATGATTTCAAAGAAGTTTATTTTGGTATGAAGGAAAACGAAAAGGAATACGACCTTGAAAGTAATTTCTATTCAAAAATTTCATATTCAAAGCTTATGAAATACTATTTAACCCATCCTGTAAAAGCAGTGAAAATTATTTCAAATCAAGCATCTCTTGCTTTTTACAATGATAAAGATTTTGGCTTTACACCATACAGTACTGCCAAAAAACTCTTTTTCCCTGTAAATCTTGTTACAACACTTGTATTTGTAATTGTATCAATTATACTGTCTGTTGTTGTAAGGAAAAAGCATAGTGAATATAAGTATTTTGCCGAATTTTATATTGGTCTTACAGTTGCACTTTTGCTTTCACTTTTTGCAAGTGCACTCTACCACGGCAACTGTGATGTAAACTTTAATATGTACACATTCAACATTATATTCGACATAACCTTCATAACCGCACTTGTAACAGGCATACGCCTCATTTTAAGCGGTCAGGATGAAAAGAAGGAAAAATACGGAATAACACACGAGTAGGTAAATATATGAGATTTTTAATTATAGGTGATGTTGTGGGAAATCCCGGCGTGGACTACCTGCAAAAGAACCTTGACTCTGTAAAAAAACTTAATAAAATTGACTTTGTAATAGTAAACGGCGAAAATGCCACACCTGTAGGTAAGGGTATAAACCGTGAAATTGCAAAAAAGCTTTACAACTGCGGTGCAGATGTTATAACTATGGGAAACCACACCTTCAATAACTACGATATAAATAAGCTTTTTGATGAAGATTTTCCCATTATACGCCCTGCAAACCTGCCTCCTGAAACTGCAGGTGAGGGTTATATTGTAACAGACTTCTTCGGTGTAAAAATTGCAGTTATAAACCTTTTGGGCAGAGTATATATGGAATGTGTAGACTGCCCCTTCCGTAAGGCAGATGCCATTATTGAAAAAATAAAGGACGAAGCCGATGTTATAATAGTAGACTTCCACGCCGAGGCAACAAGTGAAAAAATGGCTATGGGCTACTACCTTGACGGAAAGGTTTCCGCAGTTTTCGGCACACATACACACGTGCAGACTGCCGACGAAAAAATTCTGGACGGCAAAACCGCTTTCATTACCGACATAGGTATGACAGGTTGCCATAACAGTATTTTAGGTGTAAAAAAAGATATTATAATAAAAAGGTTTTTAACCTCGCTTCCCCAAAAGCACGAAATTGAAGAGGGCGAAGCCTCTATGGATGCAGTTATAATAGACATTGACAAAACTACGGGAAAGGCAGTTTCTATAGAAAGAATTAATAAATAATATTTACTAACGGGAATGTAAAAAATGATTTTACATTCTCGTTTTTCATTAATTATCAACCATCACTTATCAACTAAAAAAGAGCGTGGTTCCACACTCTTTTAAAGTAACATTCATCGCCGAAAACAGCGTAAGGATTTTGGATGAGGAATAGGCAAACCGAACCGCAGGGGTGACCCGAGACAGTACGACGGTACGGCTCGGGTGAGGTTTGTCTATAGTTAAAAGGCATAAAAAGAAATCCGTATGATAACATACGGATTTCTACATATCATTCCATTAATACTTTAAATAAAATTATAAATTTTATCTTATTACCAAAACATTATTAGTGCCTTTTAACGGTCATCGCCAAAATCATAGCTGCACTGCATTTTTTAGGTTAATATTCTGTGTACCCAACTCTTCTATTATGCTGTCAGTAACCTTAAGTACCTCTTCCTTTGTAAGAGTTCTTTCAGGATGAGAGAACACAATTTTTGTAGTAATAGACTTACCATTATCATCGGTATAAATGTCTGTAACAGAAACAGATTTTATAAGCTCACACTTTGTATTTTCAATTGCCTTTGCAACAGGTGCAAATTTTTCTGTCATAAATGAAAGGTCAATTTCAATTTCAGGGAACTTTGAAGGTTCAACATATTTAATGCTTGCATTTTTGATTGTTGCAAATGCTTCTACATCAATTTCTGCAAATACAATATTTGCCTTCTTATCAATCTTTTTAGAAACCTGAGGGTTTACAATGCCCATTTCACCAATAAGCACACCGCCACAATAAATCTTGTTAAGATTTTTCGGATGTTCATATGAATGTGAAGCCTCTGCCTTTTCAAAAGTCAAAGGCTGGTGCTTGATATCATCACAGAATACTGCAATCATATCACGAAGCTTAAAGTAAAGCTTTTCCATATCACATGTTTTGTCAAACAAAGTAATTGCAAGCTTTTTGCTTTCATTACACATACCGTCTGTCTTTAAGCCGTTAACTACTCTGCCTATTTCAAACACACCAAAAGCAGGTGCATAATTAGTGTTGTACTTAACCTGACAAAGCTGTGTAGGAATAATTGACTTACGAATTGTACGGATGTTAGGGTTAGCAGCATTTACAAGCTCTACATTTTCTTCAACCTCAATGCCCAAAGCCTTGTATTCATCATAGTATGCCCATACATATGAATGAAGCTCGTGCATATCAAACTTTTTAACAAGAATATCTTTTATTCTTTCTTCGTCATCCTTTTCCTGAGAAACTCTTACCGGATAAAGAGGAACTTCCGCAGTATGGATGTCAAAATTGTCATAACCGTATATTCTTGTAATCTCTTCTATTATGTCAGCCTTTATTGTAACGTCCTTGGTTGCTCTCCAGCTTGGCACTTTAACAGTAAAGTCATTTTCCTTTACATCTACTCCAAAACCAAGAGAAATAAGTGTTTTTACAATAGTGTCATTTGAAATTTCAATACCTGTGTATTTATCAACAAAAGCCTTGTTGAAGGAAAGTGAAACCTCGTCATATTTCTTTGCATATTCATCAGTAAGTGAAGAAACAACCTTTGCACCGTTGTCAATGTCTGTAAGAAGCTTTACAAAACGAGCAATTGCAGGAACGGTCATTTCAGGGTCAAGGCTCTTTTCATAACGCATTGAAGCATCAGTTCTGTGAGCAAGACGTGATGCAGACTTACGAACAGATACTGCATCAAAAGTAGCAGATTCCAAAGTAAGTGTTGTAGTATCCTCAACAATTTCAGAATCCAGACCACCCATAATACCTGCTATAGCAACAGGTGTATTGTCGTTGCAAATCATAAGTGTATTTTCGTCAATTTCTCTTTCAACACCGTCAAGGGTTGTAAAGTTAAATCCCTTGTCGAAAGTTTTAACTCTTATCTTTTCAACCTTGCGTGAATCAAAGGCATGCATAGGCTGCCCCATTTCAAGCATAAGGTAATTTGTAAGGTCAGCAAGGAAATTTATACCTCTCATACCACAGTAGAAAAGACGAATTCTCATATTCATAGGACTTTTGTGTACATTAATGTTGTCAACGTTAAGACAAGAATATCTGTAACAAAGGTCATTTTCAATTTTCATATCAATTTTCGGCAAATCGTTGTATTTAGAAAGGTCCACAACATCAAGAGGCTTTAACTGTCTGCCTGCAAGAGCCGCAAATTCACGGGCAATACCGTAGTGTCCCCAAAGGTCAGGGCGGTTAGTAAGTGACTTGTTGTCAACTTCAAATACAATATCCTCAATTTCATAAACTTCCTTAAGGTCTGTACCCAAAGCAACATCCTCGGTAATATCCATAATACCTTCGTTTGAATCACCAATACCAAGCTCTTTTTCAGAACAACACATACCGTTTGAAGTGTAACCTGCAAGCTTACGAGGTGTAATTTCAATATCCCCTATTTTAGCACCAAGCTTTGCAAATGCAGTTTTCATACCTACTCTTACATTAGGTGCACCGCAGACAACATCTACAAGTTCTGCCTCGCCAATGTCCACCTTCAAAAGGTGTAGCTTTTTAGATTCAGGATGGTCCTCAACAGACTTTATTTCTGCAACAACAATGCCTGAAATATCACTACCCTTAAAGAATATTTCGTTTTCAACCTCTGCAGTTGAAAGTGAAAATTTATTAATAAGCTCCAACTTGTCAAGACCTGTAAAGTCAACAAAGTCAGAAATCCAGTTCATTGATAAAAACATATTTACACTCTCCTTCCCTTATTTATCATCCGTAAACTGAGTTAAAACCTTAAGGCTTCCGCTGTTAAGGTCACGGATGTCTTTTACGCCGTACTTCATCATAGCAAGTCTTGTAAGACCAAGACCAAAAGCAAAGCCTGTGTATTCATCAGGGTCAATGCCGCCAGCCTTTAAAACTTCCGGATGAATCATACCGCATGGGCAAAGCTCAAGCCAACCGCTGTGCTTACATGAAGGGCAACCTTCACCACCGCAGATAAGGCAGCTTATGTCAAGCTCAAAGCCGGGTTCCACAAATGGGAAAAAGCCGGGACGAAGACGAACCTTAATATCCTTACGGAATACTTCGGAAAGCATAGTTTTCATAAAGAAAATAAGGTTTGAAATAGAAATGTTCTTGTCTACCATAACACCCTCCATCTGGAAGAATGTGTTTTCGTGGCAGGCATCAGTAGCTTCGTTTCTGAAGCATCTGCCGGGGAATATAGCCTTAATAGCCTTACCCTCGTTTACAAGAGCATCCTTATATTTTTTATAGATAGCATTCTGTGCCGCAGAAGTCTGTGACTTTAGAAGCTGACCGTTTTCAAGATAGTAGGTATCCTGCATGTCACGTGCAGGGTGGCTTTTAGGAATGTTAAGTGACTCAAAACACTCATAGTCTGTAACAATTTCACTGTAATCCTCAACAGCAAAGCCCATCGCCTTGAAAATTTCCTCACACTGACGCTGTACCAAAGTAATAGGATGGTAAGACCCACGTGTAAGGTCAGCAGGAATTGAAACGTCAAATTCAGGCATACGGCTGTTTTCAAGCTCAATAGCCTTCTGCTCCATTTCCTTTCTCTTTGCAGTCAAAATGTCATTAACTTCATTTTTAAGTACGTTTACAGCCTGCCCGAATTCCTTCTTCTCTTCATTGGAAAGAGATTTCATTTCCTTCATAAGCTCTGTAACATAACCTTTTTTACCCGTGTATTCAACACGCAACTGTTCAAGCTCTTCTATTGTGTTTACTTTAAGAAGTGCTTCATCAAACTTTTGTTTAACTTCAATAGTTGTCATTATATATACCTTCCTTTCAGCAAGTTATAAATGCAGAATGCAGAGTGAAGAGTGCAGAATTTTGGTTAAAATGCTTCGCATTTTTTTAAAAGAAACACAAAGTGTTTCTACCATAATTCTTCATTCTTAATTCTTCATTCTTAATTAAAAAAAGCCCGCCCCATATAAGGGACGAGCTTTGAATTAACCCGCGGTACCACCCGAATTCGGAATTTGAAATTCCGCACTTAAAATGCTTTTTTCGTGAGCATAAACACCCTGCTTATATCAAAGACTTTCGCAGAAAGCTCCGATGCTGAAATTCACACACTACCCCACTGCGGTTGCTTACAGCCGATGACAACCACTCTCTTAAGCTTTTGGTAACGTGCTACTTACACACCTTCATAGCCTGAAACTTTATATATTATATACTATTTTCAAAAATAAGTCAAGTTTTTTATTTAAAATCTATGCCAAGCTTATTTGCAATTTCCTTCATTTCCTTAACAGTATTAATATTAACCTCTACACCGTTTTTAATACGGTCGTTGTAGTTTAAAATTTCCTTTTCACCGTGTGTATAAATGCGGTCACATCCCTCTGCTTTAGGTGCATTTCGAAGCTCTTCCAAAAATACAGACATATTGTTTTTAATTTCAGCCGCATCACCGAAAAGGTCAAGAGAAATTGCGGTAAATGAATGTGCAGAACCCGCACCCTGATTTTCCCTGCGTACGTGGTGGTTTGATGTCGCACCGCCTGAAAGGATTGCAGAGAAAATTTCGCAAATCATACCATATCCGTAGCCCTTGTGACTTCCGCTTTCTTCAGTTGCACCGCCAAGTGGCAGAATACCTCCGCCCTGCTTGCCTATAATGCAGTCAAGCACGTGTTTTGCATCAGTACATTCTCTGCCTGCCTCATCAACGCCCCAGCCTGATTTCAGTTCTGCTTCCTTTTTGTTATAAACCTCTATTTTACCGCGTGGCACAACAGTAGTAGCCGCATCAAACAAAAACGGATAAGGTTCTGCAGGCATAGAAACTGCAATAGGGTTTGAACCAAGCATAGCCTTTCTTGAATTTGTATGTACCATAATAGATTCTGAATTTGTTGTAGCAATACCAAGATATCCACGGTCTGCTGCCATTTTTGCATAGTAGCCTGCTATACCAAAGTGGTTTGAATTTCTTACGGTTACAATACCCATACCGCACTTTTCAGCCTTTTCAATGGCAAGATTCATAGCATAGTCAGATATAACCTGCCCCATACCTGAATTACCGTCAATTACTGCAGAAATAGGTGTTTCAAACACAACCTCAGGCTTAGCATCAACGTGTATACTGTTTTTCATAATCTGTGTGTAATATCTTATAAGTCTTTGAGTACCGTGTGACTCAATGCCGTACAAATCTGCAAGAATCAAAACATCTGTTATTTTCTTTGCATCCGCCTTTGAAAAACCAAGTTTTTCAAAAACCTCAAGACAATAATTTTCAAGTGTGCTAATTTCATATTTTACTGAACTCATAATAATTCTCCCTTACAATTTATTCTTATTGAATTATACTCAAACAACAAATTGTAAACAATAGAAAATCATTCACATAAATATGCAAATCGTTCAACCAAACATAAAAATATTGCTTTTTTTAGTGTAAATAGTTATAATAATTGTATAAACGTACAATAAGGTAGGGAATAAAATGATTAATTCACTGTATGATTACGGCTATAAGGAAAAATGGAACGACTTTCATATAGACTATAAAGAAGGCTACTACACCTCTGTAACAGGCTTTCATAAGCACGATTTTTATGAAATAAACATTATACTTTCAGGCAATACAAAAATTATTTTTTCAGACAGAACAAAGGAAAATAAAAAAAGCTGTATTGTACTTACACGCCCGGGTACACCTCATTTTATTTCCTGCCTTCCCGATACATTGTACAGCAGAATATATCTTGTGTTTTCCCAGGACTTTATTTCAACTGCCGTTCCGGAATGGCAACAGCTTATAGAGATTTTTGAAAATACAGGTGGTATAATTTCAATTTCCAATGAAGAAAAGGACTTTTGCAAAACCATTATAAAAAGAATAGAATCTGAAACAGACCCATTCCGTCAGAAAATGCTTATACTTTATTTTCTTTCATATATAAAGGAATTTGCATCCTCAAAGGAAGTTAACTTTGCACCTGTTCCCGATTACATTGTAAATGCACTTTCTTATATAGAAAATCATTATCAGGAAAAGATTATTGCATCCGACCTTGCGGAAAAGCTTTATATAAGCCGTACAACACTTATGACTGCTTTTAAAAAACACACAGGCGTAACACTTAACAACTATATAATATACTACCGGCTGAAAAATGTAATAAAACTTTTAAAGGAAGGAAAAACACGTCAGGAGGCTGCCGAGCTTTGTGGCTTTAACGATAGCAGCAGCCTTATTCGTTGCTTTAAAAAGCACTATAAAATGACACTTAACCAGTATCTTTCAAAACCGGAAGAAGAGTTCATAATATAAAATAATAGGGTTTGTCACAAAATGAAATCATTCTGTGACAAACCCTATTTTCTATAACTTCTTTTTATCCTTTAACATTTTGCCAAAAACAAAAACCCCAATAAGCGGAAAAATTACACCCAAAAGCATACCGCATCTCATACCAAGCTGTTCAATAGTCATATTAAAGCCTGATGCAATTTTCATCATGTAATCCGAAACCATAACCTTGTCGGTAACAACTCCCACAAGCTGTGGCACAACCGATGCACCAAGGTCACCGCCCGATGCCATCATAGCATACATAAACACTCCACCGTCAGGGATTCTGTCAGATACAGCAATAAGACTTCCCGGCCACAACATAGATGTGCAAAAGCCCGTAAAGGCGCAGGCAATAAGAGTAACCACAGGGTATGGAGAAATTACCGCAACAGCGTAGCACAAAACCGCACCGCAGGCACCCATAAACAAAACCTTTTCAATATTTCTGCCAACATTTGCATATATAGTTCTGCCAAGTCCAAGCATAACAGAAAACAATGCAACACCAAAAACATCCCCCAAAACCTTTGGAAGTTTAGTGACATTTTCTATGTACCCCGAACACCATTGAGCCATTGTGCACTCTGCCGCACCACCAAGAAAAATTCCGATAACCGCCATAATAAGAACCTTGTTTTTAAGCATTTTAAGTGCACCGGATACCTTTTTTGGAGTTTCCATAGGCGGAATTTCAGATTTTGCAAACAAAACTGCCGCCATAACAGGCACAAGCATAAATATAAGTATAAGCAACCCCCACGTTTGTTTTCCAAATATTGCAAGAAACAAGGTTGCAAAAATTACCATACCAACAACGCCCCAGGCATATATGGAATGTAACTTACTCATTTCACGGTCAGGCTCATCAGCAGGTATAGCCGCAATAACAGGGCTTATTAAAACCTCACAAAGACCCCCCGATGCCGAAAACACCACTGTACCTATTACAATACCTACATATGCCGTTTGCGGAAAAACCATAGGCCACAGGGCAAAAATTAAAAATCCCGTAAATGTAAGCACAGGTGTAAACTTAACAGTTTTAGGTATATCAAACTTGTGTGAAAAGAATGAGAATATCAAGTCAATAGTAAGCTGTGTGCAAAAATTTATAAAAACCAAAAGTCCCAGAAGGGAATATGATATTCCGTAAAGCTCCCTGAATGTTAAAAATAAAATAGGCGTAATGTTTGTTACAATAGCCATAGAAATATTAGTCATATAACATGCAGCTTTTACACTTTTATAGTTATTCATTTTAATTACCTCTATATATTTTCCAAAATTCTTATAACATCTTCAGGCGAGGATGCAAACCCAATGGCATCCGCCCCGTCAAACTCTCCGTCTGCGGCATAGCCGTATGTTACTGCAATAGCGGGGATTTTGTTTTTCTTCGCACCCTCAAGGTCAAAAATTCTGTCACCCACCATAATAGTATTGTCGGCAGCTGCACCAAGATGGTCCATAGCAATTTTTATAACTGCCGCCTTGTCGGTGTTTGTGCCGTCAAGCTCACTTCCCGAAAGGTATGTGATGTAGTCGGATATGCCGTATTTATCACAAATCTGCCTTGAATAAATTGAAGGCTTGCTTGTAGCCACTGCAAGAATGTAACCTTTTTCCTTAAGGCTTGCAAGCATTTCAAGCACCCCGTCATATACACCGTTTTCAAAAATCCCCTTTGGTGCATACCGTTCACGGTAATATGCAACTGCTTTTTCCCCATCCTCTTCCGAAAGGTCTGCATATTCCATAAACTGCTCTTTAAGTGGCGGACCAATAAATTCCAAAAGCTCGTCACAACTTTTTTCTATACCAAATTTTTTAAGTGCATACTGTACACATTTTGTTATCCCCTCTTCAGGGTCAGTAAGTGTACCATCAAGATCAAACAAAATATATTTTATCATTTTCTCTTCCTCACCAATAAAAATACCTTTATATTATATAATAAGTTAAAAGAAAAGGCAAGAACAAAAGGAATAAATCATTTCCCTGCAATTTTTAAAATGACGAATGAATAGGAATGAATTAATGCATTCCGCATAAAAACCAAAGAAATGCAAAGCATTCCAACAATAATTCTGCATTAAAAAAGGAAATCCTTTCAGGATTTCCCTATCTCTTATTCTTCATTTATGTACATTTCTTCCGTTTCTATCTGTATTTGTTTTATTTCCTCCTCCATATTTTTTATAGTTTCCAAAATATCTGTAATTTTATTAAATAATTTGTAATACATTTCGTCCTTTACCATTTTATATACTCCTTTGCAATTTAGTATAAAAACAAAAAAGCGCCGACAAAAGCCGACGCTAAAAAACGCAAGCTTTTCATTGCGACATGATTTAACAAAGTCCAATTTAAAAAAATTCAACAGAGTTAAGAGCTTGCATTTTTTTCAAATACAACCTCTGTTAAATATATTAAATTGGACAATCAATTTGATTAATCATATCGCAGTATTATTATACCAAATTACAAAATAAAATACAAGTCCCTTTTCATCGTCAAATTTCTAAATATTTCGACAAATAAACAATCAAAGAAATTCATAGCATTTCTACCACAATTATCAATTTTTGCAAAAAAAGAAACCCGATTTTTCGGGTTTCTCAATAATTGTTAATTATATTCTTGCTACGCCTGTTTTCTTAGCCGCTTCTGCTACTGCATCTGCAACAGCCTTTGAAACTTCCGGATGGAATGAATCAGGAATAATGTATTCAGGGTTAAGCTCATCATCCTTAACCATTGAAGCGATTGCCTTTGCAGCGGCAATTTTCATTTCGTCATTAATATCACTTGCACGAACATCCAAAGCACCGCGGAAGATACCGGGGAATGCAAGTACGTTGTTAATCTGGTTAGGGAAGTCTGAACGACCTGTACCCATAACAGCAACGCCTGCTTCTTTAGCTTCGTCAGGCAAAATTTCAGGAATAGGGTTAGCCATAGCAAACACGATAGGGTCTTTAGCCATAGTCTTAATCATTTCAGGTGTAAGCATCTTCGGAGCAGAAACACCGATAAATACATCTGCACCCTTAATAACCTCTGCAAGAGTACCTGCAATTTTACCCTTATTGGTAATTTCAGCCATTTCCTGTTTAGATTCGTTAAGGTTTCCTCTGCCTTCATAAATAGCACCCTTAGTGTCGCAGATAATTACATTTTTAAGACCAACGCTTATAAGAAGCTTTGTAATAGCAACACCTGCTGCACCGCAACCATTAACAACTGCAGTAATTTCTGAAATATCCTTTTTAACAATTTTAAGAGCATTCATCAAAGCTGAAAGACAAACAACAGCAGTACCGTGCTGGTCGTCATGGAAGATTGGAATGTCACATTCTTCCTTAAGTCTTTTTTCAATTTCAAAACATCTTGGAGCAGAGATATCTTCAAGGTTAACCCCGCCGAATGAGCCTGCAATAAGCTTAACAGTGTTTACGATATCATCAACGCTCTTAGAACGTACGCAAAGAGGGAATGCATCAACGTCGCCAAATCTCTTAAATAGAGCACACTTACCTTCCATAACAGGCATACCTGCTTCAGGACCAATATCCCCAAGCCCCAAAACTGCAGTACCGTCAGTAACAACCGCTACCATATTACCGCGTCTTGTGTAAGTGTAGCTAAGGTCTGTGTTTTCAGATATTGCAAGACAAGGTTCTGCAACACCCGGAGTATAAGCAACAGCCAGGTCTTCCTTGGTGTTTACTTCACATCTTAGGGCAACTTCAAGTTTACCGTTCCACTCTTCATGTTTTTTTAGTGCAAATTCTTTTTTATCCATTTTTTATTCCTCCCACAAATTTTCCAATTAAATTATATACCTTCATAAGAGAAAAATCAAGTTTTGTTAAAAAATAGACATAGTTTAATGAATAGCCCTTGTAAAACTACATTTTTAAGCTTACCACAAAACCTTAAATGGAGTGTTGTTATGTGCCTCAATCATTTCGTCACACATACTTACAATGTCATCAATTGAAAGCTCTGCAGCTGTATGTGGGTCCATCATAGCGGCGTAGTAAACATCTTCCTTCTTCTTTGTAACTGCTGCATTAATTGTAAGAAGCTGTGGGTTGATGTTTGTCATATTCATAGCCGCAAGGTGCATTGGAAGCTCACCCACATACATAGGTGTAACACCTTTTCCGTCTGCAATACAAGGTACTTCTACGCAGGCATTTGAAGGAAGGTTTGGAATAAGACCTGTGTTCTGAACATTACCGCCAAATTGATATGGTTTGTTAGTTACAATAGCCTCAATAATGTGTGACGCATATTCACGGCTTCGCTCATGTGTAATATTACCGCCGTTGAAAATTTCTTCCTTCTGTTGATTCCAACGTTCAATCTGCTTTATGCATCTTCTTGGATATTCATCAAGAGGAATGTTGTATTTTTCAATAAGTTCTGGATATCTGTGCTTTATGTAGAATGGGTTGTATTCTGCATTGTGCTCACTGCTTTCGGTTACATAGTAGCCAAATCTGTTCAGATAATCAAGTCTTACAAGGTTGTCACATTCAGGGTCATTGAAATTCTTTGCTTTTTCACGAAGCATAGGGTAAAGGTCGTTTCCGTCCTTATCCTTAATTTCCAAAAGCCATGCCATATGGTTGATACCTGCAATTTTTTCAATTGTATTTTCAGGCTTTTCAAGACCAAGTGACTCATAAAGAGTCTTTGTGCAAACCTGTACACTGTGACAAAGACCAACTGTTTTAACTTTTGTGTATCTTTGCATATAGCCTGAAAGCATAGCCATAGGATTAGTGTAATTCAAAAGAATTGCATTAGGGCAAACTTCTTCCATATCCTCTGCAAATTCACGCATAACAGGAATTGTACGAAGTGCACGGAATATACCGCCAATACCCAAAGTATCTGCAATAGTCTGCTTCAAGCCGTATTTTTTAGGAATTTCAAAATCAATAACAGTGCTTGGCTCGTAACCGCCAACCTGAATGGCATTAACAACAAATGTTGCACCGCGAAGAGCTTCCTTTCTGTTTTCCACACCAAGGTATTTTTTAACTACAGCTCTTCCTTCGTTAACATTTTTGTTAAGAGCTGTTATAAGCTCATAAGATTCATCAAGACGCTCACCATCAATGTCATAAAGTGCAATTTCCACTTTATGCAAAGCTTCTGTAAGCATAATATCACCAAGTACGTTTTTTGCAAATACTGTACTTCCTGCACCCATAAAAGTAACTTTAATCATTTTAAATACCTCCAAGTATATTATACTCATATAATATATCTTATTTCAAAATAATAAAATGGCAAAAAGTAAACAAAATATGTCATAATGTAACTTTTAAAACCGTACAATATGCTATTGCAAAACAAATTCATATGTGATAATATAAAAAAAGGTGATGGAAATGTCAAGTTTCATTATAGAAAACAAAAACTTTAAAACCTTAAACGTACTTACCTTCGGCACTGAAAAGTGCAAGCCAAACCATAGCTTTAAATATGCCTATACGGACTTTTATATAATTCATTATGTGTCAAAGGGCTGTGGCAAGGTATATTATGAAAACGAATGTTACCCTGTAAAAAAAGATGAAATTTTCATAATAAAGCCAAATGGCGTTTACACATACGTAGCCGACGAAAATGACCCCTGGGAATATATATGGGTTCATTTTAACGGAGAGCTTGCAGAAAAGTTCCGTATGCTTGATGTTGTGGAAAAATTCAAAGCCAATACTTTTACAGAAATGTTGGAAGTTCAGGAGCTTGAAAACACAAGGTCGGAATTTTTAACAGGCAAGCTTTATGAAGTAATCACGGTGCTTTTCGAAAACACTAATTCCAAAAGCGATTACGTAAAAACCGTTGCCGACTACATAAAATCCAACTATATGAAAAAGCTTTATGTTGAGGAGATTGCCGACAATTTAAACATAAACAGACGCTACCTTTCAAGAATTTTCAAAGAAAGAAAGGGTGTTACCATACAGCAGTATATAATAAATTACAAAATAAAAAAGTCTTGTGAATTATTAAAACGAGGCTTTAAGGTAAGTGAGGTTGCTACCCTTGTGGGGTATGATGACACATTTACATTTTCAAAAATTTTCAAAAAAACCGCAGGATGTTCCCCTACGGAATATATAAATAAGGAGATTGATTAATATGTTAAAACAGGATCCATGGTTAGGCTATGTCAAGCCTGGCAGAATTTTTGGCAATCTTTATTTTGTAGGCACAAAGCCATCATCAACACACATTATTGATACAGGTGACGGTCTTATTTTAATAGATCCGGGCTATAAAGAAAACTTTTACCTTGTAATAAACAATATATGGGAGCTTGGCTTTAACCCAAAGGATGTAAAGTACATCCTCTTGTCACATTGTCACTATGACCACACAAATGCAACCGAAATGCTTGTTAATCTTTGCGGTGCAAAGGTGTTTATGAGCAAAGCAGATATGCCCCTTTACAATCGCGAAATTTTCCACTATGACTTTTCACCATTCAGAGTTGATGAATTTTTGGATGACGGTGATACTATAGAGTTAGGAAACACAAAAATAGAATGTCTTTTAACACCGGGCCACACAGATGGTACAATGTCATTTTTATTTGATGTAACCGACGGCAAAAACACATATAAAGCTTGTATGTTCGGCGGTGCAGGAACAAACACAATGACAAAGGCATTTATAGAAAAAAATAATCTTACATATGACCACAGACAAAAGTTTTTAAACAGTATTGAAAGACTTCTCAAACTGCCTGTTGATATAAACATAGGCAACCACGTAGAAGGAAACAATACTGTTGAAAACCTGAAGGCACTTGAAGAAAACCCCGATGTAAATCCATTTATCAACCCACAGCAGTGGATAGACTTTTTAACCGAGCGTAAAAATCACCTTATTCACGATATAATAGAAAAAGAAAATCAGTAATAACAAAAATCAGGACAGTAACATATAATTAGTTACTGTCCTTTAATTCTTAATTAATTCTTTGAATTTATCACCACGTTCTTCAAAATTCTTGAAAAATCCGTAGCTTGCGGCGGCAGGTGACATCAAGCACGCAGTCCCCTTTGGTGTTAAGGTTTTAGCCTTTACAACCGCCTGTTCAAGATTATCAACAAGCACAACATTTTTATCCTTGTATTCTTTTAGTCTTTCATAAAGTTTTTTACCCGTATCGTACATACAAATTATATTTTGAAGCTTGTAGTCCTTTAAAAACTCCACAAGTTGGTCATAACATATTCCTCTGTCCATTCCGCCTATAATAAGTGTGCCTACATTTTCAAGGCTTTCAAGTCCCTGAATAGTTGTTTCACCAATTGTTGAAATGGAATCATCATAATACTTTACACCACCATACTCACCTGCAAACTCCAATCTGTGAGGAAGTGGCTTGTATGTTTTCAGATGCTTTTTAAATTCCTCAAGGCTTACACCGTAATTTTTACATACATTATAGCAAATAGCAATGTTATACATATTATGTCTGCCAAGCAGACTGCTTTCAAACTCTGTAAAGTCAATCACCTTGTCAAAATCAACAATAGTATTGCCATCAATATACACATCTGCCTTTTTATCAAGTGATACAGTTACAAGATTTTTTCCGTTATATTTCTTATCAGGCACATTATCAACATTACAAATCAGCATGTCATCAGCATTTTGATTGGCATAGATATTTTTCTTTGCCGCATCGTACTTTTCCACCGTACCATAGTGGTCAAGATGTTCGGGAAAGATATTTAAAAGTATGCCGGTGTGTGGTGAATACTTTGAATACTCAAGCTGATGGCAGGAAAATTCATATACAAGAATGCTGTTTTCATCAATTTCATCAATCATATCAAATGCAGGTATACCAATGTTACCCATAAGAATACAGTTACCTATCGCATTTTTCAAAATATGATAAATAAGGGTTGTAACAGTACTTTTCCCCTTTGTGCCTGTAATACCGATAATTTGATTTTTATATCTTTTAATCATACAGTCGGCCTGAGCAACAATTTTTGAAAGCACCTCTTCACTCTGGTCCTCCAAAACTATACCGGGGCTTTTGAAAACTATATCATAATCGTAAATTGCCTTCTGATAATCATCACCTGTTACAAACTTTGCATCACAATCAAAAGACACTTCATTTTTGTCGGCAATACCTATTTGGCAGGGCATATTTTTTATTACATTATATGTGGCACGGCCTTCTCTGCCAAACCCTAATATTAAAACTTTTTTATCTGTAACCAAATCCTTTAAAAATTGGTACATACTAACATCCCTTCTCCAAATTTATAATTAGCCTCTTTTATACAATTCGTTATAATGTTTGAATTTGTTTTTATCAATGCTTTGAAGCTGTTCCTTTGTAATTCTAAACTGCCAGTTTCCGTCTGCCTTGCCGGGTATGTTTATTCGTGTATCAGACCCATACCCAAGCAAATCCTGAATAGGAAGTATCACAAGACCTGCACAGCTTGAAAACATTGAACGTAAAATACTGTCATAACCTCTTTCCCAGTCAGGTGAATGATAATTGCAATACTCAAGCATACGCTTTTTGTTGCCTTCATCAAGCTCCCAAAGGTAACCAAGCAGAGTGTTGTTATCGTGAGTACCGGTGTACGCAACACAGTTGTTGCAATAATTATGCGGCATATGAGGGTTGTCATAATCACCCAAAAAACCAAACTGAAATACTCTTATACCGGGATAACCGCTGTCTTTAACAAGCTTTTCAACTTCAGGAGTAATTTCGCCCAAATCCTCCGCCATTATAAGCTTGTCACCTACAACCTCATTTATTTTATTTATAAGGTCCATACCGGGTCCCTTAACCCACTTTCCGTTTCTTGCAGTTTTTTCGCCATATGGCACAGCCCAGTACGACTCAAGACCGCGAAAATGGTCAATTCTCACACCGTCAAACATATTTGTCATATGCTTAATTCTGTCAACCCACCACTTGTATCCGTTTTTACTCATAGCTTCCCAGTCGTAAATAGGGTTACCCCAAAGCTGACCGTCCTCGCAGAAGTAATCGGGCGGTACACCTGCAACACATACAGGCACATTCCTTTCATCAAGCAAAAACTGTTCCTTGTTTGCCCATACATCGGCACTGTCAAGTGAAACGTAAATAGGCACATCACCTATAATTTTTATACCCTTATCGTTTGCATATTTCTTAATTTCTGCCCATTGTGCAAAAAATTCATACTGAATAAATTTCCACATAAAAAGAGTTTCTTCGTTGTACTCATTATTTTCCCACTCTGCCCATGGCTTGTTGTCATTAACTTCCTTCAACGCCATAAATTCACAAAATTGTTTTATATAAGGATTTTCCTCAATAAAATTATTGACTTCATTTTTGTAATTTACACGTTTTGAAATTTCTTTCAAAAAATTAAGTCTTGTATGATAAAGCTTTACATATTCTGCACTGTAAGGCTGTTGCTGACGTTGAGAATCAAGCTCGGCATCATCAAAAAGCCCCTTGCTTTTTAAAATATCCAAATCTACAAAATACGGATTCCCCGCAAAAGTAGAATATGACTGGTAGGGTGAATTAACATCATCCGCCATACAAAACGGCAATACCTGCCAGTACGAAAATTTACACTCACATAAAAAGTCCACAAATTCCTTCGCAGCTTTACCAAAGCTTCCTATGGAGTAATCTCCGTATAATGATGATATGTGCATAAGCACACCGCTTTTTCTTTGCATTTTACATTCTCCCATATACTTAAATTATATTAACGTTACCACAAATCATTTTCATCAATTTCAGAAAAATCACCGGGAACAAAGCCAACCTCTGCCAAAATTTTTTCTGCTTCAGGAAGATGACGCACATATTCTCTGTGAGAATCAGAACCATAGGTTACAGGTATTCCCATTTCAAAAAGTTCCCTTATAAATTCAGCATATTGCTTACAAAACTTTTCACTTGCCTTTTCTGAACATATCATATATTCATTACACTCTACATATTTTTTGTTTTCTTTAAGAGCACTTGCAATATCCATATTCATTGACCGCGGAATAACTGAAAAATCCTCATACCAAACAGCATTGCCGTTATACCAGGGATGCCCGAGTATTGTAACTCTTTCGTCACAGGCAAGCCACATTTGTTGACGGTACCATTCTTTAATCAAAGCATCTCTGTCCGGCGGAAGTTCTCTTGCCATGGGAACATCAACTCTGCAATGTGCCGCCCCTATCGCATAACGAACCCCCAGACTAATTAATTGTTCCTTTGTCTGTGCAAGTTCTATTTCATACGGTTTATCCTGAACAGGCGGAATATACCCTTCCCTTATTCCGTATTTTTCTATAAAATCAAATTCCGGCTTTTCTATAGGAGTAAGCTCAACTCCTAAAATTGTTTCAGGATGCTTTTTTTGAAATTCCTTTACACGCTTTGCCGATAATTTCAAATCACCCAAAAATTTTTCATCATTGAAATTTACATGGTCAGTAATACCAATTTTTTCAATACCGCATTTTTTTGCTTTTTCTGAAATTTCTTCCAATGTAAGTGTTGCATCATAAGAGCTTTCACTATGTATATGCCAATCAGATTTTATAATCACAATATCACCTTACTTTTATTTAATATACCTTTTTCAATAATTTCGAAAAAAAGACTTCATACACTTTATCAATATATTATACCATAATACTCAAGTGTATGCAAATTATGTATTACATCTCTATCGTGAAATAGACTTAACACCATCAAAGCAAACCATAAAGACTGTATAATCCGGATGCCAATGCTTTTTGATAACATATTCATATCAAATTGAGAGCAAAAATTATTCCTTATTGTAAAAAATAAATGTTGCGCCCGGAACTATTATTGCAATGGCAATTACAAACCAAGTAGTAAAATTCATAATCGTACTCCTTTCAAAGGCTCCCTTGTGTAAGGGGAGCTGTCAGCACAGCTGACTGAGGGGTTGCATTACCCAATGTCTTTACACACATCTACCCACTCCACATAGTCCGTTATATCCTCCAGCTGCTCAAGTGTCAGCTTAATTGCGCTGTTTGAGCTTCCGCAGGCAGGGTATACTGTTTCAAACTGCTTGAGCGAGCTGTCAAGATACACCTTAACGCCGTCATTTATGCCGAACGGACATACACCGCCGACAGCGTGACCTGTCATTTTCTCAACATCATCAAACGGTATCATCTTTGCTTTTGTATGGAACTGTGCCTTGAATTTGCCGTTGTCTACCTTCGCATTTCCTGAAGCAATGACAAGTATTGCCCTGTCCTCAACCACAAACGATAAGCTTTTTGCAATCTCGCCTTCCTCACAGCCTATCGCCTTTGCGGCTTCTGCTACGGTCGCAGACGAAACCTCAAACTCCATAATTTTATCATCCAGTCCGTATT
>JAZQAN010000060.1:0-11511 GCA_045545235.1 Clostridia bacterium | reverse complement strand
TTACCAGGCTGCCCAGAACAGTTTCCAGGCAAACGATATTTTGATCGAAATCTTCAACTTTCAGCGCGCCTTTGATATTCAGTTTTTCCCGACCGATCAGCCAGAGGTTTTGTCGGCTTTCCGCCATAGCAATCACCTTTCGTCAGATATTATCGTGATGTATGCTTATGTGGCAGCGGCCCGGCTTATGCCTGGTTTTGGGCACAAAAAAAACGAGCACCCTTTAATGGGTGCTCGTGAAATTTTAAGGTTTGGATTATTCGTGGATATCGGATACAGCGCCTGCACCAACGGTACGGCCACCTTCACGGATAGCGAAACGAAGACCAGCTTCGATAGCGATAGGAGTGATAAGTTCAACATCCATAGTGATGTTATCACCAGGCATACACATTTCTGTGCCAGCAGGTAGTTTAACAACACCTGTAACGTCTGTTGTTCTGAAATAGAACTGTGGACGATAGTTGTTGAAGAATGGTGTATGACGACCACCTTCATCCTTTGTTAGAACGTAAACTTCACCCTTGAATTTTGTGTGAGGGTTGATTGAACCAGGAGCTGAAAGAACCTGACCTCTTTCGATTTCGTTTCTCTGAACACCACGAAGAAGAGCACCGATGTTGTCACCAGCTTCAGCACTGTCAAGAAGTTTTCTGAACATTTCGATACCTGTAACAACAACTTTTCTGCTTTCGTCTGTAAGACCAACGATTTCAACTTCATCGTTAAGTTTTAGTGTACCTCTTTCTACTCTACCAGTAGCAACAGTACCACGACCTGTAATTGAGAATACGTCTTCTACAGGCATTAGGAATGGCTGGTCAGCCATACGGTCTGGTGTTGGGATATATTCGTCAACAGCAGCCATAAGGTCCATGATGCACTTGTAAGCAGGATCGTTTACATCGTTAGATGCACATTCGATAACGCCAAGAGCAGAACCTGAAACGATAGGAGTATCGTCACCCGGGAATTCATATTCGTTAAGAAGTTCTCTGATTTCCATTTCTACCAATTCAAGAAGTTCAGGATCGTCAACCTGATCAGCTTTGTTCATAAATACAACGATGTAAGGAACACCAACCTGTCTTGAAAGAAGGATATGTTCTCTTGTCTGAGGCATTGGGCCGTCAGCAGCAGATACAACCAAGATAGCACCGTCCATCTGAGCAGCACCTGTGATCATGTTCTTAACATAGTCAGCATGTCCTGGGCAGTCAACGTGAGCGTAGTGACGGTTGTCTGTTTCATATTCAACGTGAGCTGTAGAGATTGTGATACCTCTTTCTCTTTCTTCAGGAGCCTTATCGATATTAGCGTAATCTGTGAATTCAGCCTGTCCGTTTAGAGCCAATACCTTTGTAATAGCTGCTGTAAGAGTTGTCTTACCATGGTCAACGTGACCGATTGTACCGATGTTAATATGCGGTTTAGTTCTTTCGTATTTAGCTTTTGCCATTTTAATTTCCTCCCTTTATTAAAAAATAACTATTAAATTTATTATACTAAAAAATTTTAAATAATGCAAGTAAAAAATTAATTTTTAGTTTTTGCATTGATAATTTCGTCCTGAATGTTCTTTGGAACTTCGTCATAGTGGCTTGGCTGCATTGTATACTGACCACGGCCCTGAGTTCTTGAACGAAGGTCTGTTGCATAACCGAACATTTTTTCAAGTGGAACGAATGATGAAATAGCGATAGCACCATTTCTTGTTTCCTGACCCTGAATCTGTCCACGACGTGAGCTTAGGTCACCCATAACGTCACCAAGGTATTCATCAGGAACAACGATGTCAACCTGCATGATAGGTTCTTTCAAAACAGGATCTGCCTTACGGCAAGCATCCTTGAAAGCCATAGATGCAGCAATCTTAAACGCCATTTCAGAAGAGTCGACTTCGTGGTATGAACCGTCAACAAGAGAAACCTTGAAGTCTACAACATTGTAGCCTGCAAGTACGCCTGTAAGAGCAGCGCTCTGAATACCCGCGTCAACAGCCGGAATGTATTCCTTAGGAATAGCACCACCGACAATCTTGTTTTCGAATACATAACCTGCACCCGGTTCAAGTGGTTCAACTTCAATAACAACGTGACCGTACTGACCTTTACCACCAGACTGACGAGCATATTTATGGTCAACCTTAACTGGCTTTCTGATAGCTTCTCTGTAAGAAACCTGAGGAGCACCTACGTTAGCTTCAACCTTAAATTCTCTCTGAAGACGGTCAACAATAATTTCAAGGTGAAGTTCACCCATACCGGCGATAATTGTCTGACCTGTTTCTTCATCTGTATATGTCTTGAAAGTAGGATCTTCTTCTGCAAGTTTTGCAAGAGCGATACCCATCTTTTCCTGACCTGCTTTAGTTTTTGGTTCGATAGCTACTGAAATAACCGGTTCAGGGAATTCCATTGATTCAAGAATAATTGGATGATTTTCATCACAAAGAGTATCACCTGTTGTAGTACTTTTAATACCAACGCAGGCAGCGATATCACCTGAGTAAACGATATCAATATCTTCTCTGTGGTTAGCATGCATCTGCAAAATTCTACCGATTCTTTCTTTGTTATCCTTTGTTGAGTTGTAAACGTATGAACCGCTTGTCAAAGTACCTGAATATACTCTGAAGAAGCAAAGCTTACCAACAAATGGGTCTGTAGCAATTTTAAATGCAAGAGCACTGAAAGGCTCTTCATCAGAAGCGTGACGGCAGTCAGCTTCTTCTGTTGATGGGTTAACACCCTCAATTGCAGGAATATCAAGTGGAGAAGGCATATAGTCGATAACTGCGTCAAGAAGCTTCTGAACACCTCTGTTACGGTAAGCAGTACCGCAAAGTACAGGAGTGATAGCAAGGCTTATTGTAGCAGCACGAAGACCTTTTTTAAGTTCTTCGATAGTAAGCTCTTCACCTTCCAGATATTTCATCATAAGTTCTTCATCGTTTTCAGCAATAGCTTCAACCAATTCTGAACGGTATGATTCTGCCTTATCAAGCATATCAGCAGGAACATCTGTAATTGTGATGTCCATACCCTTATCATCGTTGTAGATGTAAGCTTTCATTTCAAGAAGGTCGATAAGACCCTTAAAATCATCCTCAGCACCGATAGGAAGCTGAATCGGAATAGCATTACATTTCAAACGATCTTTCATCATATTAACTACGTTGTAGAAGTCAGCACCCATAATATCCATTTTGTTTACGAATGCCATACGTGGTACCTTGTAGTTATCAGCCTGACGCCAAACAGTTTCAGACTGTGGTTCAACACCGCCCTTAGCACAGAATACTGTAACGGAACCGTCAAGTACACGGAGTGAACGTTCAACTTCAACAGTGAAGTCAACGTGTCCGGGGGTATCGATAATATTAATTCTGTGATTCAACCAACGGCAAGTTGTAGCAGCAGAAGTGATAGTAATACCACGTTCCTGTTCCTGAACCATCCAGTCCATAGTAGCTGTACCGTCATGTGTATCACCGATTTTATGGTTAATACCTGTATAATATAGAATACGCTCAGTTGTTGTTGTCTTACCGGCATCAATATGAGCCATGATACCTATATTTCTGGTTTTTTCAAGAGAAAACTCTCTACCCATTTTTCTTCCTCCTTCCTCTTTTTATGGAGTTAATACATTGTTTGACGGGGTAACAATGTACCCCGGATAATTACCAACGGTAATGAGCAAAAGCCTTATTAGCTTCAGCCATTTTATGAGTATCTTCACGCTTTTTAACAGCGCCGCCCATGCTGTTCATAGCATCCATGATTTCAGCAGCAAGACGTTCACTCATAGTTCTCTCGTTTCTTGCACGAGAATAAGTTGTCAACCAACGAAGGCCCAATGTCTGACGTCTTTCAGGACGAACCTCCATAGGAACCTGATAGTTAGCACCACCAACACGGCGAGCTTTAACTTCAAGTAACGGCATAATGTTGTTCATAGCTTCTTCAAAAGCCTCAACAGGGTCTTTTGATGTTTTTTCCTTTATGATATCGAATGCATCATAAACGATTTTCTGAGCAACACCTTTCTTACCGTCAAGCATAATATTGTTGATTAGACGAGTAACTACCTTATTTCCGTAAAGTGGATCAGGCAATACATCTCTCTTTGGAACAAAACCTCTTCTTGGCACTTTCCTTCCCTCCTTCATAAATAAATGAAATCACAGGTACTCGCAAGATAAATTGCGTCAGCGCGCATTTCAGGATATATATATAAAATATACCACGGTGAAAACGCACCATTTTTGTGATTTGTTTCGTACACCATGGTACGAGATTTTCCTTAAAAAACTTACTTACCTTCCTTAGGTCTCTTAGCACCGTACAAGCTACGGCTCTGACGACGAGCAGAAACACCTGCAGCATCAAGTGTACCACGGATAATATGGTATCTAACACCCGGAAGGTCCTTAACTCTACCGCCACGAATCATAACAACGCTATGTTCCTGAATGTTATGACCTTCACCAGGGATGTAAGCAGAAACCTCGATACCATTTGTAAGACGAACTCTGGCAATTTTACGAAGAGCTGAGTTAGGCTTTTTAGGTGTCATAGTTTTAACTACTGTACAAACGCCTCTCTTTTGTGGAGAACTCTGGTCTGTAGCTTTCTTTCTCAAAGAGTTAAAACCCTTTTGTAGAGCAGGAGCTGTTGACTTCTTAACAGAAGTTTCACGGCCTGTTCTTACAAGCTGATTAAATGTTGGCAATTAATTTCACCTCCTGTTTATAATTTAAAACATATAATGAACCCATGACAGCATAAAAACCGCCACAGGGCATTAACCGATTATAGCAGCAACCGCCGCAGGCACGTCTATATTACAGGCGTTGCCAAGCTGTTTTCTTGTATCGGCAAACACAACCGGAATTTCGTTTACCTTACAAAGATTAAGTACATTGTCATAAATATCAGGTGAAACATCCTTTGCAAGAAACACCTTTTTGGCACTTCCCCTTTCAATGGAATTTATAACCTGTTTAAGACCGACAATTTTTTCAGAATTATGCAATTCACTTAACATTATTCCACAGCCTCCAATATATTAACATAATAAGTCAAATATGTCAAGTATTTTTTTAATTTAAATGAAATTTTTATTTATAGGAAATCACATTTAAAGATGTTGTTTTCTAAAGCAGAGCTTCATCATAATTTGCCCTTACACCGCCGATAAATTTCGGACGTGTACGTGCAGCGGTGACATTAGCCTCACCAATGGTTTTAACCTCAAGTCTTAAGGGCACCGCAACCTTTTTAAGATGCATACCAATTAAAGTAGAGCCGATGTCTATTCCTGCATCTGCCTTTATTTCCTCCACCGCAACAGGCGAATTAAAATGAGCATAAGCCTGTGTTGCAAAAGAGCCTCCTGCCTTTGGAGCAGGTACGACATTTACATACTCAGCAAAGGGAACAGCCTCCCTCTCAATTATAATGGCACGGTTTAAATGTTCACAACACTGTGCCGCAAGGAATATTCCCTCTTTTTTAAGAACACCGTAAATGCTTTCAAACAAAATTTTTGCAACATCGGGGCTTGAATCGGTACCGATTTTACTGCCCAAAACCTCACTTGTGGAGCAACCCACCACAACTATATCACCCTTTTTAAGCTTTGCTTTTTCAACAAGCTCTGTGGTAGCCTTTATACATTCTTCTGCTAAACTCATACAGTAACACTTCCTTTTTGCAATTTACCCATTGTAATAAAGTAAGCAACAAGCTGTGTAATTATGCATAAAATCCAACCTACAGGCCATACGAGGTACAAAAATGTAAGTGTAGGCGGACATAACGGGAATATAAAATATACCCATACAAAGCGGAAAAGACACATAAACATCAGCGTTGCAACAGTAGGTATAACAGGCTTGCCGAGACCTCTTAAAGTACCGCCCATAACCTCATTGATACCGCATATAAAATATGTGCTTGAAACAACAATCATTTTCTGGCAGGAAAAGGCGATTACCGCAGGGGTTGATGACATTATAGCCGAAAGCTGAGGGCTGAAGATAGCCGATAGCGAGCCAAAGCCTGCACCGAAAATTATAGTAATAAATATGGCATTTACAATTGCCTTTTTTGCTCTTTTAAAATTATTTGCACCAATGTTTTGTGCAACATAAGGCATTGCCGCATAAGAGGTTGCCACACAAATGTGATAAAGTATGCCGTCATACTGATTTGCAATTGAAATACCCGTTGTAGCATCAGGACCAAAGCTGTTAACCGTTGCAACTATAAGGGTATTTGCAAAGGAATAAAGTGCAGTCTGCAGCCCTGCAGGAATACCTATATGTAACATAGACTTAAGCTCTGAAGGGTAAAGCTTAAATCTGTTCCACATAAATTTAACATTTGTTTCACTTCGAAGCAAAGTCACAAAGGCAAGAGTGCTTATTAAAATATTTGCAATAATTGTAGCACAACCAACACCGCCGACAGACATATTAAAAGAGGTAACAAAAATAAAATTACAAATTACCTTCACGGCACTGCCTGTAAGCAAAAAGTACATAGGACGTTTGGTGTCACCGCCTGCTCTTAAAAGAGAAGCACAGAAGTTGTAAACAAGAAGCATTGGAACCCCTGCAAAATACAGCCTGAAATATACCACGGCATTATCAAGCAGACTTTCAGGGCAGTTTACAAGCTTTAAGAAAAACTCTGCAAAGCATATACCCACTATAAACAGAACAATTCCGCCTATAACAGAAAAGAAAATTGCAGTTCCGATAGCTCTTTCGGTGCGTTCCTTGTCCCCACTGCCAATACTTTTTGCAACTACAACATTAGCACCTGTTGAAACACCGATAAAAAGCCCTGTACAAAGGGAAATTAAAACAGAACAGGTACCAACGGCACCAACCGCACCGTCATCTGCAAACTTACCAAGTATTGTCATATCTATAAGATTAAACAAAACCTGCATAACATTCATAATCATAATGGGTATTGTAAGGGCTAACAATCCTTTGAAAATTGACCCCGACAGCATATCCACATTATTTTTTTTTAACATTCAAAAGACCTCTTTTCGCACTCTTATGCAACAAGTATAACAATTATTTGTTTTCTTTTTTTCTGTCGTGAATAATCATTCCTGCAACTGTAAACAACAAAAGCGGAATGTGAGTAACCAAAGCGGGGTATGCCGGAGCAATAAAGTCATATGTACACCATAAAACCATATTTACAATTGTCCAGAATCTGTAGCTTGCACCGTTTGACTGCCCAATGCACAAAACAAAAGTAAGACTTGCAATAATAACAAGTATACCAAGGGGAGTAACTCCTCCTGCAACCCATATGTTAAGTGCAACTATAGCCACCGCATAAACACCAATAAGCCATTTTGGTATTGGAATGTTTCTTGAATCAAAGAAATAATTTATAATAGACATAACACCGCCAAGATAACACGCCGCCGCACCGTTTAAGCCCTTTCCGTCAAGAAGATAGCTTGTGGCAACAACAACATTACCCAAAAATACCAAAAAGAGTATAAGCTTCATCCGCTCTCCCTTTATAAGCGATGCACTAATCATACACACCAAACCTATTATACTTAAAATTACAGGTAAAATGCTCATAATAATTCCTCCCGAAAAAATCTCTGAAAATTATTGTACCACACAATAAATAAAAAAACAATAACTGACATAAAAAAAGAAATGCAAAGCATTTTCTCCGCATTGCTACGCATGTGAAATGTTACCCAAAACAAGTTTTGGACATTTCATCATCAACCGTAATTATCCATTTTCAATTTTAAAGAAATGCAAAGCATTTCTACAATAATTATTCATTATTCATTATTAATTTTTCATTAAAAAAGAAATACCGCCATTTCGCGGTATTTCCTCATAATTATTCAACTATATTAAATTCGTCTTCTGCGTTCCGGAGAATTTTTACATTCCCTCCCTTTGGGGATAGGAAAAATTTTTTGGAATGTACAAACCGAACCGTAGGGGTGACCCGGGCCAGTACATCGGTACGGCTCGGGTGGGGTTTGTTCATAGTTCAAAGGCAAAAAAAGAAATCCGTATGAAAACATACGGATTTCAACATTTTAATCAATACTTTTCAGCATCAGTTTAATTTTACACAAATTCAAAATTAATTCATATGCCTTTGAACGTTCCGGAGAATTTTTACATTCCCAAAAACAAACTAGTGATCAACTGCACCCTTACTAACGTTTTCTGTTTTATCAACAAAGAACATACTAAGTAGGAAAGCTACAATATAAAGAGCAATTGTAACGTACAAAACAGTCTGATAACCTGTTGGGTTAACTGTAACACCGTGGATAACTTCTTCCTTACCGAAGTTATTAACAATCCAGTTAGCCATCTGGTTACCTGTAAGACCTGCAAATGCCCAGGCAGAAAGAGTAATACCGTGAATAGCACTGATATTGCTCATACCGTAGTGGTCTGAAAGAAGTGTAGGCACGTTTGAGAAACCGCCGCCGTAACCTGCATTTACCATCATAATAAGAACAAGCACCAAAATTGCAAGACCAATGTTGCCTGCACCGTTTGAAATACCGTTTGTAACAATTACAAGACCTGTAAGAACAATAGAAATGATGAAAATCATTTTGTAAATTGTGTTTCTGTCCTTCATCTTGTCACCCCATGCAGAGAAACCAAGACGACCGCCTGCATTAAACACAGCAGAAACAGTAGAAACAATACCAACAAAGCTTGCAAGACCAAGACACTTAATAATCATTTTTTCCTGAGAAATAAGAGCAAGACCGCAAGTAATGTTTATGTAGAACATCAACCAGATGCCGATGTAGTTCTTAATTTTTCTTGTTTTAAGAACAGTCATAATGCTGTTTTTCTTTTCTTCGCCCTGAGGTTCGTGCCAGTCATCAGGCTTTTTAAGAAGAAGGTGACCAACAAACATCATTACAAAGTAAACAACAGCAAGAATAAGGAACATCTTGTAGATACCGCCTTCACCAAGACCGCCAAGCATCCATTCCATAATAGGACTTGCTATAGCCTTAGCCGCACCAAAACCTGCAACTGCAAGACCTGTTGCAAGACCTTTTTTGTCGCTGAACCAAAGCATAAGAGTTTTAACCGGTGAAAGGTAACCTGTACCAAGACCAACACCCATAATAAAGCCGTAGCAAACGTATATACCAATCAAAGCAACAAGGCTTCCCGGGTTAATACCACCGTAGTAGATAAAACCGCCTGTACCTGCCATACCTGCCGCAAAGCATATAGCCGCGATAAGTGAAGATTTGTGAATGTCCTTTTCAACAACATTACCTAAAAATGCAGCAGACATACCAAGGAAGAAAATTGCAAGACTGAATGCCCATTCAGTTGCACCCTTTGAAAAACCGATATGATCTGCAATCTGCTGACTGAAAAGTGACCAGCAATAAACTGTACCGATACTGCAGTGAAGTAGCAACGCAGGGATAGCAGCACGCATCCACTTGTTTGTACGCCAACCGCCTTTAGCTTTTGAATTACTCATAGTTTCAAAATCCTTTCTTATTTATATCAATTAAATTTTTACAAACCGTATAACATAATATCACAAAGAAATATAAAAATCAAGGAATTTTTTCAAATTTCCCAAATTATTATTTGAAAACAATATGTTTTTTGCAACTAATATAAAGACTGTATAAACTGGATGCCAATCTATTTTGCGACAGACTCATATCAAGTTAGGACTAAAATTAAATATTTATATTTTGCATTGCGATTCCGTGAAACAAAATGCAAATTATAACACTAATTGCATTAGCCACACAAAGCCACCAAAACATTTTCTTAAATTTATGTTTAAAAATAAATTTTACAGTTAGTCCCTCAATAAGTACATTCGATAATATAGCAAATACATAACTCATCAACCAATGGGTAGGATGAAATGTACCTGTGCCAAAAGGAATCATTAAAACCTCACCTATAAAACCACTTAAAGGTATCACAACAACCCCTAAAACAGTAGATGCTAAATTCATAATAAACGCAATCAAAACCGATTTCAAATATGATTCTTTTAAAAAGAATTTTACAAATATTATCTCAATTAAAAGACCGATTAATATCACATACCAGCTTCTCATCCCCTCTGCAATATATAAAGATGGCCAAACCATATTTGCGCTTGCAGAAAGAGGCATTATAAGAAATAACATTAAGCAAAACAAACTATATTTGAATTTTTCTTTATTCATAGAATTTCTCCTTTCAGCATTATTCGACATCCTTACTATGATTTTGTCAAGTCAGGAGAACAGTGAATAATAAGAACCATCACGAAATATAACGAAATCAAAGATTTCTATATTTCGGAGAACCTTGTTATGCTAAAGCATAATAGGACCTACTATTTTCACCCTATTTTTTTAACTGATTTTTCTTAAACACTTTTCCTTAGAACCCGCAAGAATACTGGATTTTCTCGCTCCCGATAGTATATGTAAATATCAAATTGGCAAACTATTCTTTTAAATTGTATGGACTTGACAAAAGTAAAAGTAACAGAAGCATCTACTGTGTTCCTCTAAAAAATACTGAGTTCTAACTCTCTACTTAATAATTCTAATGCCTTAATTCCTGCACAACTGTTCCCCTTACTGTCTAATGCAGGCGAATAGATTCCTATACCCATTCTATTTGGTACAATAGCCATTATTCCGCCGCCAACACCGCTTTTCGCAGGTACACCCACAGTAATAGCAAATTCTCCGGAGCCATCATACATCCCGCAAGTCATTAAAACTGCATTGATGTATTTTGCGTGTTTTTTATCGAACAACTTCTCCCCTGTAATTGGATCCTTTCCTTTATTAGCCAAAACAAATGCTATCCTTGCCAAATCAACACTTGTAACTTTTATGGAACAAGCCCGAAAATAACAATCAAGCACCTCCTCAGCATCTTCGTTGATAATCCCATAAGCCTTGAGCATATATGTAAGAGCCCTGTTTTTGTTGCCGGTGGCCTTTTCAGACGTATAAATATCTTCATCAACATTAAGATTGGGATTGCTGGCGATTTTTCGGGTTAAATCCAGTAATCTTTGAAATTTTTCCTGATATGTTTTTCCGTCTATAAGTGTGCACAACGCAATTGCTCCTGCATTTATCATTGGGTTGATGTGCTCGCTCTTTAAATCCTGATCACTATAATTGAAGGTATCAAATGGTTTTCCTGTAGCTTCTACTCCAACAAGTTTGCGAACTTCTGATTCGCCTTTGTCTTCAAGTGCTCTAAGCAATATAATTGCCTTTACAATACTTTGCATTGTAAAACTCTTTTCATAATCTCCAAAGCCATTTATACCTTGTTCAAACGATATAGTGCAAATGCCAAACTCGTTTGGATCAGCTTTTGCAAGTTCAGGAATATAGGTAGCCACTTTACCCTTTTGTATATAAGGATAACACTCTCCTATGATTTTTTGTAATATTTTTTTCATATATATT
>JAZQAN010000059.1:0-9106 GCA_045545235.1 Clostridia bacterium | reverse complement strand
AATTTTTTCAAAAAAAAAGAAATCCGTATAGAAAATATACGGATTTCAACATATTAACTAATGTTTTTTGTATAACTTAAATTATGAACATACCAAAAACATTTCAAAATGTCTTTGAACGGTCATCGCAAAAATTATAGCCAAAAAAGGCGTAGGAATTTTTGATGAGGAATGAACAAACTGAACCCGAAGCTGTATATTGATACTGCGAGGGGTGAAGTTTGTTTATAGTTCAAAGACAAAAAAGAAATCCGTATAGAAAATATACGGATTTCAACATATTAACTAATGTTTTTTGTATAACTTAAATTATGAACATACCAAAAACATTTCAAAATGTCTTTGAACGGTCATCGCAAAAATTATAGCCGTAAAATGCGTAGGGATTTTGGATGTAGAATAAACAAATGGAACCCGAAGCTGTATATAGATACTGCGAGAGGTGACATTTGTTTATAGTTTAGCTTTAGAAATTAAAAAAATTCGCATATCGTAATGATATGCGAATTTACATTTAATAATCTTTTAATAAAACCAAAGCTAAACGGTCTACGCCAAAATCATAGCATTAGTTACATTTGATTAGGATCTTACCATTATTAGTCTTATTGATCATCATATCAATAGCTTCCTGAGCCTGATCGATTGTAAGTTCATCACTGATTAGCTTGCTAAGGTCATACTGCTTATCAAGTTTTTCAAGCATTCTTACACCACCGATGAAGTTAGGTTCAGAATATGTACGAGAACCAACCAAAGTCTGTTCCTTAAATGAAATCTGACCAATTGGGAATGGATATTCAAGACCTGAAAGACCCATAGAAACGATTGTACCGCGAATCTTACAAGCTTTTGTTGTAAGAAGTACGCCCGGTTTAGAGCCTGAAACTTCGTAAACGATGTCAAAGCCGTTACCGTCAGTAAGTTCGTTAATCTTTGTCATAACATCATCATAATCCATTGGGTTGATTGTTTCAAAACCAAATTCATCAGCAACTGAACGTCTTGTTTCAGCAGGTTCAGAAATGATAATCTTGTCAGCACCTGCAGCTTTAGCTGAAAGAGCAAGAACCATACCAATAGGACCAGCACCGATAATAAGAACGCTGTCACCCATTTTAACGCCTGCGCGCATTGTTACGTGGTAACCAACTGCAAAAGGTTCAGCAAGAGCGGCAATTCTGTCAGAAATACCTTCGCTGATTTTAACAACTTTTCTGATGTCAGCCTTTGTGTATTCAGCGTAACCACCGTTTTCGTGAATACCAAGAAGCTTAAGTGACTTACAAACGTGAATACCCTTACGGCAAGGTTCACAGTGACCGCAACCGATAAGTGGGTTTACAGTAACTCTGTCACCAACTTTGATGTCTGTTGGGAAATCTGAATTGATTTCTTCAACAATACCAAGAATTTCGTGACCTACGATACAAGGAGCAGTAGCTGTAGGATGATTACCTGAATAAACAGTAATATCAGAACCACAAACACCTGCATAAATCATTTTAATTAAAACTTCGTCTTTTTCAAGAACAGGCTTCGGCATATCGCAGATTTCCATGTTCTCCCAAGATTTTAATAATGCTGCTTTCATTTTTTTATATCTCCTTTTCAAAAGGACGAAAGCCGTTAAACAGTTTTCGGAGCCTTAATCATAATATTAGTTGAATCTTGCAAAACTTTCGAATGAAATTTCGTGAATCTGGATGCAAGGATCAGAGCATAGAACGAATTCAATAACGTTAACAACGTCTTCAGCCTGCATAAGCTTTGACTTATCAACTGCTCTTGTGCCCCAGAAAGCTGTGTCAGCACCGCCAGGGTTGATTGTAGAAACACGGATGTTCTTCTTACCAACCTGCAAAAGCATAGCCTTTGAGAACATATTAACAGCAGCCTTAGCTGTGCAATATAGTGGAGCGTTACCGTTAGCATTGATAGCAGCCATTGAACCGATGTTTACGATTATAGCCTGTTCGTCAGCAACGTTAGCAAAATGCTTAGACATAATGAAAGCACCCTTAAGGTTAACATCCATCATAAGGTCGTATGAAGCAACGTCAAATTCAGGAATCTGACCAGGGATTGAAAGACCTGCCAAGTTAGCAAGACCTGCAAGTGAACCAAGTTCAGCAGCCTTTGCCATAAATGCAGCAACTTCATCTTCATTTGTGATGTCTACATATTCACAAACAACCTTAACATCATATTTTTTTAGGTTTTCAGCCAATTTAGCCAAACCTTCCTTGTCAACTGAGCATAGAGCAAGGTTAGCACCTTTAGCAGCAAGTCTTTCGCAAAGGATTGAACCCATACCGCCGCTTGCGCCTGAAACTACAACTGTTTTACCGTTAAAATCGAACATTATATTGTCCTCCTTAATAAATTAAAATATATTTTGTAAATGGGGCTATATTTTAGAAATAGCCACCGTTTGCAACAACTTCAGTAGGTTTCATACCACTGCTTACCATTTCTTTGATTTCAACTTCGTTATCACGGATTTGTTCAGCACGAACAAGAACATCATAAGCAAGCTTACGAGGAACAACGATAACACCGTCGATATCAGCAAGAAGAATGTCACCGGGGAAAATGTGAACACCGCCGATTTCGATAGGCATCTGCCAACCGATCATACGGAAACGACCCATCATACCGTTAGAAGTACGGTATTTGCACCATACAGGGAAATCCTGTGCCAAAACCATGTCTGTATCACGGATACCACCGTCAACGATAGCACCACGGCAACCTCTTTTAATAGAAGCCATAGTCATGATTTCGCCCCACTGAGCAGATTCTTCATCACCACAAGTATCCCAAACGCAGATAGAATCAGGCTCGATAGCTTCAAGCATCTGAGCTCTCTGTTCCATTTCGTCTGTGATATCAAGGTTTTTAGAACCCTTCAAAGTGAAAGCAATACCTGCAACCTTCATTTCTTCACGAAGAGGAAGAATGTTGTTAGGCAATGTCTGGTAAAGGATGTTATCCTCACGCAAAACATCGTTAACCATAGCTGTTGTAACTTTTTCGTATCTGTCGCAAAGTTCCTTTTCGGAAATAGGAAGTTCTGCTCTTTTAGATACATCGCGGGAATCAAAAACTTTTTGCAATTTCATCATTTTTTCTGCCATTATGTAAACCGTCCTTTCAATTTTTGGGGAATTCCCCCTTTGGCTTTATTATAGCATTTTTATTACATCGTTTCAAGGGGTATTTGGCAATTAATTTACAGAAAGTGATTTTTTTTTGTGTTTTTTGATTTTTTAACTATTTACATAACCAAATAAATGTGATAAAATAATCACTATACACAAACAAAGGAATGATGCTATGTTAAATTACTGCAACTTTACCGTAAGCAAAATACACCACGTTATAGAGCGTGAATCAACAAAAGACTGGCGTTTTAACGCAGGTGCTACAGAACACGCATACCTTGTGCTTAATATTTCAGGTGTAGGAATTTATGACATCAACGGCGAAATATACAAACTTTATGATAACGACGTTATATTCATCCCCCCTCATACCGAAAGAAAGGGCAGTACAGATGAAGAAAAACCATGGCATTTTGTATCCATAGCCTTTTACTATGAGGATAATGACGGACTTTTTAAAAATATGGAAGGCAAGCCCGTTGTAATACGAAACGCCCCACGTCAGGTTCGTGAAAACTTCAAAAACATAGTTACGGAATGGAATATAAGGTCAATGGTGTATAAACCACTTTGCCGTGCCTGCATTCAGGCAATTATGTGTAATGTGGTTATGTTCAGGGAATCAAAAAACTTCAACCCCGTACACTACGCAAACATCGAAAAGGTGAAAATTTATATTCAGGAAAATTTCCATAAAAATTTAAGTGTTGAGGAGCTTGCACAGATTGCAGAATTAAGCCCCTCCCACTTCCGTAAGCTGTTCCGCGAAATTGTGGGCATAAGTGCCACACAATATGCAATTAATATGAGAATAAATAAGGCAAAGGACCTGCTTGCATCAGGCTCGGCAAATGTTTCCGAGGCGGCTTTTGCATCGGGGTTTAAGGATATTTACTATTTCAGTTCAATGTTTAAAAAGGTAACGGGAGAAAACCCATCCAAATATAATAAATGAATTTATTAATTAATGCAGAATGAAGAATGAAGAATGAAGAATGAAAAATTATGGTAGATGATGAAATGTCCAAAACTTGTTTTGGGTAACATTTCACATGCGTAGCAATGCGGAGAAAATGCTCTGCATTTCTGACTATATTAAATAAAGGAATAGGAAAAAAAGAGGTATAGCGGACAAACTGAACCGAAGGGTTACCCGAAGGCGTACGATGGTACGCCGAGAGGTGAAGTTTGTTCGAAGCAAAAAGAATAATTAAAAAGAAAAGCCTGAAGGGGTTTTCTACCTACAAAATCCCTCCACCACCTTCGGTGGTCCCCCTCCCTTTAGGCAAGGGAGGCTTAGATGGGAGCATCGTTAAAATTACTTCTTTTTGCGTTCTACACTTTTTTTACATTCCGTTTAAGGAGGAATAGGAAAAAAAGAGGTAGATTGGACAAACCGAACCGAAGGGGTGACCCGAGACAGTACAACGGTACGGCTCGGGTGAGGTTTGTTCGAAGCAAAAAGAATAATTAAAAAGAAAAGCCTGAAGGGGTTTTCTACTTACAAAATCCCTCCACCACCTTCGGTGGTCCCCCTCCCTTTAGGCAAGGGAGGCTTGGATGGGAGCATCGTTAAAATTACTTCTTTTTGCGTTCTACACTTTTTTTACATTCCGTTTAAGGAGGATATATATGCTTAACTTTACTTACAACACACCAACAAAAGTATTTTTCGGAAAGGACACTCACAAAAATGTGGGTGAAATTATCAAAAGCTATGGCTTTGACACAATTATGATGCAGTATGGCAAAAACAGCATAAAGTCAAACGGACTTTATGACCAGGTTATGTCATCACTTGCCGAAAACGGCATAAAGGTAATTGAAATGGGCGGTGTAGAGCCAAACCCAAAACACACCTTTATACGTGAAGCCGCAAAGGTCGCAAAGGAAAACAACGTTCAGCTTATACTCGCAGTAGGGGGCGGAAGCGTTATAGACTCCAGCAAATTCACCGCACTATCTGCGGCAAATGACTGTGACGTATGGGATATACCAACAGGAAAAGCAGAAATCACAAAGACAATCCCCGTAGCCTGCATACTTACAATGGCGGCTGCAGGAAGTGAAATGAGTATGTCTGCAGTTGTTACAAATATGGAAGTTAACGAAAAACGAGGCTATGGCAACGAGCTTAACAGATGCCTGTTTGCAATAGAAAACCCCGAGCTTACTTACACAGTAAGCAAATATCAGACAGCCTGCGGTGTTGTAGACATTATGATGCACACAATGGAGCGATATTTCACAACAGGTCCCGATACCGACCTTACAGACAGAATTTCGGAAAGTATAATAAAGTCAGTTAAGGATGCAGGTGCGGTAGCAATAGAAAATCCAACAGACTACGATGCACGTGCAACAATTATGTGGGGTTCATCAGTTTCACACAACGGTCTTACAAACTGCGGAAGAAGTCCGTACCTTGCGGTGCATCAGTTGGAACACGCCTTAAGCGGTGAATATGACCACGTTGCACACGGTGCAGGTCTTGCAGTTTTGTACCCTGCATGGTGCAGATATGTGTATAAGAAAAACCCTGCACGCTTTGCACAGTTTGCACGCAGAGTATGGGACGTTGTTGAAGAAAATGACGAAAAGGCTGCACTTGCAGGAATTGAAGCAATGGAAAGCTACTTCAAGTCAATAGGTATGCCGTCAAAGCTTTCGGAATTCGGAATAACAGAAGACTGTATTCCACGCCTTACAGAGCTTTGCACATTTGGCGGTACACGTAAAATAAACGGCTATATCGACCTTGGCGACAAGGAAGTTGCCGAAATATTTAAAATGGCATTTTAAAAAAAGAGGGATTGTAAAAAACCAATTGGTTTTTACAATCCCTTTTGTATTATAGAAAATCACATAATCAGTCAACAGTTATTGACCTTAAAACAACTCTGTTATTCTCTGTACAAGCCCAGTAAACCTTGCCATAATGATAAATAGGGTCTTCCATTGAGTTAAGGCTCCAGCTTTTATCAAGGGCAGTAGCAGGCTTTATAATCTTGCCGTCTGCGGAAAGAATCATATAATATGCCTGGCAGTCGCCCTTATCTGAAGGCTGATACCATTGATACCTCTGTTTGTCAGTCTTACCCTGATTCCACAAAATAACTATGCGGTCACCTGCAACAACTGCGTGAGGTGCAACTACATCGGCATCAGTATAATTTGTAAGCCAGTTTACACCGTAATTTGTAACAGGTGTAAGAGGAGAGTTTTTGTTATCATTAATATCAAAGGATGTAGCACCCGAACGATTCTGACCACCTACAAACATATCCTTTGAAACCTTACTTGCATTAGGGTTAAAAATCTGCACAAAAAGATTATGCTTTTCTTTGTCTGCATTACTGCTGATTGACTTTACGGAAGCACCAACGAGAACAACACCCTTGCTTGTTTCAAGCAGGCTTCCCATCTGTGCATAGGTTTTGTTAACAACATACATATTGTAATCTGCATTTGCAGGCAGATAGAAATTGAAAATTTCAAAGGATTTTACATCATTACCCAATGTTATAATAAAACCTCTGTCATAAGCATCACCATGGTCTGCATACACAAAATTGTTTGCAAACTTACTCCATATAATTCTCTGGTTAAATGAATGTGAGGTGTAGGGAATAGCCCATTCAGAAGGAAATTCATAAGGCTTCATAGTGTCTGTGTAAACACCAACTACGTTGTTTGACTGATGTCCGCTATACATTCCACGTGCGTAATTAACCATCATAATTCCGTTGGCAATTGCTGAATGGCAGTTACCTGCATCAAAAGGTTTTTTTGTGTTGCCACTATCCCCCATTTTTGATACTCCTTTAAAGCCCGTTGTTTTTATATGAGCACCGTTGGAATTATATTTGGAAATAAAAACAGTATTCTTGCTGTAATCATCACCCTTGTTCTCATTACCCCATACAACGTAGAAATTACCGTTTAAGTCAGAATTAATGTCACCAAGCATTTCATAAGACGAATTTATCTTAATTTCCTTTGCAGGTGTAACAATTACAAGAGTTTTGCCCGACATATAACCATAAGCAATACCCTGGTTTAAATATTTAAACTGCTGTACCGATGAAACATGTCCCCAGTTGTTAATATACGCAGTATTGGTATCCTCCTTTACAACCCTTATAACCGATGTATCCCAACCTTTTGCAAGCCAGCTTTTAAGTTCTGCTGTTTTTACAACTGCAATTTCGCCTTTTTCGGAATAAATTCTTGTTACAGGGTATGTGTACCAGCCAACAGTAAGCTGTGCGGCAACCTGACTTTTCGGAAAAACCTTGCTTTTGCCCGGTGCGTAAAGACGCTGAACAGGCTCGGTGTACCAGCCAACCTTTTCATTTGCGGCAATTTCACCTGAACCTATGTATTTTGTTCTGCCGTCTTCAGCGTATGCCTTAATTGGCTTTCCAACATACCAGCCAACCTTTTTGTTGGCTTCAACCAAAGAATTTTTAACATACTTTGACCTTCCGTCAAGTGCATACATAAGTACAAAAGGTTCAGCAGACCAACCAACGGTAATCTGTGCGGCAACCTGACTTTTCGGAAAAACCTTGCTTTTGCCCGGTGCATAAAGCCTCTGTACAGGCTCCGTATACCACCCTACAGTAAGCTGTGCGGCAACCTGGCTTACAGGAAAAGCCTTACTTCTTCCATCCTCTGCATACAATGTGCGGTATCCCTCAGCACAAAATACATCAGCACACATAGTTGACATTGTAAGCAACACCAACATTACTGCAACAAACTGCCTTGCGATTTTTTTCATAGCATAAACCTCCCTTTTTACAATAATACTATAACATACATTTATAGAATTTTCAACAAACGATTCATGATAACAGACAGAGTTTATACAAAACGAAAAAATTCGCATATCATCACGATATGCGAATTTACATTTAATAATATCTTTTAATCAACCCAAAGCTAAACGTTCATCACCAAAATCATATCCGAAAAGGCGTAGGGATTTTGGATGAGAAATAAACAAACTGAACCGAAGGGTTACCCGAAGGCGTACAACGGTACGTCGAGGGTGAAGTTTGTTTATAGTTTAGCTTTATATATTAAAAAAATTCGCATATCATCACGATATGCGAATTTACATTTAATAACATCTTTTAATCAAACCAAAGCTAAACGTTCATCGCCAAAATCATAGCCTTACTCAAGAACAAATTCAACAAAACACTCAGGCCTGTGGAAGTCAGGAGCTTCAGTATTTATAGGAGCATATGTACAGTAGTGACGTATTTCAGTATCCACACCGCACTTATAGAGGTTTCCGTACATAGTTTTTGTATGACCGCCGAATGTACTGTCAATATAAGAAAAGGGAACGCAGTACTGAATAATCCAGTTGCCCTTTTCTACATACGACTGAATGTCGAAAAATCTGTTGTTGACATCAGGATTTTTAAAGTTATATCTGTCAGTTCTTACCCCATGGTACATTGTGCCAAAGGCATTGAATTCAAGGTTAATGTAGTAAGGGTCATTTTCATTAGGACGGAAGAAAAATTCCATACAGCTGTCGTTTGAAACCTTACCGTTCTGTTCCGTGCATCTTGCAAGAATGTCCTCTTCATCTGTCTGCATCTGCACCCATATGCCGTAGTCATTGTAAAGAATTTTTGCAGTAGTGTTTGGTGCGTACGGAAATTCGCTCCAGTTTACTGTGTTTACATTTGCAACATTTGCCTTTTCCCATTCTGCATCAAACAAATCAAGCTTTCTGTTTACTGTTTTTTTAATAATATACATTTTATTCTTCCTCCTTAGCCGAAAGAGAATAATCCGAACCTCGATTTTCAAAGGTGAATTTCCGCTTTCGTTTTGTTAAAATACTCGGCAATCCATCAAGGATTACCTGCGTTTTTGCCTTACGCAACCAAAAATTCTCTCTTTGAAAATTCCAT
>JAZQAN010000058.1:0-27075 GCA_045545235.1 Clostridia bacterium | reverse complement strand
ATATTTCAAGACAGGATATGGCAGTACTTATTGAAAGAGTACTTGCATATAAGGAAATTGAAATAGAAAAGGCAGAAGTTGAAGCATTTGCAGATGCATCAGAAGTAGCAGGTTATGCAAAAGATGCAGTAGCAAATATGAAGGCAATCGGTTTGATTCAGGGTTACAACAACAAATATAATCCAAAAGATAATCTTACAAGAGCAGAAGCAGCAACTGTAATATCAACTTTGTTAGAACTTTTGGCAAAATAAAATATTAAAGTAATAATAAAGAAGAAACAGTAAAAGCGACATTAAAACAACCCAACATAAAGCCTCCCCTGTTTAAGGGGAGGTGGGGTTGTAAACAAAAATTTGCTCAAGAAAGGAGATTATCTATGAAAAAAATATTAAGTTATATTTTAACTTTTGCAATGATACTTTCAGTTATAGGAAGTGTATCTGTGATTAATACAGAAAAAGCTTATGCCCGTATGGGTGTAGACAAAGACGGCAATCCTGCCGGAAACAGAGAAATATATCAACCAACCGATGACCCTGTATATTACTATCAGCCACCGGTTGACGAAAACGGTAACCACGACTATTTCGGTTATCCCATATTCGGCGACCCACAGGATATTACTGATGAAGAATTCTTCGGTAAGTGGGACGCGGTAACAAATACCTGGGTTTTAGAACCCTATTTCAGATATTCAGAATATCCTGATATGGCAAAGGTAGAAGAGGCTGTTAAAAAGGCAGACTATCCTACTGCTAAAAAGGAACTTCGTGAATATTACAAAAACTTTAAATGGAAACTTACGGCTCAATATACAATTCCGGCAAAAGCGCAGGACTATCTTGATGCACTTTCAAGAAACATTCATGCATACTCATATGTTTCTATGACAGCTATGAGTGGCTTTAACTTCCCTGCGGAAGAATGGGGAAAGGCAGAGCTTAATGTTTTGTCAGAATTTAAAAGTGCCCAAAGTGGTAATTATCCTGAATTTAACATTATGATTGCATCAGGTGATAAATTCTGGACAACAGGGCAGTTTTATTCAAAGGATGCAGCTGACCCGTCTGTAAGACCAATACTTCGTCTTACAGTAAACGGCGTTGTTAAAGAAATAGTTGCCGCAAGGGATGCAATGGTTGTTGCAGGTACTGAACGTGATACTAACTTTGGTAGCGATGAAATAATTGAACTTCAGGAACATGGTTATTATGACGATGTTGGTGAACCGAAAGGAACCTGTGACGAAAATACAAAACGTGCATTTTTGTGCTTTGATATCAGTGACCTTGCTACAACAGATACAGTAACTGCTGCAAGTCTTATCTTAACAGCACGTACTGTAATTACAGATGAAACAAGAGAAAAGTTTGCAGATGAAAACGGCAACCCATATTCAGGAAAAGCAAATGAAAAGCTTATATGGACATCATGGTACCGTTCATCAGCCTGGGAGGAAGATACTCTTACATGGGCTACAGACTATTATGGTGATAAATTCTATTTTTCAGCTAATGATGAAAATGCATGGGACTATATTACAGATAACAGCCCCAGTGTAAAAGGTAAGGTTTGTGACTACCACCGTTACGGTCAGCAGTCTGATCTTACACAAGCATACCGTGTAACAGGTGACGAACGTTTTGCATATACTGATATCCGTCAGTGTATGGCGCTTATCAATTCACTTGGTGTTGAAGGTAATGTAATGAACTCCCTTGATATGTCAGTTTACTTAAGTGGTTTTTGTAACACAATTTTAGCTACTGTAGACAGTAAGTATATGACTGATGAAATATTCACAGCATTTTTAAAATTTGCATGGCAGCTTTGTGACTGGGAAACTGAAAAGTGGTACGGTCACTATACCAACAACTGGGCAACATATGCAACATCAGGTAACTACAAGGTATGTTCATATTTCCCTGAATTTGCAAAGCACGACTATTGGTTCCAGAGAATTCTTGAAGAACATGAAAGACTGTTCTCAGAATTCATTATGGAAGACGGTCATTGTATAGAGCTTTCTCAGGGTTATATCAGTACAATTTTAAGTACATTCTCAACACCAATGGCAGTATATCTTGCTACAGGTCACGAAAGTCCTTACAACGAAGAAATTGAAAAGGTTATTTACCATATTGTTGAAAATGGTGTATATTCAGCAATAGGCGGACCGTTGTGGCACGGCTTTAACATTGCCGATTCATCTGATATCGGTTCAAATAAGGTAAGTATGTATAGAACATGGTATCAATACCTGTTCCCTGAAGACGAAATGTTTGAATACATTATCTCAAACGGTACAAGCGGTAAGATGCCTGAAAATCCAACAACACGTTATCCTGTGGCACTAAGAACATTTATGAGGTCAAGCTGGGATGCGAGAACTTCCCTTGCAATGTCTTTTGTAAATACTACTGTAAGCCACAAATCACATTACCATAATGATAATCTTTCAATAACATTGTGGGCATACGGCAAAATTCTGCTTACTGACCAGGGCTATGGTTCCGACCAGACAGGTGACGGCGGACGTATATGGACATACAACAAATCACAGGTACAGCACAATACCGTAACGGTAAATGATAACTATGATTATTTAAATGATGGAGTATGTGCTTATACAAAGGTTGCTGATGACAGCTCATGGGAAAAGAAATTTGAGTCAAACAAGCTTTATGACTTTGTTGAATATGCATGTAACGGTTTTTCAACCTCACAGATTCAGCAACGAAGTGTTGCCTTTATGAAGGAACAGAAGTTCTGGATTGTTTCAGACTATGCTTTACCTTTAAAGCCTGAAGAAGAAAACTTGTATGCTCAGCATTGGCACGTATACCCCGGCTCGGGTGTGGAACATGATGAAAAGAAAATATTGCGTACACACTATGATGATATCAACGTAATGATTGTTCCTATTGAGTCTGATGAAATTGATGATGTTCAGTATATAGACAGATTGTATTCTGACCGTGCAGGTCTTAAGATTACAGATAAAAAGGCTGTTTATACAAAGACTAAAACAGGTGCGGCAAGATTCACTACACTTCTTATCCCTGTAAACATTGGTGAAGAATTTGATGTTACATCACGTGTTCTTGAAAATAAAAATGACATTGATGATGATTTGCTTCATATGTCTTATTTCAAGATTACTGAAAAATCAAAGGGTGATGAAAGCTTCTATTACTATTACCACATTGACGATGAAACACAAATTCCTGAAGAAGGTGTAAGATTCTCTAACTTTGTTACAGATGCTACAACACTTATCATTCAGCAGAATAAGAATGACGAAATCATTTCTGTTCTTATAACTGATGGTTCATACGTTAAAATGGTTGATGAAGAAGGCTATGAATTGGATTACCTGTTCAAGGCTGATGAAAAGACTACAATTTCTTACACAAGAAACGGCTATTTCGTAAATGTTGAAGCTTCAGAATATGATGAAGCAAGCGATCTTGAAGGTGTTCAGCTTTATATGCAGAATATAAAAGCGGCACGTCTTGACGGTGAAGATGTTTCAGTTGATATTACAGGTAATGTAATTGAATTTGACGGTGAATACGGCGGCAGTAACATTTCATCAGGCAGCGGCTCCGGCGGTGGCGGAGGCGGCGGTGGTGCAGGCGGTACAAAGCCTGTAAAACCTGCAGACCCTAAACCTGAAGATACAAAACCTGAAGATGAAAAACCTGAAGATGAAAAACCTGTTGACCCAACTCCGGTTGATCCAACTCCAATTGACCCTGAAATTCCATCTTTTGGTGATATTTTACCAACAGACTGGTTCTATGATTATGTTGAAGAATTGTATGAAAAACGCGTTATTTCAGGTGATGAAACAGGAAAATTCAATCCTGATGACAAAATAACACGTGAACAGTTCTTAAAAATGCTTGTTGAAGCGGCAGATATAGAAGCAGATGAAGGTGAAAATACATTTGCAGATGTTAAGGCAGATGCATGGTATAAATCATATGTACTAAAGGCTAAAAACTTTGGTATAGTAAACGGTATTTCAGATAAAGAGTTTGGTATAGGTTCAAACATAACACGTCAGGATATGGCAGTTATGATAACAAGAACACTTGAAAAGCTCGGCATTGAAATGGATGTTGAAAAGGCAAAGGATTTTGCAGATGTCAATAAAGTTTCAGGCTATGCAAAGGATGCAGTAAGCCTTATGAAGTCAATTGGTCTTATTGAAGGTTATAACAACGAATACAGACCACTTGATAACTTAACAAGAGCAGAAGCTGCAAAGGTAATTTGTCAACTTATAAAACTTTTAGAAGCATAATAAAAAATGCTGTTGCAAAATGTTTCATTTTGCGACAGCACTTTTTTTTAACTTTTATATTATATCAAGCTCTTTTAATAAATCAATTTTGCTTTTGGTTACATTATCAACTTCAGGTGCTTTGTAATTTATTATTTCTTTCATTAAGCTTATACGGGTAAAAACCGTTTTAAAAATGTAACCTGTATGGTTGCACCATGCAACAGGTAAAAGCCATTTGTTTTTTTGTGAATAGGGATAATGCCTGTACATTTGTGAAGGTGCAAAGGATAATGCTTTAAGTGCATTTTTTCTTCTCCATTTGCCCATAACTTTTTCGGGGTCCTGATTTTTACGGTTTGCAATTATCATATTTGTATAGATGTCAAATGTGCTTGCGTTTCCGTGCTTGTGGCCGAAAAGACCGCTTTTGAAGGTTTCATTAATAACACTTTCCACTTCTTGTTTTGTGTAGCTTACATCAAACTTACATTCAATACCAAAATATTCCTTGCCTATGCCAAACAAAACCTCAATGAAGTGAAAATATTTAAGCTTTTTCATTATACCGAAAAATCTTTCTACGTTAATTTTATCATAATAATTTTCAACATAAAGCAAAAAGTCCATAATATGACGTAAGCCAAAGCCTGAGGAAAGGAAGTGCTTTATAGCATGCAAAACCACATAAAGGCAACCGTCAGTATAACCTAAAATGTTGTAATTTCCGCAATTTATGTATTCCTCTTCAATCATATTAATATTTTCAAACCATATGTCGTGCATTATTTTGTCATAAAATGTTGTGTGCAGTTCAATTTCACCAAACTGAGGATGGATGCAATTATAGTGGTTTGAATTATCTGTTTTGGGTTCAATGATGTAGCCGTGATTATAGAGAATTTCACAGGCGGTTTTGTCATCAGCCTCGCCTATATAAATGTCTGTATCACCTGATATTCTGCATTCAGGCTTGTGGTAAAACTTTGCAAGTGCCTCACCTTTTACAATGCAGTTTTTAATGTTTGCCCTGTTAAGGTCTGCTATGACAGCATGTGACTTTTCAAGCATAGCAGAATTTGAAAGGCAAGACATAATAAGCTGCATATTTGTGCTTTCATACCATATATCATCTACGTTGATTTTTTCGTCCTTGTAAAGCTTTTGAAGTGCAACAAAAACTATTTGCCATACACCCTGCTCTTCGGCATATTTCATTACTTTTTCATAGTCAAAATCATATGACATTTGTTGTTCTCTTCCTGTTGAACCGTAGACGAACAACTTTATCATAGCTAAAAAATTATTATCCATTTTAAAACTCCTGAATCTATTTATCAATATGTACATCCAACTGTGGGTAAGGTATACTTATATTGTTTTTGTCAAACTCTTTTTTTATTGTTTCGTTAAGGTCAAAGCGTACATCCCAGTAATTTTCAGCCTTGCACCATACACGAAATGTGAATTCAAGTGCGTTGTCACCGTGTTTTGAAAGTCTTGCAAGAGGAGGATCAGGTTCGTCAATTACCATTGGATGAGCATTTGCAATATCAGTAAGTATGGTTTTAACCTTGTCTATATCAGTTTCGTATCCCACAGAAACATTTATATCAACACGTCTGATATTCTGTGCAGTGGCATTTACAAGCTTGTCGTTGGTAACATTACTGTTTGGTATTATAATTTTCTGATTATCAACTGTTTTTAAGTAAGTGTAAAAAATACCTATTTCGGAAACAGTACCGCTTTCACCGCAGACTGTTATAAAGTCACCTAATTTAAATGGCTTGAAGATAAGTATAATAAGTCCGCCTGCAATGTTTGAAAGGCTTCCCTGAAGAGAAAGACCAATTGCAACCGCAACAGAGCCGAATATAGTTATAAACGATGCCATATTAACACCAAGTACACCTGCGGCGGTAATTATAACCAACAGCTTAAGTGCAATTGACAAAAAGCTTTTTAAAAATGACTGTACTGCAGGGTCAAGATTTTGGAATATAAGTCCCTTTGTTATAAGCTTTACTATAAGCTTAACAAGCTTTAAACCTATAAAAAGAATAATAATACTTAAAATAAGCTTTCCTGCAATATCAACTGCATATACAGATAATGTATTTATAATATTTTCCACACAACTGCCTCCTTAGTATAAACCAAGATATTTTGTACCTGCAACAATTAAAAATACTGTAAGTATTGAAAATATTGATGTAAAAACAACTGTCTGTGCCGCAAGGTCAGAATCTCCACCCATAGACTGAGCCATAGTAAATGAAGAAACCGCAGTAGGAGAAGCAAAAACACTTATAAGTGTTACAATAGCAGCACCCTCAAATCCGAATACATAAGCACTTATAGCTATTGCAGTAACCGGAACAATAACAAGCTTAAGCAAAAGTAAAACCGTAAGCTTTCTGACGTTTCCCTTAACGGCGCTGAAAGTAAATGAGCCTCCAAGTCCTATAAGTGCAAGAGGAGTAGCCACTCTTGAAAGGTCACGTACCACGTTGCCGATAAAGTCGGGCATTTTTATTTTGAGTACTAAAAATATTACGCCTATTACCGATGATATAATAAGTGGGTTTTTGGCAATTCCCTTTAAAACACCTGAAAGACTTATTTTGTTGTTTCTGAATGTTTCAAGGCAAATAACTGCAAGTACATTATAAAGTGGTACAACAAAGGCAATTGCAATTGATGTAAGCCCTGCGTTGTTTTCACCAAGTATTGAAGTGGTAACAGGCAAGCCGAACAAAACAAAGTTTGAACGGAAAATACCCTGTATAAATACACCGCATTTGCTATTATCTTTAATAAACCGCGGAACAATAGTCATAAGCAGAGCAAACAGTAATAAGATAAAAATAACTGCATAAATAATTAAACTGATGTTAAAAATTTCCTCAACCTTTGTTGTGTAGATGTTGTAGAACAAAAGGCAGGGCAGAAAAATTTTAAAAACAAGGTCATTTGCAACCTTTATACTGTTGCCATCGTAAAGCTTTAAAATCTTCCCTGCGTAACCTATTGTAACATATACAAGAATGGGAAAAACAACCTTGAATGCAAGAATAATACAATCCATAATAACACTCCGTTAAATTTTAGAATATTTTTCAATTACCATATCAATGTTTTCCTTGTTTTCCAAAGTGTACATTGCAGGGCATACAAGTTTTTTGGCACGGGAGAAGAGATTTTCTAAAAGTATTTCTTCACCCATACCTCTTTTTATAAGACCGTCATATGCCGCACTTACCATATCAACGGCGTATGAGGTAAGCTGTTCTTCAGAAAATTCCGCAATACCATCACCTGATGAAACGCATTTTCTAAGGTATGAATTTGAGTAAGAATTATTGCCGAAAAATTCGTCAGTTAATTTTATAGCAATGTCAATGTTGTGTGCAATACCAAGGTTAAATGCAGGAGGTATCAAAGCATCGCAAAGGGGCTGTGCACAGTCGCTTCGTATTTCAAGAGTACCTCTGCAGGTTATTTCAATATGGCGGAATGACAAAAACTGGTTTATATCATCCTCGGTGCCTTTGTCAAAATACTTTTCTATACACACAGGCTCAAAAATTTCGTAATTACCGTTTCTTATTCGGTTGAACATATGTCTTTTATAAAAGCTTTCTGCAATATGAGAAAGGTTTTTATATTCCTCATCAACTGCCCCCGTGTTGGTTTTGCATATACCAAAGGCACTATCAGCCCACAGACTGTCTCTGTAGCACAAGGTTTTTCCAAATTCAAAATCAGGAGAATTTGAAAACATCAATCCTCGTAAAAAGTCAATTTTAGCAAACAGAGTTGCAGTTTTCGGCAAATCATCGGGTGTTATGTCCAGATGAGTCTGCACCGAAGAAAGGTATGCCGGAAAATCAGGGTAGTTATGAGTTTTTTCATTTTGGAATTTGTGCAGATATTCATCCACCATATTATATACGGGGTAGCTTACGTGATTTTGGGTAATGTATTTTTTGTATGGGTTTGTGCCCATTCCTGTAATAATGTAGCCATGTTTTTCTGCAAAAGCCTGTGCCTGTAAAAATATCTTTTCAAATCTTTTTTTAATAACAAGCAGATTTTCGTTGTAATTCATTGAAAATTCAATGTTGTTATATGAATTGTCAAATGAAATACAATCCCCATCATTGTTTACAATAAAGGCAGGGTTGCCTTCTGTATCAGTATCTTCTGTTTTAAAACCGTTGTTTAAAAAGTAATCAAGAAGTGAAAGAGCAATCTTTTTATCAATAGGTTGTCTTTTTGTGTTCAGTAGCGGAAATTCAAGCTCAACACCTATATTACCTGTTTTTTTGTTCAGGAGAGGCTTTATAAATCTGTCTTCTATAATTTGCTGATATGTCAAAAAATCACTCCTGTGTTTTAAGATAGTTGTGTATTATAATAAGACTGTCACCATTTGTTATATAATCATTGGGGTTAAATTTGTTGTTATATGCCCCATTTACTATACCAAGGCTTTTTGCAAGCTCAACGTAGCCCTTGCAGTCAGCAGGTATATCACCCGAATCATCAAAATGGTCTGTAAATATTGCAGACATATCGCCAATTGTTCCGTAGTCGAGAATTCTTAAAAAGTATTTAACCGCGTCTGCCCTTGTTACATATGCTGTGTAGTCGGTTTCAGACCTTTCTAAAATATTGTGTTCATACATATAGGCGTAAAGCATTTCACGCTGGTCGTTTGTAAGAATACCTGTAGAGTTTAAAACAGGCTTTGTTCCCTTAATAAATTCACTTATAAGCAGCATATATTCCTGTTGTGAAATATTGTCCTCAAGGTATACGTTTCCGGAAGAAACATATATATCACATTCCGAAAGTTCCTTTGCTGCATAGCCGGAATAATGGTTGTTAATATCAAGATAATTAAGTTCTTTTGCTGAATAAAACACACTTCCGTCATAATTAAGCTGTCTGCCGGAAAGTGCATCAAAAACGCCTGTACCATTTGCAGTTTTTTTATAAACAGGTGTAAGTTCACCGTTTCTTCTTTGGTAGTAAGTTAATTCAAGACCGTTTTTCTTGAAAAATTGCTGATAAATATAGTTCGTGTCAATAACAGATTCTGCAGACGGAAATTCTACATTATCCCAGGCAAAGGAAAGCTTTGTTAGTTTTCCGTCATCAAAGCAAGCGTATATTCCGTTACTTTTATATGGAATATCGTTAACAGTTCTTTCATATAAAAATACATTGTATTGTCCGTCGTTTTTTCTTCGTTTAATAACATTTGTGCAGTATTCGCTGTAATAATTTTCTATAAAGCTTTCTGGAGATTTTGTTTTGTAATGACCGATGTCTGAAGAATTGTCAGAATATTCAACAAGCAAACCGTTTTTAGCATTAAGTGTAACTTCCTTGGTGTTTGTACCTCTTTTGTAAAGCAGGGATATAAGGTACGTGTTGTCGTGATTTTTAAGGTAATCAACAGATGCAATGTTATATTCAGGTGTTATGCCAAGCTCTGCAATTTCCGTTGCCATAAGGTTAGCCTGCTCTATTGAAATTATTGCTTCGTTGTCGTCATATTCCGAAACCTTTTTGGTTGTATTTACCACATCAAAATATCCGTCTGTAGGTATGTAATAGTCTGAAGGAATGATATTTCCCGTTGTTGCGTTTATAAGTAAATCATCTGCAACGTAAACAAGATATGGAATAATTTTGTTGTTTGCAATTTTTTTGTTGTACTGAAGCTGTATGCCCATAGCGTTTTTATACTGTTCCTGAGCAGTTTGTATACTAATTATATTATCCGTACTTTCCACAGAGGAATAGGCATTGAAATTTTTTGTATAAGATACAACCATGCCTGTTTTACTGTCAACAAAAAAAGAAACATTGTCAAGGTCATATACGATGTTGTTTATTATTCGCGGAAATGTAATAATATAACCGTATGGTGCAGATTTATTGTAATTAACGGTGTATACATCAGTGCTTGTATCAGCCTTTATTTCAGGTGCGTATTCATCAATAAACTGCTTTGCAATTTCAACAGCCCCAAGCTTGTCAATTACCGGTATGGTCATCTGTGGGGTGCTTTGAAAATCTTCATAGTAATATGTAAGAAAACCACTTTCATCATAATACTCATCAGCAGAAAAAACCATATTTACATCTGAAATTATAAAGCATATTAAAGTTAAAAAAAGACATAAAAATTTTTTCATATATTTCACCTTTAAAAGATATAATTATTGAAAACAATATACATAGTAATTATAACAGAAAAAATAATTAAAATAAAGCTTTTTTTAAAAATTCCTTGTCATTTTGTTCTAAATGTAGTAATATGTAAGTAGTATGGGAGGATTGTAAAATGTCTGATAATAAAAAACAATCGTTTATACAGGGTGCGTTTATTCTTGTTGCCGCCAGCCTTATAGTAAAACTGGTAGGTGCTTTTTTCAAAATACCCCTTGCACATCTTATTGATGATGAAGGCATGGGTATTTTTAATGCAGCCTATTCAATATATACAGTAATGTTTATAGTTGCTACAGCAGGTTTTCCTACCGCAATTTCCAAAATGGTTGCTGAAAGTCTTGCACTTGACAGAAAAAGAGAGGCAGACCGTATATATAAAGTGTCTATGGTGGTGCTTGCCTTTATAGGTGTTTTCGGCAGTCTGTTTTTGTTTTTCGGTGCCGATGTACTTGCGTCGGCTATTGCAAGTAAAAGTGCGGCAATGGCTATACGTGCCATTGCACCTTCTGTTTTGTGCGTTTCGTTTATGGCGGTTATAAGGGGTTTTTTTCAGGGTAGAAGTAATATGTACCCCACTGCAATTTCCGAGGTGGCAGAATCTTTGGGTAAGCTTGTTTTCGGCTATGCCTTTGCGTGGATTTTTATAAGCCATTCTGTTGAAAAGGCTTCTGCAGGTGCGGTTTTTGGTGTAACTATGGGTACTTTTCTTGGCTTGATAACACTTTTAATTGCCCTGATGCTGTACCGCAAAAATGCCGAAAAGTATCTGCCGGGTCAGCAGACGGCTTCGTACATTTCAATTGCCAAAAGGCTTATAGCAATTGCCGTACCTATTACAATAGGTGCGTCGGTATCTTCGCTTACCAACCTTGCAGATATGTTTACTGTAATGAACCGCCTGCAGGATATAACGGCAGTTACACCTGACTTTCTTGCCAAGTATCATACAATTATTGAAAAAATAGACGACTTCAACGGCGTTGCAGTAAGCAGTGACCTTGCAACATCTTTGTACGGTCTTTATACAGGAAAGGCAATTACACTTTTTAATTTTCCGCTTTCTATTGTAGTTGCACTTGGTATGAGTGTTGTCCCCGTAATTGCAGGTGCAATTGCCAAAAAAGATGAAATTGGTGCTAAAAATGCAGTTAATACAGTTATAAAGCTAACTGTTTTATTTGCAATTCCCTGTGCAATCGGCATTTATGTGCTTGCAGGTCCTATACTTAGCGTAGTGTTTCACGATGACCTTGCTACAGCTCTTTTGCAAAAGCTTGCGGTATCTATTGTATTTGTTTCACTTTTGCAGATAACCACTTCCGTGCTTCAGGCTTACGGCAAGACTGTTGTACCCGTTGTGAATATGTTTATCGGCGGTGTTTTAAAGGTTATTATAAATTATAACCTTGTGGCGATACCTGCAATAAACATTGACGGCGCACCAATAGGCACAATGGTTTGTTATTTTACTGTTATGGTTATTAATATGTTCTGGATTATAAAGGAAACAAAATGCCGCTTCAGTATTGTTGAGTATATCATAAAGCCTGTTGCTGCCGGACTTGTTATGGGCGTTATAACCCACTATGTGTACGGCTTTGCATCTGCACTTGGTACAGTTGCAGGTATGGGACTTTCAATAATTATTGCAGTGTTTGTGTATTTTGCAATGCTTGTTGTTTTAAAGGCTTTTAATGAATATGATATTAAAATGTTGCCAAAGGGTGACAAAATACTTGGCGTTATGAAGAAATTTCATTTAATTTAAGAGGTATTAAAAATGCGACTTGACAAATTTTTAAAGGTTTCACGTATTATAAAAAGAAGAACTGTTGCCAACGAGGCTTGTGACCAGGGGAGAGTTTCTGTTAACGGACGTGTTGCAAAGGCTTCTGTTGACGTTAAGGCAGGGGATGTTATAGAAATTAAATTCGGTGAAAAAGTTTTTAAGGCGGAAATTGTAAATGTTGCAGAACACGTGCTTAAAAATGATGCAGCTGACCTTTATAAGGTGATTTTGTAATATTTTTCCCGTGCTTCCAATATATTTTACTATAATATTTTGGGAGTGATTGTATGGAAGAGCGGAAAAATCAAAAGGAACTTCAAAAATGTAACCTCATAATAGAGGATAGAAAACGCCTCAGTATATCAGGAGTTGAAGATATTGATACTTTTGATGAGGGGGGCTTTACTGCAATTACCACGTCGGGGGCTCTTGTTGTGAAGGGAAAGGACTTTCACATAAGCAAGCTTAATGTTGATACGGGTGAGCTTGTTGTTGAGGGTGAATTTGACAGCTGTGCCTTCAATAATTCATTCAAAGGCAGGGCAGGAGGAGGCATTCTTGCAAGAATGTTCAAATAGGTGTCTGTATGCATAACGGTATAACAGTTCAGCTTTTTGATTTTCTGATTTTTGGTGCTGCAGGAATTGTATGTGCTTTTCTGTTCGATACTCTCAGGGCATTGGAGATTTTGAAAAAACCGGGGTGTGTATCCTGGTTTTTTAAAGATGCAATATACTGGCTTTTTGTTACGGTAATGGTGTTTGGTGTATGTTTGAAATATACCGACGGAGAAATTCGTTTTTATATGTTGTTCGGTATGTTTTTGGGTGCTTTTGTATATTTCGGTACCTTAAGCCGATATGTAGTGTTGGTTCTTGGTTTGTTTTTCGATATAATAAAAAAAGCTTTGTATTATATATTGTTTTTTCCGATAGTTTTTATTTTAAAGCTTTTGAATAAGCCTTTTTTTATTGCCGTGTCATTGGGCAGAAGGGGAGTTTGTTCGGCAGGCAAAAAAATAGTATTTAAAATTAAAAAATATAAAAAATTCAAAAGATAGGGTGATTTTAAATGAATAAGTACATAGGGCATCCCACACAGGTAAGCGGGGTTGAAGAGGTAACTCTTGCAAAGGGCAAGGGTAAGGGTATGAACCTTCTTGAAATACGTAATGGCAAGGGTCTTTTTATAACACTTTCTGCTGACCGTTGTATGGATATTTCACGCATTTGCTTTAAGGGGGATAACATGGGGTATTTTGCTCCATCGGGTTATGTTGCACCTGCATATTATGATGACAGAAATATAGCATTTTTAAAATCCTTTACTGCAGGCTTCCTTACAACCTGCGGTTTGTCAAATGCAGGCTCACCCTGCGTTGACGAATTTGGAGAAGGTCCGATGCACGGTACAATTTCAAACATTCCATGTGACAACTATTATTACACAGAAGATGATGAAAAAATAACTGTATATGCCCACATCCGTGATGCATATCTGTTTGCAATGAAATATTCATTTGAAAGAAAATTTGTAATTTATAAAGATACAAATAAAGTGGAAATGACCGATGTCGTTGAAAATATCGGAAATGCTGAAGTTCCATGTATGTTGCTTTATCATTTTAATATGGGTTATCCGCTTCTTTCCGAAAATGCAAAGGTCGTTATTCCTCACAACAAGGCTGTTGCAAGAAATGAGCATGCACAGTCAGGCTTTGATGATAAGCTTGTTATGGAAAAGCCACAGAGTGACTATGAAGAAATGTGCTTTTATTATGATGTAAAAGAAAAGGACGGAATTGCATCTGCAGGCATTTATAACCCTGACATAAAAAAAGGTATTTTAATGAGCTTTGATAAATCAACACTTGATAAATTTACAGAGTGGAAGATGATGGGTGAAACTGAATATGTTCTCGGACTTGAGCCTGCAAACTGCTATCCGGATGGCAGAAAGGCAAGTGCCCAAAATGGTGAACTTAAACTATTAAAACCCGGTGAAAAATATGTTACAAAAATAAGTCTTGATTTTACGGAAAATGAAGATTTTGTGTTGTCTGTATAGTTAAAAGATTAAGGGACTGTAAAACTGATTGGTTTTACAGTCCTAATTTGTAATTTTTTGAAATTTTTTTAAAAAACATATTTACAAGTTAAAAAAAATGTAGTATAATTTTCTATATATTTTATAATGGAGGGTGACGTATGGGCAAAAAGAATAGTAAAAAGCTTAAACGCTCAATAATTAAATATGTTCTTTGCGTGTCTTTTTTTGCATACATAGGTTACACCTTCGTTAGTCAGCAGGTTGTTATTAACGGTAAAAAAGCAGAGCTTGAAACTGTTAATGCACAGATAGCTGAAGCTGAAGCTGAAAAAAAGGCTTTGGATAAAAAAGCTAAAACGGTAAACACACCTGAATATATTGAAGAGTTTGCCCGAAATGAGCTTGGCTACGCTTCTCCGGATGAAATAGTGTTTATTGATGCTACAGCCGGAAATTAAATTGTTGTTTTTCGGGAGGAATTTTTCAGATGCAACTTGAAGTTGGTAAAATTTTAGAAGGTAAAGTTACCGGTATAACAAACTTTGGTGCTTTTGTACAGCTTGAGGGCGGTAAGACCGGTCTTGTACATATATCTGAAGTGGCACTTACATATGTTAAGGATATAAAAGATCATCTTAAGGAAAATGATGTTGTTAAGGTTAAGGTTTTGTCTGTTGACGATAATGGCAAAGTAAGCCTTTCAATAAAAAAAGCTCTGGAAGAAGAACAGAAAAAGCAACCAAGAGGTCCTAAGATTCCTGCACAGGTTTCTTTTGGTTCTGAAAATGCTGACCTTTCTTTTGAAGAAAAAATGAAACAGTTTATGCAGGACAGTGAAGAAAAAATGTCTGCAATAAAACGTAATATGGATAATAAACGCAGTGGCGGATACAAAAGATAATAAATAACATAAGGCTGTAGTAAAATGATTTCATTTTGCTACAGTTCGTTTTTTAGGAGTAAGGTTATGGAACGTATAGACGATTTACAACGAAAATTGCCCAATGGAAAAGACCTTAAAATTATACAGAATCCCGACTGGTTCTGCTTTGGTATAGATGCAGTTTTATTGTCGGATTTTGCCGAAATAAAGCGTGGCGATCTGGTAATGGACCTTGGTACAGGAACAGGTATTATTCCTTTGCTTTTAGCTGCAAAAACCAATGCCGCGCATATTGATGCACTTGAAATACAAGCCGAGGTTGCACAAATGGCTTCAAGAAGTGTTTTGTTAAATGGTCTTGAGGATAAAATAACAATAAAAAATATTGACCTTGTTAATTATAAAACAGATGTTCAGTACAATGCAGTTGTGTGCAACCCGCCTTATAAAACTGCGGAAACCGGCATTGTAAATACACAGGATAAGCTTAAAATTTCAAGGCACGAAATTTGCTGTACACTTGGTGATGTTGTAAAAACTGCATCAAGAATATTAAAACCCTTTGGCAGATTTTCACTTATACATCGCCCTGAAAGACTTGCGGATATTATATTTGAAATGCGTGTAAATAAATTAGAACCAAAACGTATAAGATATGTGCATTCCTACGCAGGTGATGTGCCTGTAATGGTTATGGTAGAAGGGCGTAAATGTGCAAAGCCGTACATAAAAACAGAACCACCCCTTGTTGTTTATAACAGTGATGGTTCATACACAGATGAAATTATAAAAATATATAATTAAAAATTGTCATTTTTAAATTGTGCAAACTCAATATCAAAATTTGCCTTTTCCGCAATGTAGAGCAGGTTGTGTTCGTCTGTGGAAAGGGGAATATCGTCCGTCAGGGGAACAGAAAATGTAATTTCTGTTCCTTTATTTAATTCACTTTTTATGTCAAGTGTGCCGTTAAGCAAAGTAATATATTCTTTTACAAGTGACAGACCAAGTCCAAAGCCTTTGGGTACTGTGTTGTCAACACGGAAGAAGGGTTCGGTAAGCCTTGGGATATTTTCTTCCGAAATACCTGTACCGTTATCTTTAACCGTAAAAAACAGGGAATTGTTTTTAGTAAACATTTCAAGAGAAATAACAGTATTTTTGTCATTACCATATTTTACTGAATTTGTTATCAGGTTTAAAAGAATACGTTCTATTGTGTTTACAGGAATGCTGATAATTTCTTTTGTGCATTTAAAATCAGGCTTTAACGTAACCTTAAGCTGGTTGAGATAAATTTGTGTGTTGGAACAGAATTCATCAAAAAACTGTTTTGTGTTTACAAGTACAGGTGCTGACAGGTTTGCGTGGTTAGATTCTAAAATGTTGGTTAACATCATAGAAAGCTTGTTGCAGTTATTAATAATGTTACCGGAATATTCTTTTATTCTTTCAATATTTGTGCCATCTTTTTCAGTAATAAGCTCTATAAGTTTTGCAGTAGCGGCTATAAGGTTTACCGGAGTCTGTATTTCGTGTGATATATGAGCCATATTTTTTATAAAATTTTCTTCTCTTGTGTTTTTTTTCATATGTCCTGCACTCCTTTTATAATATTTTATCATTTTATATTGCAAATTTCAACATTAAATGATAAAATAACATATACAGATTTCAAAGAAAGGAGGAAGCCTGATGTCATACGGTTTGATAGACTGTGAGGGTAATATATTTATACCTGAAAAAATCAACTGCAGTGCAGAGGTTACGGGCGATTTCGGCTTGTTTACACTTACCCACACTTATGTGTGCAGTGATGCAAAATATACAGGTGCAAAATTTGTTTTTCCTGTTACTGATACAATGCAGGTAGTGTCTTTTTCAGCTGCCATTAATGACAAAAAGCTTACCTCTGAAATTATACCCAAATCTGTTGAGGAAGAATCATCATATTTCTCATTTTATCACGCAAACGGTCTTGAGGTTGCTCTTGGTGACTTGTTTGCAGAGGATTATGTACAAATTGAAATAATGTATGTGCGTCATCTTGATTCTGATAATGAACGTACAAGAATAGTTGTTCCCACAGGTATAGCGCCGCGTTTTATGTATTTTGGCAGCCAGATAGGTCTTGAAAGCCTGTTTGAGGAAGTTACATATAATGTTTCATTAAATGTCAACTGCAGAAATTTCAATATAAAAAATGTTGTTTCTCCAACACACGATATTGTTGCGGCATATGGTGAAAACTGTGTTGAAATTTTTCTTAAAGATAGTGTTCATACAGATAAGGATATTATAATAGACGTTTTTTCTGTTGCTATGAATGAGCCGAAGTTCATAAAGTTTGAAAATTATGTTAATTGCTCATTTGTGCCTGACCTTGACATATACGAAGAAACTCCGAGAGATTATATGTTTCTGGTCGATGTAACAAATGATATGAATACAAGAAAAATACAACAACTTAAAAATGCACTTAACCTGTGTATACGTGCCTTGAAGCCCGGGGATAGATTTAACCTTGGCTTTGCACAGTCGGAAAATACCTTTTTTTCCTATGAATATCTTCCGCTTAATGATGACACTCTAAGAGCAGCAACAAAGTGGATAACATCCTATGTGCAATCAGGTTTGCCTGAATTTTACCGTCCTCTTGTGCAAATGTGTGAAATGACGGAGGAGGCAACTGTAATTTTCATTTCCGACGGACGTATCGGCGGTAATGCAAGTATATTAAATTATGCAAAAGAACATAGCGGACTGCGCTTTTACAACTTTGGACTTGATATGTCGTCAAATCAGGACTTTTTAAATGAGCTTTCTTCCATAACAGGTGGAAAAACCCGTATTATCGGCAGAACAGAGCGTATTGACGACACAATAATAAAGGCATTTAACGTTATTGTTTCGCCGTCAATAGATAAGGCGGTTGTGCGTTTTGACAGCTCGGTTTCCGAGGTTACGCCCAGATTCTTTGAAAAAATACATTGCGGTGAAAAAGTAAATATAATGTTTAAATATATTGATAAACCTCCCCAGACAATTTATCTTAAAGGCTATGTAGGGGGCAGGGAAACGGTTTGTCCCGTGAATATTGACCGTATAATTGACGGAGGAAGGGAGATAAAATATCGTTTCGGGTATGAGTGTATAAATAATCTGCTTTCTGAAATTTATCATTCAGATGAGCAAAATAAATTTGTTCTTAAGCAGTCGGTTATTAATCGGTCGACAGAATATTCGGTACACAGTAAATATACAATGTTTAAAATTACGGATACATCAGGCTGGCTTGACAGCGAGGTTGATATAGACAAGCCTTTTGAAATAGCATCTGACTGGTACGAGCCTTCCCTTGATTGTACTGAAAAATCAATGCTTCATTCCGTTCAGGAAATTCAGTATACCGAGATTATGAAAAAGCAACGCTCCAACGGCAGGTTTATACCGCCAACTTCAAGGAGTAAGGAGGCAATTGCTTTTCATACAGCAAACATAGTCAGCGAATTTTGCAATAATTGTTCAAATGTGCATATGTACAGATGGCATCTCAGAAAGTCAATGATATACCTGCTTGACTATGTGGAAAATTCCGACTACTCTGTTATCCCCCGTGAAATTGTTGATGCACTTGTTCTGTGGAATGAGGTGTTTGGAGGAACAGAGGAGGAAAATCAAAAAATAAATGTTCTGAAATTTGTAAGTGATAACCATTAAAATGATAAAAATAGCTAAATTTATACAGTAATATCCCCTATACATAGGATAATTTCATAAAATTTAAAAAAACACTTGTAAAATTTCAAAAAATGTTATATTATATATATTAGTTAATTTTATAACAATAATAAATTATTTTTTAGGAGGAAACTAAAAATGGCAGTAAAAGTTGCAATTAATGGTTTTGGTCGTATCGGTCGTTTGGCTTTCCGTCAGATGTTCGGTGCAGAAGGTTATGAAGTTGTTGCCATCAACGACTTGACAAGCCCTAAGATGCTTGCTCACCTACTTAAGTATGATTCATCTCAAGGCAGATATGCTCTTGCAGATACTGTATCAGCTGGTGAAGATTCAATCACAGTTGACGGTAAGGAAATCAAGATCTATGCTGAAAGAGATGCTAAAAACCTTCCTTGGGGTGAAATCGGTGTTGACGTTGTTTTGGAATGCACAGGTTTCTACACATCAAAGGAAAAGGCTTCAGCTCATATCGTAGCTGGTGCTAAGAAGGTAGTTATTTCTGCTCCTGCAGGTAACGATCTTCCTACAATCGTTTACAATGTAAACCACAACACACTAAAAGCTGAAGATACAGTTATCTCTGCTGCTTCATGTACAACAAACTGCTTGGCTCCAATGGCTAAAGCTCTTAACGATCTTGCTCCTATCGAAAGCGGTATCATGAGCACAATCCACGCTTACACAGGCGACCAGATGACTCTTGTTGGTCCTCATCCAAAGGGTGACTACAGAAGAGCTCGCGCTGCTGCAGTAAACATTGTTCCTAACTCAACAGGTGCTGCAAAGGCTATCGGTCTTGTTATTCCTGAACTTAACGGTAAGCTTATCGGTTCAGCTCAGCGTGTACCTACACCTACAGGTTCTACAACAATTCTTGTTGCAGTTGTTAAGGGTAAGGTTACAGTTGATGAAATCAATGCTGCTATGAAGGCTGCTGCTACAGAATCATACGGTTACACAGAAGAAGAACTTGTTTCTTCAGACGTTGTTGGTATGAGATACGGTTCATTGTTTGATGCTACTCAGACAATGGCTTCACCTATCGAAGGCACAGACTACACACAGGTACAGGTTGTTTCTTGGTATGATAACGAAAACTCATACACAAGCCAGATGGTTAGAACAATCAAATACTTCGCTGAACTTAACTAATTTTAAGTTGAATTCAAAAGAGCATCCCTCGGGATGCTCTTTTTTCTTTATTCAAACAATGGATATATTGATATATCTTTCTACTTGTATTTGATTTTCTTTTTGAGGTCTGTACTTTTTTATCTTATAGGAAATTGCTGCTTTTTGTTGCAAATTCCAATATTACACAAAAGTGTACCATAATCTCCTCAATAATGAGGGGGAGTTAATGTGTTTTTAAAACACTTTTTACATTCCCATTTATATAATAAAAAACGGAGTGACTAATATTCACTCCGTAATTTACCAAACCATCTATTAAGCTTCTTCAGATTCTTTCATCTTAGCAAAGCATTCACTGCAATAGATAGGACGATCGTTTTTAGGTTTGAATGGAACCTTAGCCTCTCCGCCGCATTCTGCGCATACTGCAACGTGCATTTCTCTTGAAGCTTTAATAGCTTCTTTACGTGCTACACGGCAATCTTTGCATCTTGTAGGCTCATTCTGGAAACCTTTTTCAGCATAAAATTCCTGTTCTCCTGCTGTAAAAACGAATTCGTTTCCACAATCTTTGCATACTAATGTCTTGTCTTCGTACATAACCTTTTACCTCACTTTAAAAAATTTCTTTAATGCTTAGGTTGGAAGCATTGTAATATAAAAAGCATTTCTGCTAATTATTTCTTGTTTAAATCAATGAGCTTTTTCTTTATTCTTTGCAAAGCATTATCAATTGATTTTATGGACCTGTCCATAATTTCTGAAATTTCAACATAGGACAGACCGTCCAGATATAACTCCAGAACCCGATTTTCAAAGCCGCTGAGCTTTTTTGAAATATCATTTTTCATTTCTCTGATATTTTCATCAATAATATATAGCTCTTCAGGATTTGATACCGAAGTTTGTTGAATCAGGTTAATAAATGTAGTGCCTGAATCTTCGTCGAACACCGGAGCATTCATAGAAACAGAGCCGTTAAGCGGATTGTGTTTGTTTCTGTTTGCCGTTCGTATTGCAGTGAGGATTTGCCTTGTAATACATACATCCGCAAATGTTTTAAAGGTGATGTTTTTTTGAGGATTAAAATCCCTTACAGCCTTGTAAAGACCAATCATACCCTCCTGAACAATGTCATCATTGTCAGCACCGATAAGGTAGTATGTTCTCGCTTTACTTTTGACGTAGTTTTTATATCTGTGTAAAATGGTTTCTTCAGCTTCTCTGTCACCCTTTACAGACAAAGCTACAAGCTGCTCATCACAAAGAGTATTCAAGTTTTTTTCCATAGCATACTCCTTCAATGTTAATCTATTATCAATTATATATTTTTTTGTAACAATTTGTCAAGGTAATTATTGTGTATGCAATGATTTTTGTGATATAATACCAAAAAAAGAGGTGCTTTTTTGGGCAATATATTGTTAAGCCCATTGATTTTATACATATATGTTGTTTAATTTACAGATTTTTCCTTTTAAATAATGTTATATTTTTTAAAAAGTGATTGAATATTTTAACAATTAGTGATAAAATTAACATATACATAATTTTTAAGTATAAAATTTATTAAATCAGCAAATGGAGGAGCTTGTAATGACAGTTTCAGAAATAAAAAAACAGTTTTTAGATATTTATGGTGGTACAGAGGAAGGCTTGCGAGTGTTTGCATCACCGGGCAGAGTTAACCTTATAGGTGAGCATACCGACTATAACGGAGGTTATGTATTTCCTGCTGCACTTAAATTTAAAACAACAATAGTTTTAAGACCAAACGGTGAAAATGTAGTAAGACTTGCTGCAACAGACCTTCCGGACAGAGTAACTGTAGAGCTTGATAAAATTGAAGATTATAAAGACATCCGCTGGGGTGATTATCAGGCAGGTATTATAAGTGAAATGCTTAAGGATAATTATGACATAGTAGGCTGTGATATGCTTTATGATGATACAACTCCACATGGAGGAGGTCTTTCATCATCTGCTGCAATTGAGGTTTCAACAGCATTGGCATTTGCAACTCTTCATAACGAGAAAAACGGCATAGCAGAGCCTGTTGATATGGTTGAAATGGCTAAAATAGGTCAGCGTGCAGAAAATATTTATGTTGGAGTAAACTGCGGTATTATGGACCAGTTTGCATCTGCAATGGGTAAGGAGGACCATGCAATATTCCTTCAGTGCCAGACCTTGGATTATAAGCACGTACCCGTTGTTCTTGGCAACAGAAAGCTTGTAGTTTCCAACACAAAGAAAAAACATTCTCTTGGTGCATCAAAGTATAACGAAAGACGTCAACAGTGCGAAGAAGCCTTTGCAATTTTAAAAACAGTTATGCCTGAAAAGAATTGCCTTGGTGAAATTTCTGTTGAAGAATTTGAACAGCATAAGTCTGTACTTACAGATGATGTATTGTTAAGACGTGCAAGACACGTAATTACAGAGGATGACCGTGTACTCAAATCAATCGATGCACTAAAAGCAGGTGATATTGAAAAATTCGGTGAGTATATGAATGGTTCGCACGATTCTTTGCGTGACGACTATGAGGTTACAGGCATCGAGCTTGATACAATGGTAGAAGAAGCACGTAAAATAAAGGGTGTACTTGGTTCACGTATGACAGGTGGCGGCTTTGGCGGTTGTACAGTAAGCATTGTAGAGGCAGATGCAGTTGATACATTTATTGCTGAAGTAGGTAAAAACTATGAAGCAAGAACAGGTCTTAAACCTGAATTTTACGTTACTGAAATTGGTAATGGCGGTACAGAAATTAAATAATGAAAACCGGAGGCGAATATTTTGGAATATATTAAATCATTAATTCTCGGTATTATTGAAGGTATTACAGAATGGTTGCCCATAAGCTCTACGGGGCATATGATTTTGTTTAACGAATTTGTTGGAAGTGAAGGGTCTTTTTTAGAAACCCAGCTTTATCTTTATGTTATACAGCTTGGTGCAATACTTGCGGTTGTAACCTTGTTTTTCAACAAGCTTAACCCATTTTCAACAAAGAAAACACCAAAGGAAAAAAATGATACATGGCAGATGTGGTTTAAGGTTGTTGTTGCCTGTATTCCTGCAGGAATACTCGGCTTGCTTTTAAATGACCTTATGGAAACCTTTGAAAACTGGATGGTTGTTTCTGCAACACTTATAATATACGGTATTGCTTTTATTATTGTTGAAAAAATCAATAAAAAGACCACCGTAACATCAATATACGAAATGTCGTATAAAACTGCACTTGCCATAGGTACTTTTCAGGTGCTTTCAATTGTTCCCGGCACATCACGTTCAGGCTCTACGATATTAGGCGGTATGTTAACAGGTTGTTCAAGGTCTGTTGCGGCAGAATTTTCATTTTTCCTTGCAATACCCGTTATGTTTGGAATAAGCCTTATTAAAATTGTTACCTATGATGGTATTATAAATGCAACAAACCTTATTTTGCTTGCAATAGGAATGATAGTTTCATACATTGTTTCCCTACTTTCTATAAAGTTTTTGATGAACTTTGTAAAAAAACACAGTTTTTCAGGTTTTGGTTGGTACAGAATTGTTCTTGGTATAGTTGTAATAAGCTACTTTCTGATAAAATAACAGGAGGTGTTTTATATGAAGAGATTAAAAATAATATCAATTGTGTTGATGTTATGCTTTATAGCTGTGATGTTTACAGGTTGCTTCGGTGTTGATGGCAGTATAAAAATCAATGCGGACGGAAGCACATCCGTTTCGGTGTTTGTAGGCTATACAAAAGAAGCATATGAGCTTGCAGCAGAAACAGAGGGTGGAACTGATGGTGATATTGATACAGCGTTATCCACCTTTACCGTAAAGGAGATTAACGGTGTAAAATATTACGGTGAGTATGAAAAATCTGATTTTGATACAATTGATGATTTTAACTCTTACATGTACGATGTTATCCGACGTGAAAATTTATGTGATTTCAAGCTTTCAAAAAACGATGATGGCACACTTAAACTTTCTGTAGTTTTTACTGATGATATTGGCAGGCAGTATATTATGAAACAGACAATCCCCTCCGAGGTAGAGGAAGATGTGGTACAATATCGGCAGATTGAAGAGCTTATGAAGGATTACATTGTTCTTTTTGATATTGAATTTCCCGATGAATTTGTAATGACTAACGGCAAAGAGGTAGAAGGCTTTACTGTAGATGGCAACAAGTTGCATATAAATATGCAGGAAGTGCTTGATAACATTATAGGAACACCTGCCGAGGTATATACATTTGAAACCTTAAAAGACGGTGACACAGCAGAAAGTAAAAGGTTAAAGTTTACTGATGTTTCTGAGAAAAGCTGGTATTATAAGCCTGTAATGACACTTGCCGCAGGGGATGTTATAAAGGGTATGGGTGACGGCACCTTCAAGCCTGAGGACGATATAAAATATAGTGAGTTTTGTCAGATGCTTGCCTCTGTATGCGGTATCGGCGAGGTTGGTGAACAAAACGGTTACTGGGCTTATAAGGCAGTTGAATTGTGCCTTGATATGGGCTATATAGATAACCTTGGTGAAATTACTCCTGAAAATTATGATGTTCCTATTTCACGTCAGGCGGCAATTTCTGCAATTGCAAGAATGCATCCTGACGGTATGGTTTTTGTCTACGGCGATGAAATTACCCACTATACCGAAAAGGATATACCCGATTATGACCTTATAGCTGAAGAGTTTCGTTCTGACATTATAAAGGCTTATAATCTTGCCATAACAAAGGGTAAGGATTCCACAATGAGGTTTGACCCTGAAGGTACATTGATAAGGGCAGAGGTTTGTCAGCTTTTCTACAATATCAAAAAGGTAATTGTGTATTAAAACTGTTGACAAATTATAAAAAAGTGATATAATATTCTTAATGACTGTGATGAAGACAGTAGCTGTCAGGGTAGCGTTTTCAGAGAGAAAGTGTCGTGGCTGGAAGCACTTTTACGTGAATGGCGGTGAATACCACTTCGGAGTTGCGTGCTGAAAATTGCAGTAAGCATTGCCGTGAGCCTGCGTTAATGGTAAATTAAGTGACGGTGTTGCCGTAATTAGGGTGGAACCGTGCAAAGTTAAAATTTGCACCCCTATTTTGAGTTGTTCTCAAAGTAGGGGTGTTTTTATTGCCCTCCTTGTGTAAAGGAGGGTGGCACGCTTTGCGTGACGGGAGGATTGTTAAAAAATCTCTTGTTTTTTGTTACGAAAGTGCATATTATATGAAAGGATTTGATAAAATGAGCGAAATGAATGAACTTCAAACACTAAGACATTCTGCGTCACATATTCTTGCGCAGGCTGTAAAAAGACTTTATCCTGATGTTAAGCTGGCTATAGGTCCTGCTATTGATTCAGGCTTTTACTATGACTTTGATGCTGAAAACGGTTTTACACCTGATGATTTGGATAAAATCGAAGCTGAAATGAAAAAGATTGTTAAGGAAAATCTTAAAATTGAAAGATTTGAACTTCCAAAGGAAGAAGCATTGGAACTTATGAAGGATGAACCATATAAGGTTGAGCTTATAAATGACCTTCCTGAAGGTGAGGTTATTTCCTTCTATAAACAAGGTGAATTTACAGACCTTTGTGCAGGTCCTCACGTTAAGTACACAAGCAAGGTAAAGGCATACAAGCTTTTGAGTGCAACAGGTGCTTACTGGAGAGGCGATGAAAAGAATAAGATGCTTACACGTATTTACGGTACTGCATTTGAAACAAAGGATGAACTTGCCGCACATCTGGAACAGCTTGAAGAAGCTAAAAAACGTGACCATAATAAGCTTGGCAGAGAACTTGGCTTGTTTACAACAGTTGATTCAATCGGTCAGGGCTTGCCTGTAATTCTTCCAAAGGGTTCAAGAATTATTCAGACTTTGCAGAGATTTGTAGAGGATGAAGAACAAAAACGCGGTTGGCAGCTTACAAAAACACCTCTTATGGCAAAAAGTGACCTTTATAAAATTTCAGGTCATTGGGACCATTATAAAGACGGTATGTTTGTAATGGGTGATGAAGAAACAGATAAAGAAGTTTTCGCACTTCGTCCTATGACATGTCCCTTCCAGTATCAGGCATATCTTAACGAAATGAGAAGTTACAGAGACTTGCCTCTTCGTTACAGTGAAACATCTACACTTTTCAGAAATGAATCTTCAGGTGAAATGCACGGTCTTATCCGCGTGCGTCAGTTCACAATTTCTGAAGGTCATCTTATGTGCCTTCCTGAACAGTTGGAAGAAGAATTCAAGTCATGCCTTGAACTTGCAATTTATATGCTTAAAACTCTTGGTCTTTATGAAGATGTTTCATACCGCTTCTCACAGTGGGACCCTGAAGACAGCGAAAAATATATAGGTACAAAAGAACAGTGGGATGAGGCTCAGAGCATTATGGGTAAAATTCTTGATAACCTTGAAATACCTTATGCAGTAGGTGTTGGTGAAGCCGCTTTCTATGGACCAAAGCTTGATATTCAGATTAAAAATGTATTCGGTAAAGAAGATACACTTATAACAATTCAGGTTGACCAGATGCTGGCTGAAAAATTCGGTATGGAATATACTGACAAAGACGGTTCAAAGAAGCATCCGTATATTATTCACAGAACATCTATCGGTTGTTATGAAAGAACACTTGCACTTCTTATTGAAAAATATGCAGGTGCATTCCCAATGTGGTTAGCTCCCACACAGGTTAAGCTGTTACCTATTGCTGACAGACATTTTGACTACGCTTATGATATCAAGCGTCAGCTTGAGGCAAAAGGTATGCGTGTTGAATTGGATGACCGCAATGAGAAAATCGGCTATAAAATCAGAGAAGCAAGACTTCAGAAGGTGCCTTATATGCTTATCATTGGTGACAATGAGGTTGCAGAGGGCGCAGTTTCAGTTCGCCGCAGAGGTGAGG
>JAZQAN010000057.1:0-21719 GCA_045545235.1 Clostridia bacterium | reverse complement strand
TAGCCGAAAGAGAATAATCCGAACCTCGATTTTCAAAGGTGAATTTCCGCTTTCGTTTTGTTAAAATACTCGGCAATCCATCAAGGATTACCTGCGTTTTTGCCTTACGCAACCAAAAATTCTCTCTTTGAAAATTCCATGACCTTAAACAGATGGAATTTCGAGTAAATTTGGACGCGGAAGATGAAGCAAGGCTGACGCCTTGCGAAGATGACAAGCCTGAAGATACCAAAATTACGCTGTTTAAGGCGGGTTTGGGTTACTATCTTTCGGCTAAACAGAAGTTTAAAACAACATTAAGGTACAGTAATCCCACCGTACCTTAATATTTTACTATTTTGATAATATTTTGTCAATGTATATAATGTACAAATATAGCTACACAATCTTACCTTTATTTATGATAAACGGCATAGTTTCTGTACCCTTAAGCATTTTTCCGCAACCAATCACAACATCCTTGTCGGTAATTACACAATCAAGTGAAGCACCTTCCTCAACAGTTGTATTTTGCATAACAATTGAATTTTTAACAACTGCTCCCTTTGCAATTTTTACATCACGGAATATAATGCTGTTCTCAACAGTACCCTCAATTTTAGAACCATCTGCAATAAGAGAATTTGTAACATTACATTCATCACCGTAAATTGTAGGAACAGAGTCTTTAATACGTGTAAGAATATGATTTTTACCCATAAACAATTCAAGACGCACATCTTTATCAAGTAAATCCATATTTGTTTTATAAAATTTATCAACGCTGTCTATAACAGAAGAGTAACCCTCTACTTTATAGCCATATATAGCATATTCATTAAAGCCGTGAGCAATAACATCCTTTTTAATTGAGTACCAACCATAGGTTACGCCCTTTTCAATAAGTGAAATAAGCAAATCCTTTTTAAGAATTATAAGGTTAAGCTGAATATCCTTTTCATCATCGTGAGGATACTGATGATACATTGTGTCAACAAGCTTGCCGTTTTCATCAAGCTTAACCTCAAGTTCTTTTGAAACAACAGGCATACCTGTATATGCAAATGTAATGTCAGCACCCTTTTCCTCGTGATAATTCATAAACTGTTCAAGGTCTATATTCATAACAATATTTGAATCACAAACTATGCAATATTCAGGCAATGCAGACTTAATATAGTCCATCACACTGTTAAGTGCCTCAATTCTGTTACCTGTTGCCATAGAATCGGAATTGCCCAAAAATGGTGTCAAAAACTTGATACCACCATTTTTACGGTTAAGATCCCAGTCCTTACCCCAGCCTACATGGTCCATAAGTGAACCGTACTTGTTTCGGGTAACAATGCCGATATCGCGAATCTGTGCACCAACCAAAGCTGAAAGCACAAAGTCAACAAGTCTGTATCTGCCGCCAAAAGGTACGGAAGCAAGAGTTCTTTCATTTGAAAGATCGCTAAGGTCTAAAGTTTCGTTACTGTCTGCAAATAAAATACAAAAAGCATTCATAATAAATTACTCCTCTCTTCCGCTGTTAGGTTCTATCATTTCACCGGGCAAAACCACCTGACCGGATTTTACAACAGCTCCCTGACCTATAACTGCAATACCCCATTTACCGTCATAATGTTCAGGTTCCGCACCAACAACAGCTCCTTCTTCTATTACTGCATCATCTGCAACTATAGCATAGTGAACCTTTGCACCCTTGCCGATTTTTGTATTACGCATAACTACTGCATACTGCAAGTCTGCACCGTCATCAACCTCAACATCTGAAAATAAAATAGAATAATTAAGAGTTCCGTTTACATAGCAGCCCTCGGTAATCATTGAATTTTCAATTTTTGCATCCTTTGCAATATAGTGAGGTGTTGTAACGTTGTGACGTGAATATATTCTCCACAACGGGTCCCACATATTAATGGCAATACTCGGGTTTAAAAGGTCCATATTTGCTTCCCATAAATTATCTATTGTACCAACGTCCTTCCAATAGCCTTCAAAGGGATATGCAAACATTTTCTGATTATCATCAAGCATAGCGGGGATGATATTTTTACCAAAGTCGTTAGATGTATTTTCGCCCTTTGCCTCATCCTCAATAAGATATTTGCGAAGCTTTTCCCACTTGAAAATATAAATACCCATTGAAGCCTTTGTAGACTTTGGCTCCTTTGGTTTTTCTTCAAATTCATAAATAGACCAATCGTCATTTGTATTCATAATACCAAAGCTTGAAGCCTGGTCAATAGGCACATCCATAACTGCAATTGTTGCGTCTGCATCCTTTTCCTTATGAAAATCAAGCATTTTATCATAATCCATTTTATAAACGTGGTCACCTGAAAGTATAAGAACATATTCAGGGTCATACTGTTCTATAAAATTGATGTTCTGATAAATAGCATTTGCAGTACCCTTGTACCATGAAGCGGAGCTGCCCGTATAAGGCGGAAGAATATACACTCCCCCGTTCATTCTGTCAAGGTCCCAAGGCTGACCGTTTCCTATGTAGGAATTAAGCTCAAGGGGTCTGTACTGAGTAAGTACACCTACTGTGTCAATACCGGAGTTTGTACAGTTGGAAAGGGTAAAGTCAATAATTCTGTACTTTCCGCCAAATGGCACGGCAGGTTTAGCACGCTGGTTGGTAAGAACATAAAGTCTGTTTCCCTGACCGCCTGCCAAAAGCATTGCCACCATTTCCTTTTTTGTAGTCATTTATATTACCTCCAAATGTATTATTTATCTGTATTCTTTTTTCTGCTTGCTTTTTTATAAAAATACGTTGTTGAAAATGCAGGTATGTCAAGTGAAATATACTGCTTTTGTCCGTGCATTTCCCCTGCCTTTGCAGTAACCTTTCCGTTTGTTATACCTCCTCCGCCATACTCTGTACGGTCTGTGGAGAATATTTCTTCGTATACACCCCTGTTGGGAACACCTATTTTATAACCACTCTGTTTAACAGATGAAAAATTACTTACAGCTAAAATACTGTTTCCGTTTTTATCTTTTCGGAAGAATGAAATAATATTGTTGTTATCATCGTCAAGAGCCGCCCAGTCAAAGCCATCCCAGGTTGTATCAAGCTCCCAAAGAGGCGTGTTCTTTTTATAAATTTTATTAAGCTCTTCCACAAACCTTTTGTGCTTTCTGTGAGCCTCAAATTCAAGCAAATTCCAGTCAAGTTCCTGTTCCTCGTTCCACTCTATAAACTGCCCTATGTCACAGCCCATAAACAAAAGCTTCTTTCCCGGGTGAGCATACATATAACCAAGATATGCACGTAGGTTGGCAAACTTGTCTTCATATTCACCGGGCATTTTGTTTATAAGTGAAGCCTTGCCGTGTACCACTTCATCGTGTGAAAGGGGTAAAATAAAGTTTTCTGAAAAAGCATATGTCAATGAAAAAGTAAGGTTGTTGTGAACTCCCTTTCTGAAAAACGGGTCCTGCTTCATATAAACAAGAGAATCGTTCATCCACCCCATATTCCATTTGTAATTAAAACCAAGTCCGCCATCCTCAACAGGGTATGTTATCATCGGCCACGCAGTAGATTCCTCTGCAATCATCATAATCCCTTTAAAAGCGGAAAACACTCTTGTATTAAGCTTCTGCAAAAATTCCTTTGCCTCAATGTTTCCGTTACCGCCATACTTGTTCGGTCTCCACTGCCCATCTTTTTTTCCATAGTCAAGGTAAAGCATAGATGCAACCGCATCAACACGAAGTCCGTCTATATGATATTTATCAAGCCAGTAGCAGGCATTGGAAATAAGAAAGCTTCTCACTTCATTTTTACCGTAGTCAAAAATACGTGTGCCCCAGTCGGGATGCTCTCTTTTAAGCGGGTCCTCATATTCATAACAACAGCTTCCGTCAAATTCATACAAGCCCTGTGCATCCTTTGGAAAATGTGCAGGCACCCAGTCTAAAATTACCCCTATGCCGTTTTGGTGGCACTTGTCAACAAAAGCCATAAGGTCTTTAGGTGTACCATAACGTGATGTAGGTGCATAGTAGCCTGTAACCTGATAACCCCAGGATTTATCATAGGGATATTCCGAAACGGGCATAAGCTCTATGTGAGTAAAACCCATTTCCTTAACATAAGGTATAAGCTCTTCTGCTATTTTTTCGTAGCTGAAGGTATTGCCGTCTGCATATCTGCGCCATGAACCGAGATGCATTTCATAAATGCTTACAGGTTCATTGTATGGAGCCTCACGCTTTTCCATCCACTTGCCGTCACCCCACTCATATCCGCCAAGATTATAAACACGTGATGCCGTACCCGGCCGTGTTTCACTGTGATATGCATAAGGGTCTGCCTTAAAACGTTCTTCTCCGTCAGCGCCCACTATAATATACTTGTATGCGTCAAATTCCTTAACACCCTCTATAATACACTCAAAAATGCCTCCCTCTGTAATGCGATAGGCTTTGTTTGAATATTTTTCCCAATTGTTAAAATCACCTGTGACATAAACCTCACAAGCATTAGGTGCCCACACACGAAAAACGCAGTAGTCACCGGTAATATGTGAACCGAAATATTCAAAAGCACAATAGTTTGTACCTTCGTGAAAATAATATTCGGCAAGGTTGTTATCTTCATTGTGAAACTGTCCCATAATTTTGCACCTGCCTATAAATTAGTCTTGTTTTTGTAAATATTATATCACAAACTTAGTTTTTTGTACAGATTTATTGTTAAATTTGAATATATTTACAAGTTTTTTTACATTTTTTACAATAATTTGCACCTGTTTTTATTAATAATTAATATGAAATTATTTTTATTTGTCATTATTGACAAAATAAACATTAAATAGTATTCTAAAATAAACAAATAAATCAGGAGAATAAAATGGAAAGAATCAGATACAATTCCAAATCCGAAGAGTTCAAAAAACCCTTTGGTGCAGTTTCAGACAACTGCGAGGTAACCTTTAAAATTCACATAAATATTAACGAAAATGCAAATGAGGTTAAGTTTGTATACAGGCAGGACTGCTCTGAAACTCCAATATATATTAATATGCACAAAACCGAAAGTTATGACGGTTTTGATATATATTTATGCAAATTAAAATTCGAAAAGGCAGATTTGTATTTTTACAGATTTGAAATTCATACAGATGAAGGAATACGCTTTGCAGGCTTAAAGGATGGCGTTGCGGTTATAGAAGACTGGCTTCCCGAATGGCAGCTGACTGTTTATGACAGCAATTTCAAAACTCCCAATTGGGCAAAGGGCGGTATAATGTATCAGATTTTTCCAGACCGATTTGCAAAAAGTGAAAGGTTTACTCCTCTTCCGGCCAAAAACCCACGTAAAATTCATGAAAACTGGTATGATGTCCCCGACTTTATATACGGAAATCCCGACTATAAGGCAAACGACTATTTTGGCGGAAATCTGCTTGGTATTGAAGAAAACCTTGACTATATAAAATCACTTGGAGTAAACATTATATATTTAAACCCAATTTTTGAAAGTCCCGAATATCACCGATACAGTACAGGCAACTATATGAATGTTGACCCATATTTCGGCACCAATGAACAATTTGAAAGCTTTACAAAAAAATGTGCCCAAAAGGGCATAAGGGTAATATTAGACGGTGTTTTCAGTCACACAGGTGCCGACAGTATATACTTTAATAAATATGGTCATTACGAAAGCACAGGTGCATACAACAGTAAAGAATCACCATACTTTAACTGGTATAATTTCATTAATTATCCCGACGAATACCAAAGCTGGTGGGGTTTTGACAATTTGCCGAATGTAACTGAAACAAACCCTGAATATATGCAGTATATCACAGGTGAAAACGGTGTTATAGAATACTGGCAGAGGCTTGGTGCAAGTGGTTGGAGATTAGACGTAGCAGACGAGTTGCCCGATGAATTTTTAGATAGCCTATATGCACGTGCAAAGAAAACGGATGATGACTGCTTTATAATAGGTGAGGTATGGGAAGATGCAACAAACAAATTTGCCTATGGTGTAAGACGCCGTTATTTACTTGGCAAACAAATGCATAGCGTTATGAATTATCCATGGCGTACGGCAATTCTGGAATTTGTACAAAACGGTGACGAAAAATTATTTAACGACCGGCTAATATGCATTATGGAAAATTATCCTCCGCAGGTGCTTCAATGCCTTATGAATAGCATTTCAACTCACGATACTCTTCGTGCAATAACATATTTTGGTGTTGCCCACCAGGTTGCCGATGAGGAAAAAGGAAACTACCGTATGACTGCGGAAGAATATGCCAAAGGCAAACAAATGCTTTTGCAGGCAACATTCCTGCAGTTTACACTTCCGGGTATTCCAAGCATTTACTATGGTGACGAAGTAGGCTTGCAGGGCTTTCGTGACCCATATTGCAGAATGGGCTATCCCTACGGATATGAAGATTTTGAAATTCTTGAATTTTACAAAGCACTCGCAAAAGTACGTACTGAAAACAATGAAGATTTCACACAACCTTTAAAACTGCACGAAATGCATAACGGCTTGTATGCCTTTAAACGTGGCAACTTACTTTGTGCAATAAACCTTGGTGACGAAATGCAGTATGTAAAATTTGATAATAAAAAAATTGCTTTCCAATATGGGGAAAACAAAATTTTCAACCATGGTGTTGATTTAATGCCAAAGAACTTTATAATATTAAAATAAATGAAAAAAAGGAACAGTTTTGTGAACTGTTCCTTTTTTCAGGCTCCCTTACCAAAGGGAGGCTTTTAAATCAGTTTCTTTCTGCAAATATCCCTTAAAATGCATTCTTCGCATTTCGGTGAACGTGCTGTGCAGTATTTTCTGCCGTGTTCAACTAACTGGTGACAGAAAAGTGTCTGATAATCCTTCGGTATTTTCTTTACAAGGTCTTTTTCTATTTTATGTTGTTCCGTTTCCCTTGTAATGCCCATACGCTTTGAAAGGCGCATACAATGGGTATCCACCACAATTCCGGGTATACCAAAAACATCACCGCGGATTAAGTTTGCAATCTTTCTTCCAACACCTGGAAGCTCGGTTAAAGCATCCATATCCGACGGCACATCACCATTATACTTTTCAAGTAAAATTTTGCATGTACCTATAATGTTTTTTGCTTTATTTCTGTAAAATCCCGTAGGCTTTACAACCTGCATAAGCTCTTCCAAATTTGCATTGGCATAATCTTCACATGTCTTATATTTTTTTACTACATCCTTCATCACTATGTTAACCCTTGCATCGGTACATTGTGTTGCAAGCTGTGTTGCAATTAAAAGTTCAAGGGGATTTTCATAGTCAAGACTACACTGTGCCTCACCATATTCCGCCATAAACCGCTCTTTAATTGCCAAAACATATTCCTTCATTTTCATAATAATCACCATAATTATTTTATCATAATAAAAAAACAAAGTCAAAATTTATTAATTTGACAAAAAACATCATATATGTTAGAATAGTTGATTATATATATTAAGAGGTATTTTAAAATGAACACACCACTTGCAGAAAGGATGCGTCCTCATAATTTAGACGAGGTTGTAGGACAAAAGCATCTTATAGGTGACAACAAAATACTTAAAAATCTTATAGATTCAGGCAACATTCCGAATATGATTTTCTACGGTCCGTCAGGTACGGGGAAAACAACGGTTGCAAATATTGCCGCAATGGCATCTGACAAGCAATTTTACAAATTAAATGCAACAAATGCTTCACTTTCAGACATAAAGGCAATTACTGCAGAGCTTGGCGAAAACAGTTTTTCAAAGGGTATATTGTTATATCTTGACGAAATACAGAATTTTAACAAAAAGCAACAGCAATCATTGCTTGAATTTATAGAAACAGGCGATATTACACTTATTGCATCAACTACGGAAAATCCGTACTTTTATGTATATAACGCAATTTTAAGCCGAAGCAGTGTATTTGAATTCAAGCCTCTTGAGGCAGAGGATGTTGAAAAGGCTGTTTTGCGTGCAATAGAAAAGTTGCAAAAGGAAATGCCCGAAAACAAAATTATTTTTGATAACGAGGCAGTAAAGCATATTTCCGCAATGTCAAACGGAGATGTAAGAAAGGCTTTAAATGCAGTTGAAGTTTGTATATACAGCATAATGCCCGATATGGAGGGTGTTCTTAAAATAGAACTTGAAACTGCCGAGCAGGCTTCACAAAAAACTGCTATGACATATGACAAGCTTGGTGACAACCATTACGATATATTAAGTGCTTTTCAGAAAAGCATAAGAGGTAGCGATGCAAATGCCGCCATACATTATATGGCAAGGCTTATTGCAGCAGGTGATATGATATCCGTCTGCAGACGGCTTATGGTAATAGCCTGCGAAGACATAGGTCTTGCATACCCTCAGGCGGTAAGCATTGTAAAATCCTGCGTAGACTGTGCATTCCAGTTAGGTTTACCCGAGGCAAGAATCCCCCTTGCAGAAGCTGTTATCCTCCTTGCCACGGCTCCGAAGTCAAATTCCGCTATATGTGCCATTGATGAGGCTTTGGCAGATATAGAAAAGGGAAACTGCGGAGAAATCCCCTTGCACCTTAAGGATTCACACTACAAAGGTGCCGCAGAAATGGGCAGAGGTGTCGAGTATAAATACCCTCATTCCTACCCTAACCATTATGTGGACCAACAGTATCTTCCGGACGTAATTAAAGAGAGAAAGTATTATGTCCCCGGTGAAAATAAATTCGAACAGAGTTCAAATGAATTCTGGAACAAAATCAAAAACGGAAAACAATAATTCAAGAAGGGGGAATTTTAATGCCCGAATGGTTACAAATGGACCTTATAAGTATTTTAAGAATGATTTTATCCTGCATATGCGGTATTGCAATAGGGTTTGAAAGAAAAAACCGTTCAAAGGAAGCAGGTATACGTACACACTGTATAGTTGCCTGTGCATCCGCACTTATGATGATTATTTCAAAATATGGTTTTTACGACCTTATATCTCAAAGTCTTGAAGGTGTAGACATACGCCTTGACCCTTCACGTATGGCACAGGGTATTGTAACAGGTGTCGGCTTTTTGGGTGCAGGTATGATATACATTCAGCGAGGAAGTATCCGTGGTCTTACAACTGCATCAGGTATATGGGCAACATCAGGTATAGGTATGGCAATAGGCTCAGGTATGTATTTTATAGGTATTGCTGCAACAATTGTTATTCTTCTTTTGCAGATATACCTTCACGGTAAACATAAGTTTATGACTCAGCATAAGGCAAGAACTCTTAAAATTTACGGCATCGAAAAGCCGGAATTTCAGGATTACATAACCGAAAAGCTTGCTAAAATGTCCGTCAGCATAAGTGAGGTTTCAATAAGAAGAAACGAAACAAACACATTTGATTACACCTTCTACCTTGATATGCCAAACGAAGTAAGAGAAGAAACAATCATAAAAGAGTTTGACCATGAAGGTCAGAAATGTTATATTGACTTTATAAGTTAAAATATAATATTAAAAAAAAGCTCCCTTTACACAAGGGAGCTTTCTGTTTTGCATAACTGAACAGGATATTTAAACCTTACTCATTTTATCTCAATTATAAGACTGCACTTATTTTTTATATCAAATTCATCAAAATATTTATGTTCAAAAGGTATCCATTCGTCAAAAAAACGCTTTGCAAATTCCGAAGAATTTCTTTTCAATATTCTCTTTTTCTGCAAATCCTCCGTAACATCAAGAAATACAGAAAGATTATAAACCCCCGAAAGGTACGGATGCATACTGTAGGCACCCTCTGTAACATTAAGTTTTTTCGGCATAATTTTAACAGGCTCCAAAACCTTCAGTGTACTGCAATCAAATCTTCTGTAATTTATTTCCTCACCTTTAGAAAGCGGTGTTACAACCTCATCAAAAAAACGTTCTCTGTCAACATTTCCCCCTGCTTCGGCAAAACGGTCCGCCATTCTTTGTTCAGGGCGTAAAAAGAAGTCATCCATATGAAAAACATTGCAATCATAAACTTTTGCAAGTATATCCGCAAGGGTAGATTTTCCGCTTGCACTTCCTCCTTCAATTGCAAGGTTTACTCTTCCGTTTAAAAGCATTTCATCTATTTTTGCAAACAAGGGTAAAAACTGCACATATTCATTTGCAATAACCCTGTAGGCAGGCTTGTATTCTTTGCGAAAAAAATCGGAATGATGAAGTGACGGATAGCCCATACTCTTCCACTTTTCAAGCTTGCTTTTATAGTCATTATACGAAAAAGAAAATTTATTTTCTTCCGTCAGTTTACCAACTGATAAAAGTTTTTCTTCAAGTTCTTCAACTGTGAGCTTTTCACATTTTGCAGAAAGGCAGAAAAGCTTTCCCAAAGTGTCTGCCGAAAGCCCTCTGTCAAGCCAACCAAGATAAACACGGCTGTAGTCACCGTCAAGAGCCTGTACAAGCTCTCTTTCAATATAATCCGTATTTTCGTATTCACTTTTTATGTAATCAACAACACTTTTCTCATCTGCAACAAGATGTTCACAACCAAAAACACTCTGATACAAAAATTTAAAAACATCCTCAGGCTGCATATATGGGTACATATTAAATTGTTTTAAAAGCAATTTATTTGTTTGCATAATATTTCTCCGTAACCATAACAATAACAGGCACAAGTAAAATCTGCAAAATTATACCGGGTATGGCATTTGTAACAGCACCTGCCCAGAATAAGGACATACCGAAATTCCCGCCTGTTGCCATTACACCAAAATACATTACTGTTCCCCACACAATTCTGCCCACAATCATAGCAACAATCATAGATACATATATGTATATCTTCTTTGCAGGCAAAAGCTTGCGCATAATTCCCGAAACCGCACCGTAAGCTGCAAGCTCAAAAGCCATACATAAAGCAGTAGGAAACATAGGCGGCATACCAAGAGTTGCCGAACGTATTATAGGCGCAACAAAACCAACAGCAAGCCCCCATTGCCAGCCGCACAACATACCGCAAATAAGAACAGGTATGTGCATAGGACAAAGCATAGAGCCTATTTCGGGAATCTGCCCTGTAAGAAAGGGAAATACATATGCAAGGGCAAGAAAAAGTGCTGCAAGCACCATATTTAAACTTTTACTTTTGTTAACCATAAAAACATCTCCAATCAGCCCAAATTATATCATAACGTAAACTAAAAAGTCAACACGTCAAAACGGAGATGCCTTCACACCCCCGTTTTACTTATAATTTATCTATATTTTCAGCGAGAATCTTTACAACCGAATAAAATTTATCAGCCTTAGACTTGTCTTTGCCGTCAATGGCATTTAAAACACCGTTCATTTCACCTGCGCGATTAACCGCAACATCCAAAAGCAAATAATCCGTACTTACACCAAGGACCTTTGAAATTGTAATTAAAGATTCTATTGACAACGCACGCGTTCCTCGTTCTATATGCCCTATATGTGCAGTAGACAAATCGCACGCTTCCGCCAATTGTTCCTGCGTAAGCTTTTTTTGTACCCTTGCTTTACGCACCCTTTTACCTAATGATACATAGTCAAATTCTTTATTCACAACTCCACCACCTTACAGAATTAATTATATACTGTCAGTATATATATTCCCATAGACTAAAAGCATTTATTCTTGACAGATAGTCAATGTTATGTTAAACTAAAATTATAAAACTATTGTCAAACTGTTATTGATGTATTATAATTAAAATATAGCAAAGGGGATGATAATAATGAAGATTAACAAACTGATTGCAAGTGTCCTTCTATGCACAACACTTGCTTCTACGGCGGTATATGCCAAAAGCGGTGTTAAGCTTTATGTAAACGGCTATAGAGTAAACCACAATATAATACTCGAAAACGGCACTACATATGTACCCGTAAGGGCAGTAAGCGAAGCATTGGGTGCAGATGTAATATGGGAACAGGAAACACAAACCGTGTTTGTAAACTATAACGAAGAGGATACAATTGCAAAGGTGGTTGAAAATGTAAGTCCAAGCGTTGTAACCATAATAGGCAACTATGACGGTGCAGATCTTGCAAACAGCTTTAACAACCCCACTGCCCACGGGTCGGGAGTTATTTACAAAAGCAACGGTCACATAATCACCAATGCACATGTTGTAAAGGATATTAAAAACCTGACTGTAGTTTTAACAGACGGCACCTTGTTGCCTGCAAGGGTTTTATATTCAGATGAAGATGCCGACCTTGCAATAATAAAGGTTGAAAAAGTAGGCTTACAGGCAGTTGATATGGCAGATTATTCAACAGTTTTACCGGGCAAAACCGCAATTGCAATAGGCACACCAATTTCCCTTTCAATGCGTAACAGCGTAACAAAGGGTATAGTAAGCGGTAAGGGTGTTTCACTTACAGACTCCTACTACAAGCTTATACAAACAGATGCCGCAATAAACCCCGGCAATTCAGGTGGCCCCCTTTTAAATTCAAAAGGTGAGCTTATTGGTATAAATTCATCAAAATTTGTAAGCTCAAACATAGATAATATGGGCTTTGCAATTCCTATCGACACCGTAAAGCACGTTATAGAACAGTTTGAAAAATACGGCAAAATTTTAAGACCTTCAATTGATGTAACCTTTGAAGAATCATGGGAGGCAAAAATTGGTCTTCCTACCAAAAAAGGTATTACAGTAAGAAAATCAGACAGCACTATGCTTCTGGAAGGTGACGTTGTAAATTCTGTAAACGGAATTGAGGTACACAGTATAACCGACTGGAATGAGGCTTTGAAAAAAACCTATAACGGTACATCAATAAATGTTAACGTTACACGTAAAAACACAACTTCAAATATAACAATTCAATGCAAATAAAAGGGAGGAATTTTTATGAAAAAGCTTTTAAGCACAATGGCAATTATATTAACAATGGTTATGCTTGTAACCGCCGTTCCGGTTTTTGCAGACAATGGCGATGTTGAAATTTCTTTCAAAGTAGGCGACTCCACTTTGATGATTAACGGCGTTGCAAAAACAGTTGTAACACCATACGTTGTAGGCACAGGCACAACACTTGTACCCGTAAGAGTAATTACAGAAGCCTTTGGTGCAAAGGTTGACTGGGACCATAATACACAAACTGCAATTTTAGAATATGAAGGCGTGAAAATTCTGTTGCAAATAGGCAACACCACAGCAGAAGTTAACGGAAAAGCCGAAAAACTTCTTGCAGCACCCGAGCTTACAAACGGCTCTACAATGGTGCCACTTCGCTTTATTTCCGAAACCTTCAACGCAACAGTAGACTACAATGCTGAAACAGAGGCAATAACAGTTGTTAAAAAGGCTTCAGATGCAGGCTCAATTGTTAAAGGCAGTGTAGACAGTAAAAATGTAGGTGACAGTTATTTTGGCTGGGTTATTGAAAAACCTGCAGATATGCAGATAGATGAACGCACTTTTGACGGCACATACACATCCTTTATGATGGATGACAACAACTATATTTACATAGACATTATATCTGCGGATACGGAATATGACCTGGACGAAGATTTTGAGGCTGCTAAAAAATCAGCAAACGGTCTTACACTTGTAAAGGCTGAAAAAAGTTCAGATTCAAAAGTGAAAAAAATTCACATTCAGGCAAAAAATCAGCTTTATTTCCACGATACTCAAAGATTTGTAACAGACAAATATTCAATACTTGTTTACGGCAAATTTGAAAATAAGGATACAGCAAAAAGAGACCGTTGGATTGAAACATTAAAAACCTTCAGCCTTACATATAACGGCAACGACACCTACGACCTTTCAAATATCAAAGATGGTGTAAGAAATTTCAAATCCAAGGAAGCTAAAATTTCATTTGACGTTCCAAAGGAATTTTATATGTCATCATCTGAATATTCAATCAACGAATTCAGTTTTTCTTCACTTGAACCAAAAGACTATTCTTCAGATATGCACATAGGCATATATTCAAAAAGTGACGTTAAAGGTGCAAAAGAGCTTGCTTCAAAGGACTATAACAATAACAAAGAGGCTTTAGACTCACCTGTTGTTAAATTTTCAAATGGCGTAGTTGAAAGCAAGTACAATTCTTTTGACGCTTACGAATACACTTTTGAATACAACACAAGCACATTCAACGCAACAACTAAAGATGTATTTTTTGAATCAGGTGATTACGTTTACAATGTTTCAATAACTCTTGATTCAAAGTTATATCCTGACTATAAAGCATTTGCTGATAAACTTATCAACAGCATCAAAGCAGAAAAACTTGACCCCAACGAGGTTGGTATACTTATGAGAAATGACCCTGACACATCGGGAACATTCGAATCAGAAGCAAGCGGCTTTAAGCTTACATTGCCTAAAAAATATTCCGAAAAAGCCACAGGTGTATATCAGCACAGAACAAACGGAATAATCGTTTCTTTTTCAGGAAATAAAGTAAATACTCATACAATGAGCGAAGTAAAAGAAACTGTTGAAAATTATGAAAATGCATTCAAAACAGAAGAGGATTGTGAGGTTGTTTCATCAACAGGCACAATAAAAATCAACGGCAAAAATTATTGCACATTGACATTAAGAGAAAAAACAGATATAGGCTACACATACACTCAGCTTTTTGTAACCACAAACCATTCATTTGCCGTAATTTATCCTGAAATTGCATATTCAGAAAAAGCAGTAGAAAGCATTAAATCAATAATAGCAACACTTAAATAATAAAAAATAGGGAATGTAAATTTTTTTACATTCCCTTTAACAATTGGGAGAAAAAGCTTATGATAATTTCAATATATAAGAACAACGCACTTTTCCGTACAGATTTTTCCAAAGATTTTTACCTTACACAAAAATTTTGCGGTGTAAATGAAATACAGGGATATTACAACAATACTGTCGACTTTGTTGAGGCAGGTCTTATGCACAAAAACAAAGGTGATATATGGCACATAGATGTACCCTTTGCATCTTCAACAGATGAAGCACCACCTGTTATGATAAACGGAAAATGGCTTGGTGCAAACCATATTTTCCCTTTTGCTGTAGCACTTTTAATACCCGACCACGGTAAGGATTACGGTGATATAGGCTCGCTGTGGCAGGATACAGATGGAACAAAATGGACAATTATAAACGTAAGCGAGGACGTTATTACGGTAATATCTGAAAACATAGGTAAAAGCGAATGTGAATATGCCTTTAAAATGCAGGTTACCGAAAAACTTACTTATATAGAAAACGGCAAAAACACAGAAGAAATAGACGCAAACGTAAAATTCTGGAAAGCCGCCATGTCACCATCTATCCGTCACACAAAACGAAAAATTCTTGCATATACCGATGGTAAACCCTCAATTGTTCACGGATATGCAGAATGTGATTATGGTGAAATTCACGAGGATTATGACATTGTCCACCCTGTGTCAATGGTTGAAGAAATACGAAAGAACAGACCAAAAGACGGATACACCAACCCCTTTTACGGCGCCATGGGAAAAACAATGGTAAGTGTAAGCCGTGTAAACCGTATAGAAAGTGACGGCACAATATTAATTGACTTTAAAATTAAAAAGCATATGGATGTAACGTTGATGCGTTGTATGGGTGCAATGTTCCAGGAAAAGCTCAACACATATGGTGGAGGCTTATTCAGATACATTCCAAAAACAAAGCCATATGTATGCGATGAAGGTACATTTGATTTTTCAACACCGTACCCTGTTGAGCCAGATAAGTTTCCAAAAAACGAATCTGTTACACCTGAATTCTGGGAAAACCCTTCAAGTCCTCCTGACCGTATCAATGACTATTTCAGAAATACAGAGGGAAAAGATGTTATGGGCTTTGCCTGTGGGTATCTTCCTGAATTTGACGGCATTCCCGAACTACGTACAAAGCAACTTGAAAACACTGTAAACATTGTAAAAACACGAAAGGCATATCCTCTGTTTATGGAAGGTGATGTAGAAGAATGTCACGGTATCGCTTACAGAAAGTATTTCAGAATAAACAAAAACAGAACATCTGTATATACGATACCTTACAATGGTAAAACATATTTGTATGTGGATTTATTTGAAAACGAATCCGTCACAGTACCTGTAAGCGATAATGTGAAATTATACGAAAAAAGCGACGATATTTCATATAGTATTGAAAACGGAAACCTTACAGTAAACGGAAAAGGATATTCAGTATTTATATACTAAAAAAATCAGGTCTTTCAAGACCTGATTTTTCTATCTTTCAAGTTTTCTGTTTTTAAGTTCGCGGAAAAATCTTTCCTCAACACCTACTGAACAAGGCTCTAGATACTTCCTGTAATAACGAATATCCATACCCTCAGGGCAGGAACTGTAAAAACCACTGCAAAGTCCCGAATGGTCACTTCCTCCCGATATATAAAGATTATTTTCCATAGCAATTTGATATGCTCTTTCTTTTATTATACCGGTAAGTGCAGGATGACAAACTTCAATACCCTCAATACCTATTTCAATAAGGTAGTCCATAGTGTCAATAATTTTATTGGGATGTGCAATAACGCAAAAGCCGCCTGCATCCTTAACAAGCTTTACAATCTCCGGAGCCGATTTATAATCAATCGTTGGCGGAAACAGATGTCTTTGATTCCTGAAATTTTTCATAAACCAATCTATATATTCCGATTCTTTAACAAGTCCCTTTGCCTTCATTGCACGAAAAACGTGATTGTTGCAAAGCCATATAATATCCTTGTTAAATTCAAGAACTTCCTCCCAGGTTATACCGCTTATGTCACCTTTGGAAACTGCAAGTTCAAAGCATTTCTTTGTATTATCCGTTTGTCTTTCGCCCATATCTGCAAGGTACTTTTTCATTTCAGGATATTCAGGGTCAAATTCAAAACCTACAATGTGATAGTCATCAGGTACAAGAGTTGAAAATTCAACACCGAAAACATACTCCATTCCCTCTTTTTCGCAGGCTTCCTTCATTTCAGGAAAAGCTGTTGCACTATCGTGGTCGGTAATGGCAATTGCTTTGTACCCTTCCTCCTTTGCAACTCTTACAAGTTCGGAAGGTGAATACTCACCGTCGGAATGTGTTGAATGCAAATGCAGATTTGCATACATTTCTACACCCCTCATAATATCATCTCCAAATATTAAAATCTGTCAACAGGGTACAAAATCTGCAACTGATTAATTTTGCTCTTATATGCTTCCTGCTGTTTTTCTTGAAGCATTGAAGCCTTAAGATTATCTTTAACTGTGTCAAATTCCATAGGTTTTGCTTCCTTTTTGGAAGTAAGTTTAATCAAGTGGAAACCAAACTGTGTTTTAACAGGACCCTTTATTTCTCCAACTTCCATAGAGAAGCATGCTTCATCAAATTCAGGAACCATCTGTCCTCTTGTAAATTCACCAAGGGTACCGCCGTTTTCAGAAGATGGGCAAGTACTGTTTTCACGCGCACAATCCTCAAAAGAAACTTCCTTTGCATTGATTTTTGCAAGAAGCTCATTTGCCTTTTCTTCACTGTCAACAAGAATATGGCTTGCACCAACTTTTTCACCGTCTACAAACATTTCCTTGTTCTTTTCAAAGTATTCTTTAACATCCTCGTCCTTTACAGCAACCTTTTCCAAAGCCTTTTTCATTGTAAAGTTAACAAGAAGGTCATTTTTAACCATTTCAAGTTCCTTTTTAAATTCAGGGTCATATTCAAAAAGATTTTTCTGTGCATCCAAAAGCAAAAGCTTTTTGCTTATAAGCTGCTCCAAAACCATTTTTCTGCCCTGTTCGTTGTTAACGTTCTGACCACGTTGCATCAAAGCAACAACCATTTCGTCAACCTCTGCCTCTGTAATTGCAACACCGTTTACCGATGCCAAAATTTTTGAATTCATAATAAATACCATAGCCTTTCTGTTTTTAATTCTTTGAACATTCTACCACACTCGATAAGTAAATACAAGTGATTTTTATAAATTTCTGCGATATTTCCCGGGAGTAGTGCCCATAATTTTTTTAAACTGTCTTGTCATATAATATGCATCGCAAAAACCCGTAAGCTCCGCTATTTCTTCCAGGGGTTTATCAGTATTGTCAAGCAGATATACAACACCGTTAATACGTCTTTCCGTTATATAATCAACAGGTGACTTGCCATAGCTTTTCACAAACAAAGCACGGTAATGAGGTTCACTTATCCCAACCATATCCGCAAGTGATTTCACACTTATTTTTTTATGGTAATTTTCGTGTATGTAAAGCAGTGAATCAACCAGGCGTTTAGCAGAATTATCACCCTTTAAAATTCTTGCAACTCTGCCTAAAAATTCCGTTAGCAATGCATTGGACTGTGAAACAAAAAAATCATCATTTAAAACAAATTCTCTGCAAATCTTTCTCCAGCAATCCTCAAGTCCCCCTGAATAACCGACCCTGCATATAGTGTTAAGCGGTATTAAATATTCCAAAAGCATATTTTCCACTTCACTACCCGTAAAATGAATCCACAAATAGTTTATGCCACTGTTTGCCTTTGCAAAATTACGATGGGTTGTACCGGGCTTTAAAATAATAAATTCCCCCTCATTAATAATCCCTTTTTTCTCACCGTATTCTATGTGCATACTACCCTGCAACATATATATAAGGTAAAAATCTTTTCTTTTACGTATTGTGTCAAAATCCTTGGTTTCATCAACCGCACCTACACAGTTAACCGCCAAAGGCACACTCATATCACACACATTAGAAAGTGTTTCAAGTTTTGTTCTGTAATATGTCTGCCATTTTATCATATAATCAAATCCTCAAATAATACATTTTTAAATTGATTTACACATTGCTTAATTTCAATATTTATTATATAATAAACTAAAATAAAAATCAACAGAGTCATCGTAAAACAAATTTTACTTACTGCTCTGTTGCAATTTATATGGAGGTATAATTATGGATTTTAAAGTAAAACAGGTTTCCAGTCTTGAAAAAGTGTTTTATCAGGACATTGATTGTTTGAAAGAATTTAATCACAAAACAGTTATGCGCGGAGAAACATTTTCCTATCAGGTAGCTATGCAGACTTCAATTAACACTGCGGCAAGTGTTGAAATAGACTCTCCGCTTAAAGACTACATAAAGGTTTATGCCATAAGAAACATTCCTATGGACTTCCCAAATTATTCGGATGCTAACCCTGAAGATGATTACATAACATTAAATCAAGGTGTTATGCCGGATATGTTGCAACCAATACACACAAAGAGAAATGTTGCAAGAATGCAGGGCGAACCTACTGCAGTATGGATTACCGTTAAAATCCCCGAAGACCTTGAACCGGGAAGCTACAAAATAAATGCCATTGTAAAAAAAGCTCCTATTCCTCAGAGATTTGCAACTGAAGACTTTGAATACACTCTTACTATGAATGTTGACGTTACAAACGAAACTTTGCCAAAGGACCAGATTTACTTTACACAGTGGTTCCATTCCGACTGTATTGCTACAGCACATAATGTAGAAATATTCAGCGATGAGCATTGGGATTTAATAGACAAATATATGGCACTTGCAAACGAGCTTGGCATAAATATGATTTTAACACCTGTTATTACTCCTCCTCTTGATACAGATGAAGGTTTAAGACGTCCTTGTGTACAGCTTGTTAAAATTGAAAAGAATGGTGAAAAATACAGCTTTGAATTTTCACTTTTGAAAAAGTGGATAGATATGGCACACAAAAACGGTATTGAATATTTTGAAATTTCACACCTTTTCTCACAGTGGGGCTTACTTTATACACCTAACATCAAGGTTATGGAAAATGGTGTGGAAGACTATATGTTTGGCTGGCATGTGGAAGCAAAATCACCTGAATACAAAAAATTCCTTCAGCAATTTATTCCTGCACTTATTGAATTTTTCAAAAGCGAGGGAATAAAAGAAAAATGCTGGTTCCATATTTCAGATGAACCAAGCCTTAAGCATATTGAAAACTACGAATATGCATACAACATCATAAAACCGTTGATTGAAGACTGTAACACAATGGATGCGCTTTCAAGCTATGAATTTTACAAACAGGGTCTTGTTCCTCATCCTGTTACTTCAATTAATCACATGGAACCATTCCTTGAAGCAAAAGATGCAAATCAGTGGGCATATTACTGCTGCAGTCAGTACCACAAAGTAAGTAACCGGTTCTTCTCAATGCCTTCATACAGAAACAGAATTATCGGTCTACAGCTTTACAAATTTAATATTCAGGGCTTTTTGCAGTGGGGTTATAACTTCTACTTTGCACAGCGTACATATTACGAAATAAACCCATACATAACTTCATCAGGTGATATGGCTTTCCCTTCAGGTGACCCATATTCTGTATACCCTGTAAAAGGCGGTGTAGTACCTTCACTACGTGCTGTGGTATTTAAAGAAGCTATTGATGATATAAAAATCTGCAAAAAACTTGAATCTCTTATCGGCAGAGAAGCAGTTATAAAAATGATTGATGACGAAGCAGGTATGGATTTGAGATTTGATGCATATCCCCAAAACCCTGACTACATACTTAATCTTATTGAAAAAATGGAGCTTAAAATCAAAGAATTAAGCTGATTTGCATTTTACAAAAAAATATGATACAATAAAAAGCAAGAGGTGATTTGAATGTTTAAAAAAATCGTTATTACCCTTGCTTTTTTAATTGCAATTACTACTGTTTCCGTACTTGCCGCAGACAAATACAAAGGCTATGACATACCCGTAGATATTGAAGTAAACGGAAGCTTTATAAAATGCTCTGAAAAGCCCTTTATGCTAAACGGCGTTACATACATTCCCCTTCGTGCATTTGCAGATGCGGTATACGGCAAAGTATATTGGGATAGCGCCACAGCAAACGCAGTAATGCTTCACGGCAAACACTCTTTTCGTTTTTGTGCAAAGGTTAACTACTGCATAGTAGACGGCGTAAGAAAGCCCTGTACGGCAATTAATTACAAAAACACGCTTTTTATACCTGTAAGAATAGTGTCTGAAGCATTGAATTACACAGTAAAATGGGATGCAGGCTACATGGTTGTTAAAATTACTGCACCAAACATTACTGTGCCTGAAAACTGCAAAGACCGTTCCTACACATATGAAGATATTATATACCTTGCAAAATTAACAATGCTTGAATCAGGTACACAGGGGCTTGATATGAGAATTGCCGTATGCAACACTATTGTAAACAGAGTTAAATCAAAAGAATTCCCAAATACAGTAAAAGGAGTTATTTTTGACACAAAATACGGCACCCAGTACCCACCTGTGCACAATGCCGAAATGATGAGCAGAATTCCCTCAAGGGATTGCTTTTTTGCAGCAAAATGTGCACTTAACGGTGTAAACCTTGTAGGAAATTCTATGTACTTTATAATGACAGAGGTTGCACCAAAATCATGGGCACATAAAAACAGACCATTCTATAAAACTATTGGAAATACTAATTTTTACCTATAAAAGTGTTTTGAAAAACGCATCACTTATAAAGTGTACTCTAAAGGACAGTAAAAGGTCGTAGCAATTTGCTACGACCTTTCAGACCGTCGAAAAAGTCGTTCTATCGCAAATGACTTAATAATTATGTTTGAATGTAGGGTAAGGGTTTACTCTTGCCAAAAAATAAAAACAACTATAAAACCGCAAGGAAAACATCGAAATTCCCTTGCGGTTAT
>JAZQAN010000056.1:0-130121 GCA_045545235.1 Clostridia bacterium | reverse complement strand
CCTTTCAGACCGTCGAAAAAGTCGTTCTATCGCAAATGACTTAATAATTATGTTTGAATGTAGGGTAAGGGTTTACTCTTGCCAAAAAATAAAAACAACTATAAAACCGCAAGGAAAACATCGAAATTCCCTTGCGGTTATTTGCTTTTTGCCAATTTGAACTCTACCGTACCCTCGTACGCCGACGAATTCAAATTGACAAAATATACCTTCCTTTTTCGCAATCTTTCAGCGTGTCGACAGGTTTATCGACACGCTGAAAGGTCGTATCAATTTGCTACGACCTTTCATTATAAAAACAATCTAATTCCCATTTTAAAGGGTTTGTGTCTATGTATTCCCATATTTTTTGATAATCTTTTTCACCACGAATGATATGGTCGTGAAATGATTTCTGAAACAATCTCTTATTAAACGGTTTAAGCACACCTTTTTTAATGTTACAAATATATTCGTTTGTAGCCATTGTTTCAAACCATCGCATCACATCGTGTAGGGAACGACCTGCGTGTCGTTCCGTTATTATGACAATAATATGAATATGGTTGGGCATAATTACATATTTATCTATTTTTATGTTATCAAATTTATTTTCCGTCTCTTTCAGCCACTTATGGATAATTGCATTTTGTAGAGACGGAACGACACATAGGTCGTTCCCTACATTTTCTATTTCAAATAACTGGTCTCTGTTTTGCGTGCATATCGTAACAAAATATGCTCCGGAAGTTGAATAATCATACCCTTTTAATCTCGTTGGTTTTCGTTTTGGTAAATTCATAGTTGTATTCCTATTTTACTTCTTGTTCTAAATTATCAAACAAATTTGATTTAAAAAAATCACGGATTGATATATTTAATCCATCACATATCTTTTTTATTGTGGATATAGTGGCACTGTTATTCCTGCCACCAACAATATTACTCAATGTAGATTGAGTAATTCCGCTTATTGTTGCAAGTTTATTTATGGTTATTTTATTTTCTTCACAAAGTTCAATTATTCTTAATTTTGTTGCCTCTCCGATATTCAATCATACCACCTCAAAATTATTTTAACTATTTTGAGTTAGAATAATTACCTCTTTTGAGTTGACTTTTGGAACTGAGTGTGTTATTATAAAAACACATAGAAAACATAGGAGGTAAAATAATATGAAAAAAAGATTACAAGGATTGATTGCAGGTATTCTGCTTGGGGCAATGCTGACGGGCGGAGTCGTATTTGCAAAACAAATCAGTGAAACTGCAGAGTTGTTCTACAACAACATCAAAATTTACATTGATGGCGGTGAAATTGTACCCAAAGATGCCAATGGCAATGTGGTCGAACCATTTACTATGAATGGAACAACTTATTTACCTGTTCGAGCTATTTCTAATGCATTTGGGAAAGATGTTGAATGGGACGGAGCAACACAGAGCGTTTACATCGGAAAGAAAGATCATACAAAGCCTGATAATTATTTGGATAGGATTCAGTATAATGATTATAAAAAAGGTACGTCAGGTAATTTTATGAGAGTAATAAATGGTACTGTAACAGATTACAACGAAAATGTATACACCAATGGTATTTTATTTGGAAACAGTAGTGTTATAAATGATGATTCAGATGGTGCTGGTACGATTATAGCATATCCATTGAATAGCCAATACTCAACTTTAAAAGGAAAGATTTTTTTGCCCAAAAGTTATGACATAGCAACAGGAAAAGCAGACACATGTGATGTTCGAGATTCTGATATATATTTTTATGGGGATGGGAAATTAATTTATAAAGTGAATAATTTGACACCTTCAATGCCGTTCAACATAAGCATTGATATCAAAGGAATTAATCAATTAACAGTAAAAATAGCAACACCTGAAGTAAACTGGGGAAACTGGTCAGATGTAGCCTTCACAGATTTAGCGCTATACAAATAATGTCCGGTACTGTAACAAGCAGGTAAAATGTATCTCATTTTCCGAAAACATTAGTATAATACTAAAACCTTATAAATCGGAACGACACGCAGGTCGTTCCCTACGATGCGGTTCGTCGGAAACCGTCGAAATTTACTATAAAAGGGCTGAAGTAAAACGAAATTCGTTTTGCTTCAGCCCTTTTTATTATACTATTCTCTTTAATTATTCAGCATCTATTGTAGAAACTGTAATTGTAATTTCTTCAAGTACATCAAGAAGAACTCGTACAGTATCAAGTGCAGTAAACATTGTAATGTTGTTTTCTACCGCACATTGTCTTATCTTATAGCCGTCCTTTTCTACGCTTACAGAGTTAACGTCTCTTGTGTTGATAACATAGTTAATATAACCCTTACGCATAGATTCAAGAATAATTTCATTATCCTCACTTAGTTTTGGCAAAATTCTTGTTTTGATGTTATGCTTTTTAAGGAAGTTTGCAGTACCCTCAGTAGCTTCAATGTTAAATCCAAGGTCATAGAATCTCTTCATAAGAGGAAGTGCTTCTTCCTTATCCTTATCGGCAATTGTTACAAAAACAGTACCGTAATTTGTAACGTTCATACTTGCAGCCTGCAAAGCCTTATAAAGTGCTCTTGTAAGCTTTTTGTCATAACCGATAGCTTCACCTGTAGACTTCATTTCAGGTGAAAGGTAAGCATCAAGACCACGAAGCTTGTTGAATGAGAATGCAGGAACCTTAACATACCATCTGTCTTTTTCCTTCGGATATTCAACGGTAATACCCTGTTCCTTAAGACTCTTACCCAAAATTATAAGTGTTGCAATATCAGCAAGGCTGTATCCTGTTGCCTTTGAAAGGAACGGAACAGTTCTTGAAGAACGCGGGTTAACCTCAATAACATACACGTTTTCTTCGTTATCAACGATAAACTGAATGTTATAAAGCCCAACAATACCAATACCCAAGCCAAGTTTTTTAGTATAATCAAGTATTACATCCTTAACCTTCTGACTAATAGAGAATGTAGGGTAAACGCTTATAGAGTCACCTGAATGAACGCCTGTTCTTTCAACGTGTTCCATAATACCCGGCACAAAAATATCTGTACCGTCACATACTGCGTCAACCTCAACTTCCTTACCGACAATATATTTATCAACCAATACAGGTCTGTCCTCGTCAATTTCAACGGCAGTTTTAAGATACTGGCGAAGTGCTTTTTCATCTGCCACAATCTGCATCGCACGGCCACCAAGTACATAACTTGGACGAACAAGTACAGGATAACCAATATCCTTTGCAGCTGCAACACCGTCTTCAATATTAGTAACAGCCTTACCCTTTGGCTGAGGAATTTTAAGCTGTTCCATAATTTTTTCAAACGAATCACGGTTTTCTGCCTTATCAATAGCGTCACAGTCTGTACCGATAATTTTAACACCGCGTTTCATCAAAGGTTCAGCAAGGTTAATGGCAGTCTGTCCACCCAAAGATGCAATAACACCAATTGGCTTTTCAAGTTCAACAATGTTCATAACATCTTCAACTGTCAATGGCTCAAAATAAAGCTTATCACTTGTTGTATAGTCAGTTGAAACAGTTTCAGGGTTGTTATTTATAATAATTGATTCGTAGCCTGCATCCTTAATAGTCTTTATAGCGTGAACTGTTGAGTAGTCAAATTCAACACCCTGACCGATACGGATAGGACCTGAACCCAAAACAATAATCTTTTTCTTATCACTTACAACAGACTCGTTTTCATCCTCATAAGTTGAGTAGAAATAAGGTGTGTAACCATCAAATTCTCCTGCACAGGTATCAATTGTCTTATATACAGGGAACAGATTATTTTCCTTACGTATTGCGTAAATATCATCTTCTGTAACCTTCCACAAGCGTGCAATGTACTTGTCGGAGAAGCCCATTTTCTTAGCCTTTTTAAGTACATCAAAATTATTTGGATTAGCCGCAAGCACCTTTTCAAGGTCAACAATATTTTTGATTTTGTCAAGGAACAGCATATCAATCTGTGTAGCATCGCAAATTCTGCTATGGTCAACACCAAGCCACATAAGCTCTGCTATTGCATAGATACGGTCATCTGTACCTTCTTTAATATAACTCATCAATTCTTCAATGCTTGTATTTTCGTTATCAAATTTAGGCATATGAATATGTGATGTACCAATTTCAAGTGAACGTATAGCCTTTAAGAAACATTCTTCCAAAGTACGTCCAATGCTCATTACCTCACCTGTTGCCTTCATCTGTGTACCAAGCTTGTTGTTGGCATCAACAAATTTATCAAATGGGAAACGAGGCATTTTTGCAACCACATAGTCAAGTGAAGGTTCAAATGACGCAGGTGTGTTTGCAATTTTAATTTCATCAAGAGTCATACCAACTGCAACCTTTGCAGTAACACGTGCAATAGGATATGCACTTGCCTTTGAAGCAAGGGCAGATGAACGTGAAACACGTGGGTTAACCTCAATTACATAATATGAGAAAGACTGAGGGTCCAAAGCAAACTGAACATTACAACCGCCTTCAATCTTAAGTGCCTTTATAATGCGAAGAGCCGCATCAGAAAGCATATGATATTCTTTGCTTGTCAAAGTCTGTGCAGGAGCAACAACTATAGAGTCACCTGTATGAATACCAACAGGGTCAACATTTTCCATACTGCATATTGTAATTGCAGTATCCTTGCTGTCACGCATAACTTCAAATTCAATTTCCTTATAACCTTTAATACTCTTTTCAACCAAAACCTGATGAACCGGAGAAAGCTTAAGAGCATTTTTCATAATTTCACGAAGTTCTGTTTCATTATCAGCAAAACCACCGCCTGTACCGCCAAGTGTAAACGCAGGGCGAAGTACAACAGGGTAGCCGATTTCTTCAGCAGCCTTAACGCCTTCTTCCATAGAGTGCGTGATAAGAGATGGCAAAACAGGTTCACCAAGTTCTTCACAAAGCTCTTTGAAAAGCTCACGGTCCTCTGCACGTTCAATACTTTCAACCTTTGTACCCAAAAGTTCTACCTGACATTCGTGCAAAACACCCTTCTTCGCAAGCTGCATAGCAAGGTTAAGACCTGTCTGACCGCCGATACCGGGAACAATTGCATCAGGTCTTTCGTAACGTATAATTTTAGCAACATAATCAAGAGTCAAAGGTTCCATATAAACCTTATCCGCAATAGTTGTATCTGTCATAATTGTAGCAGGGTTAGAGTTTGCAAGAATAACCTCATACCCTTCTTCTTTAAGGGCTAAGCAAGCCTGTGTACCTGCATAGTCAAATTCAGCAGCCTGACCAATAACGATAGGCCCCGAACCTATAACAAGCACTTTTTTAATGTCTGTTCTCTTTGGCATATTACTTTCCCTCCTTAAGAATACCAATAAATCTGTCGTAGAAGCAAGGCTTACCGTTAGGTCCCTTTTCAAGACCCGGTTCATACTGAATACCATAAACCTTATCCTTTTCACAAGCTATTCCTTCTACTGTATTATCAAGCAGGTTAATGTGTGTAATTTCAAGTTCAGTACCTTTTATACTGTCGGCATCAATAGCATAACCGTGATTCTGCAAAGCAATTTCAACAGTATCATCAGCCAACACCTTTACAGGGTGGTTGGCACCTCTGTGACCGAATTTCATCTTATATGTTTTTGCACCATATGCCTTTGCAACAAGCTCTGCACCTATGTTTATACCCACTAAAGGCATTTTACCCTTAAGTTTTTTAATAAGCTCAACAACACATTCAATGTCGTCAGGGTTACCCGGTCCGTTTGAAATAATTACACCGTCGGGCTTCATAAATTCAATTTCATCAGCAGTTGTGTTGTAAGGAACAATAGTAACATTACAACCCTTTGCATTAAGAGCCTTTACAATGCTGGTTTTAATACCACAGTCAACTGCAACAACATCATACTGATGGTTTGAAGTTCTTGAATACCATTTCTTTTTACAGCTTACTTTGGAAACAGCATCATTCTTAATTTCTGTTTCAGCAAGAATTTTCATAGCTTCATCATGAGGCGTATCAATTTCACATATAAGCACCTTCATAGTACCCTTGTCACGGATACATCTTGTAAGCTTTCTTGTATCAAGTCCGTATATACCGGGAATACCGTTATCCTCCATAAGTTCAGACAAAGTTTTTGTATATCTGAAATTACTTGGCATATCATTATAATCACGAACAATCAACCCGCCAATAGTAGGAAGTTTTGTTTCGTGGTCTTCATCATTTATACCGTAGTTACCTATAAGCGGATATGTCATAACAACCATCTGATAAGTGTAGGACGGATTTGAAATAATTTCCTGATACCCTACCATAGATGTGTTTACAACAAGCTCACATACAGAACGGCACTTTGCCCCAAAACTGAAACCGCAGTACTCGGAACCATCTTCTAAAACTATCTTTACATCTTCTTTTGTAATCATTTACTCACCCCTGCATATTCTGTGTATAAATATGCACAAATTATAAAAAAACCTGCACATCCTTCATAATATGTTACCATATTTCTGGTATTATTGTCAACATAAATATAGAGAAAATATGCCATAATACGTAAATTTTTTCTATTCTTTTTTTTATTATTTCACCAAATATAAATAATATTAAATAACAGTGTTGCAAAAACAAAAAAAATGATGTATAATGTAGATATCTATTCTCTAAAAAGGGGTAATATAAAATGCCAATGACAGATATTGAAATTGCACAAAGCGTGCAAATGAAAAACATTAATGAAATTGCAAAAACAGCAGGTATTGACAGTAAATATATTGAACAATACGGTAACTACAAGGCAAAAATTGACCTTTCCATTATGAATGAAAACAAAAAGAAGGACGGTAAGCTTGTACTTGTTACCGCAATTACACCTACTCCTGCAGGCGAAGGTAAAACAACTACCACAATAGGTCTTGCAGACGGTATGAGAAAAATCGGTAAAAATGCAATGGTTGCACTTCGCGAACCTTCACTTGGTCCTGTATTCGGCTTAAAAGGCGGTGCAGCAGGTGGCGGTTGGGCACAGGTTGTGCCTATGGAAGATATTAACCTTCACTTTACAGGTGACTTCCATGCTATAGGTGCAGCAAACAACCTTCTTGCAGCTATGCTTGATAACCACATCCATCAGGGCAACGAACTCCAAATAGATACAAGACGTATATCATGGAAAAGATGTGTGGATATGAATGACCGTCAGCTTCGCTATATAACAGACGGTCTTGGCGGACGAATAAATGGTGTCCCACGAGAAGATGGCTTTGACATAACAGTTGCATCTGAAATTATGGCAATTTTGTGTCTTTCAAACTCAATTGCAGATTTAAAGGAAAGACTTTCAAACATCATAATTGCACACGATATGAACGGCAAGCACGTTACTGCAGGTGATATCAAGGCAGCAGGTGCACTTACTGCACTTTTGAAGGATGCCATAAAACCTAACCTTGTGCAGACACTTGAAGGCACTCCTGCCCTTGTACACGGCGGACCTTTTGCAAACATAGCACACGGCTGTAACTCTGTAACTGCAACCAAGCTTGCAATGAAGCTTGGTGACTACGCAATTACTGAAGCCGGCTTCGGTGCAGACCTTGGTGCCGAAAAGTTCCTTGATATTAAATGCAGATACGCAGGCATAAAGCCTTCTGCAGTTGTTCTTGTTGCAACAATACGCGCTCTTAAAATGCACGGCGGTGTTGAAAAGGCAGACCTTGGCTTTGAAAACCTTGAAGCACTTGAAAAAGGTATGCCTAACCTGTTAAAGCATCTTTCAAACATTACAGATGTTTACAAGCTACCTTGTGTTGTTGCAATAAACAAATTCCCTACAGATACAGTTGCAGAGCTTGAACTTATAGTTGAAAAATGTAAGGAAATCGGCATAAATGTAGTGCTTTCAGACGTATGGGCAAAAGGCGGAGAAGGCGGTATGGAGCTCGCTGAAGAAGTTGTTAAGCTTTGTGAAAAAGAAAATAATTTCACATTTGCCTATGATGCCGATGATACTGTAGAAGAAAAAATAAACGCTATTGTTAAGAAAATATACGGCGGCAGAGGTGTCATCTTTACACCTGCAGCTAAAAAGCAGATTGCAGGTCTTAAAGATATGAAGTGTGACAAGCTTCCCGTATGTATGGCAAAAACACAGTACAGCTTTTCTGATGACAAAAATCTGCTTGGTGCTCCAAAGGATTTTGACGTAACTGTAAGAAATATCAAAGTTTCTGCAGGCGCAGGCTTTGTAGTTGCACTTACAGGTGACATCATGACTATGCCGGGGCTTCCAAAGGTTCCTGCCGCAGAAAAAATAGATGTAGATGAAAACGGAATTATCAGCGGACTTTTCTGATATATTAACGTTATGTTACAAAACTTGACTTAAAACTGAAACTGTGATATAATTACCCATAGTTTCAGAAAGAGAGGACTAAATAACATGGAATCAGACGTGGGCGATTGTAATAATTGTAACGCCGGTTTATGTAATTTAATATCATACAGGGCATACCTGCGGAAGTTTATCACATTCCACAGGCGTGCTTTTTTGCGTTCAAAAAGACTTTTGACCTGATATTTCCACCTCTTTTTCACAACATTTACACTTAAAACAAAATTGATTTAATAAGGAGAGATTTTTTTACAAATGGACGGGAGTAGTACGTTACAGATTATAATAATGGTATTTTTGGTTATGATGTCGGCATATTTTTCCGCTACGGAAACGGCATTTTCATCACTTAACAAAACAAGGCTTAAAACTATGGCAGAAGACGGAAATAAAAAAGCCTCACTTGCACTTAAGCTTGAAGAAAACTATGACAAGCTTATTTCTACCATTTTAATAGGAAACAACATAGTAAACATTGCTTTGGCATCTTTGGCTACAATATTCTTTATTCATCTTTTAAATGACGAAAATATGGGTACAACAGTATCAACAGCTGTTATTACTGTTGCAGTTCTTATTTTCGGCGAAATTACACCTAAAAGTGTTGCCAAGGATATGCCTGAAAAGTTTGCAATGTTTTCATCGCCTTTCATAAACTTACTTATTATAATACTTACACCTGTAAACTTCATTTTTTCTATGTGGAAAAAGCTTGTTTCAAAAATTCTTAAAGTTGAAGAAACAGAAAAAATGTCACAGGAAGAACTTCTTATGTTTGTGGAAGAGGTTGAACAGGAAGGTACCATTGACGAGGACGAGGGCGACCTTATCCGAAATGTAATTGAATTTACAGAAACAAAGGCTGAAGATATTTTAACTCATCGTGTTGACCTTGAGGCAGTTCCCGTAACATCTGACAAAGAAGATATTTCCAAAAAGTTTCAGGAAACACAGTTTTCACGTATTCTGGTTTATGATGAAAACATCGACAACATAATAGGCTTTATTCTTCAGAAGGATTTCTACACAGTAGACGGTATTACAAAGACATCCATTAAAAAACTTGTAAAGCCGGTTATTTTCACACAAAAGACTGAAATGGTAAACGACCTTCTAAAAAAACTTCAGGTAAACAAAACCCACATCGCCGTTGTGCTTGACGAATACGGCGGCACACTTGGTATTGTTACAATGGAAGATATTTTAGAAGAACTTGTAGGCGAAATATGGGACGAGCACGACGAAGTTGTTGAGGACTTTAAAAAGCTTGACGATACAACATACCGTGTAGATTGCTCAGTTAACGCTGTAGATTTTTTTGAATTTTTTGAAATTGAAACCGAAACAGAAAACGTTTCACTTGGTGGCTGGGTAATGGAACAGCTTGATAAAATTCCTGAAAAGAATGATAAATTTGAATTTGAAGAGCTTGAAATTACAGTAATAGAAACCGATTCAAGACGTGCAACAAAGGTTGATGTTATTTGCAAAAAACCATTGACAACCGATGCATAATATGCTATAATCTTATAAGTTAAATGATAGAGGTGCATTTCGCCATAAGTAACAATCGCCTATGACCTTCGCAGGGTTACGACGGTTGCAAAAGGGGTGGGTGCCGAAGACAGCCGAGGCGTAAGGTTGGTCTGGCAAAAGGGAATAACATCTGTTTTGCTGTCGCATTTGCGGAGTGCTATCTTTAGTTTTATTTGAATTACTTTATGTTAATCATTTAAAAAGATAGCCGTGTTTTGGCTATCTTTTCTTTGTTGTAGCCGAAAGATAGTAACCCGAACCCGCCTTAAACAGCGTAATTTCGGCATCTTCAGGCTTGTCATCTTTGCAAGGCGTCAGCCTTGCTTCATCTTCCGCACCAAAATCTGCTCAAAATTTCATCTGTTTAAGGTCATGGAATTTTCAAAGAGAGAATTTTTGGTTGCGTAAGGCAAAAACGCAGGTAATCCTGACGGATTGCCGAGTATTTTAACAAAACGAAAGCGAAAATTCACCTTTGAAAATCGAGGTTTGGGTTATTCTCTTTCGGCTAAGGAGGATTTATTATGAAAAACACAGTATTTACAGGAGTTGCAACAGCCATTGTTACACCTCTTAATGAAAAAGGAATTGACTTTGAAAAATTCGGAAAGCTTATTGAATGGCAGATTGCCGAAGGCATAAATGCAATTGTAGTTTGCGGTACAACAGGCGAAAGCTCAACTCTTACAGATGAAGAACACAGAGCAGCAATTAAATTCTGCGTAGACACAGTTGCAGGCAGAGTACCTGTTATTGCAGGTACAGGCAGTAACGATGCAGCATATGCAATAGACCTTACAAAATACGCTTGTGAAGCAGGTGCAGATGCTATGCTTGTTGTAACACCATATTACAACAAAGCTACACAGAATGGTCTTATAAAGCTATTTACAGCTATTGCTGATGCAAGCACAAAGCCTATTATTCTATACAATGTTCCTTCACGTACAGGTGTAAATATCACACCCGCAACATGCAAGGCACTTGCTGAACATCCAAACATCTGTGCAATTAAAGAAGCAAGCGGCAACATTTCACAAATTGCTGAAATTGCACACCTTGTAGGTGACAAAATGGATATATATTCAGGCAATGATGACCAGATTGTTCCAATTATGTCTTTAGGCGGTAAGGGTGTTATTTCCGTTCTTTCAAACGTAATGCCTAAAAAATCAGTTGAAATATGTGACAGTTTCTTTGCAGGTAACATTGAAAAGTCAAGAGAAATTCAGCTTGAACTTCTTCCTCTTATCAACGCTTTGTTCAGTGAAGTTAACCCTATTCCCGTTAAGGCAGCTATGGCAGCTATGGGCTGGTGCGAAAATTATGTAAGACTCCCTCTTACTTGTATGGAAGCACAAAACGAAGCTAAGCTGTTAGAGCTTATGAAAGAACAAAATCTTATATAAAGTAGGTTAAAACAATGATATGTAACAACATTTCCGTGCGTGAAAATGCACTGTGCTTTGCAGGGGTAAATGTAGAAAGCCTTGCAAAAAAATACGGTACACCATTGTACCTTATGGATGAAGAAAAAATAAGAGAAAACTGCCAGACGTACGTTGGTGCAATGAAAAAGTTTTTTGACGGCAATGCTATGGCTCTTTACGCAAGCAAGGCGGCATCATTCAAAAGAATGTATGAAATTGTAAGCGATGAGGGAATGGGCATAGACATTGTATCAATTGGTGAAATGTACACCGCTATGAAGGCGGGTATGAGCCTTGAAAATGCATATTTTCACAGCAACAATAAAACCGATGTGGATGTTGATTTTGCCATCAGAAACGGCGTAGGCTACTTTGTTGTTGACAATGCAGAAGAGCTTGCAGTAATAGATAAATATGCAAACAACTATAATGTAAAGCAGAAAATTCTTCTTCGTCTTACTCCCGGAATTGACACTCATACATATGAAGCTGTAAATACAGGTAAGGTCGATTCCAAATTCGGCACAGCAATTGAAACAGGTCAGGCTGAAATTATTACAAAGCATGCTTTAATGTTTAAAAACATTGACCTTGCAGGCTTCCATTGCCACATTGGTTCACAGGTTTTTGATTCTGACACGTTTATCCGCGGTGCACATATTATGCTTGATTTTATAGCAGATATGAAAATAAACTACGGCTATGTTGCACGTGAATTAAGCCTTGGCGGTGGCTACGGTGTGCGTTATACAGAAAAAGACCCGGAAATTAACATATACGACAACATTCGCATAGTTTCAGAGGTTGTAAAAGAAAAGTGCGCAGAATTACACCTTGACATTCCAAAAATTCTTATGGAACCGGGCAGAAGCATAGTTGCAGACGCAGGTATGACAGCCTATACAGTAGGTACCGTTAAAATGATACCGGGTTATAAAAACTACGTTTCGGTAGACGGCGGTATGACTGATAACCCCCGCTTTGCCCTATACGGTTCTGAATATACCGTACTTCTTGCAAACAGGGTACGCGAGGAAGCAAATTTTGAATGCTCCGTTGTTGGCAGATGTTGCGAAAGCGGTGATATTATTCAGGAAAATGTAAAGCTTCCAAAACCTGTAAGAGGTGATATTATCGCAGTTTGCACAACAGGTGCGTATAATTATTCAATGGCTTCCAACTACAACAGACTTACAAAACCTCCGGTTGTTATGATTAATAACAAACAGGATTATGTTGCAGTTAAAAGAGAAACATTGGATGACCTGATTAAAAACGATATTTAAGCTGAAAAAGGCTGAACAATTGATTTTGTTCAGCCTTTTTTTATATTATACATTGCTTTTTTATAAAATAAATGCTACAATTATAATAGTATATTATGAGTTTTTTTCGAGGTGAAATTTATGGAAAAACCGGCATTTAACAAACCACATAAAAAGAATGGTCTTTTGCAGATTGTTCACGACTTTTCCTTCACCGCCCTTAACGTAAAAGACGACTATTCCTTTCTTGACACAGCCTCCCACGAGGAAAAGCTTGTACATATGAAGGAAAGGGTAAAAAAACTTTACGATAACGGCTATGGCGGAATATGTCTTAATGTAGATTACACAGATTATCTTAAAAGTGAAGAATCCTTTTTGCGTGTAAAAGAAATTACCCAATATGCCAAAAGTCTTGGGCTTTCGGTGTGGATTTATGACGAACAGTACTACCCATCAGGCTCTGCAGGCGGTATAACCCTTGAGGGACATCCTGAATTTGAAGCATCGGGACTTGCCTGTGTTTCAAAGGTTGCAGAGGTAAAAGAAGGCGAGGGTGCAATAAGAATACCAAGTCCTATGGGACATTCACCACTTAAATTTGCTTTTGCCGTTCCCGTGGTTGATGGTGTGGAATTATTTAAAAAACGCATTAACCTTTCCTCTTGCATAGATGTTGCAGGCGGTTTTTGTTACAGTGCACCTGTTGGCACATGGAAGGTGTATTGCTTTTTTGTGCGTGCACTTTATGAGGGAACAAAGTTTTGTCTGGGCACCCGTGCTTCAAGACGTTACATAAATGTCCGCAACAAGGATGCTGTGGAACGTTTTTACAATGTAACCTTCAGGGACGGATACGAAAAATATATGGGCGATGTATGGGGCGATGTTGACGCCATATTTACTGATGAACCGTATGCACCCACATATACGGGTTGGATTGACAGAGGTAAGCCTACACTGTTTAAATCCTCCTCTGTATATGACAAGCCCAATAACGAAATTCCTGATTATCCATTTGTTCCATGGGTGGACGAATTTGAAGATGTGTTCAAAGAAAAATACGGTTTTGACTTTTCTGAGATACTGTTGGATATTTTTGTAAACACAGATAAAACACGCTATGCAAGATGTTGTTTTTACAAGTTGTTGTCGGATATGGCAGTAGATGCATTTGCAATACAACTTCGCAACAAATTCAGTAAATCCAAAGTTGCTTATTCTGGCCACTACTACGGTGAAGAGGGATTTGACGTACAGCCCGTGTATTACGGAGATATATTGGAGCATCTGGCAGTTATGGACATTCCCGGTTGCGACCGTCTGAAAAGCGAGGCAGATTCATTGCGATACAGTATTGCCTGCAAGCTAGCTTCCTCCGCAGCACATATAACAAATAAAGATAAAGTCCTGATTGAAGCATCAAATATGAGTGATAAGGACCAGAATATCACTATGAAAATTGCAAAAGCGGCAATTGGTATGATGGTTGTTCACGGCTTGAACGTGATAAGCTCATATTACGGTGAAAATATTTTTGATGAAGACGGAATGAAGGAATTTGCCGATTATGTAACAAACATAGTTTCACTTTTTGAAGGTGGCAAGTATGTTGCAAACACATTTATGTACTATCCATTTGAAGAGCTTTGTGCACGATGTGTACCCGAGGGAGAAGAAACTGCATCGCAAATAGGTTTTCAGGATAGTATGGATATTGAGGGAAGCTGCAACAAGCTTTTCGGCAATCAGGTAACCTTTGATTTCATAAACAAAAAATATCTTATGGAATGTGAAATAAAGGATGGCTACATTCAGTCACCAAACGGAAATAAAATTTATACAATAGCTTTTCCAAAAATAAGCTTTGTGGATTGTGACCTTGCCAAATATCTTGAAAAAGCTTATGAAAAAGGTATAAGAATAGTGGTTGACGGTGAAAAAAGAGATATTGAAAATTTAAGCTTTATGCCTGAATTTGATTTAGCCCTTTGCAGCAACAAAGATATGCAGTTTGAAAGCAATAATCCAATGATTACATTTATGAACAGCAGCTTTGAAAATTACAACCTTTATATGTTTATGAATACAGAGGATAAAAACCATAACCTGAAGGTAAATGTCAAGGCTTCGGAAAACGAACGTTTTGCAATTGTGGATGTTGATACATATGAGGTTTTGGATATTGCGGTTGAATACCATGGTGACACCGCAAAAATCAACCTTGATATACCTGCACTTTCACCCGTTGTTTTGTGTAAATATTAATTTATAAATAATTTAAAGATCATAAGGAGAAATATACAAATGAAAAAAGTACTTTTAATTGCCGGTGGCGGCTCAATTGGCTCATATACTGCTGAAGAATGTTTGAATTTAGGTTATAAGGTTGATGTTATTTGCCTTGAAGACAAAATTTCCAACAATGAAAATTTAAAATTTTATAAAGCAAATGCAACAATAGATTACCTTAAAGACCTGTTTAGTAAAACACACTATGACGGAATAGTGAATTTTATTAACTACCCAAATCCGGATGATTATATCCCATATCACGAATTGCTTTCAAACAATACAGACCATTTGATTTTTCTTTCATCTTATCGTGCCTATGCAGATTTACAGCACCCTATTACTGAGGATGCACCTTTGCTTATTGATGTAATCAAGGATAACAAGAGATTTCTTGAAGAAGAAGATTATGCGTTGTCAAAGGCAAAAGAAGAACGCTATATGAAAAATTGCAGTTGCCCTCAAAACTGGACGTCAGTTCGCCCTGTTATTTCTTTTTCCGAAAAAAGATTCGACCTTTGTATGGAATCCTGGCATAGTGTAATTGATGCCGCAAAGGAACAAAAACCAATTTGCCTGCCTATTGAAGCCAAAAATCTTACAGCAGGACTTGACTGGGCAGGAAACTCCGGTAAAATTATCGCAAATCTTTTGTTTAAAGAATGCGCAATAGGAGAAGCCTACACAATTTCCTCTGCTCAGAATTTAACATGGAGTCAGGTTGCGGATATTTATGCAGATTTACTTAATGTAAAAATCGAATGGGTTCCTGCAAATTATCCTGAAAATGCTTGGCGTTGGCATTACGACAGAGCCTATGACAGAAAAATAGATAATTCAAAAGTTTTAAAAGCAACAGGACTTAAATCATCTGATTTTAAATCCATCAGAGAAGGTGTACGCATAGAGTTGGAAAAGATTGGTGAAATTTAAAAGAGAAATCATTGAACTACATTATAAGAAATAATACATAACAAAGAAAGCCACAAGGATTAATCCTCGTGGCTTTCTCCGCTTGTAGCAACATTGAAACAGAGTTTAAAAACAAAAAAAGTGTGTAACTACAAGAGTCACACACCGAAAAATGCACAACTCTTGTCGCTAAACAAAATTCCTTATACCAAAAGTTAGTATGTGAATTAGAGCATGCACTTTTACCAAATAGTAAAATTACATACCAACTTCTGATAATATGAATTTTGTTTAGCATATTTATTATACCATAATAAAATAAGAAAATCAATATTTTTATAATTTATCTCTGTATACTTTGTTTGTCTCCGACGGGACACATGGTTGCGGGTTAACCAAAAAACACCGTAGAGAGAGGGATTGCAGTTTGTAGAAACGATTTTAAGAAAATTTTTCTTACAAAATGTTGACTGAACGTCCCGGCGGTGGGTTTTTGGGCACTTTTGCCCACACAAAAGTGCCTCCCTCCGCGGATAGCGGAAAAAAGAAAAAAGGACACTAACTAATCAGTTACTGTCCTTTAGAGTACACTGCATAGCAAAACAAAATTTTACTACACCATTTAAATATTTTTATTTTGAAAGTATTTCATCCGCCAGCTTTTCAAGGTCACCAATTGTATTTTCCTTCATTGATGACTTGATTGTAACCATATTTTCACAGATGGTTATATCCTTCATCTGTTCAAAATAAGCCTTCATAAGCTTTCCTGACATCGGTGCCCATGAACCGTTTTCTACAATACCAACCTTGCGGTTTCTGTAAGTTTTAATTTTAAGGTGATACAAAAAGTCTTCCATACAAGGGAACAGGCATCCGTCATATGTAGGGCAGGCAACAATAAGCTTGTCATATCTGAATGCATCTTCTATTGCCTCTGCCATATCCTCACGGGCAAGGTCACAAACCGCAACCTTTTTTGCACCTTTTTCCTTAAGTATTTCCTCAAGTTTTTCTACAGCCTTTCTTGTATTTCCGTGTATTGATGCATAAGCAACCAAAACGCCGTCATCTTCAGGCTCGTAACTGCTCCATACATTGTATTTACCTATATAAAAATCCAGATTATCTGTAAGTATAGGACCGTGCAACGGACAAATTGTCTGTATATCCAAAGCCGCCGCCTTTTTAAGCAATGCCTGTACCTGCACGCCGTACTTACCTACAATGTTTATATAGTATCTTCTTGCTTCGCAAGTCCAGTCCTCATCAGCATCCAAAGCACCGAATTTACCAAATGCATCTGCAGAGAAAAGGATTTTATCACAAGAATCATAAGCCACCATAACTTCAGGCCAGTGAATCATAGGCGCCATTACAAAAGTAAGCTCGTGTTTACCAAGTGAAAGTTTACCTCCTTCTTCCACTATAACACTACGTTCTGTAATATCCATTTCAAAAAACTGCGGAATCATAGCCGCTGTTTTTTTGTTTACAACAACCTGCATTTGAGGATATTTTTCACACAAATTCTGAATATTTCCAGCGTGATCAGGCTCCATATGCAAAACCACAAGATAATCAGGACTTTTGCCATCAAGCACCTTTGTGACATTTTCAAGCCACTCATCTGTACCCCTTTTGTCAACAGTATCCATAATTGCAATTTTTTCATCCATAATAACATATGAATTATATGAGATACCATTTGGAATTATATACTGACTTTCAAACAAATCAAGTGTTTTGTCATCAACACCTGTATAAATAACTGAATCTGTAATATTTTTTATCATAATCTACCTCACGCGTGATATAATTTTTTAGTCTGATATACAGGCTCGCAAGTAAGATTAATGCCAAGCTTTTTAAAGGTTGCATCATCAATTTGCGAAAGAATAACTGAAGAATGTGCCTCTGTACCTCTTAAAGACTCAAGCATTGAAAATGCCTTTGCTGCAGTTTCGTTTGTTGTGGCACTTATTGCAAGAGCAATCAGCGTTTCATCTATATGAAGACGAGGATTATGATTTCCAAGATTTTTTGTTTTAAGGTCCTGAATAGGCTCTATAACCTCAGGAGAAATCAAATAAACATCGTCATCAAGACCTGCAAGTGCCTTAAGTGCATTCAAAATTGTCGCCGCTGACGCACCCAACAGATCACTTGTTTTACCTGTCACAACCCTTCCGTCAGGAAGTTCAATAGCAGCTGCAGGTGCACCTGTAAGCTCTGCCTTTTCAAGTGCAGGCTTCACACAAGCTCTGCATTCAACACTTGTTTCTGCCTGTTTCATAATAAGCTCTATTTTAAGAACCTCCTCCATTGTAGAGGTTCCTTTTTTTCTGTTACCAAGAGCATTATAATATCTTCTTACAATTTCTTTTCTTGAAGCTTCACAAACTGCATCGTTATCAAAAATGCAATTTCCTGCCATATTAACACCCATATCAGTAGGTGATTTATAAGGACTTTCTCCCATAATCTTTTCAAAAATTGCATTAAGTACAGGAAAAACTTCAATATCTCTGTTATAATTTACCGTAGTTTCACCATATGCAGAAAGGTGAAACGGATCAATCATATTAACATCATTAAGGTCAGCTGTTGCCGCCTCATAAGCAAGATTTACAGGATGGTTAAGAGGCAGATTCCAAACAGGGAAGGTTTCAAACTTAGCATACCCTGCCTTAATACCCCTTTTATTTTCGTGATAAAGCTGTGAAAGGCAAGTTGCCATTTTTCCGCTTCCGGGACCGGGTGCAGTAACTACTACAAGAGGTCTTTCAGTTTCTACATATTCATTTTTACCAAAGCCCTCATCACTTACAATATGCTCTATATCAGCAGGATAACCCTCAATAATATAATGCATAAATACCTTTACGCCCTGACTTTCAAGCTTCTTTTTAAACTTATCAACCTGAGGCTGACCTGTGTATTGTGTAATTACAACACTACCCACATAAAGACCTATTGTACGAAAAGCATCTATAAGACGAAGAACATCCATATCGTATGTTATGTTATAGTCACCACGAATTTTGTTGTTAACAATATCCATAGCAGCTATTGCAATAACAATTTCAAGCTTATCCTTAAGATGCAAAAGCATTTTAACCTTACTGTCAGGCTTAAAGCCCGGCAACACTCTTGAAGCGTGAAAATCATCAAACAACTTTCCCCCAAGTTCAAGGTAAAGCTTTTCACCAAAGATGGATATTCTCTCACCTATATACTGAGCCTGCATCTGCAAATATTTGTCGTTGTCAAAACCTATCCTGCTTTTCATAACCTGTACTCCTTTATATCAACTAACTTATTTATTATACTACAAATGTTTTAAAAACACAATATGATATAACAATTTTATTCAGGAAAATACAACAAATTTATTCAAAAAATTCGCTTTAAAAATTACATAGTGTGTCTTCGAGTTTGGATTTTACGGCGCGGATTTTTGCTTACTTTTGTCCGCGCAAAAGTAAGTCCCTCGCGGATAGCGAATTTCTATTGCACATTTTTAATTTATATGATATAATAATTTTGCGAAACGAATTTAATAAATCCATGTGACGATTGTATGTTTTTTCATTTGGTAAAAATGCATACTCTATTTTCACATACAATCGTTTTGGAAAGTATTGAAATTCGTTTCGCAGCGAGAGTCGTGCATTTTTCGGTGTGTGGCTCTGTGCCGCACACCTTTTTTATTTTTATGGCACAACGCAGGCTTTTCAACGTGACATGATGAAAGAAATCCACAAGACCCAATTCTTGTGGATTTCATCATTAATTATTATTTCCCATGCAAGCAACCAATATAGCTTTTTGTGCATGCAATCTGTTTTCAGCCTCGTCAAAAATTTCGTCAGCGTGTTCTTCAAACACCTTTGCAGTAATTTCTTCTTCTCTGTGTGCAGGCAAGCAATGTAAAACCATAGCATCATCCTTTGCGACAGCCATAACACTATCATTAATCTGATAATTCTTAAATACCTTCTGTCTTTCTTTTGCTTCCTCTTCCTGCCCCATTGAAGCCCATACATCTGTGTATAAAACATCTGCATCCTTAGCGGCAGCAAGAATATCAGTTGTACACTCAAAGTTACCGCTTTCATATGCCCACTTCATAATTTCAGCATCAGGTTTATAATTTTCAGGGCATGCAATTGAAACCTTCATACCCATTTTAATACAACCTACAATAAGTGAATTTGCCATATTGTTACCGTCACCAACAAAGCAAAGCTTAAGACCTGCAAGTGACATTTTATGTTCACGGATTGTCATAAGGTCAGCAAGCACCTGACAAGGGTGAGCATAGTCAGTAAGACCGTTTATAACAGGAATAGAACCGTATTTTGCAAGGTCCTCAACCTCTTGTTGTGCAAAAGTTCTTATCATAATACCGTCAATCATTCTTGAAAGAACACGTGCAGTATCCTCAACAGGCTCGCCTCTGCCTATCTGCAAATCGTTAGAGCTTAAAAACATAGGGTTGCCGCCAAGCTCGTACATACCAACTTCAAAAGAAACACGAGTTCTTGTAGATGATTTTTCAAAAATCATACCAAGAGATTTACCCTCAAGAATTTTATGGGGAATACCGTTTTTCTTTTCGTACTTAAGCTGGTCTGCCATATTAAGAAGTTCTGTTATTTCTTCTGTTGACAAATCTGATAGTTTTAAAAAATGATTAAGTTTCATTTTAATTCTCCATTCCGCCTGCAAAGTAACACAGGATATTATAATTTATATTCTTCAATGCCAAGTAATTTTGCGGCATTGTTTCTGACAATTTTAACATAATTTTCAAAGCTTATCAACCCATCGCTGACAAGATTTTCAAGAAACACCGAAAAGTCCTTACGGAATTCCTGCCCCTTTCGGCAAAGGTCTGTTCCATAAAAAATTCTGTCGGCAAATTCATTTAAAAAGTCCGCAGCATATTCTCTGTCACGCATCATAGCATTTGCTCCGCTTCCTGCGGACAGATCACAGTAAAGGTTGTCATATTCTCTCATCAGAGTGGCAATTCTTCCCTCTTTAACCTTTCCGGCAGGATACTCCGAACGTTCCTCTTCAGTACAATCCGAAGAAATTTCACTCCAGAAAACCTGTGAATGACCTATAAGCTTAAGCCCTTTATGTTTTTTAAGCATTTTTTCAATACGTGGAAGTCCCCAATCATCAACAATCCCGTAAGTACCACCAATTTTTGTTGCAAGGTGAACAATTACAGGCATATCTGCCTTTGCACAATGATAAAACAAATTATCCATAAAAGGATCATCCGCATATATATTTGCTGATACCTCACCTACACCCTTAGCACCAAGTGATTTATAGTGATTTATAAGCCTGGATAAATCCGCACAAGGTGAATTTTCCAAAGCAAATGGTGATACATTGCAAAACCACTTAAGTCTTCCATTTGAATTATCACTAAGCACCTTACTCTGTTCAGATGGTGACACGGTTCCAAGTCCAAAGGCATCAGCTGAGGACATTAAAACACCCGCTTCTATGTTATTTTCGTCATATATCCTTAAAAGCTCATCTGATGAAAGATAGGGTGAAGGAGTAATATCTGAAAAAAGTGAAGCGTGAACATGTATATCAATCTTTCTGATATTTTCAAAATCAGTCATTATTTAAAACCCTTTCAAATATTTCGAGTGCCGAATCTATTTCCTCACGGCTTATATTAAGTGCAGGTAAAAGTCTGATTTTTGTCTTTGCAGTAAGCACCAAAAGTCCGTTTTCAATACACTTGTTTGCAACAGCCTTTGCATCACCATCAATTTCTATACCAAGCATATACCCAAGACCGCTTACACTTTTAACCTTATCCATTTCAAGTAATTTTCCAACAAGATATTTACTGTTTTCCTTTACAGTTTCAAAAAGCTTGTCATCAAGTCTTTCCACAACGCTTACCGCCGCATTTGCACAAACCGGATTACCGCCAAAGGTTGAACCGTGAGTACCTGCAGGAAGAACGTCTTCAACACGTTCACCAAACATAGTGGCACCCATAGGCAAACCACCAGCAAGACCTTTTGCAGTTGAAACAATGTCAGGTGTTAAACCAAACTGCATAAAAGCATACATTGAACCGGTTCTTCCGTTACCTGTCTGCACTTCATCAACAACAAGCAAGATGTCATTTTCTGTAGTGATTTTTTCAATAGCCTCAAGGTATTCGCGGTCAAGAGTATTAACTCCGCCTTCACCCTGTACTATTTCAATCATAATTGCACACACATTGTCGTTTACTGCATTTTTAAGTTCATCAATATCGTTAGCAGTAACGTGTACAAAGCCCTCTGTAAAAGGAGTAAAGTTTTTGTGGAACACATCCTGCCCCGTAGCAGAAAGTGTTGTAACAGTTCTGCCGTGGAAACTGTCTTTTAATGTAATGATTACATTTTTATCTTCACGGATGTCTGTACCAAACTTTCTTGCACCCTTAATTGCACATTCGTTAGCTTCTGCACCTGAATTACCGAAGAAAACTTTTTTCATACCTGTTTTTTCACAAAGCAGTTTAGCAAGCTTAACGCAAGGTTCACTGTAATAAAGGTTTGATGTATGCTGAATTTTATTAATCTGCTCTATTACGGCATTCTTCCACACATCATCGTTTGCACCGAAAGTATTAACCGCAATACCAGTACCCATATCTATATATTTCTTTCCGTTTTCATCATAATATGTACTGCCTTCACCTTTAACGATACAAAGGTCAAAACGTCCGTAGGTTGGCATAATATACTGTTTGTCTGCCTCTTTAATGTTCATCGAAAAAACTCCCTTGAATTATTTAAACATTGTGCCGATACCTTCATCGGTAAGTACTTCTATAAGTATTGAATGAGGAACACGTCCATCAATAATAAACACCTGACCAACACCCTGTCTTATAGCCTCGATACAGCATTCAATCTTCGGAATCATACCTCCTGATATAATGCCTTCGTGGATAAGCTGAGGTGCCTCACTTACATTTACAACAGGTATAACAGTTTCTTCATCATCCTTGTCGCGAAGCAAGCCGCGGATATCAGTCATTGAAATAAAGCTTTCTGCCTGAAGCTTTCCTGCAATTTTAGCAGCAGCAGTATCCGCATTAATATTATAAATATTACCTTCGTTGTCACAACCTATTGTTGAAATAACAGGAATGTAACCCTTGTCAAGCACATCAAGAATTGGTTGTGTGTTAATATCTGTAATTTCACCAACATAACCAAGCTCGGGATTTTTCATTTCCGCCTCAATCATATGACCGTCAGTACCGCAAAGACCAATAGCCTTACCACCTATATTCTGAATGTAATTAACAAGACTTTTGTTAACCTTACCGGCAAGCACCATTTGTACAATGTCTACAGTTTCCTTGTCTGTTACACGTAGCCCGTTTACAAATTCAGACTTTTTGCCTATTTTGTTAAGCATTTCTGAAATTTCAGGACCACCGCCGTGAACAAGCACAACCTTAACACCTATTAATGAAAGCAACACAATGTCACCCATAACAGCCGCTTTAAGTTCTTCGTTAATCATAGCATTGCCGCCATATTTTATAACAAGAATCTTGTTACTGTATTTTTGTATGTAAGGCAAAGCCTCTGTTAATATTTTTGCTCTGTCTGCATTAGAAATTTTCATAATTATTTCCTCCAAATATCAGGTTCTGTAATCTCCGTTAATCTTTACATAATCATATGTAAGGTCACAACCCCACGCAGTTGCACTTTCTGCACCGTCGTTAAGTTCAATTAAAATTTCAATTTTTTCTTCAAGTAAAATTTCTTTTGCAATTTCTTCTGAAAAATCAATACCTGCACCGTTTTTGCAAACCTCAACAGTTCCCTTTGGAGAACGGAAAGCAACATCAATTTTGTTTACATCAACATCAGCACCGCTGTAGCCAATTGCACAAAGTACACGTCCCCAGTTTGCATCTGCACCAAACATAGCCGCCTTTAAAAGTGATGAACAAATAACCGACTTTGCAACTGTTTTTGCAGTTGCAACATCTGAAGAACCTGTAACCTTACATTCCAAAAGCTTTGTAGCGCCTTCACCGTCACCTGCAATTTTCTGGCAAAGGTAAACGGTAACTGTGTTAAGAGCCTTCATAAACTCTGCGTAATTTTCATCCTCACAGTCAATAAGCTTGTTTCCTGCCATACCGTTTGCAAGAATATTTACCATATCGTTTGTAGATGTATCACCATCAACACTTACCATATTAAAGGTGTTCTGAATATCTGTTGAAAGTGCCTTTCCAAGCATTTTTGGAGAAATAGCACAGTCTGTTGTAATAAACACAAGCATAGTAGCCATATTAGGGTGAATCATACCCGAACCCTTTGCAATACCACCTATTTTACATTCAACACCGCCAATTTCAAAGCTTACTGAAATTTGCTTTAGTCTTGTATCAGTTGTCATAATGCCCTCTGCAGCATCCTCGCTGTTGTTTCCAAGACCTGCAACCAACGCATCCATACCGTTAGCAATTGGGGTAATATCAAGAGGCTGACCTATAACACCTGTTGAAGCGACAACAACATCATTTGCGTCAATACCTGTTTTTTGGGCAACCAGTGCACTCATCTGTTCAGCAATTTCAATACCGTTTGCATTACATGTATTTGCATTACCACTGTTGCAGATAACCGCCTGAGCATAACCGTCTGCAATATGATTTTTAGTAACTGTTAAAGGTGCACCTTTAACAAGATTGGTTGTATAAACAGCCGCAGTAGCTGCCTTTGTTTCACTTAAAATAAGTGACAAATCTTTTTTTGTTTTATTCTTTCTTATTCCACAATGAATACCGCTTGCTTTAAATCCCTTTGCGGCACATATTCCGCCTTCAATTATCTTCACAAAATCATCTCCTTATATATCCAGGTTAGCCGTCTTTTCGTTACCGAGAACAATATTCAGACATTCAAGTGCAGCACCCGAAGCACCTTTACCAAGGTTATCATATCTTGCAACAAGCAAAATTCTTTCTTCATTACCGCATACCGTAATTTCCATGCTATCCTTATTGCCAAGCTTATTTGATGAAAGAAAACCTTCCTCATCGGCATTTTCTACATACTTTACAATTTCACTGTTATACTTTTTGGCATAAAGCTTTTTAATATCTTCAACTGTTTTACCATTTTCAAGCATACTTGTAAATAGCGGAACTGTAACCTCCATACCGCTGTAAAAGTCAGCAACAATGGGGCAAAATACAGGTGCATTTTCAATACCGCTTATTTTAACCATTTCCTTTAAATGCTTATGCCCCTGTGCAATACCGTACTGTCTTGGTGCATCAAGCAAAACATTTCTGTCATCATCTTCATATTCTGCAATCATCTTCTTACCGCCGCCACTGTAGCCGGTAATTGAATGACATGTAAGCAACACATCTTTTGAAAGAATGCCTGCCTCAACAAGCGGATACACCAATGCAATAAAACCGCTTGCGTGACACCCGGGAACTGCAATTCTTTTTCCGTTTTTTATTTTATTTTCAAATTTTTCCGAAAGCTCTGCAAAACCATATGCCCAGTCAGGGTTGGTCCTGTGCGCCGTAGATGTATCAATTATAACAGTATTGTCATTTTCCACCATTGCAACTGCCTCAATTGAAGCAACATCAGGCAAGCACAAAAACACAACATCCGCACTGTTTATAGCCTGCTTTCTGGCTTCGGGGTCTTTTCGAAGTTCCTCCGACAATGTAATAATTTCTATATCATTTCTTTTTTCTAATCTTTCGTAAATTCTAAGGCCTGTTGTACCTGCCTTACCATCAATAAAAATTTTTTTCATAACCATACCTCAACTCAAAAAAATAATGTGGCATTATACACTATACAGTATATAATACCACACTCTGCATAAATATGCAAGCTTTTTTTAATGATTTGATATATTTATACAAAATTACCATCAACATTAAATTTTAATGTCTTTTTATAAACAAAATATATAATTTTTCACACAATTTCCGTATAGCAATTGATAAGAATATACCAACTGCTGCACCTGAAGAATCTATAATAACATCCCTTATTTCTCCGGACCTTCCCGGTACAAACAACTGATGTACCTCATCTGTGGATGCATAAAACATGCAAAAAACAAGTGAAATTATGAATAATATGCAAGATTTATGCATTTTACCACTATAGTACAGGGTCATTGAAGAACAAAAACCAAGACATGAATATATAAAGAAATGAGCACACTTACGCACAATATTTTCAATTCCCTCTTCTATCATTACTGCCGATTCAACCGACATAACCTCAAGTAATTTTTTGTGCAAAAGCCTTCTGATAAATTCCGTACTCATACCTGATGATTCTGTGGCATTCTGTGCTGAAAAATAAAATATTACCCCCATAATACCAAGAGTTAAAATTAAAAAGAACCAGAATCTTTTTTTCACAATGCAGTCTCCTTAAAAAGAAATTTTCAACCTTATTTATTAAACTGTTTTACAAAATATCATCCAAAGCTTCCAAAAACAAATCTCTGTATATATCGTATCCTTCTTGGGTAAAATGCATCTGATCTTCAATCCATATATCCTGACGAACTTTTGAATAGTCACCGATGTCTTCTGTATTTTCATAAAATCCACGCCATCCCGACTGATTTATATAATAACAATCATCCTGACTGTCGCAATATTCCTTCAAAAGTTTGTTGTACTGTTTAGCAGCTGCTTGCCAGGTAAGATTATTGACTGTCTTCTGATGTGGCATAGCATCACACAAATACAGTTTAACACCCGGAAAATCTGCTTTTGCACGATTGCAGAATAAAGATAGCATATATACAATTTCATATGGTGAGTACCCAAAGCTGACATCATTAGGAAAGAAACGTAACACAATTGCACGTGGCTCCCATGGCTTTATAAGACGGTCATAGTAATAAAGACCTTCTTCGATAGTTGATCCGCCAAATCCGTGGTTTACGGCTGCAAGCGAGCCATCTTTCATACGAATGTCATCTTCCAGAGGACGATTTCCATACTTTTCTTTTTCCCATCGTGTAAAGCCCGATGAGCCGTAAAACATAATCAATCCTTTTTTAACAGGCTGTTTTTCGTACATCAAAACAGTATCTTCAATACGTCTTAAATCAGGAACTTTCAAATCAAACATTTTATAACACCTCTTGTAACATTATAAATTAATTTGAATTAATAGCAAAAGATTCCCGTTAAAAAACGGGAATACAACTATGCATTAACTGTATCTCTTTTGAATGTTGTAACAATTTCTGCCAATGTATCAACACATTGCTCATTATTGTTACTGTTGGAAACTTCTTTTAGTCTTTCAAGCTGAGATGCAAATTTTTCAACATCTACTTCTGTTTGCTGACCAATAAAAATTTTATTATTCTCCGTCTTTTTCAAGCCCTCTTCGCTCATAAGAAGCTCTTCATAAAGCTTTTCACCGGGACGAAGTCCTGTAAATTCTATTTTAATATCTTCATAAGGTCTTTTTCCGCTCATACGGATTACATTTTCAGCAAGGCTTAAAATTTTAACAGGCTCACCCATATCAAGCACAAAAATTTCACCACCCTGGGCAAAGCTTGCAGCCTGAAGAATAAGAGAAGTTGCCTCGGGAATAGTCATAAAATAACGTATAATATCAGGATGTGTAACCGTAACGGGACCTCCTGTTTTAATCTGTTCTTCAAAAAGCGGAACAACCGAGCCGTTTGACCCAAGAACATTGCCAAAACGTACTGCAACAAACTCAGTATTACCCTTTGTTTTCTGCTTCATATATTCAACTATCATTTCACAACAACGTTTTGTTGCACCCATAACATTAGTAGGGTTAACTGCCTTATCTGTCGAAACAAGAACAAAAGATTCAACATTATATTTTTCAGCAAGTCTGGCAACATTATATGTACCGAAAATATTGTTTTTAATTGCCTCTGTAGGGCTATCCTCCATAAGTGGAACATGCTTGTGCGCCGCCGCATGGAAAACAAGCTGAGGCTTGAATTCTTCAAACAATGTATTCATTTTATCATAATCTCTTACAGAAGCTATACGCACCTGTAAGTTAAAATTATTACCATATTTTCTTATAAGCTCCTGTTGAATTTCATATGCATTATTTTCATAAATATCTACAATAACAAGCTGCTTTGGATTATGATATGCAATTTGTCTTGAAAGTTCAGAGCCTATTGAACCACCGCCACCGGTAACAAGACAAACTTTATCACGGATGAGATTTTTAATATCCTCCTGCTCAAAGCGTATAGGGTCTCTTCCAAGCAAATCTTCAATATTAATCTTTTTTGCCTGACCGAGAAGAGTTTTCCCCTCTATCATCTGATGCACGTAAGGAAGTATGTTTGTTTCACACTCTGTAACCTTACAATATTCTAAAATTCTCCTTCTTTCCTTACCTTCACAAGAGGGAATAGCAATAATAATTTTTGAAACATCATATTCCTTTGCAAGGCGTGGTATATCATCAATAGAGCCGTCTACCTTAACACCGTGAATATATCTGCCTCTTTTGTTAATATCATCATCAACAAATACAACGGGAAGATGTGCACTTTCAGGACGCAGCATTTCACTTATAACAACATGGCCTGCATAACCTGCACCTACTACCATTGTTCTTATATTTTTTTCAACTGCCTGACTTTTTTTCGTAACACTTGCATAAAGCATTTTATACACAATTCTGCTGAGAACAATCATAAACAAAGAAATTACGTACGCAAATAAAATATGCAATTCGGGATAGTCACTTCCCATTTCAAAAATAATTACCGCCGCACCCGATACAAACCAACCGCAGGTTACAGCAAATGCACACACCAAAAGCTCTTTGGCATCAACAAAACGCCATATATAACCATATGTACCGAAAAACCACATACAAATTACAGATGCTACTGCAAACAGACAATTCATAATCCAGAAGTCAGCTTCCGGAATGCCTGACACAAGCTCTGCACGCATCAAAAGCAGATTTGCAAATAATGAAGAAACTACAACAATAAAGAAATCAATAAATGTAAGTGCTAATTTTCTATGGCTGGACTTTATTTTATCTAACATAAAAAGACCTCACAAAAGTAAATATATATAATAATTATATAACTATAGTGCATAAAAGTCAACTAGCATAATTTACTAAAAGAAAAAGTGTAAATTATCACTTTTTACTATGATAATCTACACTTTCTAATTAAACTTCAAAAATTTTGACAGAATTTTCCTTCAATGCTTCGCAAACCGAATTATCCAAAGTATCTTTTTCAGTAATAACACAATCTATCTCTTCAAAATCAGCAATTTTCACAAAACCAACCTTGCCATACTTTGATTTATCAAAAACATAATACTTTTTATCAGCATTTTTTATCATATTCATTTTTATTGAACATTCCTGCTCGTTACTGTCAAGTATTGCATTTTTTGTAATACCTCTGCCGCTGAAAAACATTTTATTTGCAAAGTAATGTTCGCGTATGGTATTTTCTGCCATACTTCCCACAACAGACTGGTTGGCACCTGCCATACCGCCTACGCAGATAACCTTTATATCCTTAAGTCCTGCAAGTTCATTTACAACACGCAAAGAATTTGTAACAACAGTTACATTTTTTAGATTTTTGATTTCTTTTGCAATGTAATAGGTTGTTGTAGAGGCATCGAGAAACACCGTATCACCATTTACAATATGCTTAATAGCTTCCTTTGCAAGCAAAGACTTTGCCTCTATGTTAAGCTTTTTACGTTTATCAAGAGAAAGCTCCTGGCTGTTTTCTGAAATAGGAACAGCACCGCCGTGTGTACGTACAAGAGCCTCTGCATTTTCAAGCTTTTCAAGGTCACGACGTACAGTTTCTTCAGTTACATCAAGCTCTTCAGCAAGTCTGCTTACCCATACTGCACCATTTTCAGCAAGTAATTCAAGAATTTTTTTCTGTCTTTCTACCGCAAACATTAAAACAACTCCTGTAATTATTTTTTGATAATCTTAACATTATCTCCGTTTTTGATACCTGCAGAGTTTGCATCGTCTGTATCTATATGCATTTCCACATTAAAGTCATCACGTATTCTTACCTGTACATCGAAGAACTTTGTAGGCTTTATGCTCTCAACCAAAACATCAACATAATCATTATCCTTTATACCGTGCTTTTCGGCATATTCAGGTGTAAGATGAATATGTCTGTTTGCAATAATAACACCCTGTTTTAAATACACAGAACCTTTAGGTCCCACAATAACTATTTTTTCAGAGCCTTCAACCTCACCTGATGGTCTCACCGGTGGACTAACCTTTAAAACAAAGGTATCTGTTCTTGAAATTTCAACCTGTGTATGCTTTCTTACAGGGCCAAGTACACGCACCTTTTCAATTGCACGAAGTGACGGACCAACCAAAGTTACAAGCTGGTCAGATGCATATTCTCTTCCCATAAGCTGTTTTTTAACAGTAAGCTCTGCGCCCTTACCAAAAAGAGTTTCAAGGTCCTCCTGTGAAAGGTGAACGTGTCTTGCAGAAACACCTACTTTTATTTCATTTTTATCATCAGTTTTAAGTTCTGCCAAGGCTTTTTTTACAGCCTCTGCTATCATAGCTTCATTAATCATAGCTTTTTACCTCTCTGCTTCTGTAAAGTCAAAGAACTTGCCAACCTCTTCATGAAGTCTTGGTATCACGTTATACCCATATACCTTACCAAGTACAGATGCACGTTTTACGCCAACCTCCAAAGCCGCACTTACAGCATCAACCTTACCGGTTACAATCCATGTAACAAGTCGTCCACCAAGACGCTTTTCACTATGTATAACTTTTACTTCTGCAGCCTTAACCATAGCATCAAGCCCTTCAATTGCAGCAACAAGACCGTCAACCTCCAAAAGTCCTATACACTTACTTTCAGGCAAGGCAACTTCCTTTACACCAAGAAAAGATTTTGGCAAAACCTTATTGAACTTATCCTTATTCATATCCATTAAATATGCCATTTTTTCAACAGTTTCACCGGGACGTGGTATAATATGAGATACAATATACTTGCCCTGTTCCTCTGCATACTGCTTACCTGCCTCAATAGCGGCACGCACATCTGCAACGTCACCTTCTATTTTAACCACCATTACAAGAGGGGCAGGTGCATCGGCAGATTTCGGACGGTTTCTGTCAAAAGCAATAACCTTTACTCCGCCCGACTTTGCACATATATCCGCAGCAGTAACTGCAGTTGTAAAGCTATATACTTCCAATAAACCTAAAGCTTTCATCTATAACATCCTTTCAGATTAAACAATATGAAGTCCGTCAACAAGTACGCAACGTCTTTGTCTTGTAAATGAATGAGCCGCTGTTAAGCCTTCACCTGTAGGACCTGCAATAGTAAAGGTTGTATAACCTTCACCGCCTGCACCGATACCTGCATAAGAAGGTGCATTTTTAACAAAAATTGTTGTTTCAACCGCTCTTGCAAATTTAGTAAGGTTATCAACATTTTTAGAATGAATATGTGCAGAATGTCTGCAACCGTGTTCAGCCTTAACAGCCATTTCAATAGCCTCGTCAATGTCATTAACACGTACAATTGCAAGAATAGGCATCATCATTTCAACCTGAACAAAAGGATGATTTTCATCAGTTTCACAAATTATAAGTCTTGGGTCTGCATCTATACCGATTTCCTTAAGGAAAAGTCTTGCATCTTTACCAACCCATTTTTTATTGATATCCCATTTGCCGTTTTTCTCAACAAGGCAAACCTTCATAAGCTGATCAACCTGAGCACCCTTTAACAGATATGCACCGTTTTCAGTCATATATTTAATCAAATCATCTGCAATATTTTTAAATGCAAAACATTCTTTTTCCGCAATACACGGAAGGTTGTTATCAAAGCTTGAACCTGCAACAATATCCTTTGCAGCTTTTTCCACATCAACAGTATCATCTACAATAACAGGAGGATTACCTGCACCTGCACCTATAGCCTTTTTACCTGATGAAAGCAACGCCTTAACAACGCCGGGGCCGCCTGTTGCAACCAACATTTTAACTATTGGAGAAGCCATCATTTCGTCAGAAGATTCCTTTGTAGGATTTTCAACGGAAACAACAAGGTTTTCAGGACCACCTGCTTCTAAAATAGCTCTGTTAACAAGGTCAACAGCATAGTTTGCAACCTTTTTTGCATTGGGGTGTGGGTTAAATACAACACCATTACCACCGGCAATCATACCCATAGAATTACAGATAACTGTTTCACTTGGATTAGTAGAAGGTGTGATACTTCCGATAACTCCATAAGGTGCCATTTCAATAACAGTCATACCTCTGTCGCCTGTAAATACACCGGGTTTTAAATCTTCAGTACCGGGAGTTTTATTTGCAACAAGCTGATGCTTTATAATTTTGTCAGTTACTCTGCCCATACCTGTTTCTTCAACACCCAATTTAGCCATTGTTTCAGCTTCGTTAAGTGTAAGCTCACGGATTTTTGAAATCATTTTTTCCCTTTGTTCTACTGTATAATTTCTGTATTCCTTATAAGCCTTGTCAACTGCTGCAAGAGCATCTGTCATCGAAGAAAATACGCCCTTCAACTTTTTACTGTTGTTTTTAGCATCCATAGATTTTACAACACTTGCAACAATTTCCTGAATATATCTTTCATCCATCATCTGTATTCACCTCTTATACGATTGATTTCCATAGTTTTTCGGAAGGTCTTGCTATAACCGAGCTGTCAAGGAATGTACCTTTTGGTTTAACCTCTTCCCTGGCTTTTTCAATAGCCGCAGTTACTGCCGCAACTTCACCTGTAAGTGTCATATATGACTTACCGCACATACCCTTTGCAATTCGAAGCTCAATAAGTTGTACGGAAGATGTTTTAGCCGCTATATCAGCAGCAACTATAATAGATGCCGCAGAATATGTTTCCAGAATACCCAAAGCCGCAGGCTTTTCAACTGATGCAGTACCATATATAGCAGGAAAAATATCCTCGTGAGGATTACCAAGCACAAATGTATCTATAAGCTTTGCTTCATATCTTGTTTTTGAAGCATCAATAGCCGCCTTTACTGCGCTAAGCTCACCTGTTATTAAAGCTATGTACTTACCGGGGCATACAGTTTGTGCCTCAATTAAGTCTACTTCTGCAGTTTTCAGCATCAAATCGGTAGCTTCCATACCTGTGGAAACTGTCATATACTCAAGCATTCCGATTGCTTTTGCCATTTATAACACTCCTTCTATTTTACATCTACAATTACAAAATTATCGTTGGCATCAATTACTTTTCCGTCAACAGAACTGTGTACGGAAACACCAAGAGCCTTTTCATCAGCCACTCCAATAACATCGCCAACCTTTACAGTATCACCTTTTTTTACATTAAGCTTTGCCGGAGCCCCGATATGCTGTGAAAGCATAATTTTAACTCTGCCGGGTTTAACTGTATCATCAACAATAGGTGCGTCAACATCATATACGGTAAGACCAAGTCTTTCCTTTAGTCGTTTCATAGGCACCTTTCTGTATTCTCTGTGAGGATTTACCTCTTCAGGATTTTCAACAGGTGTAATTTTAACACCATTTTTACGCATATTATTTTTAAATTCTGCAATAAGTGAACGTGGATTCAACCCCTGTGGGCAAGCATACATTTCACATATACCGCAGGACACACAGTACATCGAGTCAGCAATAACCGGTGCATCTGTTACGTTACCTGTAGCAACCGCCTTCATAAATTCACTTGGCTTAATTGGCTGTCCAAGCAAATAACGTGGGCACAAATCCGTGCAGGAGCGGCATTGACAGCACGTACTTTTAGCACGCATTACACTTATGTTTGTCTGTGCCTGTTTTTTAAGCACCACCTGATTATCATCTGGTAAAACTAAAATACCATTGGTATTTTTCTTTACAACATCAAATTTTGTAGCAAGAGTACCTGTCATAGGTCCACCGTTTACAATGGTTACATCACTACGTGTTATACCACCGCTAAGCTCAATTAAATGTTCAAATGTTGTACCAACCGGCACAAAATAAGTCTGAGGCTTTTTAACCTCACCTGCAACAGTCACAAATTTGTGTGTAACCGCAGTACCGCTGTTAACTGCATTATAAATATTAAGAGCAGTTTCTACATTAAATACAATAACACCTACCGAAATAGGAATATTACCTGCAGGTACAACACGACCTGTTGCTTCATATATAGTTACAACTTCGTCCCCTGCAGGATATACCTCAGGCAACAAAGATATCTTTCCACTTTCAAACTGTGGCAAAACAGCTTTTACAGCTTCCACAGCGTCCTTATATTCACCCTTTACGGCAATTATAAACTTTTCGGCTTCACAAGCCTTAACAATCAAATCAAGTGCAGAGCATATTTCATATGCATACTTTTCAAGCACCTGTCTGTGTACTTTAAAAAGCGGTTCACATTCTGCACAGTTAAGAATAATAGTATCTGCACGCTTATCAAGCTTTGCATAAGATGGAAAACCTGCTCCACCGCAACCTGCAATACCTGCATCACGCACGACTTTTTTTAATTCTTCAAAAGTCATATAATCAAATCTCCATTCCAGAGCAATTATCTACAATACCAACAATAGCAGCATCAACAGGTGTATTCGCAACACCACAACCTATACGTGCGGCAGAACCTGTTGCAACCAAAACAATTTCACCAATACCTGCGCCAATATTATCTATTGCCACTATCTTCTTTTTTTCGCCCATATCAGCTACGAGCTCTACTACCATAAATTTATTACCGATAAGATTTTCATTTTTTCGTGTAGCAACTACACTTCCTGTTACTTTACCGATTAACATAAGAAATAATCCTCCTTATCCTTTTCTTCGGTCTCCCCATAAGGGAAGACCGAAAACAAAGAATATGTAATTAAAAATTACTTAAGTGATGGAAGAATTTTTTCAACATCACCATGTGGACGAGGTATAACGTGTGTAGCGATAATTTCGCCAAGACGCTGAGCAGCAGCTTCACCTGCTTCAACAGCAGACTTAACAGCACCAACATCACCACGTACCATAACACTTACAAGACCTGAACCGATTTTTTCAGTACCGATAAGTGCTACGTTAGCAGCCTTAACCATTGCATCAGCTGCTTCGATTGCAGCAACCAAACCTCTTGTTTCTACCATACCTAATGCTTCCTGTGCCATTTTTATTTCCTCCTTAACATTATTTGTAATATTTGTTTCAACCGCAGTTTTAACTTCAGTTGAATTTGTTACCTTTTTTGTTGTAGTTTTTGTTGTTTTCTTTGGAGTAGCCATATTAACTCTCCTTTACCTTATAGTGTAGGCAAAATCTTTTCAACGTCACCGTGTGGACGAGGGATAACGTGTACAGCTACCAATTCGCCAAGACGCTGAGCAGCAACTGAGCCTGCTTCTGTAGCAGCCTTTACAGCACCAACATCACCACGTACCATAACGCTTACCAAACCTGAACCGATTTTTTCTGTACCGATAAGAACAACCTCTGCTGCCTTAATCATTGCATCTGCTGCTTCAATTGCAGCTGTAAGACCTCTTGTTTCGATCATACCCAAAGCTTCCTGTGCCATTTTAAATTCCTCCTGTTTTAATATTTTAGTTTATTTTATTCATTAATAATAACAACTTTTAAGCCTTCCTGCTTCAAGTTTGTAACGTGTGCTTCGTTAATCTTGTCAAGCGGGAATCTGTGTGTAATAAGTTTTTCCAAAGGAATACCTATTGCCTTTGCTCTCTTTAAGAAATCAAATGTTGTAGCATAATCACGAAGTGTGTAAACCCATGAACCAACAGTTGTAATTTCCTTAGAGCAAATATCAAAGTGCGGGTTAATTGTAGCATCACCGCCGTTTATAAAGAAACCAAGCTCGCAAAGTCCGCCGCCACTTCTTATAAACTTGTAAATGTTAGCATGAGCTATAGGTGAGCCTGTACACTGGAACGCAAAGTCTGCGTGATAACCGCCGAATGCATCTACAACAGCAGCTTCCAAAGCTTCAATGCCCTTGTGCTCCATAAAGTTAACTGACTTTGTAGCACCCATAAGTTTTGAAAACTCAAGTCTCTTTTCGTTACCGTCAACAGCTACGATATTTTCAATACCCATAGTTCTTAAAATTGCTATACAGATAAGACCGATAGGTCCGCAACCCTGTACCACAACCCTGCTGTTGAAACGAAGAATACCTGTTGTCTTTGCACGTTCAACTGCGTGAATAAGAACTGCACATGGTTCGATTAAAATTCGTGAATCCAAATCAAGGTCACTTACATTAAACACTGTAGAACCTCCGCGGATTACAATGTAATCAGCAAACCAACCATTAAGGTGAATGTCATCATCAGGTACAAGTCCGTAAACATCAGCACCTCCAACATTCTGTTTGTTAAGATCAAACATTGTAATATCAGGATTATCCTTAAATATCATACAAGTTACAACCTTGTCACCAATTGCCAAAGGCTTACCTGCACTGTCCTTTTTAACGTTTTTACCCATTTTAACAATTTCGCCTGTACCCTCGTGTCCTAAAACAACAGGTATAAGACCAAATGGGTCACGCTTAAATTCGTGAGCATCAGTACCGCAAACACCGCAGCCTTCAACCTTTACAAGAATATCATCATCACCTATTTCAGGGATTGGAAATTCTTTAATGTCATAATTTTCAAGTTTTGTAAGCATAGCAGCTTTTGAAGTTTTTGGAATTGCCCCTCCTGCTTTTGGTGCAGAATCAGATGGTGCCGCACTGTTTCCAAGCTCTGCCATAACCTGCTTTACAATTTGTTCAATACTTTGTGAATTCAAGTCCATTTTTTGGCTCCTTTCCGATTTACACTCAACATAAACTATTGGAATATCTGTCTTCGCATTTACCTTTTCAGTACATATAAGAAACTTTCTTCCGCCTGTTGTAACAGCACCAATGCCATACATAACTGCATTTAAAGATGAAGTTCGTTTTAAAACACCTTCAAGCTTCTTACACTGACGCTTACTGCACAGATACCCACCCTGTTCAATTAAATCGTAAATCATTGTATTAAAATTATCACAGTTTGCTTCTACTGTTTTAATACCTTTAAAATCCATCAGAGTAATTCCTCCAGAAAAACTCTTTCGCCATATTCTGCAAGTAAAGTATCCTGCTGTTCACTACCTCCGCTTACGCCGAGACCTCCGATTGTTTTATCACCGTCTTTAAGAGGAACACCACCGCCGAATATAACAATACGTCCGTTGTTTGTAAACTGTATGCCATAAAGTTCCTTGCCGGGTTGCGCAAGCTCTTTTAAAGTTGTAGTGGGCATTTTAAGTGCTGCGCAGGTAAAAGCCTTGTTAACTGCAATATCATAGCTTGCTATGTATGAATCGTCCATACACTCAACCGCCACAACATTTCCACCGTCATTTGCAACGGCAACAACTGCGTTAACACCCATTTCCTCTGCCTTTTTTTCAACCTTATGTATAAGCTTTCTTGCAACATCAAGAGTAATTTTTTTATTTTGCATACTGTCTATAACAGACTTCACAACCAAAGAGAGTGTTTTTTCATCCATAAGGACATCTCCCCGTAATTTATTTACCAAGCTGCTCCATAACCTTTTTGGTTATAGCAGCAACAAGATCAGCATCAGTTGATGAAGCAGGTTCATCATCTACCTTACCACCATTACAAAGACCGCATGTGTGGCAGCTTGCCTTACCTGACTTAACGTTTGGGCAAAGGTTTGCAGGATGTTTACCTGAAAGACCAAACTGTCTTCTGATTTCATAAAGTCTTTCAACCTGTGGAACTGTAAGCTCCTTAGGTCCGCCAAGCTGTTTTGCCTTAAACAAAAGCTCAGCATAAAATTCCAATGATTCCATCTTATGATATGCGCTAAGAAGAGAATCTGAATAAGAAAGTGCACCGTGGTTAGCAAGCAACACTGCATCAAAGTGAGGCAAGTACTTTTCAACTGCATCAGGAATTTCTTCTGTTGAAGGTGTGCCGTATTCAGCAATCGGTACGCAGCCAAGAGCAATTACCGCTTCAGGCATAATAGGCTGTGTAAGCGGAATGCCTGCAATAGCAAAGCTTGTTGCATAAATAGGATGTGCATGTACAACAGACTTGACATCAGGTCTCTGCTGATAAACACGCATATGCATCTTAATTTCAGAAGATGGCTTGAAATTACCGTTTGCCTGAATTACATTTCCCTTTGCGTCTACTTTACAGATATATTCAGGTGTCATAAAACCCTTACTTACACCTGTTGGTGTACACAAAAATTCATTGTCTGAAATCTTAACAGAAATGTTACCGTCGTTTGCAGCAACCATACCTCTGTCATAAATTCTCTTACCAATGTCACAAATTTGTTTTTTGATTTCGAATTCTGATACCATTGTTTTATCTCCTTTATATTATTTCTTTTTAACCATACTTCGTTACTATAATTGTATCACAGTAAATCTTTGAAGTCAATAGTTTTTTCTGTTTTTTTGTGGTTTTTTCTGTTTTTTATCTCAAAAACACAGATTTTCAAAAATCGCCAGTTGTTTCAACCGTTAAACATTGTACTTTCAGCATAGGTTAAAACACCTGTTTTTCCTATTATTATCGCAAAAAGTTCATCTGCAAACAACTGATGCATTTCAGGTGCAGGATGGTTTATGCGATTGCACAAAAGCATCGTTGTATCTTGAGATTGTGCAAGCTTTTTCCATTCAGAATAGCAGTCACAAACCGAAATACCCATACTTTCCGCAAGTTTTACTGCAGAATATATATATTCATCCATCTTGCCTTCGTTTTGAAATTCTTTGGTTTTGTTGGCATATTCTTTGTATTGCTCCGGAGTATCATCTGCCACATACGTATTAAGCATATTCGGAGTCATAAAAATTGCGTCAACTCCCTTTTCATTGCACCTTGTAAAAATTTCTTTCAGTGAATCAAGATACACCGAAATTTCACCATTAACGTCATTCAGCCCAAAGCATATTATAACAAGATCAGGATTGTGATTAAACACTCCGTTATCAAGCCGTTTTACTGCATCTTTGGCACAGGTTCCTCCTATTGAAGAATTTATCATATTAACAGGCATATAATCACGGTAATCGTTGAGCATTTTACGCAGTCTGTTCCAATACACGTTTTCGTGGTCTATATAACCACACATAGCTCCGTGAGAAACGCTGTCACCAAGTATAACAATATTTACAGGTCCGTATGTTTCAAGACCTTTACGGTCAAGGAGGATTTTTTCAGAAACCTTCATACTATTCCTCCGGCTTTGTTTCAAGCTCAAGTGGATAGTCGCCAAGCTTGTTTACCTTAAAGCCATTTTTCTTATATTCTTCATAATCAAAGGCATCAAGCTCATCAATTGCAAGCTTGTGGAATTCGTAAAAGTTCTTCCACCATTCATATCCTGTACCAAGGTCTGCGTTAAGATAAGCGTCTGCAATTTCACAGCCCATTTGCGGTGCAACATAAAAAGCACCCATAGCAAGAACATTTACTCCGTTGCCTGTAATTGCACGAAGTGCCGCAGGAACACTTTCAACTACACCTGCATGAACACCGGGACATTTGCTTGCGGCAATGTGTATACCCATACCTGTTCCACAGAAAAGTAATGCTCTGTCAAATTCACCTTCTGAAATCATTGCGCCAACGCGAAGTCCAACTCTGTGGAACATAAGGTCTGTATCGTCAGGGTCAGAATCTGTCTTTACGCCCATATCTGTAATTTCCCAACCTTTTTTACGAAGGTATTCACATACTGCCTCTTTAAGTGGATATCCCGCAAAGTCTGCACCTACTACCAACTGTTTATTTTTAACTGATTTCATCTTTATTCCTCCCGTTATATTTCAAAATTGTTAATTCCGTCATTCAAACAAACACCATTATATTTAAGCACTAAATTTTCAGGCTTGTTTACCGTGACAAATACTTTATCATTTTCTCTTTTCCATTTAACGGTTACATCACCGTATTCTGTGGTGTAAGAGCCCTTTACAAAATCTATTCCTTCTATAAATTTCGGTTCAAACACAAATTTCTTTTCGCCCAAGCTTTCAAAGTCAAGCTGTATACCTACAAGGGTTTTTATTATCCAGGACATAAAGTCTGAATACATGTGGTGATTTTTGGATTCAAGATGCTTTTCGTCCCATATTTCCCAAAGAGTTGTTGCACCCTGATCAAACCAAACTTTATAGCCTGGATAACCCTCTGCGGTAAGCACCTTGTATGCAAGATCCCAAAGACCGCATTTGTTAAGCGCAAGAAGTAATCTTCTCATACCAACCATTCCGCATTTGTGGTGATTGTTTTCAACATCAACAAGTTTGGCAAGTTGATTTCCAAGAGGGTTCAAATCCTCATACAAGCCGTAATATATAAGCATTGCTACAGCTGACTGTTCTTCTATTGTACAACATCCGTCTGCAGTTATAAATGTTTCGGTTATAAGTTTGCGCAAATTATCTGCACGGTGTTTATACTTTGAAACGTCAACACCCTTAAGCTTTGCCGCAAGCTCTGCAATACCCAAAAATTCATATTCTAAAACTGCATTTATAAAACCTGCCGTTGTATGCTTTACATCTCCGGGATATGTCCAGTCGTCAAGACCGAAATTCACAAATCCCTTTTCATCACGGTTTTGATCAAGCATTTCAAAGTATCTGTCAAAATATTCAAGTGAATCTACAAGGTATTTTGATTCACCTGTGTGCATATAAACCCTTAAGGGTATTTCAAACAAATTACCGTCGGAAACGGGGCCATTACCCCAGTCATAACCCCAACCGCCTGTAGGGACTATGCCTGGAAGCTTTCCGTCTTCACGCATTGCATCGTAAATATCCTGCAACCATTTTATAAGTAATTTATCTATTTTAAAGTTTGTAAGCATCTGCTCACATGAAGACTGTGCGTCGTTCATCCAACCGTACTTTTCCCTTGTAGGACAGTCGGTAAGCATATAAAACATATTTGACCAGCAGGATATAACCCCCGCTTCAAACATTTTGTTTAAAAGCTCATCAGAACATTCAAAAGTAGTTTTTCTCTCTATATCCTGATGAACAAATACTCCCTGAACCTTAACATCTTCAATATTTTTGATACCGCTGATTGTAATGTAGCGAAAGCCGTGATATGTAAATTTCGGTGACCATGTCATCTTTTTGCCCGAACATATAAATTTGTCGGTATGAAATTCACCTTCAAAATAAAATTCATCCATTTTGTTACGGAGGTTAAGTTCATCATCCAATTCCTCGTCATATTTTATTATAAACTCATCACCACAGTTACCTGTAACAGTTAATCTAACATAGCCCGATATATTCTGACCAATATCAAAAACATATGTTTCATCATCAATTTTAGTGATATTTTTTGTTTCAAAAATCTGTGTTTCCCTTATAGGTTGGCACAGGCATTCACGAAACACACCTTTTGGCGGATTTTCATCTTTTACAGCATTACTCCAACAACTATCGTCGTAATCAAACTCACTCCAGTTATCCTCATATTTTCTTGCATCAAAATATTCACCACTTCGAAGTCCGTTAAACCAAATGGCACTATCTGCCTTGCATTTCCAGCTTTCATCACTTTTTAAAACAACCGCTCCGTCAACCTCAAGTGCAAGCACAAACTTCGGATTATCACGCCACGGAGCAGTTTCCTGCCCCCAGGTAGTCCTGACCTCTTCGTTGTACCATCCGTTGCCCAAAATTACAGATATTACATTTTCACCCTCATGCAGAAATTCACTGACATCATAAACATTGTACCAAAGTGTTTTATTATAATCGCTGACGGGTGCAATAAACAAATCCTCAGTCACCTTTTTTCCGTTTATATAATAATAACCGTAACCAAGACCGCATACATACAGCTTTGCGTTCTCAGTTTCGGTTAGTTTAAACTTTTTTCTAAACATAGGGGCGATATTGTTCCCTGTATATTCAAAGTGAAATTCTCTATTCGTTTTTATAAAATTATTATGGCAAAACACCATTTATACTCTCCCCAATTCCCATAAATCATATTCGGTAACACCAAGATATTCACATGCCTTTGCAAGCTTTTCGTGAGCACCCACAAAATCCCTTAACTGATGTGCATCCGAGCCCATATAAAATTTACATCCGCATTCTTTTGCAACTTCCAAAATACGAAGATAGCTTGGGGAAAGTCCGTCAGCATTCCGCACCGTTCCCTTACGATAAAGGCAGGCATGAATTTCTATAGCCTTGTCATTTTCCCTTGCAAGGTCAAAGCACTCTCCAAGCTCAGAATCTGTAATCCCATCTACAACCTGCTGTTCAAATTCCGAAAGTATGGGATAAAGAGGATGACAAATAACGGTGGGAACCGCAAGCTTTATTTTGCACGCAATTTTAAACCTTTCAAGCATAAAAGCCCTTAATTTTTCAGGGGTTGAAAAATCCATACCACTGTATAAATTACCCAAATTAAGAATGTGGCTTGGTGCAAGTGCAACGTAGTCATAATTTTTTGACTCTTCAAAGGTAACGTCAAAATCCCTGCCATATATAACCTCTGCCTCACAGCCCAGAAGAATTTTCAAATCCTTATTCTGTTCTCTTAACTCCTCTACCTCTTCACGCAAAAGTGCAGGATATTCACCGGGAGTACCCTTAAATTCAGGATGCTCTGCCTGCATTCTTTCTTTTATATATACATGGTCAGTAAAACCTATAACCTTTACATTTTCCTGCTTGCAGTATGGTATATAATTTTCAGCATAGCTATAACGTGGAGCACACACAGACAAATTAGTATGCACATGCAAATCATTACAATAACCAATCATAATTTTACTCCAGATATTCCAACAATTCTTTTATACCGGTATCCTTTTTGGAGCTTATATGAAAAACCGTCTTACATCCGCTGTTTCTAAGCCACGCCTCTGCTCTGTCGGGTCTTGCATCGGGACGGTCAATCTGGGTCACAATACCTATAACCTCACGGTTTACAAGACAAGTAACATTTGGCGGAAACAACGAATAATCATCAGTTGCGGAAATCAAAAGCCCCACTACATCAGCCTCATAAGAATAAAGTGCCAAAGCGGCACCTAATCCTTTTACCTGAGCATACTCACCCGGGGTATCTATAATAACATCGTGGTAATTAATGTACTGAGTTTTCAAATAATCCATCGGAAGATTTTTTAGTTTCTGGGTCAATGTGGTTTTTCCACAACCCACTTTTCCCATAAAAATTATTTTTTTCATGTTTTTGTCACATCACAAACAGTAAAGCCAAGAACAGTTTTGCAGTAATTGCAAAGAGACTCCAACGCCTCCTGAACCTGTGAAACAGTACCTGTTACAATAAGCGTACCCGAAAAACGGTCTACAAAACCAATTTCCGCACCGGAGCTTTTAATTGCTACATCGGCAATTATAATAGCGGTTTCCGCAGGTGAAATTGTAACAATACCAATTGCAGATTTATTGTAATCCACAGCAGGGTCAAGTCCAAGTTTTTTATAAAGTATTTTGTCGGGGTTTGCTATTATATGAGCAATACTTATCTGCTTACCCGGCACAAGTTCCTGAATTATTCTTGCTTTTTCATTATACTCATTCATTGGCTTTAACCTCCAATCTGACATTCTATCCCATATTTTTCCGCCCCGCGTTTAAGCTCTGCCATTTTACCGTCATCAGGCGGAAGAATGTCTTTTAATGTATAATCTCTTCCTATACCCTCATACTTATCAAGCCCAAGTCTGTGATAAGGAAGAATGTGCATCTTTTTAACATTTTTAAGAGTGCTTGCAAATTTTGCAATTTCCCCTATTTCCTCAACAGTATCATTAAATGTAGGAATTACAGGAACACGAACTGCAAGGTAGTTTGCCTTTTTGGCAATCTTTACTGCATTTTCCAAAACAATGTCATTTGGCTTGCCTATAAATTCCTCGTGCTTTTTACTGTTCATATGCTTTATATCCATTAAGAAATAATCTATATGAGGAAGAATATCCTCAATTATTTCAAACTTAACTGCCCCGGTACTTTCAATAGCGGTGTTTATACCATAGTCGTGTGCCGCCATAAAAAGAGCCTTTGCAAATTCAGGCTGAAGCAAGCTTTCACCGCCTGAAAGGGTAAGTCCTCCACCTGAACGTCGGTAGTAATTCATATCCTTTGCAACTTCGTCCATAATTTCACGAACCGTCACATCCCTGCCTACGGTTTTGGGCTTGCCTGCCATATTCATTTGTTGAATTTCAAAAGATTGCGATTCAGGATTACAACACCACCTACATCTGAAAAGGCAACCCTTTAAAAACACAATGGTACGTATTCCCGGACCGTCGTGAACAGAAAATTTCTGAATATCAAAAATTCTGCCTCTTGTATCCAAATAATCCATATTAACCTCTTGTTAAAGGGATGTAAAAAAAGTCCGGAACGCAAAAAGATAATTATTTAATAATTTCTATGCAAGGTGTTCTGTCAACTACATTAACTGAGAATTTATTGTGGTAGAAAAGCCTTTCAGCCTTTTCTTTTTTATTTTCTTTTTGCTATGAACAAACTTCACCACTCGCTGTATAAACATACAGCTTCGGGTAACCCTTCGGTTCAGTTTGTCCATTCCAACTCTTTTTTTCCTATCCCTTGGAATTCTTTTTAGAATGTTGATTGTTCTGTTCTGCTGATAATATCGTCCTGAAGTGAACGTGAAAGTGTAGTAAACAAAGCACTGTAGCCTGCAACACGAACAACAAGACTCTTGTAATTTTCAGGGTGAGCCTGTGCGTCAAGCAAAGTTTCACGGCTTACTACGTTAAACTGAACGTGGCTTCCCTTTCTGTCAAAGTAACCGCGTATAAGTGAAACAAAGTTTTCAAGTCCTTCTCTGCCTTTTAGTGCAGATGGATGGAACTTCATATTGAACAAAGTACCGTTTGACGCAATAAAGTGGTCAAGCTTTGCAACAGAGTTTGCAGAAGCTGTAGGACCATTTACATCCTTACCTGCACTTGGTGAAACACCATCTGCAACAGGAGTGTACGCAAAACGTCCGTCAGGTGTAGCACCTGTCTGTGCACCCAAAGGCACATTTGCCGATACCGGGTAAAGCCCTGCCTGATATGTACCGCCACGTGGATTTTTATATTTTTCAACAGGACGTGTGTATGAATACGCCACATCACGTGCAAACATATCTATTTCATCATTGTCATTACCGAATTTAGGAAGCTCGTCTATCATAGCAAGAAGCTTTGAGTAGTCCTCACCGCCTGCGGAATTTTCTTTTGCAGTCTTATAAATTTCCTTTATAATATCTTCGTTAACTTCTACTCCGCTTTTTACAAGTTCCTTTGCAACGGCATTTGTAATAGCTTCAGCATCGTTTGTACCTTTTCCAAAGTTATTTTCAAGTGCCTTTTTCATATACTCCATTGTAACTTTTTTATCATCAAACACAAGCTTTTTAACCGCCCATAAGCCATCTGCCATATTGGCAATACCAAAGCCCTGAGGTCCTGTAAAGTTGTATATTGCACCGCCCTCCTGAACACTCTTACCTCTGCCGATACAATCTTCAATCATACTTGAAAGGTAAGGTAGCGGACAACGCTGTGCGTGTGCAATATCTATTGCATTATCTGCATTTACCATAAGCTCTATCATATATTCCATCTGTGTTTTGTATGCGCCGTAGAATTCATCAAAGCTTGTCATCTTTGTAACATCGCCTGTTTTAGGACCAATCTGTTTGCCCTTGTCAACACCATTTGAAAATACAAGTTCCAAAGGTCTGCACATATTAAAGAATGCAGCATCGTGCCAACCGTCTGTTTTACCCGACTTTTGTGGCTCTACACAACCTATAATATTGTAGTCACGTGCATCCTGAAGGGTTAAACCACGCTGAACAAGTGCAGGAATTATAACCTCGTCATTGTAATATGCAGGCAAACCTACGCCTGTTCTTGTAAGCTCTGCAGCTTTAAGCAAAAATTCGTGAGGTGAACCATTCCAAACTCGTACAGAAAATGAAGGTTGTGGCAAAAGTACATGCATTGTAGCCTGAATACACATAAACGAAAGCTCATTTGTAGCATCCAGACCTTCTTTCGTCTGTCCACCTGCAATAAGGTTCTGGAACATACTATAACCTGCAAAGCCTGCCGCAGATGCCGCATCACGAACCTTACTCATATCGTTAAGCTTAATCCATATACAATCAATAAGCTCCTGAGCAAATTCCCTTGTTATTTTACCACTTTCAAAATCCTTCTTGAAATATGGGTACATATACTGGTCAAAACGTCCCGGTGAAATAGAATGTCCGCTGGATTCAGTCTGTATAAGCATCTGTACAAACCAGAATGACTGACAAGCCTCATAGAAAGACTCTGCACCATTGGCAGGTACTTTTTTACAGTTTTCTGCAATTTTCAAAAGTTCCTGCTTTCTCTTCGAATCAGCACAAGCCTCTGCCTCTTTAAGAGCAAGCTCGGAATATCTGTTTGCAAATGTTATAACTGCCTCACAGCTTTCAATAACAGCCTCTAAAAATGCAATTTTAGAACAAGCATCAGCATCACCCACACCTATCTTTTTAAGTGCAGCCTTTGCCTCTGCAATTATGCCATTGTAACCAATTTTAAGAACCTTGCCGTAATCTACGGTTACATGGCCGATACCATTGTAAAAATAGTTGCCAGGTGTAAAAACATTATGCTCAATAGCATCGAGTGTTTCACCTGTCATATATGATGTTGCAAGCTCACTTGAAGTTTTTCCGTCCCAGTATTTAAAAACCTCACGAAGTTCTTCTTTAGTCTTTTCAGTAATAATAAACGGATCTGCAGAACGTGTTTCAATTGTTTCAAACTCTTCCTCAAGCCACTTATATGAATATTCAGGAAAAACCTGACAACTTCTTGAATTAACAGTTGTACTGCCCACAACAAGTTCGTTGTATCTTATAATAACAGGAAGATTTTCCAAAATATGACGAAATGCCGCAGAACGTCTTTTGATTACAGGCATACCTTCTGTCTGTTTGTAGCTTTCTGTCAAAAGCACAGCACGGGAAGATTCTATCTGGGGTTTTGATGCAAACAACGCATCTTTAAGCATATCAATTCTTTCGCTTTTTGCAATTTCTTTAAAATTAAACACCTTCATTACATTTCACCTCTTAATATATCCAATACACTTTCTGTAGTTTTTGTTGCCCTTGCCTTTACATTTGGCGGAGCAGACATCATAGCATAACTTACATCTGCACATTCCATCATGGAAAGGTCATTTTCACCGTCACCTATTACCACGGTGTTTTCAGAAGTAAACCCAAGTGCCTTTTGTGCAATTTTTAAACATTCGCCCTTGCTTACTCCCTTTGAAACATACTCGGTAACACCGTAGCTGTTCCAACATTCATCAAGAAAATCTGTTTTCGGTGCTTTTCCCAAAAATGTTATTTTATAAACATCCTCTTCGGTTTCACCAATACAGCTGATTCTCATCATATGGTGGTTAAAAAATTCATCAAGCTTAAACCCGACAGATTTTTCATTGTACTTTGCGTATGTGACACATTGCCCGTACACAATAAAATCACCTTTATAATCACAATAACTCTTTTTTATTGCCTGCTTGTCAAGAGGCATACTGCATAAAACATTAAAGCCTTTACTGAACACCGCACCGTCATTACTTATAAAAAGCATATTGTCAAAATCCTCAAAATAAGGCTTCAGAAGGTGCAATGGACGCCCCGTAGCAACTACAAATTCATTGCCCGATGCCTTTAACCTTTCAACTTCCTTCAAGGTGTTTTTAAACAGTCTTTCATTATTCTTTTTATACAAGGTTCCGTCAAAGTCACATACAAAAAGTTTCTTCATACCTTCTACTCCACCCTTTTATACTACATACATTGTACAACAAAACAAAGAAAAAGTCAATACATTCAAAGAAAAAAACAGAAAAACTCACAAAAATAATAAAAACAATAGAAAAAATCAATTCAAAAGCATAAATAGTAATTGACAAAAGGCAAAAAAAACTTTAAAATTTTTTATAAATATAAACCAAAAGGGTGATTTTATGTCTATATTAAAGGTAGAAAAAATAAATATATTATCTGCAGATTTTGGCAAGGAAAGCACACTTCCTCCCATAAGTGAAACGCTTAGTTTAAATACAATTTCAAATGAATTCAGACTTGATGAGGATGATGGTCTGTTTGTAAATTACGGTGTTATGGAATGCGCCCATCCCTACAAGTATCAGAATATGTACAACAGAGACTTAAAACCAACCGAGTATGATTGCGTAATACTTGAAAACGAATATATAAAGGCAACATTTATGCCAAAATTCGGTAGTAAACTATGGTCATTGTACGATAAAAAAGAAAACAGAGAACTGCTTTTTAAAAACAGCGTTGTACGCCCATGCAACCTGGCGGTAAGAAACGCGTGGCTTTCCGGCGGAATAGAGTGGAACTGCGGATACAAGGGTCACGGTCCCTACACATGTTCAACAATTAACACCGCAATAACAAAGCTTGATGACGGCACACCTGTTTTAAGATTTTATTATTTTGAACGTATACGTTGTGCAATAGTGCAGATGGACTTTTTCCTTCCTGAAGATTCTTCCCTTTTGCATTGCAGAATGAGAATTACAAACCCCAATGATACAGTTATACCAATGTATTGGTGGAGTAACATTGCAACAGTAGAAAATGAAGGCGACAGAATAGTTGTACCTGCAAATGAAACTTATATAGCAGAAAGAGGTATGATAGAAAAAATACCCGTACCTCACTATAACGATTCAGACCTTACATACCCTTCAAAAAACCGTTATGCAAATGACTATTTCTTCAAAACAGAAAAGGATTCTCAAAAATACATTTGTCAGTTCGGCACAGACGGCTACGGTCTTTTCCAAAGCTCAACAGACCGTCTGAAGGGCAGAAAGCTTTTTGTATGGGGTGATTCACAAGGTGGACACAAGTGGAAAAATTTCCTTACTGCCGACAACGAATCGGGAAGCTACAACGAAATACAATGCGGTCTTGCCTATACTCAGCACGAATGTCTGCCTATGCCTCCTCACACAGTATGGGAATGGCTTGAGGTTTACGGCCCCATAAAAGCAGATGAAAAAAAGATACACGGCACATGGGCAGAAGCAAGAAAAGAAGCACTTTGCAAAATTGAAGAAAAAATCACAAAAACACAGCTTGAAGAGATACTTAAGGAAACACACACAATGGCAATATCCCCTGCAGATGAAACAATAATTTATGCAGAAGGCTGGGGTGCTCTTGAAGCCGAAAGACGTAAAGGTGCAAAAAATATGCTTTGCGGTCATCTTGATTTTGGCACACCGGGAAAAGAACAGGAACAATGGCAAAATCTTTTGTACAACGGAACACTCGGCAAACATAATCCCACCGATGTTCCAACATCATACATCCGTCAAAGTGAATGGTTGAAGCTTATGGAGCAGGCAACCGAAAACAAAGATAAAAACAACTGGTATACATATTTTCAGCTTGGCTGTGCATACACAGCTACCGAAGACTACTCTGTGGCAATGGATTATTTCAACAAATCCCTTAAGCTTGAAAAAAGCCCATGGGCATATTACGGCAAGGCAATAGTATGTCAGAAAACAGAGGACAAACAGGGTGCTGTCGAAAATATTCAGAAGGCATATAATATGAAGTCCGATGATATTTCAATGGCAAAGGACTTATTTAAAATTCTTTTTGTAAACAGTGAATATTCACTTGTTATTTCCTATTATGAAAAGGCTTCGGAAGAAATAAAAAACAACGAACGTTGCAGTATTTACTATGCATATACCCTTGCACTTACAGGCAGGTTAAAAGAAAGTGAAGATATACTTTGCGGAAACGGAAATCTTATAATTCCCGACATAAGAGAATGCGAAACAATAACATCTGACCTTTGGTTTTACATTCAGTCACAAAAGGAAAATCCATCAGAAGATTTACCCAGAGACCTTGATTTTCGTATGTTTGTGGAAAGAGACGGTAAATAATATAAATTCTCAAACAACAATACATTGACATAAATATAATTTCATATTAAAATGGTATGGGGTGTGTTAAAATTTACACACCCCCAATTTGGAGGGAAAAATGAACATTCAACTTTCAGACCATTTTAATTATAAAAAATTACTCCGTTTTACATTACCCTCAATAATTATGATGATATTCACATCAATATATGGGGTAGTAGACGGTTTTTTCGTATCTAATTACGTTGGTAAAACATCATTTGCCGCAGTAAACTTCATTATGCCGGTGCTTATGATTTTAGGGGCACTCGGGTTTATGTTCGGCACAGGCGGAAGTGCTCTTATTTCAAAATACTTTGGCGAGGGAAATAACAAAAAAGCAAACTCAACTTTTTCAGCCCTTGTGTATGTAACAATCATCACAGGTGTTGCAATAGCAATAGCAGGTATTACATTTATAGACCCTGTATCCTCTTTTATGGGTGCAAGTGGACAGATGCTTGCAGATTGCATACTATATTCAAAAATAATACTTGCCGCATTACCTTTTTTTATGCTTCAGGTTGCATTCCAAACTCTTTTTGTAACTGCACAAAAGCCCACACTGGGGCTTTATTCAACCATTGTTGCAGGCGTTACAAATATGATACTCGATGCACTTTTTATGGCAGTTTTCAGTTGGGGTATTGCAGGTGCGGCACTTGCCACAGCAATAGCGCAGGCAGTTGGCGGACTTATTCCAATAATATATTTTGCAAAACCAAACACAAGTCTATTACGCCTATCAAAGCCGGAATTTGACTTTAAGGCACTTTTTAAAATATGTACAAACGGCTCATCAGAGCTTATGACAAACATTTCAATGTCCGTTGTAGGAATACTTTACAATTTACAACTTATGAAATACGCAGGAGAAAACGGCATAGCCGCATACGGCGTGCTTATGTATGTAAACTTTGTTTTCCTTTCTGCTTTTATTGGTTTTTCCGTTGGTGTTGCACCTGTTATAAGCTTTCACTTTGGTGCAAAAAATCACACAGAATTAAAAAGTCTATTGAAAAAGAGTATGGTTGTAACAACAGTCTTTGCAATTGCAATGTTTGTACTTGCAGAAGTTCTTGCATTACCACTTTCACAGGCATTTGTAGGATACGATACGGAGCTTACAAAACTTACACTTCGTGGATTTTTAATATTTTCATTTTCCTTTTTGTTTGCAGGTTATGCCATTTTCGGCTCCGCCTTTTTCACGGCGCTTAATGACGGTTTAACCTCCGCACTTATATCGTTTTTACGTTCAATGGTGTTTCAGGTTATAAGCGTAATTCTTCTTCCTTTGCTATGGGGAATTGACGGCGTATGGATTTCCATTATCGTAGCAGAATTTATGGCAGTTTTAATAACACTTTTATTTTTAATAATAAAAAAGAAAAAATACAATTATTAAATGGAGGACATCTTATGAGAAAAAAACTTCAGGACATTATGTTTGAGGCAAGCTATATGTTTGAAATTTTAATTTCTATACTTGTAGGTATTGCCATTATAGCGTTTGGTATAAGACTTGTACACACAGGTATAAACATTGTTACAAGCACAACTGACGTAAGTGCACTTGTTACAATACTTGATGATGCAATCGTTCTTGCAATCGGTGCCGAGCTTATAAAAATGCTTTGCAAGCATACTCCGGAAACCATAATCGAAGTACTTGCATTTGCTTTGGCACGTCACCTTATCGTAACACCTACATCCGCATTGGAAAACATAGTTACAGTAGCGGCAATTGCAATACTGTTCGGTATCAGAAAGTTTCTTTTAAAATCTCACGATATGGTAGAAACACCTGACGGTCTTGTTGAGCTTACCAAAAAGAAATGATGAATATATATAAAAATTGCAAGCTATGTCCGAGAAACTGTAATGTAGACAGAAGTGTACATAAAGGCTATTGTAAGGTTTTTGATAAGTTATTGGTTACAAGAGCGGCTCTTCATATGTGGGAAGAGCCCTGCATTTCGGGCAAGGAAGGTTCAGGCACAATATTTTTTGGCGGTTGCAATATGGGTTGTATATACTGTCAGAATGCCGAAATACGTGACGGAAAAGTCGGCAGTGAAATAAGTGTTGACCGTCTTTCGGAAATATTTTTCGAGCTTAAAGAAAAGGGTGCAAACAACATAAACCTTGTTACACCCACCCACTTTGTACCCCATATTATAAAGGCTCTTGACATTGCAAAATCACAGGGTTTTAATCTTCCTGTTGTATATAACACAGGTGGCTATGAAAAAGTCGAAACTTTAAAAACGCTTGAAGGCTATGTAGATATTTATCTTCCCGACTTCAAATATTTCAAAGTTGAAACTGCAAAAGCATATTCAAATGCACACAATTACACAGAATATGCGAAAAAAGCAATAGCCGAAATGTTCAGACAAGTGGGTAAGCCTGAGTTTTCAAAAAACGGAATTATGAAAAAGGGTGTTGTAGTAAGACATCTTCTTTTACCCACTCATATGGATGAGTCAAAACAGATTATAAAATACCTTTACAATACATATAAAGATGATATTTTTATAAGTTTAATGAATCAGTACACCCCCATGCCACAAGTGGCAGAACATAAAATTTTAAAAAACAAGGTAACTCAAAAGGAATATGATGACCTTGTTGACTATGCAATAGACATCGGAGTAGAAAACGGTTTTATTCAGGAGGGTGAAACCGCTATGGAAAGCTTTATACCGCCTTTTAACAATGAAGGGGTGTAAATAAAATGCGTGAGTTAAAAACCTTTCCTCACGATAATAACTAAAGGAGAAATAAAAAATGAAAAGGACAAAAACAATCACACAAGCGGCGATAACTGCGGCACTTTATGTAGTGCTTACATTTATTGCCAACACATTAGGACTTGCAAGCGGGGCAATACAAATACGCCTGTCGGAAGCACTTACAATACTTCCATTCTTCACACCGGCGGCAATACCCGGTCTTTTTATCGGGTGCCTTATTTCCAACATATTAGTTGGCGGTGTTATATGGGATATTATTTTCGGCAGCCTTGCAACGCTAATAGGCGCAATAGGCACCTATTACCTCAGAAAGTATAAATGGCTTGCACCTTTGCCACCAATTATTTCAAATGCAGTTATAGTACCCTTTGTACTTATATTTGCATACGGTGTTGAAGAGGCATTTTTATACCTTGTGTTCACCGTAGGTGCAGGGGAAGTAATTTCTGCAGGTGTGCTTGGTATGATTTTACTAAAATCACTTGAAAAGCATAAAGATATATTTTAACAAAAAAGTGTTGGCTTATGCCAACACTTTTTATATTATTTTTGTAATGTCCTTCAATTCTCCATGCTTATAATCCATCATATAAACCTTATTGCCCACAGGTTCAAAACGAACATTTTCAGGCGAAAAATCCTCACCCATGGCAGATATGCATTTCTTTTTAAAACCTTTTGGATATTCAACCGCCGCAAATGATGGCATTGGTCTGTTAGGACTGTTTTCAATAAAATCAAGGCACAATTCCTCGTACACAACATCACCGAAAATTTTATATATTTCACCATACAAGTCAAACCTTGAAGGAATTTTGTTGGTATCAAACACAGCAGATATTTTTTCAAAAACATCAAACCCATTGTCAGCAGTAAGCTTTTCAAGTGTGCGTCTGAATGCCCCGCTGTTGTTAACCGCATCAACCGCCTTGTCAACAGACTTCAGCTTGCATATTTCCTCTACAGTAAGCCACTTTGTAGATATGACCTCGTAGGGGGGAAAATCGCAATACTCAATACCATCCTGCATCTGTATCGGTGTACCGTGCAAAACCTTCAAAAATCCAAGTTGAAGCATATGAGGTTTCATTGAATACACATAATCAAAAGACTTTTTAAAGCTTTCATAATCCTCATAGGGCAACCCTGCAATAAGGTCGAGATGTATGTGCATATTATCAGCTTTTTTTAACTTTGCCACATTATCCCTGATTTTATCAAGATGAACATTTCTGTTCACCGCACAAAGTGTTTCAGGATTTGCAGACTGTATTCCCATTTCAAGTTGAAACAAATCATCAGGTGCACCTGCAAGAACATCTATAAGCTCATCTGTTAAAATACCGGGGTCTATTTCAAAATGCACCTTTGTGCCTTTTGAATTTTTTATTATATACTCAACAATTTCAACTGCCCTCTTACTGTTTGCATTAAATGTACGGTCTATCAGCTTAACAAGAGGAATGTTATTTTCAAAAAAAGCATCAAATCCTTTTTTTACGTACTCCATAGGAAAGTAACGAATTCCCGTTTCAACACTTGACAAACAATATGAGCATTTAAAAGGACAACCTCTTGAGGTTTCAAAATAAACAATTCTGTTTTTCAAATCCTCAAAATCCCCATAGGGAAATACAATCTTTTCCAAATCAACGCAATCTGCAAGCTGTGACATATTCCCCCTGAAGGCTATTCCCTTAACATCGGGCAAAACATTGTTTTCCACACAATCAATAAGCCTTCCTGTTATAACCTCGCCCTCACCACGTAGTATATAATCAATAAAATCATGTTTTTCAAAAAGTTGTTCAGGACAATAACTGCATTCAGGACCACCAAGTGCAATTACCACATCGGGCTTTGCCTTTTTAAGCATTTGTGCAACCTTAAGTGTTATTTCAACATTCCATATGTAAACGGAAAAGCAGTACATATCTCCACCGTGTTTCAGCAAATCCCCATAGGCATAATAAAGCTGGTCATTAATTGTATATTCAGCAATTTCTATATTTTTTTCAGCATTATATTCTTTTATGTACCTTAACGCCAAAGACGAATGAGAAAATCTTGCATTAAAGGCTACCAGAACAGTTTTCATCATCAACACCACCAATACAAATATTTTATCACAAACACCACACAATGTAAACAGAATAAACATTTCATCACAGATATATTTTTCAACCAATATACAGATTTTTCACCCTTAAAACACAGAAAAAGTGTCGATACCGACACTTTTTAAGCAAATTAGTACATCATTTATTTTTTAAAATTATCATTTTTAAAATACTGATAAATATTACACTTTAGCATACCATTGTAAAGTTTTCTCTTTTTATCTGCCTTTTTACCGTAAAAATCTTCAAACTTATCATATGAAGTAAGTATATATTTTTTAGCATTCGGAAACTGCGAAAACTTTATGCCCATATCGCGGTACAATTTTTGCACAGCCTTTTCTTCCATAAGTCGCTCACCATACGGAGGGTTGCATATTATAACACCCTTGTCCTCAAATAAAGCGGCATCCTTCATATCACAAACCTTAAAGTCAATGTATTCAAGTACACCTGCCGCCTGTGCGTTAAGCTTTGCGGTTTCAATGCAGTTTGCAGATATATCCGAAGCAAAAATAACAGGTTTTACATCCCTTATAATATTATCCTGTGCCTCTTCTCTTGCCTCTGCCCACAATTTTCTATTTATTTGCCCCTTCCAGTTTTCAGCAACAAAGCTTCTTTTCATACCCGGTGCAATATTAAGTGCAAACATAGCCGCCTCAATAGGCAAAGTACCGCTTCCGCAGAATGGGTCTGCAAAAGGTCTGTCCCCTTGCCAACGGCTTATATCTATCATAGCATATGCAAGAGTTTCTCTCATAGGTGCTACAACACCCTTTTGTCTGTAACCGCGTTTATATAAGTTTTCACCCGTTGTATCAATATAAATTGTAACAACATCCTTCATTATAGCAAATTGTATGGGGTACAATGGCCCTGTTTCTTCAAACCACTCTATGCCATATTTTTCCGAAAGACGGCTTACTACAGCCTTTTTTATAATAGACTGACAATCAGGCACACTGTGCAGTGCAGATTTCAGCGAATGACCCTTTACAGGAAAGGCGCAATCTTTACCGATGTATTCTTCCCACTCTATTGCCTTTACATTTTCAAAAAGCATTTCAAAGGTGGTCGCCTTAAACTCTGCCATTTTAATCATAACACGTTCGGCACATCTTAAATTTATATTTGCAAGGCAAATTGCCTGGACATCACCCTCAAAGGTAACTCTGCCGTCTACAACCTCTGTTGTTTCGTAGCCTAAATTTCTTACCTCGTTTGCTACTATAGATTCTGTACCCAAAAGAGTAGGGATACAAAGCTGAAGTCTTTTGTTCATATTTATTTCCTTTCCAGATACTTCTTCAAATACATACCCGTGTATGACTTTTTGTTTTTTGAAACCTCTTCAGGTGTACCGCAGGCAACAATCTCGCCTCCCTTGTTGCCACCCTCAGGTCCAATATCTATAATATGGTCTGCAACCTTTATAACATCAAGATTATGTTCTATTACAACCACAGTATTACCTGCATCCACAAGTCTTTGCAATACATCTATAAGTCTGTGTACGTCTGCTGTGTGAAGTCCCGTTGTAGGCTCGTCAAGAATGTAAATAGTTTTACCTGTGCTTCTTCTGCAAAGCTCGGTTGCAAGCTTTACTCTTTGCGCCTCACCGCCTGAAAGTGTTGTAGATGGCTGACCAATCTTTACATAACCAAGCCCTACCTCATAAAGAGTATTAAGCTTTCTGTGAATTTTCGGATGATTTTCAAAAAAGCTTACACCCTCCTCCACAGTCATATCCAAAACCTCGTGAATGTTTTTACCCTTGTATTTTACTTCGAGAGTTTCACGGTTGTATCTTTTACCCTTACACACCTCGCAGGGTACATAAATATCAGGCAAAAAGTGCATTTCAATTTTTATAATACCGTCACCTGAACAAGCCTCACAGCGACCGCCCTTTACATTAAAGCTGAAACGCCCCGCTTTATAGCCACGCATTTTAGCCTCGTTTGTTGTGGCAAAAAGGTCGCGGATGTCAGAAAAAAGCCCCGTATATGTGGCAGGGTTGGAACGCGGAGTTCTTCCAATAGGCGACTGGTCAATATCTATTATACTGTCAAGATGCTCAATACCTTCAAAACGTTCAAACTTACCAGGTTTTTTCTTACTGTGGTTAAGCTTGTTTGAAAGATGTTTAAATACAATTTCATTTATAAGTGATGACTTACCTGAACCCGATACACCTGTTACTGCAATAAACTTTCCCAAAGGAAATTCAACATCAACATTTTTAAGATTATTCTGTGCAGCGCCGTAAACCTTAAGTGTATTTCCGTTTCCTTCACGTCTTTTTACAGGTACAGGTATTTGCTTTTTACCGCTTAAATAAAGACCCGTTTCAGACTTTTCACACTTTTTAATATCCTCTATTGTACCCTGTGCAACAATATGTCCGCCGTGAATACCCGCACCCGGACCTATATCAATAATATGGTCTGCGGCATACATAGTATCTTCATCGTGTTCTACAACAATAAGGGTATTTCCCAAATCACGAAGCTGCTTTAAGGTTTCAATAAGCTTATCATTATCACGTTGATGCAAGCCTATACTTGGTTCATCAAGTATATATAAAACACCCATAAGATATGAACCAATCTGCGTAGCAAGTCGTATGCGCTGTGCTTCACCGCCCGACAAGGTACCCGAAGAACGTGCAAGGGTAAGATAATCAAGCCCAACATTTTTCAAAAATGTAAGACGTTCCACAATTTCCTTTAAAATCTGCTTACCAATAATCATATCCCTTTCACTAAGCTTGAGATTTTGGAAAAAGTCAAGCTCTTCATCTACTGAAAGGTGTGTTATTTCATCAATATTTTTATCTGCAACAGTTACTGCAAGTGACTCTTTTTTCAGCCTTGCACCGCCACATTCTTCACAAACTGTATCAGTCATATACTTTTCAAGTTCAGCCTTCATCCAGTCAGACTGTGTTTCAGCATGACGTCGGCGTATGTTATTTGCAACACCCTCAAAACGTGCAAGGAAAGAACCGCTTCCATACTGTCGTTCATAAGTAAAACGAACCTTTTCCATTCCTGTACCGTAAAATATTTTGTTTATATGCATTTCGGAAAGTTCGGAAAGCGGAGTATCAAGACTGAATCCATAATGGTCTGCAATGCCCTTAAGATGCATTCCTGCCATATTGTCTTCCGAAAATCTCCACCCACTTGCAGAAATGGCACCCTCATTTATAGACTTGTCCCAATCATCAACAAGCAGATTAATATCAACCTTAAGCTGATGTCCCAAACCTGTGCAGGCAGGGCAGGCACCAAAGGGATTATTAAAAGAAAAACTTCGTGGCTGTAGTTCATCAATACTTATTTCACAGTCAGGACATGAGCAATTCTGATTAAACACAAGTTCCTTATTTTCAGTAAGGTTTTCAACAATAACCATACCATTGCCGTGTTTCAAGGCAGTTTCAAGAGAATCTGTAAGCCTTTTTTTGATATCCTCTTTTACAATAAGTCTGTCTACAACAATTTCTATACTGTGTTTTTTATTCTTTTCAAGCTTTATTTCCTCTGAAAGCTCGTACATTGTACCATCAACACGCACACGTACAAAGCCGCTTTTTCTTGCACTTTCAAAAAGCTTTACGTATTCACCTTTTTTACCGCGTATTACGGGGGCAAGAATATTCATTTTTGTTCTTTCCGGAAGTGCGAGAATTTTATCAACAATGCCATCTATTGTCTGGTGCTCTATTACCTTTCCGCAATTGGGGCAATGCGGCACACCCACACGTGCAAACAAAAGACGGAGATAATCATATATTTCCGTAACTGTACCAACTGTTGAGCGGGGATTTTTACTTGTAGTTTTCTGGTCAATGGATATAGCAGGAGAAAGTCCGTCAATGCTGTCGACATCGGGCTTATCCATTTGCCCCAAAAACTGCCTTGCATATGCGGAAAGCGATTCCACATAACGCCGTTGTCCCTCTGCATACATTGTATCAAACGCAAGGGAGGATTTTCCTGAACCACTAAGGCCTGTAATAACAACAAGCTTGTCACGTGGTATGGTAACATCTATATTTTTCAGATTGTGCTCTCTCGCACCCTTTATTACTATGTTGTTATTTGTTGCCACTTAACCTTGCCTCCAATTCACTTATTCTGTCACGCAGCTTTGCAGCAAGTTCAAACTTAAGCTCATAAGCTGCCGCCTGCATCTGACCTTTAAGCTTTTCTATTTCATTTGCAATATCCTCTGTTGCAATATATTCTTCTATAGTTTCGGTTTCAACCGCTTTTGTAATTTCAATATTTTCGTGTACCTTCTTGATAATAGTTTTTGGTACAATGCCATTTTCCTCATTATACTTCTGCTGTTTTTCGCGTCGTCGTTCTGTTTCCTCAATAGCACGTTTCATACTTCCCGTAACAACATCGGCATACATTATAACCCTGCCGTTTGCATTACGTGCCGCACGGCCTATTGTCTGTATAAGTGATGTTTCGGAACGAAGGAAGCCCTCTTTATCCGCATCTAAAATTGCCACAAGTGAAACCTCGGGAATATCAAGACCTTCACGCAAAAGATTAATACCAACAAGTACATCAAATTCATTTGAACGCAGTGCATTTATTATCTCTGTACGTTCAAGAGTGTCAATATCAGAATGTAAATAGCGCACCCTTACGCCCATATTTTCAAAATAGTTTGTAAGGTCCTCTGCCATTTTCTTTGTAAGTGTGGTTACAAGCACCTTTTCACCCTTTTCGGTGGTGCTTATAATTTCACTGTACAAATCATCAACCTGTCCGTTTACAGGACGAACATCCACAATAGGGTCCAAAAGCCCCGTAGGACGTATAACCTGCTCTGCAACCTGTGTTGAAAGACTTTTTTCATAATCTCCCGGTGTTGCACTTACAAAAACTGCCTGATTAATCCTCTGCTCAAATTCCTCAAAATTAAGAGGTCTGTTGTCATATGCAGACGGCAGACGAAACCCGTTTTCAACAAGTGATGTCTTTCTTGCCCTGTCGCCGTTGTACATACCACGCACCTGTGGAAGTGTAACGTGAGATTCGTCCACAACAAGTAAAAAGTCATCGGGGAAATAGTCCATAAGAGTATATGGTGCAGAACCCGGAGCTCTGCCACTTATAACTCTTGAGTAATTTTCAATACCCTGACAAAAGCCTATTTCCTCAAGCATTTCTATATCGTAGTTTGTACGTTGTTTAATACGCTGAGCCTCAACAAGTTTATTTTCCTCCTTGAAGTTTGCCTCACATTCTTCCATTTCACGGCGTATTTCCTCTATTGCTCTTTTCATTTTAGTATCTGTAGTTACGTAATGCGAATTAGGGTAAATTGCCGCATGGCTCATAATACCCTTAACCTCACCGGTAAGTACGTTAATTTCAGTAATACGTTCAATTTCATCACCAAAAAATTCCACACGTATTGCATTATCAGACTGTGATGCAGGGAAAATTTCCAGAACATCACCACGTACGCGAAATTTACCTCGCACAAAGTTTATATCATTTCTTTCATACTGAATTTCAATAAGTTTTTCTATTACCTCGTCACGGTCCTTTATCATACCCGGACGAAGAGAAACAACCAAATCCGTATAGTCTTCAGGGTCACCAAGACCGTAAATACAACTTACACTTGCTACAATAATAACATCTCTACGTTCAAAAAGTGCCATAGTTGCAGAATGTCGAAGTTTATCTATTTCATCATTTATTGATGAATCCTTCTCTATAAAGGTATCAGTAGCGGCAATATATGCCTCTGGCTGATAATAGTCATAATAGGAAACAAAAAACTCCACACAGTTTTCAGGGAAAAATTCCTTGAATTCTCCGTAAAGCTGTGCCGCCAGAGTTTTGTTATGTGCTAAAATAAGTGTAGGCTTTTGAACCTTTTCAATGAGGTTTGCAACTGTAAAAGTTTTACCCGAACCCGTTACACCCAAAAGAGTCTGATATCTGTCACCTCGGGTTATTCCTTCAGCAAGCTTATCAATAGCTTCAGGCTGATCACCCATTGGCTTATATTCCGAATGAATCTTAAACATATTGCACCTCTTTTCAAAAAAATTAGTAGACATTTTACCATATATATGATAAAATACAGATATAGTTATTATACTTTTTTTGAGTATAAATGTCAACAAATTAAAGCCCTTTTACATAATATGTATTGATGTATATTTCGACAGATTCGGAGGTATGCTGATGCACATAGTATGGATTACGGCTTTAGGCGTAGGCGGTGCAACCATATGCGGTTCTCTGCTTGGTTTTATATTCAAAAACATTTCCAAAAACTTCAGTAATATTATTTTATCCTTTGCGGCAGGAGTTATGCTTGCAGCTTCGGTTATAGGTCTGGTTCTGCCGTCACTTGAATATGGCGGAAGGCTTGCACTTCCCATTACCGTTGCAGGTATTTTTGCAGGTGCAGTATGTGTAAACTGGCTTGACAAATTAGCCCCCAGGCTTCAAAGGTTTGCCAATGTTGAAAATTCTTCACAATTAAACGGCGTTTTACTTTTTGTTATGGCAATAGCTCTTCATAATCTTCCTGAAGGTATAGCCGCAGGCGTGGGCTTCGGTACAGGCAACATACAAAATGCCCTTACGGTTGCAGGTGGTATAGCACTGCAGAATTTGCCTGAGGGTATGATTATTATAGCACCTATGCTTTCGGCAGGAATATCCCCTGCACGCACACTTATATGTGCTGTAAGTACAGGTGTTATAGAAATAATAGGCACGTTGGTAGGATATTATGCAGTTACTGTTTCAGGAATAATACTCCCCTTTGCACTTGCTCTTGCAGGCGGAACAATGCTTTATGTAATAAGTGACGAAATAATCCCTGCAACACACACCGACGGTTGCGAACGCAGCACAACATTTGCATTATTTTTAGGCTTTTGCGTAATGCTTACACTTAATTTTTATTTATAATTTAACATAAAGGAGGACAAAAAAATGTCAAAGTACTCAGGTACACAAACAGAAAAAAATTTACAGGAAGCTTTTGCAGGTGAATCTCAGGCAAGAAACAAGTACACTTATTTCGCTTCAGTAGCTAAAAAAGAAGGCTATGAACAGATGTCTGAAATTTTCTTGAAAACAGCTGAAAACGAAAAAGGACATGCAAAAATGTGGTTCAAAGAACTTGGCGGTATAGGCAACACTGCTGAAAATCTGAAAGAAGCTGCAGATGGCGAAAATTATGAATGGACCGATATGTATTCAGGCTTTGCTGATACAGCTGAAAAAGAAGGTTTTACTGAACTTGCACAGAAATTCCGTCTTGTAGCAGCTATCGAAAAAACTCACGAAGAAAGATACCGTGCTCTACTTAACAACATCGAGCTTGCTGAAGTGTTCGCAAAAAGCGAAGTACAAATCTGGGAATGCCGTAACTGCGGTCACATTGTAGTGGGCACAAATGCGCCAAAGCTTTGCCCTACATGTGCTCACCCACAGAGTTACTTTGAAATCCGCAAAGAAAACTACTAAGGCTTAAAAACTTGTCCGTTCTGCACTTTTTTTCTTCGCTTGTTGAAAAAACGCACAGATAAAGACAAATGACTGTAACTGATTCAGTTACAGTCATTTATTTTTACATCCACAAAATCACTTATTTCCAGATAATCTTCCCCAACATTACAGTTTACACATAAAATATTAACACCCTTTGCTTTTGCCTCCAAAAGTGCATCGGCAAACTGCGGATGAGTACGTCTGTTAGGTGTAAAGTATTTCACCTTTTCAGTTTGCACAACAAAGCATAAATACGCCTCGTAACCGTCGCTAATACAATTGCAAAGCTCTTTTATATGTTTTACGCCTCGTTCTGTAGGAGCATCAGGAAACATAAGTACTCCATTCTCTTCCAAGGTTACACCCTTAACCTCTATGAATATTTTACGTTCTTTTGTTTGTACAAAAAAATCAAAACGCGAATCACCATACTTACATTCGGGCTTTACAAGTTCAATTTCACCAAAATAACCGCTTTCCAAAACCCATTCGTAAAAAACCTTGTTGGGCGCCTGACTATCAATATTGTAAAGTTCATTACCTTTACAAACTGCAATCAAATCAAATTTAGTTTTACGGTTTGTATTTTCAAACTTCTGTACATAAACGACAACACCGGGTATTAAAAGTTCCCTGCATCTGCCCGTATTTTTTACATGTACAACTTCAATTTTTCCGTCTATTTCCACATTGGCTATAAAACGGTTTGGACGGTCAATAAATATACCTTTTTTTATATTTTCATATTTCATAACAGAACTCCGTAAATAAAAAGCCTCATATTTCTGTTTTATTTAAAACAAAAGTATGAGGCAACTTTTTAAATTTTACAAACAAATGATACCCATTCGCCTTCTTCTACCATATCAATAATTTTATATCCCTGTTCATCAAATGCTTTTTTCACATCTTCTTTTCTGTCCACGATAATACCTGAAGAAATAAACACACCGTCATCTGCGACAAACTGTTTAACATCACCGCATACGCCAATGATGACATCTGCAATTATATTTGCCACAATAACATCGTATTTACCACAAGCTTCATCTACAAGGTTACCTCTTTTAATTGTGTACTGCGGTTCTTTGAAATTATTCATTTCACCATTTTCAATTGCAACCTTAACAGCAACAGGGTCAATATCAACACCTGTAACTTCTTTTGCACCGATAAGCAGAGAAGTAATAGACAAAATACCACTTCCGCACCCAACATCAAGAACTCTTGAATTTTCATCAATATATTTTTCAAGATGAGCCATACACATACGGGTTGTTTCGTGAGTACCTGTACCGAAAGCCATACCTGGGTCAAGTTCTACAATAATGTCCTTATCATTTTTTTCATAATCAATCCACGAAGGTTTAATTACAAGGTTTTTACCCACTCTTATAGGATGATAATACTTTTTCCAGTTATTAGCCCAGTCATCTTCATTAACAGAAATAACTTCTACCAAAGCATCCTGAGGAAGCATTATTTTAAGTTGTTCAGTAACTGCAATTACATTTTCATTTGTTTCCATATAACCACTTATGCTGACAACAGTTTTATCCTTCTTCAAAAGCTCCTCATCAACATAATCCCACGGGCAGGCATCAATGTCAGAAAAATCCTCAATCATGAGACCACCGAAAAAGTCCATAGCAGTCATAACCGCAGTTGCAGTATCCGCATCCTCTTTTTTTACAGTAACTTTTATCTGATTATAATCATTCATATTACTTCATTTTTTCCTTGATTTTATCAAGGAAACCTTTCTTCTGCTGAAAATTTTCAAGGCCTAAAGATTCACCAAATTCCTCAAGTTTTTTCTTTTGCTTTGCATTAAGCTTTTTGGGAACCTCAACAAGTATTTTAACGTATTGGTCACCTCTACCGCTGCCGCGAAGCTTATCAATACCTTCACCGCGAAGACGGAATGAAGTTCCGTTCTGAGTTCCTTCAGGAATTTTAATTTTAACCTTACCGTGAAGTGTAGCAACCTCAAGTTCGGCACCTAAAGTAGCCTCAATAAACGTAATAGGCATTGTGCAATGTACATCGTAACCGTTACGTGTAAATACCTTGTCAGGCTTTATAAGAACAGTTACATAAACATCACCGTTTGGTCCGCCGTTTTTACCGCAATGACCTTCCCCACGTACAGTAAGTGTCTGACCGTGGTCAATACCTGCAGGAATTTTAACGTTAATTTTCTTCGTCTTTCTTTCCTGACCGTTGCCACCGCACTTGGAGCATTTTTCTTTAATAATTTTACCCTTACCTCCACAGGTTGGGCAAGTTGTTGTAGACTGCATCATACCAAGCATTGTGCGTTTCACAACATTTACGGTACCTCTTCCCTGACAATTGGAACAGGTTTCAGGAGATGTTCCTTTTTTAGCACCGCTGCCTCCACATTCTTCACACTTTTCGTATCTGCTGATATTAAGATCTACTGCGACACCCTTTGCAGCCTCTTCAAAAGTAAGCTGAATAGTCTGTTCAATATCTGCACCACGTTGTGGGCCGTTTCTTCTTGCAGAAGATGATGAACCACCACCAAAAAATGAACCAAAAATGTCACCAAGGTCAACGTCCATACCGCCAAAGCCTCCGAAACCACCGAAGCCTCCGCCGCCAAAACCGCCCTGTTCATCTACACCTGCGTGGCCAAACTGGTCGTATTTTGCCTTTTTGTCGCTGTCACTAAGTATTGCATATGCTTCATTAACTTCTTTAAAGTTAGCTTCTGCCTGTTTATCATCAGGGTTTAAGTCCGGATGATATTTTTTTGCCATTTTTCTGTATGCTTTTTTTATTTCATCATCAGAAGCACCCTTGGAAAGGCCAAGTACCTCATAATAATCTCTCTTATTTGCCAAATTACTCACCTCTTAACCGCAATATGCGGTGTAAAATCCTCTTTTACACCGCCTGTTGCAGGAATAGGAAAAAGTTCCAGACTTTTTTTACATCCCAAAATTATTTGTTTTCGTCATCAACTGTATATTCTGCGTCAAAAGTATTGCCGTCATCTGCACCTGCAGACTGCTGTGCACCTGCACCCATATCAGGAGTACCTTCAGGCTGTGCCTGCTGATACATCTTTGTAGCTATTTCACCAAACTTCTTTTCAAGTTCTTCTGTTGCTGCCTTAATCTTATCAGTATCTTCAGTCTTAAGAGCATCCTTAACCTTGTCAATTTCTGTCTGAATTGTAGCTTTTTCTTCAGCAGAAATCTTGTCACCAATTTCGCCAAGGGCCTTTTCACTCTGGAATACAAGACCTTCAGCCTTATTCTTAACTTCTACCTTTTCTTTAGCCTTCTTATCTTCTTCAGCAAATTTTTCTGCATCTTCTACAGCCTTGTTAATTTCTTCTTCAGAAAGGTTAGAGCTTGCAGTAATTGTAATTTTCTGTGAAGCACCTGTGCCAAGGTCTTTAGCTGATACGTTAACAATACCGTTAGCATCAATATCAAATGTTACTTCAATCTGAGGTACACCGCGTGGAGCAGGAGCAATACCTGAAAGTTCAAAGTGACCAAGTGACTTGTTGTATGCAGCCATTTCTCTTTCACCCTGCAAAACGTTGATTGTAACGCTTGGCTGGTTATCAGAAGCAGTAGAATAAATTCTGCTCTTCTTTGTAGGAATTGTAGTATTTCTTTCAATAATCTTGTTGCATATACCGCCTTCAGTTTCAATACCAAGTGAAAGTGGAGTTACATCAAGAAGAAGTACGCCCTTAACGTCGCCGCCAAGTACACCACCCTGAATAGCAGCACCTATAGCAACACATTCGTCCGGGTTGATACCCTTTGTAGGTTCTTTATCAATAATTCTCTTAACAGCTTCCTGTACAGCAGGAATACGTGTTGAACCACCAACAAGCAAAATCTTGCTGATATCAGATGCAGAAAGACCTGAATCACGAAGAGCATTTCTTACAGGTTCCATTGTAGCTTCTACAAGGTCGGCTGTAATTTCGTCGAATTTAGCTCTTGTAATAGTAATATCAAGATGTTTAGGACCTGTAGCATCAGCTGTGATAAATGGTAGGTTAACATTTGTTGAAGTTACACCTGAAAGGTCAATTTTTGCCTTTTCAGCAGCTTCAGTAAGTCTTTGAAGTGACATTTTGTCATTTCTAAGGTCAATGCCGTTTTCCTTCTTGAATTCTTCTGCAAGATAGTTAACGATTTTAGCATCAAAGTCATCACCACCAAGACGGTTGTTACCGCTTGTAGCCAAAACTTCAAAAACGCCATCAGCAATTTCAAGAATTGATACGTCGAATGTACCACCACCAAGGTCGTATACCATAATCTTTTCATCGTTATCCTTGTCAAGACCATAAGCCAAAGCTGCAGCAGTAGGTTCGTTTATAATACGAAGAACTTCCAAACCTGCAATTTTACCTGCATCTTTTGTAGCCTGACGCTGAGAGTCATTAAAGTAAGCAGGAACTGTAATAACAGCCTGTGTAACTGTTTCACCAAGATAAGCTTCAGCATCTGCCTTAAGCTTCTGCAAAATCATTGCAGAAATTTCAGGAGGAGAAAATTTCTTATCATCAACAGAAACACGTCTGTCTGTACCCATATCTCTTTTGATTGAAGCAATTGTACCATCAGGGTTTGCAACAGCCTGACGCTTTGCTATCTGACCAACAAGTCTTTCACCGTTTTTAGAAAAAGCAACAACTGAAGAAGTTGTTCTTGCACCCTCTGCGTTAGGAATTACAACAGGTTCGCCACCTTCCATAACTGCAACACATGAGTTTGTTGTACCTAAGTCAATACCAATAATTTTTGCCATAATTTATCATCCTTTCATATTTAACAAAATTAGTTTGCAACCTTAACGGTTGAATGTCTTATAACCTTATCCTTATATTTATAGCCCTTAATAAATTCTTCGGCTACAATTTCCTCACCTTCTATTGATTCATCATCAACGTGCATTACAGCATTGTGAAGGTTAGGGTCAAATTTTTCACCTAATGCCTTAATTTCCTCAACACCTATTGATGTAAGAGTTTCAAGAAACTGTCTTTCAACAAGCTTGATACCCTCTAAAAGCTGATTTGCATCCTCGCTTGTTACCTCAACTGCAGTTGCCCTTGCAAGATTATCCACAAAAGGTAAAATCTGCTCTAAAACTTCTGCTATGGAGTTTGTATAAATCTGAATTTTTTCCTGAGTTGTACGGCGTTTGTAGTTGTCATATTCAGCTGCAAGTCGCAGATACTGTTCATTAAGTTCTGCAACAGGGTCTTTTTCTTCAACCTCTTCTGCAACCTCGGTATTTTCAGTTGTTTCTTCTGCATTTTCCTGTTCCAACTCTTCTTTAGTTTCAGTTGTCTTTTCCTTGTTCATTGTTGTCGCCTCCTCCCGGCAAGAGATGTTCAAACTGTTGTGTTAAAAATTCTATATTTGAAACCGCCTTGGAATAATTCATTCTGGTCGGTCCAATTAAACCAATTATGCCGTACCCCTTGTCACCTGCATTGTATGGTGAAAGAATAATTGAGCAATCTTTAAGCTCTACAACATCGTTTTCATCACCTATTATAATTTTAACCTTTTTATTTTCACCCAATGCAATAGCCTTGTGTACATTGTTTTTGTTATCCAAAAATTCTAAAAGTTCCTTTGCCTTTGTAACATTGCTGTATTCAGGGAAACTCAAAAGATTTGTTACACCCTTTGAAAAAACCTCAGAATCATCAAGAGATTCTATACACTCATTTATAAAATCAAGTATGCTCATAAGTATGTTTTTATGCTCCTGCATACTTTCCTGAACCTCAGTAATTTTAGAAAGATTTATTTTATCCTGAGTAAGCCCCACAAGCTTTTCATTAAGCATTGCAGAAATTTTCATACACTCATCAGGACTAATCTCAAAATCAAAAGTTATTTTTTTATTTTTAACTGCGTTTTTATCTGTAACCACAATTAAAAGTGCAGTGTGTTCATCAACAGGCACCATATGAAAGTTTTTAATAAACCCCTGATTGTTACCCGGTGAAAAGCCAATTACAGTATAATTTGTAAGCTTTGAATATATGTTTGCAATTTCCTGAACCATACTGTCTATGTTATCAACCTGAAGCTCCATCATAGACTGCATTTTTGAAAGTTCCTTGCTTGACATTTCATACTGTGTCATAAGCTTATCAACATATACTCTGTAACCCATACTTGTAGGTATTCTTCCTGCCGAAGCATGAGGACTTATCAAAAGACCCATTTCCTCAAGGTCCGCCATTTCATTGCGGATAGTTGCAGAACTGATGTTCATATCGGAAAGCTTTGCAATAGTTCTTGAACCAACAGGCTCTGCAGTTTCAATATAACTTTCAATTATTGCACCAAGTATTCGTCTTTTTCTTTCACTCAGTTCCACATTATCACCTCTGTTCAGGTAATTTTTAATTTCTGTTAGCACTCACCAAGTTCGAGTGCTAATCACTAAATATAAGATACACCCAAATTATAGTTTTGTCAATATACTTAACAAATTATTCACAAATAAATATAAATTAAAACTGATATTACTACAGCTAATATTCATTTTCAATGAATGCCCGTCAGAAAAACGAAAAGGAGCAAGTTATATTTCAAACTTGCTCCTACCGTAATTTATGTATCTAAAGAAATATCATTCCAATCTTCAATTTCTGATACTAACCATTCCAGTCCTCTTCTTCTTTCCGCAACAACAGCATGATTAAGATTTCCGATATACGTTTCCGGATTAATTCTATTTTCGACACAAGCCCAATCATAGCGATAATATAAATCTAACATGCTAAGTATTTCTTTTGCATTTCTAATTTTGGTTTTCTTTTTAAATTCATCAAAATTTTCACAATTTGCTACAAGTTTAATTGCTTTTTCACAATCACATATATCATTTGGAATCTTAAATTCAGAAGAATTAATCAATCCTAATGCCCAAACTAAAGACCAATAACATTCATAGGTCATTGAAACATCTATAACATCTTGCATATCGTATTTATTTTCAAATAGTCTTTTTTCAACATCCAACAATTCTTTTTCCACACCATATTCTTTTAACAATCTTAAAAACAGTGATTTTGATTCATCATAATCATTACCATCATCAATATCACAGGCAAGTTGAGTTGATAGTAAACACGCAACAGCTCTTTTACATATTGAATCGATATCTTTTATTTTGACGCCAGAATCATATTTAATACACGGGAGATGCTCATTACATGCAATACCCATTTTCTTTATATATTGATTATTTTTATCACGTATTGCAGTTAGCGATATTGTTTTGTTATCAAAAAGTTTCTTAAATATTCCCATAATAAAACTCCTTTATCAAAATTTTGCAAACATTAGATTGTTTACTATTTTTACTTTATTGTAAAATTTAAATTCAATTAAAGACGAAAGTGCTACAATTGTAGATATTGATTCTACAATTTAAAAAAATACCATTGTTTTTTGTTGATTTTCCATAAATTTAGCCACTATCTGCAAACGAAATTTATTAAACTTTTCGACGGTTTTCAAAATTTTTGAGTTTTCAGAAACCATGTATTTAAAATACAAATATAAATTAACAAAATATTTTTAATAAAAGATTGGGAAGTGTTATACATGAATTTAATAAAGAATAATAATCAATTTGTAACTGATATATTGTTTGCTAAAGAAACAGTAAAAACTTTGGAGGATACTGTTTTTGAATACTATCCAAAAAATTATTTTGACATACTTCCATTACTGCATAAGGAATATGACAATTTATCTTTTGTGTTATATCGTTTAGAAAAGTATAATCAAAGCAACAATCAGAAATGAATATATTATAACAAAGATGTTTTATTATTGATGTTAATATAAATTCCTTATAATTAATTAACTTTTATTAGATGATGATTTTTTAATTTTTAAACTTCTTGTTATCAAAAAAATAGGGTGTTTCTTGTTTGACACACCCTATTTTGAGGCTACTATAAACTTGTAACCCATGATATAAACAATGCAAAAACTAAAGCTATTGCACCAAATAGTCCAGCGAAAATTCCAACTATTAATGCAGTCATTTTAAAAGCTTCTTTTGCATTTTTAAAAGGCAAGAAAAAACCGAGATACAAAAACAAAATTGCTCCAATTAGTGAAATAACTATCCATTTAACATTTCCTGACAATAGAGAAATGAAAGCTACCAAGGCACATAATCCCGCAAGCAACATAAAAATTATTGTTACTTCAGCTCCGCTGTAATCAGGTGCTTTAACAATTTCTTTCTGATATCCTCCACCAAAATAATTTGGGATGTTGGTATTACGTATAATATATTTTTCTCCATTTTCCATTGTTACTTCTTGCTGGTTACCATCACCGTAATAATTAGGAATGTTTGTGTTTTTAATTTTTGCCATAATTATCTCTCCTTTTTAAATTATAATTATACTATATCATACTTTTGAGCATAAGTCACGTATCTTTTATATCAGTAACAATTCTATTTTTAAAATTTTGTCATAATTTGTTGAAACTTTTGTGTAATATAGGAAATTCCAACAACAAAGTAGCAATTTCCTATAAGATAAAATAAAAGGATAATAACTAATCAAATTTACTATCCTTTAGAGTGCACACCTTAATCCCTTTTTTATACAAACTCACACATTACGGAATTTGAAACACTTAAGCCCTCTTTTGTAAGACGACAGTTTTCTCCAACCTCCAGAAGTCCCAAATCCGTAATTTTTTTAATTTGTTCTTTATATTTTTTTCTAAAATCCACATTATATATTTTCTTGAATTCTTCAAGATTAAAGCCTTCAACCATACGCAGGCCCAAAAATATATGTTCAGCCATTGCATCCTCTGTTGTAAGAATTTCTTTGGAAACAACATTATTTTTAATATATTCTGAAACGTCATAAGTATTCTGATAACGCACATTGTTGTACATACCGCTTGCGCCACAGCCGAATCCAAGATAGTTTTCCCTTTTCCAATACTTTACATTATGCTTACATTCCATGCCATTTAAGGCAAAATTGGAAATTTCATAATGCTTATATCCCTTTGACTTAAGCAAATCCACGGCACCGTAATACATTGCGCGGTCGGTCTCTTCATCAGGAAGTTCAAGTTCAAAGCTGTAAAAAGGAGTACCTTCCTCTACTATAAGGGAATATGCAGATATGTGGGCAGGTTTTAAATCAACTACTTTATTTAATGTATACATCCATTTATCCAAAGTCTGCCGATGAAGAGAAAACATCAGATCCACATTTATATTTTCAAAGCCCGCTTTTTTTGCATCCTCATAAGTTTTCAAAAACACGTCGAATGTGTGGATACGCCCTAAAAACTGCAGTTCATCATCATTTGCAGACTGCAAGCCTATGCTTATGCGGTTTACGCCTGAATTTTTCAGCTTTAAAAAACCTTCATAATCCATAGTAGCAGGATTACATTCTACGGTAAATTCCGCATCCCCAACTTCAAATTTTGACTTTACCGCGTCAATAACCTTTATTAAATTGGAAATTTTAACGGCGGTGGGTGTACCGCCGCCGAAAAATACAGTATCAACTTTATCATTACAGGTGCAGTTTTCTATTTCAGTTACAAGTACATTTATATACTCATCTTCCATGCACCAATTATGCGCTGAAGAATTAAAGTCACAATACCTGCACTTGCTTTTACAAAACGGAAAATGCACATAAACTCCAAGCTTTTTACTAATCAAGTTTAAGCACCGACATAAACGCCTCCTGAGGAACTTCAACAGAACCCACCTGACGCATACGCTTTTTACCTTCCTTCTGTTTTTCCAAAAGCTTTTTCTTACGTGTTATATCACCGCCGTAACATTTAGCCAACACGTCCTTACGCATAGCTTTAACGGTTTCACGGGCAATAATCTTGTTACCAATAGCCGCCTGAATAGGAATTTCAAACAGCTGACGCGGAATAGCTTCCTTTAGCTTTTCAGCTATTTTTCTGCCACGGTCATAAGCTCTTTCCTGATGTACAATAAGGCTAAGAGCATCCACCATTTCACCATTAAGAAGCATATCGAGCTTAACAAGAGGTGCTCGTTTATATCCGCAAAGCTCATAGTCAAAGGATGCATAACCCTTTGTACGAGATTTTAGTGCATCAAAAAAGTCATAAATAATTTCATTTAAAGGAAGCTCATAGTGAATGGAAACTCGTGTATCATCAAGATATTTCATATCTATGAAAATACCGCGACGTTCCTGACAAAGCTCCATAATATTACCTGTATAATCAGTAGGAGTCATTATGCTTGCACTAACAAAAGGCTCTTCCATATAATCAATTTCAGTAAGTGCAGGAAGGTTAGTGGGGTTTGCAACCTCAATCATTTCTCCATTTGTTTTATATACATTATAAATAACACTTGGTGCAGTTGTAACAAGGTCAAGGTTAAACTCACGCTCAAGTCTTTCCTGAATAATTTCCATGTGCAAAAGTCCAAGGAATCCGCAACGGAAACCAAAACCCAAAGCAACAGATGTTTCAGGCTCGTATGAAAGCGATGCATCGTTAAGCTGTAATCTTCCCAAAGCTTCACGCAAATCGTCATATCTTGCACCATCTGCAGGGTAAATACCGCAGAACACCATAGAATTAACCTTTTTATATCCGGGCAAAGGCTCACTGCATGGTCTTTCCGCATTTGTAACAGTATCACCAACCTGAGTATCGGCAATACTTTTCATACTTGCGGCAATATACCCAACCTCACCTGATTTCAGTTCATTTGAAGGAGTCATCCCGTTAGGGTTAAGATGCCCAACCTCCACAACGTCAAAAACCTTACCGTTTGCCATCATTTTAATCTTCTGCCCCGGTTTAAGAGAACCGTTAAATACACGGCAATAAACAATAACACCTTTATAAGAATCATAGTAAGAGTCAAAAATAAGTGCCTGTAAAGGTTTTTCAACATTGCCCGAAGGTGCAGGAATATTTTTAACAACCGCTTCGAGAACATCTTCTATGTTAAGCCCAAGCTTGGCGGAAATAAGAGGTGCTTCATCGGCAGGTATGCCTATAACATCTTCTATTTCATTTTTAACATAATCAGGTCTTGCACTTGGTAAATCTATTTTATTTATAACAGGTACAACCTCAAGGTTGTGGTCTATAGCAAGGTACGTGTTTGCCAGAGTCTGTGCCTCAATACCCTGTGCGGCATCAACCACAAGTATAGCACCTTCACAAGCTGCAAGGCTTCGTGAAACCTCATAGTTAAAGTCTACGTGCCCTGGAGTGTCTATAAGGTTAAGAACATACTCCTCCCCGTCCTTCGCCTTGTATGCAACACGAACGGCACGGGCCTTTATGGTAATGCCTCGTTCCCTTTCCAGATCCATATTGTCAAGAATCTGTTCTTCCATATCCCTTTCGGCAACAACACCTGTAACCTCCAGAAGTCTGTCAGCAAGGGTACTTTTGCCGTGATCTATATGAGCAATTATACAAAAATTACGAATTTTATCCTGATAATCAGCCATATTTACCTCCATAAAATATACTACATTATAGTATAACATACTTTACAGGTAAATTTCAAACATTTTCTTGACTAAAATCAAATTTTTTTATATACTAAACAAAAGAGGTGATTATATGAAGAGTGCAACAATTACCCCATCAAAGTTAAACGGAAGAATTGAAATACCTTCTTCCAAGTCACTTTGTCACCGTGCAATTATATGTGCGGCACTTGCAAAAGGCAAATCAACACTTACAAATATACACGAATCTGACGATATACAAACAACCTTAAATGCAGTAAAATCAATGGGGGCAGATGTCAAAAATCTCGGTAACGGAAAATATACAATCGACGGCACAAACACAATGAAAACCGATGATATAATACGAATTGACTGTCGTGGTTGCGGCAGTACATTGCGTTTTTTGATACCCCTTGCATACACAACACAAAATGACGTTATATTTACAGGACGTGAACGTCTTGAAAAACGTTCCTTAAAAACATATACCGACATATTTGATACGTTAGGTGCTGACTATGTTACAAGCAACAATTCTTCACTTCCTATGACGATAAAAGAAGGCAATATAAGCGGTCATATTATAAACCTTGATGCGAATGTAAACAGTCAGTTTTTAAGCGGTCTGTTGTTTGCACTTCCGCTTTTTGGTATGGATACGGAAATTCGCCTTACGGCACCATTCAAATCAAAGGGCTACCTTGATATGACCATTGACATTATGGAAAAATTCGGCATTAAAATATACAATTACAAATATATGCTGTTCCGCATAAAAGGCAATCAGTCGTATAAGCCATTTAACTACAGGGTGGAAGGTGATTTTTCCCACGCAGCATTTTACCTTGCGGCAGGTGCATTGGGTAACTTTATAGTTTGTAACGGACTTAACCTTGAAACTAAACAGGTGGATAAAAACATAATTGACATTATAGAAAAAATGAACGGTCAGATTGTTGTTGAAAACGGTGCAATAGCTGCTATACCTACACTTTTAAAGGGTACGGAAATCAACATTTCCGAAAATCCCGACCTTTTGCCTGCAATATGTGTAATGGCAACCTTTGCACAGGGAGAAACCATTGTAACAGGCATTGAAGCAGACAAAGAACGTGCAATTAACATAGTTAATCAGTTAAACTCAATAGGTGCAACCATTATAGAACACAACAACCGTCTTGTTATAGAAGGTGCCAAAACCATATCAGGCGGCACTGCAAACACCTGTAATGACCATCGTATAGCAATGTCACTTGCAATAGCCAGTACCTGTTGCGACAACCTTGTATCGGTTGAAGACAGCGAAGCAGTTAATAAATCGTACCCGCTTTTCTGGGAACATTTTAACTCGTTGGGCGGAATAACAGAAGAATGGATAATGAATAAATAAAATCTGAAGCATTTTTCTGTTCCATACAAAAAAGGGGATTGTAAAAACAATTTGTTTTTACAATCCCTTGATTTTGTTTTGAGGGGATAGGAAAAAATGTTCAGAATGGACAAACCGAACCGAAGGGGTGACCCGAGACAGTACGATGGTACGGCTCGGGGGAGGTTTGTTCATAGCAAGAAAATAGTAATTTTATGAAAAATCGAACAATTTCGATTTTTCTACCTTGTTTTCATAGATTCAATTTGATTATTCTCTTGATAACATATTGTTTTCCCCTTTTCTTGCGTTCTGGACTTTTTTTTACATTCCCTTAATAATTTAATATCCTAAAGAACGTAAGTAGTCAATACTTAATTTCGCATCCTCAAGAGAGCCTCTTTCAGGGTGTCTGTCCTGTTCAACAATAACATACTTAACCTTTGTATCTTCTGCAGCTTTCATAATTTCTGCAACATTTTGTCTTCCGTAGCCAACAGGACGGAATTCAAAGCCATCGCTTTCCTGATCTTTTCTTTCAAGCGGAATATTACCTTTATTATCTATAAGGTCATATACAGGACCTGCACCAAGGTTTTTACATTCAAAATCCTTCATATGCATAACCTCTTTAATGTTGCCGTACTTTTTAAGGTACGCAACAGGGTCCTGCCCTGCATAGTGTACCCAACATAAGTCAAGCTGTGGCAACAACAAGTCAGTTGAAACATCCTTGTACATTGCATCAAGCACATACTTGTCACCGTGTTTTATCAAAAGCTCAAAATCGTGGTTGTGGTACATAAGCTGAATACCGTTGTCTTTTAAAAGCTTTCCAACCTTTTTGATTTCGTCTATTAAAACATCATATTCGTTTTTCCATCTTTCAGGTGAAATGTACGGAATTGCACAGTATTTAACACCTAAAGTTTTAAGGTAAGCAACCGATTCTTCAGGTTCATCAAAAAACACCTGATGCCCCTGATGAACTGAAACAGGTTCTAAACCATACTTTTCACACATAGCCGCTACGTCCTCTGCAGTATGGTCAAAATACCCTGCAAATTCCACGCAATCATAACCCATTTCAGCAACTGCCTTTAATGTTGCATCCATATCCTTTTCCATTTCATCACGAATAGAAAATAACTGAAGTCCTAATTTAAATCTGCTCATTTTAATTTCTCCTTTAAACAATTAAATTTCCGGAATAACTACTTCAATTTCCTTGCCAAGCTTTGAAGACTTAACAATGTGGTCAATAATAGCCTGATTGTAAATAATTTCTCTTGAAGAAATTGGTGCCTTGCCATTTGTATGAATAGCATCAAGGAATGAACGAACCTTGTAGAAGAAACAATCTGTAGGCTTATCAGGATTACGTCTTTTAATCTTTGTTTCAACAGTTTCGCTTCCAACAGTGTGGTAAAGTGTCATATCACCGCCAATTGTACCGTTCCAGCATTCTGTTGAAGGAATACGAAGACCGCCCTCTGTACCAAGAATAAGTGTATCGCCCGCAGTATCCATATGCATAGCCCAAGAAATTCTGAAGTCAAGGATAATATCGCCTTCAAGTCTTACAAAAGCTGCAGCAAAATCATCTACGCCGAAAATTTTTGAATAGTGTGAAACACCCTTCTTAAGGTAACCTGAATAATTAGGGTTTTTACCAAAATAGTCAGATGTATAACCTGTAACTGTAAGTGGCTTTGGATATCCGATGGCATTTAAAACCATATCAAGTGAATAGCAACCGATATCACCCATAGCGCCGATAACACCCGTATTTTCATCAATGAATGTTGTACCGAATGGGAAAGGAATACCTGTTCTTCTTCCGCCACCTGTCTGTATGTAATAAATTTTACCTAAAACACCAGACTGTACAACTTCCTTAAGAAGTTTCATATCATCATCAAAACGAGGCTGGAAACCTATAGAAAGAATTTTGCCGCTCTTCTTTTCAGCACGCATAATTTCAACAGCTTCTTCAGTTGTAACACACATTGGTTTTTCCAAAAGTACGTTTACCCCTGCGTTAAGAGCATTTATAGCACATTCGGCATGAGTTTTATTATATGTACAAATACTTACGGCATCAAGGTTTTCCTTTTCGTACATTTCAATATCTGATTTATAACAATGTACACCTTCAACACCAAAATCCGCAAAGAACTTTTCAGCCTTGCCATCAATAAGTTCTGCAGCTGCAACGACTTCAACATCTTCCATCTGCATATACTGTTTCATATGAGTACCTGCAATCCAGCCTGTACCTACAATACCAACTCTTAATTTTTTGCTTCTGTCAACTACAACTTCATCTGCAGTTAAATCTGCAAATTTGTTTAAACTTGTTTTATCTGCCATTTCCAAACCTCTCCTTTACATTGATTTTATTAAATGTAATCGTTTACATTACATATATTATATCACTTTTTCCAAACAAAGTCAACAGAAACGAGACATTTTGCAAAATAAATTAAAAATTAAGAATTAACAATGGAGAAATGTGGATGATGATGAAATGTCCAAAACTTGTTTTGGGTAACATTTCACATGCGTAGCAATGCGGAGAAAATGCTCCGCATTTCTATTAAAGAAAACAAAAAAGTGTTTCAACAATAATTGTTAATTTTTAAAAAATCCGATTTAGATTTCTTCCTTAACTATCCACTAGCAATTATCAACTATCAAATAAAAAGGGACTGTAAAAAATTTGTTTTTTACAGTCCCTTGATTTTGTTTTAGAGGGGATAGGAAAAAATGTTTCAGAATGGACAAACCGAACCGAAGGGGTGACCTGAGACATTACGATGGTACAGTTCGGGAGAGGTTTGTTCATAGCAAGAAAATAGTAATTTTATGAAAAAACGAACAATTTCGATTTTTCTACCTTGTTTTCATAAATTTAATTCGATTATTTTATTGATAATATCTTGCTTTTTGTTTTTTCTTGCGTTCTGGACTTTTTTTTACATTCCCTTTAAAATTTATTCAAGTATCAATGCACCACTTGGCATCAAAGCTTTTGCTGTTGCGATAGATTCAAACACAAAGCCTTTTACAGTTTTAATGCCTGAAAGTTCTGATGCAGGTAATTTGTAAACAAATTTACCATCTTCAATAGTTCCTTTGCTGAAAAGTTTAACAAGCTTACCTTTTGCATCATAAGTAGCTATTAAAAGTGTACCGCTTGTAAATACTTCATCGCCGCTCTTTTTAGCAACAACATCAATGTTTCCTGAAGCATCCTTTTCAAGCTTTACTGTACGGTTAATCCATGCATCTGTATCAACAGTTGACCAGTCAAAGTTTTCATTTTTTGCGAAAAGCATATTGTCATAGCATGTAACAGTTGCATCGTGTGGCTTAGTATCAGTACCAATACCAAGAGTTATCATACCTACATGGATATCATCAGATATTCCGTCATTATCATAGTCAACATATGTTAAAGTAAAGTTTTCTTCGTAAATAACCTGATTTTCTAAAACACCGTAAAACTTAATTCCATAATTTGTTTCACCATGTGTAATTTCAGAAATAAGCTTTACATTAAACATTCTATTAGGTGTTATAGTACGTGTTTCAGTTCTTTCAGTATTAGCAACACGTACACCGTAACCTATTATGTTACCGACAAACTTAGCAACGCCGTTAGTATCTATAGAGAAATTAACTGAAACGTCATTTACTTTTCTTGCAGTAACTTTATTTCCATCACGGTCAGTAGTATCATTGTTAGACAAGTCTACACCAAAAGCAAAGCTGTTATTTATATTAGCATTAAAATTACTTACACTCATATCATATGAATATACAAATGTAGTTGTTTCACCATTTGTCTTCTTCACATAATCTCTGAATGAATCTCGAATATTACCTACATAGTAAGCATAAGCAGTACTTCCTATTGACAAATAAGAACCATCAACTATAGTATGTGTAGGAGTACCGTCTGTAGCACTACCCTTTACAGTATCTCTTCCAATAGCACCGGAGTTAACAAAAACAGCTGTTCCTGAACCTAATGCATCACATTTATAGTTAATAAGCTCTGCATAAGGTGTTGCTTCTTTTTCAGCTGCAATTTTTTCTTCTTCTTCCTTACGTTTAGCTTCAAGAAGCTCGTCAATAGTAGTAGAAGAAAACTTTGCTGTTGCAGTAAGAAGCTTAATTGAAACATCATTATAGCATGTTTCTGAAACAACTGTCGGTTTAGTAGAATGTATACCATTCACCCAAGGGTTTGGTGTTGTTTCAGTTGGTTTAGTAGTATCCTTAACCTGAGATTTACCATCCGCAGCATTATAATACATAAAGTTAATTTGTTCAGTTGCCATACCTACAACATCACTCTTGGTCTTATAAGCGTAAAAAATCTTGTCATTTGCAATAACATAAACAATCATCTTACCATCTGTATCTATCCAGGAACGAACCTCAAAAGTTGCCCAATCGCCATAAGTATAGTCAAGTTCATCTGAATACAAAACTGTTATATCATCCTCAATATCAGTTGGAATTGTAGCAAAAATTTTACCATTCTCTATAGAAGGATAAATATTATACGATGACTTACCTGTTGCAGTTTTAGAGCCCATAGGAACAAGAGCTACTCTCTTATGAGTTTTATATGCATCTGTATCAGGAATCATCATATCATACTTAAATGAAAATACAGGGTAATCTCCACCAAATCCCCAATCATTAAAAACATCAGCCGTCTTGTTTACGTTGTAACCAAGGAAGCTTGAACCTGTTTTAACGTAATTGTCACCTTCAGCCTTAGTCAAAACATCAGCTTTTACAATACCGTTAGAACCAAAAGTAGTTGCACGAAGGTTAATACCTCCCACCTTTGATGAATCAGCCGCCAATGGCGAGTTAACTGTGGCACCTGCTGTCAACGCATTAAATGTGTTGTTTGCAATAATTACTTCTGTTGGTGCAGCAGTTTCACCGTCAGCAGAAACAAAAGCACACATTGAAAGCATCATTGCAAAAACAAGTACGCCTGCAAGAAATTTTTTCATAAACTAAACTCTCCTTTTCATAATGAAAAGCCCCCATAAGACTAATCAATTATATAATATACATATCATCATTTTATCACTTTTACCATAATTTTTAAATTGTAAAAATGTACAAAATTGTGTTTTTTGTTTGTGCATTTTAACAAGCACAACTTGTAAAAAATATCCTCCCCTATGTTTTTGAATTGAAAATTAATAATGGAAAATTGAGAATTTCGTATTAAATGCTCTGCATTTCTATTAAAAAAACAAAAAAGTGTTTCAACAATAATTGTTAATTTAAAAAGAAATCCGATTTTGGATTTCTTCATTAACTATCAACTAATTATCAACTAAAAAAAACGGCTTGTTTCCAAGCCGTTTTTTCGTAAGTTATTTAACTTTGTAGTAACCTTTTTCCATCTGTGGTTTTGCAGATGCAATTGAATCAAATACAAACGCTTTTATAATATTACCTGCTTCAACCTTTGCTGCAGGAATTTTGTATGAGAATGTGCCATCTTCTGCTATAACATCTGATGTTATAATTTCTTTAACATAACCCTTTGCATTGCAGATTGCAATTACCAAAATTTCATCGTCAAATGTTACACCAGTTTCTTTTGCATAAACATCAATGTTTTCTGATGCATCCTTTGAAATTTCAATTTTACGTTCTAACCATGCATCTTTGTTAATTGATGTCCAGTCAAAGTTATTATCTTTAGTAAATGTCATACTCTTAAATGAAGTTACTGTTTCATCATGTTTTTTATCATTTTCACCGATCAGATAATCGAACTGTCCAATGTGGATATCATCTGAAACACCATCGCGGTCGTAGTCTGTATATGTGATAGTAAATTCATCTTCAAAAATTACATCATCTTCAAAAATACCATATACTTTAATTTCATACTGTGTTTCGCCGTGTGTAATTTCGAAAACACCTTTAACATTAAACCATTCTCCGGCTTTTACATCACGTTTTTCACTTCTTTTAGCACCGACAACAGGAGCAGAAGGAATACCATACTCATGTTCTTCAGTTACTTCATTAGAAATTTCGATTTTACCATCGGTACCTATGTTAAAGACAAGTGTTCCGTTTGCTTTATTGTTATATTTAATAGTGTTACCGTCTTTATCTTTAATATCAGCGGACATCATATCAAGACCAATACCTATACGTCCAAGTCTATTTGCATTGAAATCACTTACCATCATATCGGTTGAATAAACAAATATGCTCTTGTCACCTACGCCCTTTGCTACCCACTTGGTAAAAGAGTCACGAACATTACCGGGAAGATATTTGTATGATGTAGATGTCAAATTAGTGTAGTTACCATTTGTTGCATCCTCAATAACCTCATATGCTTCAGGTTTATGGTCATCAGTAGCACTACCCTGTACTAAGGAAGATTTCAAAGCACCTGTACTTTTAAATACATCCTTACCGGATGTACCTGCAGTTGAAGCAAGGTTTGCACCTGAGAATTTAAGAATTTCAACATAAGGAGTTTTAGTAAGTGCTTCAGCTTCAGCATCCTGTTCTGCTTTGATAATAGCATCAGCTTCAGCCTTCTTTGCAGCTACAATATCAGCACCGCCTGCTTCATACCAGAATTTGATTGTATCATAGTTTGTTGGTTTTTGATCACTGTAGAAATCATTCATACCCGAACCCATGCCAACAACTTTTGTTTTACCGTTAGCCACATACATAACTTTGTCGTCTACAGTAACACATACATCAATTTTCATATCTGCATTCAAATATGCGTAAATATCAACCTTTTGCCATTCACCATTTTTGATTGGTGCAGTACGGTTAAAATATGCTGTCAAATCTGCTCCATAATCTTCTACTGAAAAACTATCACCCTTTGCGTGAACCCTCACAACATAAGTAGCCGGACGCTTAGTGGCTAAGTCTGTGCAACCGAATTGAAGGCTGAAAAATCTTGATGTAGAAGCATCATCTTTAGGAACGTTGATTTCATATGATACGTGGAATGTATCGTAAGTTGTTCCAAAACCGCGTGCCTGTGCCTCAGCACCTGTTTCATCAAAGTTGTAACCCATTCTGTAACGTGTGGAAGTAATATACTTTCTGTCACCTTCTGTTACAGCTGTGATATTTGTATTTGCTTCCGTATCACTTGCTTCAGAACGTGCATAGAAAGTTCTCTTTTCAGCACCTTCTTCTGATGCAAAATTCATACCGCTTGTATAAACTGCACCATTAGCCAACTTATCAAAGGTTGTACCTGTAACCAACAAAGGTTCAGCAGGTGTTTCTGCAACTTCATCAGCAGAAACAGTAAATGCGCACATTGAAAGCATCATTGCAAAAACAAGTACGCTTGCAAGAAATTTTTTCATAAACATAACTCTCCTTTTCATAATGAAAAGCCCCCCACAAGACTAATCAATTATATAATATAGATATTATTATTTTATCACTTTTACCATAATTTTTAAATTGTGAAAATGTACAAAATTGTGTTTTTTGTTTGTGCATATTCACAATCACAACTTGTAAAAAAATATCCGCCCTATGTTTTTGAATTGTAAATTAATAATGAAAAATTGAGAATTTCGTATTAAATGCTCTGCATTTCTATTAAAAAATAAACACAAAAGTGTTTCAACAATAATTGTTAATTTAAAAAGAAATCCGATTTTGGATTTCTTCATTAACTATCAACTAATTATCAACTAAAAAAACGGCTTGTTTCCAAGCCGTTTTTTCGTAAGTTATTTAACTCTGTAGTAACCTTTTTCCATCTGTGGTTTTGCAGATGCAATTGAATCAAATACAAACGCTTTTATAATATTACCTGCTTCAACCTTTGCTGCAGGAATTTTGTATGAGAATGTACCATCTGCTGCTATAACATCTGATGTTATAATTTCTTTAACATAACCCTTTGCATTGCAGATTGCAATTACCAAAATTTCATCGTCAAATGTTACACCTGTTTCTTTTGCATAAACATCAATGTTTTTTGATGCATCCTTTGACATTTCAATTCTGCGTTCTACCCATGCATCAAAATCAATTGCTGTTCTGTCAAAATTGCTATCAAGTTCCATGAAAATGTTACTATACAATGTAGAAAATTCTTCTGTATATCCTGTAGGAGGAACAGCATCAAGGCTTAATGAATTAGCCTCAAGGTTGTCAAACACGCCTTCTGTACTGTACTCATCATCATCTACGTCTTTAAGAACAATTTCTGATTTACAGATAACATCTTCATCAAATGAACCATATACTGTTGCATTGTAAACCTTTGCTTCAGCATCCCAGCAAATATCTATAATGTATGTAACTGTGTGCCATGCATCTGATGTAAATGCACGTGTTTCACTTCTTTTATCTATAGTTGTACCAAAGTTTAAACCTTTTGCATCAATGGTGATTTCACCATTTTTTACATTTGTCGCAAATTCAATGTCACTGGATTTTCTATCCTTTGAACCACTACCTATATCATAACCAAAACCAAAATTAACTTTTCTTTCTACAGCTTCTGTACCTGCAGGAATATACATATCGTAAGAGTATATTAAAGTTTTATCATTGCCGTCATTAATGTATTCTTTTAATGGTTCTCTGACATTCGCTATACTATAAACACGTTTAGCATCAGTAGATGTAGCAGAGAATGCCACACGACCTTTTGTTGTATCTATCTTATACTCTGCCACAGCTTTTGTAGAGGAACTCTGAACCATATCAACAGTAAATACAGCTTTAGATTTAACCAATGGCAACAAGCTTGCTCCTGCGACACCAGTCAAAACTCCTGTTTCTGCATCATAAGTACCTTTATCTGCAACATCTGCAGTTGTAGCAAGCTTGGTTGTATCAAAATCTAAAAGTACTACATATTCAGAAAGCTTTTCTGTAGAAACATTAGCCACTGAAGAAATTGGCAACAATTCAACAATGATGTTATCATAATTTGTGATAGACTTAATTGCATTTTCATCTGGAGTTGTATCATCATATGTAGCTAAAATAGTAGAATTAGCCTTGTCATTATTGTATCTGAATGACATACCGTCTGTAGCCATACCGGTTATTTTCTTACCTTCGGCAACAGTTTTTGTTCCCCAATAGATAAGATTATCATTGGCAAAAGTTGCAACATCCATAGTCATTTCACCGGTAACCCATGCATAAACGTCAATATGCAACCATTCACCGTATGTGTATTTATAAGCACCGCTCTTATTTGTTGTAGGTGAAGCTGAAGCACCTGCTGAAACCTTACCTTCGTTAATATGAACAACCGCTGAAGTTACAGAGCTTCCATATGATGCCGCTGCAGTTGTACCCATTGGGAATGTGAAGGTTCTCTCGTTTTCACGATAAGGATCATCAGCAGGAATCATAATGTCATAACCTGTATGAAGTACAGGGAAATCTTCACCGTATCCAAGTGATACATAGTCGTTTGTTGCACCGGAAACACCTGATACATTTGACACACGATGGTTATAACCCAAATAAGTGTGGTCTGATGAGATGTAGTTGTCACCCTCTGCCTTTGCAACTACTGTTGCGCTACCATCATTAGCCTTACTCTTAAGGTAGAACAAGCCACCTGCCGGAGAACCGGCTTCTTTAGCAAAGGTCTTTGCAGTTGAGCCTGTCTGAGTAACTACTTTTCCTACTGTTTCACCGTCAAATGCATGACGTGATACAAGCTTGCTTGTAACTGCCGGTTCAGTAACATCATCAGCAGAAACAAATGCGCACATTGAAAGCATCATTGCAAAAACAAGTACGCCTGCAAGAATTTTCTTACATGTTTTCATAATAAAACACTCCTTAAATAAAATATTTTCTTTCCCCCAAAATACAAGTTTGAAAGTAATAAAGGTATTACAAACCTAATTGTAAATATTTTATAATATTTTTTTAGAAATGTCAATATAATTTTTACAAAAATATTACAGTTGTTTTTGTGCAAAATCACAAAAATTAACAAAAGGGCATAAAAACGCCTCTACCGAGCAGTTTTTTAAACTACCTATAAAGTTCATAATAAAGTGTATTCATAACCATAACAGGCAAAACTGCATTTGCAGCCGGGCGTGTATTACGTGCAAAAAACACCGAAATATTTTCAACAGGGTCTGCAGAAAAATAACAACCTGCCGCACCATCCCAGCCAAATGTACCTACAGGCTCCAAAATACCTTTCTCATTGGTTATTGCAGTTCTTACACCCAAGCCATAGCCATAACCGTTAAGCGATTTTGGTATGAAATCCTCTTTTAGCTGAACATCTGTAAGGTTATTTGTACGCATAATGTCAATTGTACGCTGTGTAAGAATTCTTTCGCCTGTTTTTGGTGCTATTCCACCATTTGCAAGTGCATCGGCAAGCAATACATAGTCTGAAACAGATGTTACAACACCTGCACCGCCGCTTTCATACTCGGAATCTTCACCCATCATATATTCGCACTCATTAGGCACATATTCAAAGGTACCGGGCTGTGGCACACGGCACATATCCTGAAGCCTTGCCTTCTTTTCAGGTGTTACCTTAAAGCCTGTTTCAGTCATACCGCAGGGTCCGTACAGATTTTCCTGCATATATTCACCAAACTTTTTGCCTGACCACACTTCTATAAGACCACCTAAAATATCGTGGTTAAGACCATACAACCATCTTTCACCGGGGTGAAAATTAAGAGGTTTTTTTGCCATAGCCTTTACAACCTCAAGTGTTGGCATTTTACCGTTTGTTCTTTCGTGTACTTCTTCTATATACTCTTCACCAATGAATTTATAGTCAATACCCGATGTCATTGAAAAAAGCTGACCTACTGTTACAGGTGATTTTGGCTTTACATAATCAAAACCACCGTTTGGCTTTTGAACCCTTACAACCATATCCTTATATTCAGGAATATATTCATAAACGGGGTCCGAAAGTCTGTAATAACCCTTTTCAAGAAGCTGCAAAGCTGCCGTACATGTACCCGGCTTTGTGCAAGAAAATATGCAGTATAGTGCATTTGGGTCAACAGGTGTTTTTGTTTCGTGATTTGAATAACCTGCCTGATAACGAAAAATTTCCTTACCTTTATGATGCACACACATATCTATGCCCGGATAATATTTACCCACATATCTATCTAATGTTGCCTTTAAATTTTCAAAATTCATAATAATCGCTCCTATTGTTTAATACATTTATTATACAGACAATTTTTATTAAAGTCAATGTTCAGGGGTGTTTTTTTGCTTAATTATATTTGGAGCGGAATGATAATAATATCAATTTTAACTGCATTTTTTACAGGTCGCACAAGCGAGGTTTGTTCTGCGCTTATGGATGGGGCAGGCGAGGGTGTTACACTTTCAATTTCACTTATGGGAATAATGTGTCTTTGGACGGGGATTATGAACATTGCTCAAAACACAGGTGTGACTGATTTTGTTGCAAAGCTTTTATCTCCTCTTATGAAATTTCTTTTTCCGAAGCTTACAGACAAAAATGCAAAAGAAGCCATTGTTATGAATATGACCGCAAATATGCTTGGTCTTTCCAATGCCGCAACTCCTTTCGGATTAAAGGCAATGAATGAGCTGAACAGACTTTCCGACAGAAAATATGCAACAGACGATATGTGTATGCTTATAGTAATAAACACCGCCTCAATTCAACTTATACCTGCAACAGTTATTGCACTTCGGCAGGGGGCAGGCAGCATGTCACCTACAGATATTATAATACCTGTATGGCTTTGTAGTATTTGTGTTGTTACAGTTGGTGTTTTAGCAGTAAAATTATTTTCAGCGAGGTCAGAATGTTAAACAGTATATCGGTTTTAATTATGCCTTTTATAACTCTCGTTATATTATCAAATGCACTTTTTAAAAAAGCACCCGTGTTTGAACTTTTTACAGATGGTGCAAAAAACGGCTTTTCAACATCGGTAAAAATTCTCCCTACTCTGGTAGGTCTTATTGTAGCGGTTTCAATGCTTCGTGCATCGGGATTTTTTGACATTGCCGCAACTATTCTTTCACCCATACTGCAAAAGGTGGGTTTTCCTGCCGGTCTTATACCTATGGCACTTATACGCCCTGTTTCAGGAAGTGCCGCACTTGCAACTCTGCAGGATACCCTTGCAACCTATGGTGCAGACAGTTTTATTGGCAAATGTGCCTCGGTTATGATGGGCTCTTCCGAAACTACCTTTTACACACTTGCAGTATATTTCGGAAGTGTGGGCATTACAAAAACACGCTACACTGTAAAAGCCGCACTTTTAGCAGATATTGCAGGAATAATTTTAAGTGTTGTTTTTGTGAACTTATTAATTTAGAATGGGATGCAAATTTGCATCCCATTTCAGACCGTCGAAAAAGTCGTTATATCGCAAGTGATTTGATAATAATGTTTGAATGTAGGGCAAGGGCTTGCTCTTGCCGCAAATAAAACCAAATATACAAAATTCCAAGGAAAACATTGAGTTTTCCTTGGAATTACTTGCTTTTCGCCAATTTGAACTCTACCGTACCCTCGTACGCCGACGAATTCAAATTGACAAAATATACCTTACTTTTTCGCAATCTGTCAGCGTGTCGATAGGTTTATCGACACGCTGAGAACTACACTTTGTGTAGTTCTTCTTTTTTCTTTATGTTGTAATTCAACAGATGCTTTAATTAAAAGTTATACTTATTTTTTATATCACAGTCTATTAATATAATTTAGAGATATTTAGATAAAATAACGTCATAGTTTATACATAGTGTTCATACCGTAGAAACCTCATTAAGTTAACGGAATGAGGTTTTTCTGTATTCCGAGGGAGAAAGTCCTGTATGTTTTTTAAAAAGTCTTGAAAAATAATTCTGGTCGTCTATTCCGATATCTATTGCGATTTTGTTTATGGGATAATCGGTATATGTAATCAAGTCCTTTGCTTTTTGTATTTTCATATGGTTGATATATTCGAGTGGGGAACTTCCTGTAACTTCTTTGAATATGCGCGAAAAACGGCCTGTGCTTAAATAATAGTGCGATGCAATTTCCGAAATTGTTACGTCAGCAAGATTTTTATATATGTAGAGTAATGATTCTTCAATAATTTTTTCTTGCTTTTTTTTAATGTTTTCTCTATTTATTGATGCATATCTTGAAATAATTGAAAAAAGTTCGATTAACAGTCCGCTACAGTACATTTCGTAAGAGTGTTGCTTTAGTGCGTGTTCGCGAATTAATTTGTCAAATACTTCTTCAAAGTGAATGTTTTTTCCTATGTAAATGATCCTTTTGTTTTCCGGGTTAGATTTTTGGAGTATTTTTTCACAACCTGTACCTGTAAAATGTATAAAGTACGATACGGATTTGTCACAGGCGTGAAATGAGTATTGCTGACGTTCGTTTGGATAGAATAGTATAATATTTCCCTTTGGAACTTTAAAAGTTTCTCCACTGTATGTGAAGTAACAAAAACCATCAGCAACATATAAAATATGATAGTCTATTCTGCCGTTTTCCCGAAGACAGTTTCCGTCGTTGTCATAGAATTTCTGAATACCGCAACTGTTTAGTATAATATACTCTTGGGATGTTCGCTCTGTGCTATAATTTTTGTACATGAAACTCATCCTTACTGTTGAATTTTATGATATTATAACATTTTGAGTTAATTATGTCAAATAAGCTTGTGACCAAAATGTGCTAATTTATGGCGTAAATATCCATATACTTTAATTTGCTTAAATACTATAATGAAAATACAAATTAATTTAAAGGAGTATTTAATATGGATATTAACAGAATTAAAAGAGAAGATCTTGGCAAAGGAAGTAACATAAAACTTAATGTATGTGATACAGAAGTGGATATGTACTGGAAAGTTGCCATTGAAGTATTGGAAGTTATTGAAGAAAATAACAAAAAAGGTGAACCTACTGTTATGGTAGTTCCTTATGGTCCTATAGGTCCTTACAGCAGACTTGTTTATCTTGTAAACAAATATCGTGTAAGCCTTAAAAATTGTGTATTTATCAATATGGACGAATACCTTACAGATGATAAAAAGTATATTGATATAAATGACCCGTTGTCATTCAGAGGTGGTATGGAAAGAATATTCTATAGCCAGATTGATGATGAACTTAACGTTCTTCCTGAAAACAGATTTTTCCCTGACCCTGAAAATCCCGGCAAACCAATGGAAATTATTGAAAAATACGGAAAACTTGATATGGTATTCGGCGGTATAGGTATTAACGGTCACTATGCATTTAACGAACCGCCTGAAGATGGTGAAGAATGCACAAATGAAGAGTTTTTGAACCGTCCTACACGTGTTCTTGAAGTTTCAAGAGAAACAAGAACCATTAACTGCTTTATGAACTGCGGCGGTGATGTTAATGCAATTCCGAAGTACTGTATAACAGTAGGTATGAAGGAAATGTTTATGGCTAAAAAAGTAAGAATGTGTATGCCACGTGACTGGAATGCAGGTGCACTTCGTAAAGTTCTTCATGGTGAAATTACAGCAAAAGTTCCATGTTCATTGTTCCAGCTTCATAAGGATGCTATGCTTTATGCATCAGAAGTTGCTTTGCAGTCACCTGTTCCTGAAATAAGGGTGTATAATAAATGATTAAAGATTTACTTATAGCAAACGGCAATATAATTGTAAACGCAAATATAAGAAATGGAAATATTCTAATCAAAGACGGCATAATTGTTGACGACGATTATAAAGGCGAGGTATATTCGGATTGTGAAGTATTTGATGCAAAAGGTATGTATGTGTCACCGGGCTTTATAGATTTACATGTGCACGGTGGTGGCGGTTATGACTTTATGGACTGTACCGTGGAGGCGTTTGAAAACATCTCAAAAACACATTTGAAAAACGGTGCCACAACAATTGTACCTACTGCTGTATCGTCGGAGTTTGAAAGTCTTATTGAACTTATACGTACTTATAAAAAGGCCATAGAGTTATGCCCTAATTTCCATGGAATACATCTTGAGGGTCCGTATATTTCTAAAGCTCAAAAAGGAGCACATAAGGAATATTTACTTCATACTCCAACAACTGAAGAAACTGAGCGTTTGTTGAAAGAAGGAAAAGGTATTATAACAAGAATTACTGCTGCACCCGAACTTGACGGTATGAAGGAATTTGCAGAAACAATGATGGAAAACGGAGTTTTAATGTCTCTTGGACATAGTGATGCTACAAGTGATGTTGCAACAGATGCCTTTGAAAATGGATTTTCTCACGTTACACATCTTTATAGTGCAACTCCTACCGTAAGAAAGATTAATCAGGTTGTAAAGGCAGGGGTTATAGAGGCTGCATATCTCAATGATAATGTTACAGTAGAAATGATTGCAGACGGTAAGCATGCGGCTGTTGATGCACTAAAGCTTGCAGTTAAAATAAAGGGTACCGATAAAGTTGCTCTTGTAACAGATGCTCTTCGCCCTGCCGGTACTGATGTTACGGAAAGCTGGCTTGGGGAGAAAGTTTTCGAAAACAGAGTTATCATTGAAGACGGAGTTGCAAAACTCCCTGACCGTTCTTCTTTTGCAGGAAGTATTGCTACTGCAGCTACTTTGCTTGAAAAAGGTGTAAATCATTATGGATTTTCTATTGCAGATACAGTAAAGATGATTAGCGAAACGCCTGCATCAATTTTAGGGCTTAATGACCGCGGTGTGATAAAAAGCGGTTATCGTGCAGATATTGTTGTGTTTGATAGTGGACTTAACATTCATAAAGTTCTTATCAAAGGAAAGGAATATGATTAGATGTTCTTTAAATAACCGTTATGATTTAATTGTTTTATAATAAGCACTGCCATGCGTTTATTATCTTCAACCCATTGGAAATATTAAAATTTATTTATGTATTTCTTTTATTGACTTTAAACTTTTTTTAATGTAATATAAAATATATCGAAAGTTATTAAAAAAAGGGGGAAGAATATGGCTGAATATGCAAAAACATTATTTTCTGATGTTATTTCCATAAAATCTGTTATTACTATTTTTCCCTTTGATTTAACAGGTTTGGAGCCAATTGGTGAAACACACGATTTTTGGGAGTTTATATACGTTAACGAAGGTGTTTTTGAAGTGCTGGTAGACAATAAACCATATGTTGTTAAAGAAGGTCAGATGATAACATATGCTCCACTTTCTTTTCACAAGGGGGCTAAACCAAATATAGCAAAGCTTAGTATTGTAAGTTTTGAATCATCCTCCGGAATAATTTCTGATTTTGCTAATAAGGTAATAACTCTTTCGGGTAAACAACGTCAACTTTTATCTCAGGTTATATCCCTTGGTAAAAAATGCTTTAAGTCAGTTTCCCATAATCCGGGATTGAAAGGGATGGTAAAACGGGATGATGTGGATGCAATTACATTACAAAGTTTAAAAAATCAGTTGGAGATTTTTCTTATCGATGTATACGAAAGCGAAAGCTTGAAACCAAGTAGTTTGAATTGCGATACCCGTGACAATAATTTGTTTGATATGTTGACAAAATACTTAAAAGAAAATATAGGAAAATCATTAACTCTTGAAGATATTTGTGACAATTGCGGCTTAAGCATATATCAACTTAAAAAGTTGTGCCAAAGTCAATGCGGAATGTCGCCTATGTCATATTTTATTTCGTTAAAGATTGATGCTGCAAAGGATATGATTTGTGATACAAATTTGAGTTTTACTCAAATTTCAGATAGTCTTGGTTTTACAACAGTTCATTATTTTTCAAAACTGTTTAAAGATAAGGTTGGAGTTACTCCGTCTGAATATGCAAAGTCTATGTTTAAATTTTAGTATAATTACAATATCTTTAAAAATGCCTGTTCGGCTTTTAGTCGAACAGGCATTTTTTATCTGAAACCAACAAAAAATATAAAAATTGGTGTTTTTTATATAAATACATTTGAAATTTTGTATTTTATAATATTTTATAAGATAAGGTATATTTAACCCTGAACTTAAAACTTAATTGGAAAAGAGGAATTAAAATGTCAATGAAGCCCGATAATACTTTTGTTTTTTTTAATGAAAAACCAAAGGAATTTTTTGACTTAATCCCACAAGCAGGTGTTACACATCTTTTGTGTGAGGATTTGCCTACACATAACGCTGTATGGGATATGGTTATAAGTCCTGAAGGCAGAGTGTTCTTTCCTGCATGCGGTGAAAGTTATGTTTCGGAATATGCAAGACTTTTTGAATATGACTTTAAAAACAAAAAACTTATTCGTCATTTTAACCTTGAAGATAAAATTCTTCTTAGAAATGAATGTTTGAGAACATCAAAATTTCACACTGCACTTTCTTTTATGGAAGATGGCAGAATTATATCAACAACCCACACTACTTCGCCATCTCCGAATCATCCTGTGTGGATGCCTTTTCAATATGCAAACCATCAGTGGGAAGGTTATCCGGGGTCTGATATTATTATATACGACCCTGAAACAGGCGTAGTGGAAAACAGAGGTACAATTTCACCTTACGATACAACTTATGGCGGAACATATTGCCCTAAAACAGGTGATTATTTCTGCACTACATGGATGAGAGGTACCGGTTATGTATATAACGTACACACAGGTGAAAGAAGATGCTTAGGACAGGTTTCCGACCTTGCAACAAGCAGAACATTTTTGTGTTCCGACGGTCATATATACGGCTCTACATATTCAGGTAAGTTGTTCAGATATAATTCCAATATCAGGGATATTGAATACCTTGAAGTTGAGATTGATGGTTTGTTGCGCCACGCAAGAGAAAGAGACGGAATACTTTATATGTCAACCGGCCCTTGCGATGACAAGGGAAGAGGCCAGATGCTTTATGCATACAATCTTGAAACAGGCGAGCTTAAAAAAATAGGTAATCCTGTTCCTGATGTTGATATTATTGATAAAAGCAGAAATGATGTATTTTCAAATCTTTACGGTATGGACTTTGACAGTCAGGGCAGATTATGGTACGGATGTATGACAACAGCGCCCCTTACCAATTATTGTGGTGCAAGGTTGTTTATGTGGGACTTTTTAAATGGCAAGGAGCCTGTTGATTTAGGCTTTTTGGGAACGCCAAAACGTACTATCAGTGTTACTGCTGAATTTAATATATTCGATGATGTTATTTATATTTCAGATGGTAACCACAGAAGTCACGAGGACTTATATTGCGGTATTATGTCTATTGACTTAAGAGAATTTGTTCCTGCCATTGAAACGGAGGAAAGAATTCCGTCAAATGACTATGTTGTATATATGCCATATCCATTGGAATGTTCAAAATATTATCCGTTGGATGACTTTGAGGAAAAATGGGCAAAGTTCTATGAAAAAAGCAAATTCAATCAGAAGATGAGAGAATTCAGTGAAGAAAACCGTCACTTTACAACATTCCCTGAAGTTAAGTCAGTAAGTTACTGGGAATCAATCGGCAGAGAAAATACCAGGGTAAATAAATTGGAATGGAAAGATGATAACAACATTTCAATTTATTGCGGAACAGAAAAAACATATAAAATTGATTTTAACATATCGGATAATACAAAAATAATCACACCATGGGAACCTGAAAAAGCAAATGAAATAAAGGAACCTGTGGCAGATGATTGTAAATTACCTGCTATGGTGGGCAGAAATTATCTTGCAAAGGCTAATGCTTCTGTAAAAATGGAGGATGGTTCTGTAATAGCAGGGACAAAGGATATGATGCTTGCAAAAATTAAAGACGGTAAGGTTAAAAGCCTTGGTGCTGTTACAACTTGCGGAAGCGTAAATTCCCTGGTATGCACAGGTGATACAGTGTTTGGTATTGCAGGCTATGAAAAAGGTGCTGCCAATATGTTTAAGTATGATGACGAAAATGGTGTTGAACAGTTGGGTTATGTTCCTACAGCATATGCAGATAACAGACGTAATGTATGTATTTTCAATGCAACTACTATGGCGTTAAGTCCTGATAAAAATCGCATTGCAATAGGCGGTGCAGATGAACTTTCAGGTGTTATTATAATTAAATTATCTTAATTGTGGAGGGGAATTTTTATGAGAATGTTATATGAATATACCAATAATGCAGAAAACAAAATTTCTGTAGATGGCAAAACTATTGAAAATGTATTTGCCGAAAAAGGTGAAGCACGAGAAAAAATATTAGCCTTGGCAAATGAAAGATTTACTGCAGGGTCAAATGTATGTGTTTTTGGTTTTGACGGAAATTACTGTGTTGACTGGAAAACAATTTTGAATGACTTGAAAACATCTTTTGAATCTAAAGGAATAGAATTTACAACTATAAGTATCAATACTGTTTTTGAATCACCTGAATTTATCCATGAATATAAAAGACCAAATCTGGAATGTGACCCAAGCCTTGGTTACGAAAAGCCGGAAGCTTTACTTCAGGATATAATGAATGCAGATAAAATAGAAGAACTTCGTGCAGAGCTTACTCAACTTAAAAATGAAAAATCCGAAGGTAAAAAGGTTGTTGTGGTATATGCTCCCGGTGCCTGTATAAAGGAAATCAATGACATTTACGACTATAAATTCTATTTTGATATGACAAGAGACCCTATTATGTGGAATTTGTGGGATAATACCCTTGTTCCTGCAGGATTTGATGAACCGGACCCTGAATATTACTGGAAAGAACTATACTATGTTGATTTTCACTTAATTGACAACCAAAAATGGTATATGCTTGAAAATATGGACTTTTATGTAGAGGCTGTTGAAGCTGATAAATTGGTTATGATGTCCAGACAGGCTTATGATACAATAATAAACAGAGTTCTTGATTACCCTGTAAAACAGGTTAAAACATTTATGCCCGGTGCATGGGGTGCAACTCGTTTTAAACAGATATGGGATGTTCCGGGACTTGATAACAGTGCGTGGAACAGTATATCATCACCTAAACTTGATATGATAGTTGATTTGGGTGATAAGCAAATCAGATTACCTTCTGTAAATTTGTTACAATATGGCGATAGATTTGTAGGTAAATACTGGAATGAAAAAGTTCCGAAGTGGTGGCCTTTGCTTGCGGCTATTGATGATGGATATTTTGATGATCCCGATACTCCTATGGAGCGTACAGCTATGCCACATCATAATCATCCATCAACAGACTATGTAAGAAGAAACTTTAATGAACAGTTTGGAAGATATGAAACCTATTATATACTTGAAGCTTACGAAAACGCTGCAACTATGATGGGCTTCAAGGACGATGCAAATGTGGAAGAATGGCAGCAAAAATGCTGGGAAGCTTCAGTAAATAAGGACTTGATACCTGACTGGAGAGATTACATTAAAGTATGGAAAACGGCTCCGGGCGATTTATTCCTTATTCCACCGGGTACTACACATGGTCATGGTGGCAGACAAATGGTACTTGAAATGGATACCAACGTAAATACTACAACTTGCGAATACTCATTCTTTATGCACGATTTCGGCAGACATACATGGGATGATACTGCAAAACAGATGATAGGTAAGCCATCTAATCTTCAGTGCAAACACGGCTTTGCTATGGATCTTGCCAGACGTGAAAGCTGGGTAAAGGATAATTTGCGTGCAAGACCGGAAATTATCAAATGGACTCCTGATTATTATATTGAAAGATTCTCTTCACTACCGGAAATGCCATTCCATATCGAAAGATTTGTGTTTAATGAATTCTGTGAATACAGTACAGAAGGTAAATATCTTCACGTTGCTACTCTTACAATAGGTAAAAACATAACAATTCGTTCAAAAACTCATCCTGAAAGACAAACTACTATTGATTTTCTTCAGGCAGCAGCCATTCCTGCAGATTTTGGTGATTATGAATTTGTAAATAACGGTGAAGGGCAGTGTACGGTTGTTATTATACGCCTTAAATTGGGTTGATACGGGGTAGTAAATTATGAAACGTTCAGAAATTAATAGTTTAATAAAAGAAGCAAAGGTTTTTATTGAAAAAATGAATTTTAAACTTCCTCCTTTTGCGTACTGGACTCCCAGGGATTGGGAAGGCAAAGGAAGTGAATATGATGAAATCCGTGAAAATATGCTGGGTTGGGATATTACAGACTTTGGCTCCGGAGATTTTGAAAAAACAGGTCTTTTGCTTTTTACAATAAGAAACGGCAATCCAAAAAACAAAAAATATCAAAAAACATATGCCGAAAAACTCCTGATTTCAGAAGTTGGGCAGGTTACTCCCTGTCATTTTCACTGGAATAAAATGGAAGATATTATCAACCGTGGCGGAGGAGAACTTGTAATAGAAGTTTACAATTCAACAAAAGATGAACAGCTTGACAACACAGATGTGGATATATACAAGGACGGCAGACATTACACTGTTCCTGCAGGCAGCAAGGTACGCCTTGCTCCCGGGGAAAGTATAACCATTCAGCAGGGTATGTATCACAAATTCTGGGCTGAAGGAGAAAAAGTCCTTATCGGTGAAGTATCTATGGTTAATGATGATAATGCGGACAATCGTTTTTATCTTCCTGCAGGAAGATTTCCGGAAATTGATGAGGATGAAGCACCCATACATTACCTTGCAAATGAATATCCGTATGTAAAATAATGTTCTTTGAGTATATGAAAATATAAACTTTAGAAGGGAAAGATGATAAATGAAAAAAATCAGACTTGGGCTTATAGGCTGTGGCGGTATGATGAAACAGCATGCCCAGGGAATAAATCTTGTTGAAAATATTGAAATTACTGCGGTGTGTGATGTTCTTGTTGAAAGAGCAGAGGATGTTGCATCTGTTCTTAATGACCCATACATAACAACCGATTATGCAACTATGGTAGATAAAGTTGATGCTATACTTTGTGTTCTTCCTCATCATTTGCATTATGAATGCGGTATGTTTTTCGCACATCATAAAAAACATATTCTTATGGAAAAACCCCTTTGCAATACCGAGGAGGAATGTCTAAGTCTTATGGAAACCTGTGAAGAAGAGGGTGTTGTACTTATGTGTGCATATCCTGTTCGTTACTGGCCGGGTATTGTAAAGCTAAAAGAATTGATTGATTCAGGAGAATACGGAAAAATTATGCAGATGTCTGTGTGGACTGAACAGCTTACAAAAACTGAAAAATATGAATGGAGAAGTGATGCACGACTTGGTGGCGGTCAGTTATTCAGTCACGGATGTCATTACATTGATATTATGCTTTGGTTCCTGGGTAAACCTGTAAAGGGAATGCACTTTGGTACAAAGGTTGGAACGCCCTGGCTTATGAAGGAAGGTACAAGTGCCGCTATATTCTATTTTGAAAACGGCGCAATAGGTTATCATGGTGCAACATGGGGTGCAAGAGGTACAAGAATGGCATACGATTTTCAGATTCAGACTGAAAAAGGTATGCTTGAATATGACCATTATGAAGGTAAGATAAAGCTTTATGATGCAGTTGTTGACCACGTTCCGGGTGGTTTGGAAAACCCTACAACATATAAAGTGCTATGGGAAAGAGATGGAGAAAAATCCAAAGATACACAACATGAAATTACTCATTTTGCAGATTGTGTTATCAATGGCAAAAAGCCTCTTACAGATGCAAAATCCGCTCTTGCAGGTCTTCGTGTAATATGGAAATTATACGATGCTGAAAAAAATAATACTGTTGCAGATTTACGCGGACTTGGGCTTGAGGATTAACAAAAAGGCATATCAGTTTATAATTTTGAGAATTATTTGTCTTTTAAAATAGGGATTGTAAAATACTATTTTTACAATCCCTGTTTTTATGTGTGCATTTAATGCATGTCACTTCGCAAGTGTTGCTTGACAAACGTAAGGTGTAATTCTTGCATTTTAAAAAGCAATATAGTAAAATGAACTATAGAGGTGATTTATATGACAGTTGGTGAAAATATTCAGAGACTGAGAAAAAAGTCAGGAATGTCGCAAGATGAATTGGCAAATTTGTTGTTTGTTACAAGACAAACTGTCAGTCAGTGGGAGACAAATCAGACAATGCCGACAATTGAAAATATAAAACTTCTTAAGGAAGTGCTTGGCGTTTCCACAGATGAAATTTTAGGTGTTAATGATGCTCCCGAAGCAGTTGCAAACGAAAATTCTTTAGATACTATATGTGCTGCCCTTGCTTATGCTATGGGGATAGAGCCGCCAAATAAGGCGGCGCCTGCAAACAGTGAGCTTTCAAATTATATTGACAGAGTTTTTGACGGAAAAAAAGCAGACCGTGTTATTATGTATAATCCGGATGCTATTGCACAGTGGATATATATAAAGTATGCGGAATTTTTTAATGTTGTTAACAAGAATATCGGAGTTAAAATTCCACTTGCAACGGTTATGCCATCTGTAACACCTGTTTGTTTTGGCACAATGTACACAGGTGCACAACCTGAAGTTCATGGTATTCAAAAATATGAGAAGCCTGTTATTACTATAGACACTATTTTTGACGCTTTGATTCGTGCCGGAAAAAAAGTCGCAATTATCACATCAGGAAATAGCAGCTTAAGCAAAATATATCTTAATCGTGATATGGATTATTTCCACTTTGAAGAAGGTGGTACGGCAGCAGTGAATGCAAAGGCAGCAGAGGTTATTCTTCGTGATGAACACGATTTTATTGTAATATACAATGGTAATTATGACGCCTTGATGCATAAATATGGTCCGGAAAGTAAGGAAGCGTTGGCAGAACTTAAAATAAATTGCCACTTTTTCTCCTTGATAACCGAACTTGTAAGAAATAACTGGAAGCATCATAATACTCTACTTGGCTTTGCAATGGACCATGGTTGTCACGAAATTGACGGTAATTGCGGCTCTCACGGCCTGGATATGCTTGAAGATATAAACATGGTTCATTTGTACAAAGGTTTCAGAAAAGAAGTGTGATAATATGAGAGTATATGTAATAAGACACGGAGAAAGTGAAACAAATAAAGCCGAAAAATGGACAGGATGGCTTGATGTTCATCTTACGGATAAAGGAAAAGATGATGCCAATAAAGCCGGTGATTTTTTAAAACAGGTATCTTTTGATAAGGTATATTCAAGTGATCTTGTCAGGGCGAGAGAAACGGCTGAAATTGCAGTTTGCGGTTGTCAATACGAAACCTGTGAGCTTTTAAGAGAAATCAACATAGGTTCATTAGGTGGCAAGCCTCTTTCTGTTGTGACAGATGAACAACGGGCGGATATTGCCAAAAACGGATATGTTGCTTTCGGAGGAGAAGCAAAAAAAGAGTTTAATGACAGAGTTGTAGCCTTTATGAAGAAGCTGGAAGGTTTAAATTGTGAAAATGTAGCCATTTTTTCCCATGGAGGCTGGTTGCGTGAAATGCTGGATGTAGTAATAGGAATGCATATTCCAAGAAAGCAAGTTTGTTGTAATAATTGCACTGTTGCGGTTTTTGAATATACAGGTGAAATATGGAAACTTCACAGTTGGCTTAATATGATATAATACTTTAAGTTTGGGTGGTTTGTAAGCGTCTGAACCATAAGAATACTTTAAAAAGAATCAGCACACCGAAATAATATCGGTGTGCTGTTGTTGTATTTATTTACTTTTTATTGTAACTGTTCGTGTGTCGTTATCCCATTCAACCGTGCAGTTAAAGCTTTCTGCAATTGCTCTTGCAGGAACGTAAGTTCTTCCCGATGTAAGGAATGCAGGAGAGTCAAGATTTATTACTTCACCATTTTTTGTAAGGTATGACTGACCAATAGCTATTTTAACCGTTGTGTCACCCATAATACCTATAGCGGTTTGAGTATTGTTATCCCACATTACTTTTGCACCCAAAGCTTCAAAGATGGCACGTACGGGAACCATAGTTCTGCTGTTTACAAGCATTGGGTCGGTATCAAAAAGAATTCTTTTGTTGTTTACATAAACTTTGATTTTGTCATTTTTTGTATTGTCAGGAACAGAAATGTCAGGTTTGTAATTTTCTCCTTCGTATTCCGGTTCGTAAGCTTCTTCAATACTTTCTTCTGAAGATGTATCTTCAACGGTTTCTTCGTAAACCGGTTCTTCATAGGATTCGTCGAAATATTCTTCTTCGTATAAATCTTCCTCAGCGAATGCTGTGTATGAAAGAGTCATTGTAAGTGCCAGAATAACAGCAAGTAATTTTTTCATTTTATTTTCCTCCATATAGTTACTATTTTTATAATATCAGCAAAATGTAGTTGTGTCAAGAATAATAGTTAATTAGTTTGTCTGTGTATTCTTGATGGTGAAAAACCATAAGTGCGTTTAAACGCCTTTGAAAAAACATATTGGTCTGAATACCCCAGGAGTTCAGCAGTATGTTTTATGGAATAGCCTTCTGCACCTATGTATTCATAGGCTTTTTTCATTTTTGTTGAGGTTATGTATGCAAAAGGAGTGTTTCCTATAGTTTCTTTAAAGTATGTAATGAAATATTTTTCTGACATATGTACAATTTCAGCAAGCTCTTTTACCGTAATGTCTCTGCTGATATTTTCGTCAATGTACGCAATTACCGTTCTTAAGTTACTTAGTTTTTCGTGTTTTGAGTTAGGTACATAGGTTGCAATCGTATGAAGCTCTGTAATCATTTTTGTTATTAAAAAACTTGATGCTGATTTCAAGTGCAAAAGAGCAAAATGAAAATTGTTTGTATAATTTTCAAGGCATTTGAAAATTATATCTGTTTCATTTCTGATTTGAGCAGCAAGCAACATACCTTCGGTTTGTAAAATGTTTGTTGAGGAAAGACTTCTGCCTACATATACATCGAAAAGTATGTATATAAAATTGCAACCGTCTTTTGTTTCTGTCCATGCTTTATATGGTACTTCAGGTCTGAAAAAGAAAGCATCCCCTTCGTTAAGAAGGTATGAATCATTGTTGTATTCTATACAGACATTGCCCTTTTTTACAACCCATACTGCATATGTGGGTTTCTGGCGTTCTTCAAACCAGGAAGCATCATGTATTGACATACCGCAGTAATTGATTTCAAATTCTAACTGATTATCCAATGAATTGTGTAGTGTGGGAAATCGCATATTAAATCACCTCACAAATAAGATTTTATCACGGTAAAAATTTTTTGTCAATTAAAATCGAACTTTTTGACATCATTTAAGAACATTGTGACATTTTAAGAATGTGGTGTTTGTTGTATAATAAAAATTGGTACATTTTAAATATTTATAAAATAAAGGGTTGAGAATTTTGATTATAACTAAAGATTTGAAGCTTTTAAGAGACGACAAAACTATATTGTCTAATCCACATAAAGGTTGGTATTGGCATTATGTGGATAATGGTCTTAAAAATCCAAAATATCGTGACCGTGTGGAAAAGGGCAATTATTATCATGATTTTCCGGGGCTTAATCACTTGTACATTCGGTTTGACTGGTCAGATGTTGAAAAAGAACCCGGTGTTTTTGACTGGTCGGAAATAGATGAAATAATGGATGAATGGGGTAAGGAAGGTTACCGCTTTGCACTCAGAATGTGTTGCAGCGAAACTTTGGAAATTATGCGTTTTGCTACACCTGAATGGCTTTATAAAATGGGGTGTAATGGTGCGTTTTATCCGCCTTATTATGAAAATGACCCACAGTGGTGGGAAAATTGTCATTATGACCCATACAGAAAAGAAGAGATTCTTTCAGAACCTGAAAAATATTGTGAAAAATTCTGGGAGCCTGATTTTAACGACCCTTTGTTTTTGGAATATCTTGAAAGGTTTATTATAAAATATGCTGAAAAGTTTGATAATGACCCAAGGGTTGAATATGTGGATTTAGGTTCGTACGGATGTTGGGGTGAAGGACATACCTCCTGCGGAAGTATGAGAAAAGGTTTTTTTGATATGCACCGTAAACACGCATATTTACATGCAAAATATTTTAAAAATAAACCTGTTCTTATGAATGACGACTTTGTAAATCAAATAGAGGGAAACACACGTGAGGACATAGTTGCTGATACACCTCTTAAAAGTGATGTCAGGGATTATTGCCTGAGTCTTGGTATGGGTATTCGTGACGACTCTATAATGGCAGGTCCTGATAAATTTGAAAGAGATTATCACACACTCAGCACTCCTGAACTTTTTGATATGTTTTACAAGCAGGCACCTGTTGATGTGGAGGGAGGACATATCACTTCATACACTTATGAAGATGGTTGCGGTGGTTTTAAGTTTTTAGAAGCGGCAAAGAGGAGCCATGCCACATATGCTGGCTTTCACGGCTATATTGAAGAATGGCTTGAAAAAAATCAGTTTATTACCGAATATCTTGCAAACCGACTTGGGTACTGGTATTTTGTAAAATCAATTTCCCATAACACCTGTACTGATAGTGGCGTAAAATTTAAAATAAATTTTGAATGGGAAAATATGGGTTATGGTCTTTGCTATAACAAGTATGACCTTGAAATTAAGTTTTCTGATAAAAATAATTCATATGTGTGCAAGGCATCGGGGTTTGATAACACAAGGTTTATGAATGAATCTGTTACAAACATTACCACGTGGACAGCACTTCCTGAAAATATGCCGGGCGGAGAATATGATATTGCCATCAGGGTAGTTGAAGGAGAACTTCCCATAAAGCTTGGTATAAAAAAAGAATATATGGATGCAGAAGGTTTTTACAAGGTTTCATCTGTTAAAATACTTGAATATAAATGAATGGAGGATGAATAATGCGATTTTATGAAGATTTAAATCACATTGAAGAAAACCGTATGCCTCAAAGAGCGTACTACATACCTGAAAATGAAGGAGCATATATGCTTTTGAACGGGCAATGGAATTTTAAATACTATGATGCAGACTACAACGAAGAAAAAGTTATAGAAAGCTGGGATAAAATTCCTGTACCATCTTGTTGGCAGATGCACGGATACGATGTTCCAAACTATTCAAATGTTCGTTATCCATACCCTGTTGATATGCCCTATGTTCCGGATGAAAACCCTTTGGGAATATATATGCGTGAATTTGAAATTAAGGATAGTAAAAGACGCTATTACATGGTATTTGAGGGGTCTTCTTCAAATCTTGAGCTTTATATTAATGACAAATATGTAGGCTACAGTCAGGGAAGTCACTTACAGGCAGAATTTGACATTACCGATTTTGTAGTGGCAGGTACAAACAAGGTTCTTGCAAAGGTAAGAAAATGGTGTAGCGGAAGCTATCTTGAAGACCAGGATGCTTTTCGTTTTAATGGTATTTTCCGTGATGTTTATATTTTATCACGTCCCGAAGGTCATATAAAGGATATTAAAATTATAACAGAAGGCAATAAAATTATTGTTGATTTTGAAGGTTGTGCAAAAATATATCTTTATGACGGTGAGGAACTTATTGGTGAATGTGAAGCTGACAAAAAAGCTGAATTCACAGTTGAAAACCCAATAAAATGGAATGCTGAAAAACCATATCTTTATGATTTGGTATTTGAATATAAAGATGAAATAATTACACAGTCTATAGGATTTGTGGAATATTCAATAAATGAAGAGTCCGCTTTTTGTGTAAACGGTGTACCTGTAAAGCTAAAGGGTATAAACCACCACGATACACATCCGACAAGAGGTTGGTATATGACAGACGAGGATTTGATGTACGACCTTTTGCAGATGAAAAAGCTTAACATCAATACAATAAGAACATCTCATTATCCGCCTACTCCGAAATTTCTTAATATGTGTGACGAGCTTGGTTTTTATGTAATGCTTGAAACTGATATTGAAACTCATGGTTTCGCCATAAGAAAACCAACTAAATTCTGGAACTATGATATGGTGGAAAACCCCAACGACTGGCCCTGCGGAAACCCTGAATGGGAAGAATCCTTTATGGAAAGAATGGTTCGTGCCTATGAAAGGGATAAAAACCACACTTCTATTTTCAGCTGGTCAACCGGTAATGAAAGCGGACACGGAGAAAATCATTATTCAATGATAAAGTATTTAAGAGAAACAGACCCAAGACGTCTTGTTCACTGTGAAGATGCTTCAAGAACGAGTGAACAGCATCCTGAATTTTACGGGAGACCTGATTTGTATTCTCGTATGTATCCACCAATAGATAAACCAAGAGATAACAGCGGATGTGAGTTGATAGAGGATTATGCCAAGGACGAAAATAAGACTTTGCCACTTTTCTGGTGCGAATATTCTCACGCAATGGGTAATGGTCCGGGGGATGTAGTGGATTACTGGGATATAGTATATAAATATCCTAAGCTTATAGGCGGATGTATATGGGAATGGGCAGACCATTGTGTTCTTGTAGACGGTGTGCCTAAGTACGGCGGTGACTTTGGAGAACTTACTCACGATGCACATTTCTGCTCCGACGGACTTGTATTACACGACAGAAGCTTTAAGTCGGGCTCATATTACTCAAAGTATGCATATCAATATGCACGTTTTGAACTTGAAGGCAATAAGATTAAGGTTACAAATCTTTATGACTTTACAAACCTTAATGAATATACTTTTAAATATGAAACAGTAGTTGACGGGGAGATTATTGACTATAAATATCTTACACTTGACCTTGAACCAAAGGAGACTACGGAAATTGAATGTAAGGTTGTTGAGGATTGTGAACTTGGCGCATTTGTAAACTGCTATTTGTATGACAAAACAGGTTATGAGGTTGCAACTGAACAGCTTGTAATTGACGCACAGTGTGCGGAAATAACAAAGGAAGATGAAGCTAAGGCGCAGGTTACGGAAACAGAAAACAGATTTGTTGTGACAGGTGAAAATTTCAGCTATGCAATATGCAGACATACAGGTAAGCTTGTAAGTATTGTAAAAGACGGTGTAGAACAGTTGATTGCCCCTGTTGAGCTTACAGTATTTCGTGCTCCTATAGATAACGAAAGATATATAGTTGACAAATGGTATAAGTTTGCAAATCAGTTTGCTGAAGGCTTTGATAAGGGATTTTCAAAGTGCTATAGTTGTACAGCAGAGGGTAACACTGTAACTGTTATGGGTGCTCTTAGTGCTGTTGGGCATAATCCTTTCCTTAAATTCAAAGTAGATTATTCATTTTATGCAGATGGTACCGTTAAGGTTGTTTTAAACGCTGATGTACGTGAGGATTGCATCTGGTTACCTCGTCTTGGTTTTGAATTTAAAACACCTTATGCCAATGACAGATTTATGTATTTTGGCCGCGGTGACGGTGATAACTATATTGATATGCGACATCATGCAAAGATTGGTTTTTATGAAAGTAATGCAGACAGAGAATATGTAGAATATATTATGCCTCAGGAACACGGAAACCATATTCAGACAAAGCTGCTTGAAATGTTAAATGGTCTTAAGTTTGAGTCTGATACAGGCTTTGAATTTAACGTTTCTCATTATAGCTCAAAGGGGCTTACAGCAGCAAAACATACTGATGAGGTTAAAAAAGAGAATGCAACAATTGTGAGAATTGACTATAAGAATTCCGGTGTTGGTTCTGCATCTACAGGTCCTGAACTATTGCTTAAATACAGATTGTCAGAAAAGAAAATAGAAAACTTTACTTTCTATATCGGTTAATTTGGGAGGTAGTATATGGAAATGTATGCAAATTTACATACACATTCAACACATTCTGATGGACCTTATACGCCGGCGGAAATTGTCAGGGTTGCAAAGGAAGAGGGATATAAGGCAGTTGCTGTCACCGACCACGACTCTGCAACAGGTTTTACAGAACTTAAAGAAGCTTGTGAAAAGGAAGGGCTGGAATATATTTTCGGTGTGGAATTTTGCGTTACGGATCCTGATGACTACCACATAGTGGGGTTTGATTTTGACCCGGAATATCCACCTATGAAGCAATATCTTGCTGATATGGGAAAAAGGCAGACGGATAACACTATGCAATGCTTTAATGAAGCAGTTGCCTTAGGTAATATAAAAGGTATTACATGGGAAGATGTTTTGGAGGATAACCCCGGGGTTCAAAATTTTTATAACAATCACGTTTTCAGGTCACTGCTAAAGCGCGGACTTGTAAAAGAAGGGGAATACAGAGCGTGGTTTACACAAAATTTTGAGTTTAAAAGAGATAAGTATCCGCCCAAAATTGATTTTAAGCCACTAAAAGAAATTGTGAAATTAATAAAAGCTGCAGGAGGTATAGCTTTGGTTGCTCATCCTCGCGGCAAGCTTGATGATATTGACTTTTTTATGGAATGCGGAATAGAAGGTATAGAGGTGTTTCATCCTGACCTTGGCAAAGCCGAACAAGAGCGGGCACATAAAATTGCATTAGAAAAAAATCTGTATATATCAGGTGGAAGTGACCACTGCGGTCTTTGCGGAGGTTTTTACAATTCATACCCCGAGGGTACAGATATAACAAAAGTTCGGCATTATATTGAACCCCTTTCGGCAGGAACAACTGAAAAATATTTTTGGGAAATAAAAAACCGCAAAATTAACAGATAAAATTATCAGATTAAAGTACTAAGGAGGAATATTTGTGAAAAAAATATTTGTACTTGTTTTGTGTATGCTTATGGTTTTTAATATATCAGGAGTATATGCATATGAATACGCACCGTATATTGGTGACGGTGCTGTAAGTGCTACACTTTTTGATGTAACCTATGAAAATGTAACGGTTACAGAGGGTGTGGAAGATGTAAAAAAAGTTGAGAGCATAACTGAAGCCACAAGAGTTTCTGCATCCTGTATGGTAAAACCGGGTAGTGCATTCGAATCTCAGGTAAAGGTTATGATGATAATTGCAGGTTATAAGGATGACTGCCTTGTGGATTACAGCGTTTCAAAGACACCTGTTGTTATCAGTTCTTTGATGGATTCTCCAAAAAAGGTATCGGCATCTTTGGATACAGGTGCTAACAAATTTGATGATATAGAAGTTTTTATATGGGATGATTTTGATAACGCAAGACCTCTTCTTAACTATGGTAATGTACTGAACGCACAAAACGGTCTTGAAGCCGTAATAATAGGCGGTGAGCTTGCGGTAATTGACCCTGAAACAAAAACAGGCAATGTTACGGTAAATGCCGGCTTTGTAGAATGGCCTGATGTTGTTGTTTTAAACGAAGATATTGCATCAAAGGTTAAAGTAGATGTTAAAGGTGCATTTCCTTTAAGTAAGCCTTCACATTCACTTATCAATTCCAACACAGAGGTTTTGGGTGTAAGTGAAGAGGGTATTGTATCCATAACTGTTGGTGATGAGGTTTATACAGTAACCGTTACACAGGAAATTCCGCAGATAACTGATGTGGCTTTTCGAACATACACTGCAAATATGGCTACTGATGAAGTAGTTTATTACACAGACGAACAGCTTAAAATTCAGTATGATGTGCAAAATCCGATATGGACAGATGCTCTTCCCGGACCGCATAAGGAAATTGTAGGTAAGTCGGCAGATGGCACAGTAGATAATATTTCAAAATATGCCGAAGGAGTAACCTCGCTTGAAAACATTTCTTACGCATATCCTCCAACAAGTATGAAAATGTTTTTCTTTGATATTTCACCTGAACTTTTGGGTTCACAGTATTTTGCACCTCCCTTTGTATCGGGCGTAAAGAATACAGATTATGTTGACAGTTATACTTTCACAATAGACAGAAGCGCAAGAATATATATGAACCATGCAGCAAAAGCTCTGGATTCATCCTGGACACCTGCAGTAAGCAGATTCCAGAAGGATTCAAAAATGGAAAAATGTATGTATTATGAATTCAGACAAAGCACATCAAGTAACTCATTGCAGTTTTCAACAGGTAACAATGTTTTTTATAAAGATTTTTATGTAAAACCCGGTGAAACATGTACAATAACTCTTCCTGCCGACAGTATTCAGCCAAAGATTTTTGTAAAATATGTTGATACAGAATATGTTACAAATGTTAAATATACAGATTCCGATGTAGTTACAGATACTGATACAGTAAGCGTTTATAAACCTGAATTTGTTGACCCTGATGCTACAACAGGTAAGTATAAAGCGTATAATAACGGTAATACAAATTCTTCAGCAGCTATATACGGAACAGGTAATGTGCTGTACAGTACATCAACATTTTTGGATGACTCAAGTACAAGAAGAGTGTACGGACTTGCAGTAGTGCCCGAAGAACTTGTGGGAGGCAGAGCTATACTTACACCTTTTAATGCAAGTAAGCTTTCAAATGTTGAGTTTGATATAAGCACATCTTCGAGGGTTTATATATTCACAACAATATCAAGCGATTCAAGAATGGAAAAATTCGTTGAAACACTTGGTGAAGGCTGGGTTAATACATGTTTTACACATAACGATGAAGACCTTAACAGCAAGGACATTGCAATTGCATACAGAAGCAGTGATTCTGCAATAAATGAAAATATGAAAAATTCACGAAGCTTCTGCAAGGACTTTGTTGTGCAGCCTGATGACAGTGCACATATATCAATTCCCTTGTTGCCATATGGTCTTGAAGGACAAAAAATTGTAATTATTATTAAACCTCTTGAAGACTAGCCGAAATATAGTAAACCGAACCTGCTTAAAATATAGTAATTTCAACTTTGAAAATCGTGGGTCGGATTATTAAGGAGGGATTTGCTTGAAAAAAATATACAGTATGATGTTTTTGCTTCTTGCTATGCTGATGCTTATGAGCATTACGGTTTCGGCAGACGGTAAGAGGGTAAATATTGAGGGTAATACTTTCATTGAAATGGAAGATTATAATACAATGCGTCAGCCTATGACGGTTTATAAAGACAAAACTGCAAGTGGCGGCAAATATGTTTCAACTACCGTGGGCTCAAGTCAGATGAATGCCCCAAAACGTGACTATGAACATCTTACATATGATATCAGTGTTCCTGATGATGATTCTTATTTTGTATGGCTAAGAATACGCACACCTGACCACGACCATATGTATGTAAGTTTTGATGACGGAGTGTACAGAAATAAAAAGAAGGAAACGCCTGCAAGGGAAAACCCCAATGAGTGGACATGGGTACTTGCTGATAAATACTGGCTTCTGGCAGGAGACCACACTTTGGAAATAAGATATTCTACCAAAAGTGTACAGTACGATGCCATTTATATTACGGATGACTACAAATTTGTTCCTGAAGGCGGAAAACCTCCAATAATTCCGCCGGATAAATTGTACGAAAGAGATGAAAACGGCAATATTACCAATTTGCATTATACATTGCCTACATATCTTCCACCGGCTGAACATCCAAGACTTTTGTTCAGGAAATCGGATATAGAGAGAATTAAAAAAAGTCTTGAACATGAACAGAATATAGTTGCATATAAAGATATGCTTGAAGATGCAAAATACAAAACAGATGGCAAGTTGCCTGAAATTAAGTATGGGCAGCTTAATACTCTTAACACAAATATAGCTCTTAAAATAGAATCTTGTGCTTTTTTGTATCAGCTTACAGGAGATGAAAAATACGGTTATGAAGCAATATCTGTAGCCAAAAACTTTATTGAAAGCATGATGATAGACGAAACAAGTGCATCCTCAACAGGACGTACAATGATGCAGGCTATATGGTCAACTGCACTTTGCTATGACTGGTGCTATGACCTTTTGACAGATGAAGATAAAGAATTTTTAATATGGTATATGCTTTTGAATACCAGATTTTCAGAACCGGGCTATCCTCCCATTAACTATGGTATAAAAGATGGAACTATTTCTGAAATTGTAGGGCACAACCTTGAATTTCAATCACTTGGTGCTTTGATGGCGGTTGCCGTTGCTACATATGACGAAATTCCGGATTATTACAACATTCTTGCAGGGAGAATACAACAGTATATTATTCCGGGTATAAGCAGATTCAATACTTTTTATATGTATGCGGAAGGTACAGACTACGGTATGTACAGACACTATTATGAAATTTTGAATAACTATATATTCAAGGGTATGGGGTATGATAACGCATATTTTGAAAAAGGTTATTCTTCAATAGGTTATATGTACCTTCGTCAGCCTGACGGTGAAAAAATGCGTGAGGGTGATGACCCTCAGTATTACCGTAACGGATATGTTGCAACTGACTCGTCAATGGCATATTTTCTTCTTGGTAACCTTACGAAAAATCCGTATTATAAAACGGAATACTGGCGAGGAAAGCGTACAGATGTTAAAACTACAAACACACCGGGGCATTTGACTCCTGTAATGTGGCTTATAATAAACGATGTAACTGTTCCGTGTAACAGAAGTGTACAGGACTTTCCGCTTACAACATACACAGGTGATGATTCAGGTTATCTTCTTGCACGAACAAGCTGGGAAGAAGGTTATAAATCAAACGCAGTAGTTTGTATGATGAATACAAGGACTCATTTTATAAAAGGTCATGAGCATAAGGATATAGGACATTTTGCACTTTATTATAAGGGCTTGCTTGCTATGGATACCGGTATATACGAAGGTACAACCTATACAAATTCCAAAGGTGCTACTGTTACGTCTACGGGGTTTGGTAATGAACAGCACTATGGTTATGCAAGACAGACTATTGCGCATAATTCATTGCTTGTGTATGACCCTAATGAGAAAATTATCGGCGAAAATATGACCAAACTTAAAACCATAGATGGCGGACAGAAAATGTCATATAACGAATATACAATTATGAATGTTGATGACTATGATACAGATGCTGCAAAAACTGCAGAGGTTTTGTCATATAACTGGGGACCTGATCCTGTTGAGCCTAAATATAGTTATATGAAGAGTGATATAAGCTACGCATATTCTGATAAGGTTGAGAAAATGCAACGTTCATTTATGTTCTTTAATTTTAAGGACGAAACCTATCCTGCAGCTTTGATAGTTTTTGACTCTGTGAAATCCTCTTCACCGCTTTTCAGAAAAACATGGCTTATGCACAGTGAAGAAGAACCTGTTGTTGAAGGGAATAAAACAACTATAGTAAGAAAAGAGGATGATTACAACGGAAGGCTTGTAAACCATACTCTGCTTCCTGAAAAAAATTATTCAATAGAAAAAATAGGGCAGAATTATGACGGTGTATCCAAATACCTTGTAAAAGGACATTTGTATGAAATGAAACCAAAAACCGATACTGCTGAAGTAGGTAACTGGAGAATTGAAGTTTCCAACACTCACGCAGAAAAACAGACGTATTTTTTAAATGTACTTCAGGTAGAGGAAGATGTTGAAACAATAGTACCTCTTGAAGCAAAGCTTGTGGAAAATACAAATGAATATGTTGGTGTGGAAATAAACAATCATATAGCATATTTCAGAAAAGACGGACTTACAAAGGGTAAAAACTTTACAATTAATCCGGGTAGCAGTGATGCTGAAAGATTTATTGTTGTAACAGGTCTTGCAGAAGGCAAATGGTCTGTATACGATGCAAATGGAAATAAGGTTGCAGAAGAAATTGTGTATAAAAAGCGTGACTCGTTGTCATTTACTTCAAAAGGTGGCAAATTTACTTTGAAACATACTATGGCTTCAGGTCTTGTAGCACCTGATTATACTGTCTTTGCACTTACGAAGGAAACTGATAAGGGTGTTGACGTTTGTATAGACGGTGTGTATGAAACATTTGAAAATCCATGGTTGTATGTTGATGGCACACTTTATGTTCCTGTTGTAGAAGCACTTGATAAATTTGATGTTATTCATAAAACAGAAGCTGATTTTATTGAAGGTATGGATGGAGTTGTGAAAATTAACGGTATACTTTATGCACCTGAAAACCTGATAGAATCTTCGTTTGTGGCAACTATAAGCTATAATAGTGTAGCTTCAATTGCCAATGTGGAATACAATAACCGCGACCGCGACAGAGCAAAGATTTTTGTTTATGATGAACCTGATGTGGCACAGATAGCAACTGCATATACAGAGGGAACAACAACAGCTCCGGCAATCAATTCACTTGATGGTAATCTGGGTTCGTACAGTTGTACACTTGATGAAGGAAGCTTTACAGCAATGCTTAAAGAACCTGTAGTCATTTCAAAGATTGCTCTATGTTGGCAAAAGGGCAGTGAAAGACAAGAAATTTTTGAGTTGTATATTTCCGATGACGGAAAGGGCTGGATTGAAGTGTTTGAAGGTAAATCAGACGGTGTTACAAACGGTTTTGAATACTATACGGTTACAGACAAAACAAAATGCAAGTATGTTAAAATTGTCTGCCACGGTAACACAAAGAACAGCTATAACTCATTAAGTGAAATTAAAGTTTACAAGGAGGTGCAGTAATGAAAAAAATAATATCGTCAATTATTGTGTTGTGTATGTTGTTAACTGCGTTTTCAACAATTATTACTGCCAATCAGAAAAATATAAGTATCAATTCTGTAACTTATACTTCTTCGGAAACATTTTTTACAATTACTATTAATGGTGAATGTGAAGGTGGAAAGAATGTTTCTGTAATAATTAAAAATAAAAATGGTGATGTTAAAGCACTAAAGCAGTTTAAGGTTAAAAATGCTGGTAGTTACAGCTATGATGTTAAAATTAATACTGCAGGTGATGAATTGCTTACAGAAACTGACGGTTCTTTGATTTACACAATTCAGGTACGCAGTTCTGATAATAAGGGTGATTCATACGATGTTCCGTTATATACAGAGGCAAGTAAGCGTAACATCATTTCACAGTTTAACGGCACATCGGATGCTGAAACAATGAAGGGTTACATAGAAATTTACAGTAAGATTTTTGGCTTTGATTTTAAGTATTTCAATGGAAAAGAGCTTGATGTTGCCAAGTATCTGATTAAAGTTAAAAATGTTTCTCCATTAACACTTGAAAATATTGTTTCAGCCTATAACGAGGCTGTTATAAGAGCTTATCTGTTTAATGAAGATAAAACAGCTGACCGTACAGTAATTATGGAATATGCAGATTACAGTGCAGTTATGCAGTTTGAAACAGGTTTTGACGGTGAAGATTCATTGTATCCTGTATATAAGAATATGAATACAGATGCAAAGGCAAAGGTTAATGAAATTGCATTTGCTGAAGAAAATGCCGTAGATAACTTTGTTTTGCTGAAAGAAAAGTTCTTTATGGCAATTACTGAAGCAATAGTGTTGGAAAACAAAGATGAACCCGAAAAGACTTATGAATTTTTGAAGAATTATAATGACTGGTACAAGCTTGAAAAGCTTGAAAGTATTACCACCTATGATGCATATCAGATAATTCTTGAAATGGTTATAAAGGACATTCCGGGAAACAAGAATGACTTTGCAGATATGTATGATGCTATCCGTGCAGAAATATGCAAGGAAGAGCCTGTTCAGAAACCTTCTACAGGTGGAACATCCGGCGGAGGTGGAGGTGGCGGCTCTGCTGCGGGCGGAAGAGTGCCTGTTGAAGAAACTGGATACGAAAAGCCAGAACCACCGGCAGAAATCAAGCCTTTAGAAACTGTAACCTTTAGTGATATAGAAGGTTATGCATGGGCAAAAGAAGCAATTGAAGCTCTTGCAACAAGGGGCATTGTAAACGGTAAGGCTGACGGAGTATTTGCACCTGCTGATAACATTACAAGAGAAGAGTTTGCTAAAATTCTTTCACTTGCATTTGATTTAAACAAAGATAATGTAAGCTGTGATTTTAGCGATGTAAGTAAAGACAGATGGTCATATGAGTATATTGCAGTTATGTACTCAAATGGCATTATAACAGGATATCCTGATGGCACATTCAAACCCGGAAACTTTGTTACAAGAGAAGAAATGGCAGTTATGCTATGCAGGGTACTTGTTCGTCTTAATATGATTACAGAGGAATATGAAACATATTCTTCATATAAGGATTACAGCGAAATTTCTGATTTTGCACAAAATAGTGTACGTACTTTGAGCAATAACAACATACTTTCAGGTGATGACAAAGGATTCTTTAATCCTAAAAACGGTGCTAAAAGAGCGGAAGTATGCAAGATGATTTATAATACAGGTCTATAAGGAGGTGGCAATAGTGACAAAGAAGATAATTTCAATTATGTTGGTATTTATAATGATTTTTTCTTGTATGAACTTTATAAATACCGTATCGGCTGATTCTCAGAACTATGGCAAAGAAGCTTTACAGCACATAAAAAATCTTGGCATATTGCCATTGGATACAGAAGGTGAGGATGGTGTTTCACGCGGTTTGTTTGCACAGGCAATTTATGCTGTTGCAGGTGATGGAGTAAACCTTCCTTTTGAAAATCTGTACTATGACATAAAGCAGACAGACAGTTACAGTACTGCTGTTATGTATTGTTCTAAAAACGGATATATGATTGGAAGTGACAACTATTTCAGACCGGGGGATTCAATTACATACATTGAGGCAATGACTGTAATTGCAAGAGTACTTAATTACACAGAATATGCAAAACATCACGGTGATTACTCGTTGGGTTACTACACAACAGCTAAAAATATAGGGCTATTGAATAATACAGGTATTGTTTCGACAGACAGTCCTTTGAACGCTGAAGGTTGTGCAGCTATGCTTTATAATGCGCTTCGTATAGGTATGAATAAGCTTTCATACATTAATCCTATTTACTATACTTACCAGACATCAACTAAAATTTATGCATATGAAAAGTTTGGACTTAACTTTGCAAAAGGTATTATGCAGTCTAACGGTTATGTGGATGTTACAGGTAAGGAAAAATCTGCAGAAAGGTCTGTGATTATAGACAACACCCGCTATAATTCAAAGCTTCTTGATGAGTCATTCAGATTTTTTATAGGTCAGGAAGTAAGCATATTTTATGATGATGATTTTAATGTTGTAAGTATTGCATCTACCGGAAAAAGTAATGTTGTTACAGTAAAGAGAGAAGATTTCGGCAGAAAAGTCGGCAATACGTTTACTTATCAGGCAGATGACATTACGAAAAAGCTTAATGTTGCTGAAAAGGCAATATATTTCAAAAACGGTGACGTTGTTATGGGTTATAATGCAACTGGCTTTTCAAATGCCGAATTTGCTGATATAAGCTTTATAGACGGTGATGCCGATGACAAATTCGACTATGTGTTTGTAAATGTATATGATACTTTTGTTGTTTCAAATATTTTTGAAGATGGAATAATTTGTTCCGTCGGAAATAAAAAGCAGGTTGATTTAACTGAAGAGAATGAAAAGGCAATATTTGTTTACAATTCAGCCGGTGAACTGAAAACAGCAGATGATATTAAAAAAGACTATGTAGTAAGCGTTGTTGAAAATGATGATTTTATATATGTTATATACAGTAATTCTGTTTTGAGCGGAAAATTGGAAGAAAAAGATGATTATGTTGTTAAAATAGATGGTTTTTCTGTAGATGTACCAAATGGAGTTTCAAAGCTGCTTAAGGGTATTTCTTCAGGAGAGAACATTACAATATACCTTGATTTTGCCGGCAGAGGAGTATATGCAACAAAAACTGTTGACACAAACAGCGGTGAGTTAATCGGATATCTTGCGGACGGATTTTTCAAAGACGGTATAGATAAGAAATTAAGATTAAGAATTTATAATTCGGATGGTGAGTTGGCATATTATTATGCTGATACATTGTTTGAAATTGATGATAATAAGTACAGAATTAATAAACTTACTGCTTTGCCAGATGTGTTTTATAATAACGGTAATTTCAGAAATTCTGTTGTGTTTTACAAGTTGAATGATGAAAATGAAATTACGTCAATGACCTTCCCAAAAACAAATCTCGGAGAAGATGAAGACGGTTTTGTACAAACTGTTGCTATGCAGGATGCGTATAAAATTTCCAACGGGTCATTGACTAACACAAAGGCACTTGCAGACAGTACATATTTTTCCGGTAAGGAATTTATTAATGACAATACTTTGATTTTTGTTATACCTACAGATTTGGAAGATGAAGAAAAATATGCTGTTATAACAAATGATGATGTTTCTATTTCTACAACCTACAAATGGGATTTGTATCATTTCAGTAAATATACGGGCTTTGTGGATGTTGGTGTAATACATTCAGACTATGCCGCTATTTCATATGATACAAAGCTTGCGGTTGTAAAATCAATTTCCAAAAAGTTAGATAGTAACGGTGTTGAGCGTTTTGCCGTTAAGTACTATGTAAACGGAGCGGAACAAACCGCAATGGCAGATGCGTCTTTTGAAATCAAGGATTATATAATAGGTGCCGGTGGTTTGAAAACAGCCACTACAATTCCTGTTACATCATTAAAACCGGGTGATGCAGTACGTCTTACAGCAGGTGAAAACGGACTTATTCGTCAGGGCGAGCGAGTTTATGAGTATAATAAAGGCTTTAATGGATTTAAGGGTTCTGCAAAAGCAGGGGCATATGCTACTCATTCATTATACCTGAATTCCGGTTTTATAGCTTTTAATGATAAAAATCTGATACGCGTTGCTCCTACAAAGGCAGAATGTGTTTTGTCAACAAGTGACATATTCAAGCTTACAGGCGCTATTTGCTCTTCTGCAAATGTTATGATAGTTGAGGAAGTGGCAAGAGGTGTTGAAGTATCTGACGGAACAATGGCTGACATTGCAATTGGCGACCGTGTTGTTTATCAGTCGAGATCAGGTGTTGTAAAATATATAGTAGTTTATAAAGATATGCAATAAAAAAATCAGGGAATGTAATTTTTACATTCCCTGATTTTTTATTCACTTGTAACATCATCCCATAGTGCAGGATATTTTCTTAAAAGCATAGATTTTGCATAATTTATAGTGGAAGAGTCGTTTATTGACATTTGTTTTATTTTTCTGAAGCAATATATATACATAAAAATAACAAAAATATAGAATAAAGCTGTTGTAAGAGGAGAACCTACAAATAAGCAAAAATCATAAAAACCGTGGAATAATACTGGAACAACAAGGCTTAACCACTTGTTTTTTGTTGAATCAAATATATTGCCATTGAGGGATATTTTGCCTAAAGATATGTAATGTGACTCAAGTGCTGCCGCCTGGTCAGTAATATGCCAGAAGCTGTAATAATAACCCATCATTATGCCAAAAAACATATGACCGGGAACTGAAAGTACTGCTCTTGCGGCGGCTACATAAAAGCCATTGTTAAAAACATAGCCTATGTTTTCAAATGCGGCAAAACCAAGCGAAACAAATGCCGCATAAATTACACCGTCAAACAAATGGTTGAAATTTCTGTTTTTCTTTGTACCCCATACAAGAAGTATCCATTTGCAGAATTCCTCTACAAGTGCTACACCTATAAATGCAAGGGCAAACTGATACATATGAAAGTCTTTTGTTGTCATATAAACCTGACCTGCATCGTTTTGACGGAAGGCATCTGCAAATGCGGCGTCAATAACAGAAAAAAATATTTCTTCACCTACAATTGCAGGCAGGCACGAAATTGCACCAAAAAGTAAAAGTTTTAAAAGTAAACCTATAGGTTCTTTTTCTACACGGTCTTTACGAAACAGATATATGCAAAGTACCAATGCAGGAAGTAAGGCGGCAATTAATAGTGATGTTGTCATAAGAAAACTCCTTTTTGTTATACATAAACAGAAAAAACCACACCCTGCGGTGTGGTTTCTGGAGCGGAAGACGAGATTCGAACTCGCGACGTTCACCTTGGCAAGGTGACGCTCTACCACTGAGCCACTCCCGCATCTGCAAGATGTATTATATACCAAAAAAAATTGTTTGTCAAGTGTTGAAAAGCAAATTTTTTTATGATATAATTATATGATTAAATGGTGTATTGTGTAAAATTGAGGTTTTTTGACTTAAAGAAAGAGGGAATATAGAAAATGAGTAAGGTTGAAAACTTGAGAAATATAGCTATTATAGCTCACGTTGACCATGGTAAAACTACACTTGTTGATGCACTTTTACAGCAGAGCGGTGTATTCCGTGACAATGAACAGGTTGACGTTTGTGTTATGGACAGTGGCGATATTGAAAAAGAAAGAGGTATTACAATTCTTTCTAAAAACACAGGAATTAATTACAACGGAATTAAAATAAATATTGTTGATACCCCCGGGCATGCGGATTTTGGCGGCGAGGTTGAACGTGTTCTTGATATGGTAGATGGAGTTTTGCTTTTGGTAGACTCTTTTGAAGGTTGTATGCCACAAACGCGTTTTGTTCTTAAAAAGGCTCTTGCAAGAAACCTAAAGCCTATTATAGTTGTAAACAAACTTGACAAGCCTAATGCAAGACCTTATGAGGTTGTTGATGAAGTGCTTGACTTGTTTATTGACCTTGATGCAAATGACGATCAGTTGGAATCACCTACTATTTTTGCATCGGGACGTGATGGATACGCAACACTTGACCCTGATACAAAAACCGAAGATATGAAGCTTCTTCTTGATATGATAGTTGAACAGGTGCCTGCACCTGAAGGTGATACCGACGGAGCTTTTCAATTTTTGGCATCAAACATTGACTATGATGATTACATCGGCAGAATTGCTGTAGGCAGAATTCACAGAGGTTCTGTTAAGATTGGGCAGAATATTACGATATGCAAAAAAGATGGCAAAACTACAAATGTACGCGCTACAAAGATATTTACTTTTGAGGGATTAAAAAGAGTTGAGGTTGAAACTGCATCTGTTGGTGACATCGTGTGTATTGCAGGGCTTACAAATATTGAAATTGGAGAAACTGTATGTGCGCCTGATTGCATAGATCCACTACCGTTTACAGAAATTGACGAGCCTACACTTTCAATGACATTCAGTGTAAACAACAGTCCTTTTGCAGGGCAGGAGGGCGACTTTGTAACATCACGTCACATAAAGGACAGGCTTGAAAAAGAACTTGAAACAAATGTTTCTCTTCGTGTTACCGATACAGATTCAGCAGATAGCTTTGAGGTTGCAGGCAGAGGTGAACTTCACCTTTCAATTTTAATAGAAACTATGAGAAGAGAAGGCTTTGAATTTCAGGTTTCAAAACCACAGGTTTTGTTTAAAGAAATTGACGGTGTTCAGCACGAACCTATTGAACATCTTGTTGTTGACGTACCTGATGAATATACAGGTGCCGTAATGGAAAAGCTGGGTAACAGAAAAGCTGAAATGGCAAATATGCAACCTGTAAGCCAGGGGTATACACGTCTTGAATTTAAAATTCCTGCGCGTGGGCTTGTTGGTTACAGAAGTGAACTTTTGACTGATACAAAGGGTACGGGTATTATGAACCACTACCTTGACGGATATGAGCCTTATAAGGGTGAAATACAGATGAGAGAACGCGGTTCTCTTGTTGCCTGGGAAGCTGGTGAATCTATAACCTACGGCTTGTTCAATGCACAGGACAGAGGTAAACTTTTCATCGGTGCAGGTGTTAAGGTTTATGAGGGTATGATTGTCGGTGAAAACTCAAGACTTGAGGATATGACAGTAAACGTATGTAAGAAAAAGCACGCAACAAATACTCGTGCATCAGGTTCAGACGATGCTCTAAAGCTTGTTCCGCCAAAGGATATGTCACTTGAACAGTGCCTTGACTTTATCGCAGATGATGAACTTCTTGAAGTCACACCAAATAACCTTCGTATGAGAAAAAAAATTCTTAATACAAGCCTTCGTGCAAAGGCAGCAAACAGAAACAAATAAGAAACGCAAAAGACAGGATTTAATATCCTGTCTTTTTTAATGCAACAAAAAAAGGAGAATGCTTTTGCATTCTCCTTTGTAATAAGCCGGAATTATTCCTCAACTTTTTTTATAACTTCCTTGCCGTTGTAATATCCGCAGAACTTACAAACTTTATGAGGCATCTTAAATTCGTGGCACTGTGGACACTCTACCATGTTTGGTACAGAAAGCTTCCAGTTGGCACGTCTTTTATTTCTTCTGGCTTTTGAAACTTTACCCTTAGGTACTGCCATAATTACACCTCCATAATTCTCTCTGACTGTCTGTTATTTATCTTTATTCATGATATCTACCAATGCCGCCCATCTCGGGTCGATATTATCCTGACTGCAACCGCATTCTCCTTCGTTAAGGTCTGCACCGCACTGCTGACAAAGACCTTGACAGTCTTCTTTGCAAAGGTACTTACCTTCAACGTTCATAAGAAAGCAATCTGCAACAATATCATCAATATCAATCTGCGGCTCACTGAACAAGATAACATCATCGTCCTCATTGACTTCTTCATTGTCCTGAACTAAGTTCTCGTCAATTTCAAAATCAACCAAAACTCTGATATCCTTCATACATCTCGCACACTGAGTAGTCATATGACCACTGCAATTAGCTTTCAGTATCAAAGATTTACCATTGTTTGAAACTGAGCCTGAAACCTTTAAAGGTTCATCAAAGTGATACATCTCACCAAGGAAATCAGTATCAGACATTTTAACGTCACCGTTAATATCTATCTTTCCGCCAAGTTCCTTAAGTATAGTTGATACATCTATTGTCATAATAATACTCCTAACACTGATAAAAAGAAATCAGAGCAAAATTACTTCAATTCTACCTTAGCGCCTGCTTCTTCAAGCTTAGCCTTCATTGACTCAGCTTCTTCCTTAGCAACAGCTTCCTTAACTGTACCAGGAGCACCGTCAACAAGAGCCTTTGCTTCCTTAAGGCCAAGACCTGTAAGTTCTCTAACAACCTTAATTACGCCTAGCTTTGAAGCACCTGCGTCTGCAAGTACTACGTCGAATTCTGACTTTTCAGCGCCGCCTGCAGCACCGCCGTCAGCTACAGCACCAGCAACCATTACAGGAGCAGCTGCGCTTACGCCAAACTCTTCTTCCATCATTTTTACTAATTCTGCAACTTCAAGTAGCTTTAGTTCCTTAATTGAATCAAGAATTGCATTCAAATCTGCCATTTTAATTTCCTCCTATTAGATATAACTAAATTTCTTTAAATTATTCAGCATCTTCTGCTGTTTCTTCTGCTGCTGGAGCTTCCTCTGCTGGAGCTTCTTCAGCTGGTGCAGCTTCTTCAGCCGCTGGAGCCTCCTCTGCTGGAGCCTCTTCTGTTGCAGGAGCTTCTTCAGCTGCTGGAGCTTCTTCTCCTGCCTTCTTTGCGATTAGGTCAGCTATTTCCTCGCCGCCATCAGCGATAGTAGCAAGCAATCTTGCAAGTGAAGAAATAGGTGAGTTCAAGCTGCCCATCATCTTTGCAATCAATGTGTCCATGTTTGGTGTTGCTGCAAGAGTCTTGATTTCATCAAGAGTCATAACTGCGCCATCCATGAAACCTGCTTTGATTTCAAGCTTTTCGTTCTTCTTTGCATAGTCTGCAAGAACCTTGGCCGGTGCTACTGCATCTTCTGATGAAACAGCAATAGCTGTTGGGCCGTGAAGTGCTTCTTCAAGAGCTTCTAGACCAACTTCCTTTGCAGCAAGACGAAGAAGTGTATTCTTAATAACGAAATACTTTACGTTTGCTTCTCTAAGTGATGTTCTTAGAGCAGTATCCTCTTCAACGTTCAAACCACGGTAGTCAACTAGAACACCTGTCTGCGCTTCCTTCAAAACTTCGATAACCTCAGCAACCTGAGCTTTCTTAGCTTCTAAAACCTTTGCACTTGGCATATTCGTTTCACCTCCTGTAAGAATGTTACCTTTGAAAATCCAAAAGTAATGCTTTTCTTACATATAAGAAAAAGCTCTCAGTCATAGACCAAGAGCTCGTAATTATCATTACTAAAACACCCTCGGTAGGACTTATGTCTGTGGTATATACCACCAACCGCCGACTGTCTACGGATTTTCAACTCATATATAATACCATAAGTCAAAGTGAATGTCAAGTATTTTATTGTAAATTTTCTTAGTAAATAGTGTACAAAAAAACCGCTTTAAAAAGCGGTTTTAATGTCATTTTTAAAATGTTCAGTTTTGTTCGTAATTTGCCGTTTGAACCACGCCGACGTATGTTTATACTTCAAGTGGTGAAAGCGGTGAAGTACGGACAAAAATGTCATTTTTAGTTGCCAAGCTTTGCCTGGTTAACCTTAATACCAGGGCCCATTGTTGATGCTACAACAACGCTCTTTAGATACTGACCCTTAGCAGCTGCCGGCTTAGCCTTTACGATAGCACCTACAAGAGCTTCAAAGTTTTCCTGAAGCTTCTGTGCACCGAACGATACCTTACCGATTGGGCAGTGGATGATATTAGTCTTATCAAGTCTGTATTCAACCTTACCTGCCTTAATTTCGTTAACTGCCTTTGTAACGTCCATTGTTACTGTACCAGCCTTTGGTGATGGCATAAGTCCCTTAGGACCAAGCACCTTACCAAGACGACCAACAACACCCATCATATCAGGAGTTGCAACAACAACGTCGAAATCGAACCAGTTTTCGCCCTGAATCTTTGCAACAAGTTCAGCTTCACCTACGTAATCAGCGCCTGCAGCCTGAGCTTCGTCAGCCTTAGGACCCTTAGCGAATACCAAAACCTTTGCTGTCTTACCTGTACCATGCGGAAGTACAATAGCACCTCTGACCTGCTGGTCAGCGTGTCTTGAGTCAACACCAAGTCTGATGTGAGCTTCAACTGTTTCATCAAACTTAGCCTTAGCTGTCTTTGTTACAAGGTCCATTGCCTCGTTTGTGTCGTAAAGCTTTGACTTTTCAACTAGCTTTACGCTATCTTGATATTTCTTTCCTCTAAACATTTCGTATCCTCCTCTGTGGTCAAACGAGATTTTTTATCTCTCCCACTTACTTAAACAAATTAGTTACCGTATCAGTGATTAGTCACCAATAAGAACGCCCATACTTCTGCAAGTACCAGCGATCATGCTCATAGCAGCTTCCAAGCTTGCTGCGTTAAGGTCAGGCATCTTCTGCTCTGCGATAGCCTGAAGATCAGCCTTTGAAATTGTAGCTACCTTTGTCTTGTTAGGAACACCTGAGCCGCTTTCAATCTTACAAGCCTTCTTGATAAGAACTGCAGCTGGTGGTGTCTTTGTTACGAATGAGAAAGAACGGTCAGCATATACAGTAATAACTACTGGAATGATCAGACCTGCGTCCTTTGCTGTTTTTTCGTTAAATTCCTTTGCAAACTGCATAATGTTTACACCGTGCTGACCTAGAGCAGGACCAACCGGTGGTGCCGGAGTTGCTTTGCCAGCAGGAATCTGAAGTTTAATATAACCTGCAACTTTCTGTGCCATAATGGCCACCTCCTTGAATTTTTCATAGCTTAATGCTATATGAATGTGGTAATTGCGGGCATAAAAGCCCTCCCACTGTTACCAGAGGGATATATACAAGCGCATTTTACGCTTATATGCTAAATAATTTGCGACTAGTCCACAAGTTCAACCTGTGTATAGTCAATTTCAACCGGAGTTTCACGTCCGAACATTGAAACAGCAACGTTAATCTTACGTGTTTCATTATTGATGCTCGTAACTTTACCCGAAAATCCTTCCATAGGACCCGATTTAATAGAAACATTGTCGCCTACGGCAAAATCAATATCCTTCATGCGTATCACTTCGACACCCATGCGTTCTACTTCCTGATCAGAAAGAGGAACCGGCTTTGAGCCAGGTCCAACGAAACCTGTTACACCTCTTGTATTTCTTACAATGTACCAGCTTTCATCTGTCATTACCATTTTGATGACAACATAGCCAGGGAAAATCTTGCGTTTTACAACTTTCTTTTCCTCGCCCTTTTCTTCAACAACGTCTTCAGTAGGTACTTTGACATCAAGAATCAAATCCTGCATGCCACGGTTTTCAACAGATTTTTCGATATTGGCTTTTACCTTGTTTTCATAACCTGAATATGTGTGCGCCACATACCACTTTGCTTCTTCTGCCATAACCGTTCTCCTTCCCTAACAATAGATTTTGAAAATTACAATATGTTAGTCAATAAGTTGAACAGTTGTCCAAAAGCAACATCAAGTACTGCCAGGATAATTGTAATAAGTATGATGAATACTATGATTACTCCTGTGTTATGAATAAGCTGTTCCTTTGTAGGCCATGTGACCTTCTTAAGCTCAATCTTTGTTTCCTTGAAGAACTTCTTCATTCTTGAACCAAAGCTTGGCTTGCTTGTCTTTGTTAAATTTGTATCAGCCATAATTTACACATCCTTACTCAATCAGTTTTTTACTTTGTTTCCTTGTGAAGAGTGTGCTTTCTGCAGAACTTACAGTACTTGTTCATTTCAAGTCTGTCTGGGTCATTCTTCTTGTTCTTCATTGTGTTGTAGTTTCTCTGCTTACACTCTGAACATGCTAATGTAATTTTTACTCTCATTTCTAACACCTCCGCATTTATATATGTCAGCTCATTTTTCAAGCATAAAAAAAAGAGCTTTTTATTCGAGCAACAATATTGTAACATAAGTGAGATAATAAGTCAAGCTATTTTTTTAATTTATTTGATAAAATTTGGCTTTCTTCTTATTATACAAAAAGAACTCCCCCGAAGGGAAGTTCTTTGTATATTTGAGTTACTGTTCATTGATATGTGGGTCGTTAGCCTGATTGAATTCTGTGCTTCCGCCTTCAATCTTAGCAATACAATCAAAGATGTATTCAGCAATCTTATCACCAAGTGGTCTTGCATAGTGGTTGTGGTCTGGATACCAGCTCTGAACCATTGCAAGTACTGTTGCGTGGCTTGTGCCGTTAGCTTCGTTGTATGCTGTCACATCGTCCATTGTCAATGAGCTGAAGTATTCATTACCCCAGTAGCCAAGTTCGATAATATTAAGGTTATTATCCTGAGCTACCTTTCTCAAATTGCCAATGTGAGCACCTGTACCACGGTCACAAGTAAACTTACCTGTTGCTGAATTGTAGTTGCTTACATAGCTTCCTACAGGGCCCTGAGGTGAGTGTGTAACGATTACAGGGATACCACCTCTGTCCATAACAGCCTTTGCATAATATGTATCCAAAAGGATAGGATATGCACCACATTCATTTGTTTCTCTATGGTTAATACCCATATTGATTGTTACATAGTCACCAGGACAGATAGAAAGAAGAACTGATTCTACTCTACCCTGATTGTAGTAGTTAAGTGAATCACGGCCTGCCATACCATGGTTGAAGAATGAACTGAACAATTCTTCAGAAGGCTTTACGTCACCATCTGTTGCACATTCACCCCATGAACGGGCACCGTCCATATTTGCCTTTGTTGTTGAGTCACCGATTGCAAAGATCGCTGGCTTTTCTCTTTCTTCCTTAACTGCATCCTGTGCAATCGAAAGTGATGTTACTGATGAATTAGCTGCAAATGTAAGGTCAAGAACGCCGTCACAAACTGCTACACTGAATTCACTGCCTGACTTTGAGATACCTGTCATCGCTGCACCGATTGCTACTGCAGCATCAACAATTTCTGAATTCATTGATGCTGATGTTGTATTAACTGTAACCTTGTAGTTACCGTTTGGAACTGTTGCCTTGAACTTATACGCTGAAGTACCTGTTACAGCAGTTTCACCGTCTGTAAGTCCTGTTGTTGATTCAAAACCGTAACCCAATGTTTCGTTATAAAGTGAAGCTGCTGTTACCTGTGTATAACCTTCTTCAACTGTTGTGCCGAACTGATAGCTCAAGCCGTGTACATTTACCTGTACCTTTGATGACAAGCCTTCGCTATTAGTAGCCTTGATATAGAATACTGCTGGTGTTGCATTAGGTTCTACTGTAAGTGTAAGAACACCTTCTGCTGTTGAACTTGTAATACCGCTTGGTAGTTCTGTAAGATCTACAGCACCTGTCTTATCAAGGAATGAATATGTGATTGTTGCATCACCGATACCGTCTGCATCGTCAGGAGTAATTGTATCAGCCTTATATGTTGCTGTTACTGCTTCTGCATTGCTGAACGGAATTGTAATTGATGACTGGCTCTGTACAAATGAAACTACATTTGATGAGTTTGTCAATGTGATTGTCTTTGTGACACTCTTACCGCCCATTGTTGCAATTACATCAACTGTACCTGCAGCACCGTTTTCAACCTTAAGAGTTGCTGTCTGTGTACCCTTTTCAAGAGTTACACCCTGATATTCCTGTGCAAGTGACCATTCAACTGCACCTGTTAGCTTGATGCCGTCAGCAGTCTTACAAATTGCTGTCAATGCAGCTTCACTTGCAGCTTCGCCTGCTTCAGGAACCTTTACAACGTCCGCATCTGTTGAAACAGCGATGCTGTCAACTGTTGGTATGTATGCCTTGAAGCTGTTTATGTATACAGGGAATCCGCCGTCAACACACAAGAACTTAGCTGTGCAAGCCTTACCTACTGCATCTTCAGCTGAACCTACAAGGTTACCTTCCATATCATATACATACGCTGAATACAAGTGGTTTACAGGGTCACTTGTAATAACAACCTTATACCAGTCTGTTGCTGTCATACCTGTGATAGTTGCATCGCCTACTGTCAATGCACCTGCACTGTATGTTACTGACCATTCATCTGTTACGCTTGCATTGTTCGGAGTCTTATCCCATACACCGATTCTTGCACCGTCTCCGCCAAACTTAACTATAGTTTCAACTACATACTGTTCTGTCTGTGATGAGAATGCCATTGTTCCGACACATGATGAGCCTGAGCCACCACGGTTACCGTCAAGATTTGTGAACTTCAATGCTTTCTTGCCGTCTTCTTCTACAAGAAGCAAATCTCTTGTTGCAAGTGAACCTACGATACACCAGTTATTAAGAACAGGGTCATAACCAACTGAATAATCGCCTGATGTTGATGCATAACCTACAAGTGCATCTGAATGTTCATCCATGCTTACAGGATAACCTGCTGCAGGGAAAATCTGACTGTCAGGCTTAACACCTGCTACTAATGCAAATGGAACCTGAGCTGTACCTGTTGAATTTAGTGTTTCGTCATCTGTGTTTGCAGGATCATAATTTGCTACTGCCTTAACGTAACCAAACCATGACTTACCGCCCTGCTTAACTTCAAAGTTGTTAACTGATGCAGTTACAGTTTCATCCATTACTGCGTAACCGTCATCTGCTTCGTTACCAACCATATCCCATACGAATGTACAGTCTTCTGTAATATCAAGACCGATGTTACTTGTTACCTTAACCTGGTAAGGTCTTGATTCTTCGGCACCATCCTCTGCAGGATATGTTGATGCCTTAACTCTTGTAGGATCAATTATTGCACCTGTGCTGTCTACAAATTCTACACTTGCAATACTCTGTACATAGCTTGTATCAAATTCATATACAGCTGTAAGTGCTGTTTCTGTAGTAATAGGCATTGCTACAAGTTCTTCATTGGTAATGTAATCTGTACCTTCAACATATTCTGTGCTGCCGTCTGTTGACCAGCCCTTGAAAATCCAACCTGTATTTGTTGTGTCTGGAATATCTTCAGCTGCAACACATGAATTTTCTTCAACTACGATAGTGCTGCTCTTGCCAACTACATCGAATGAAACAGGGCAAACAGGTACATATTCAACTTCCTGAGTTGTCATCAGGTAGTTCTTTACATAGATACCTCTGTTAAAGTCCGCTCCACCTGATACAGAAAGCTTGATATCCTTAATACCGCTTGTTGCACCACCTGCTGATACGAATGTATAAGGTGTACCTCCGATTGTAACCATACCACCTACAGGTGTATATGTCACGTCAAAGTTAGCCTTACCACCGATATTTGTAGCAAGTTCAACTGTTGCTGTTGTTGTAGCTGAGTCTGCATATGTAAGGATTGCCTTATCTGCCCAGTTACCGATGCCTTCACCTAAGCTGAACATGAATGCACCGTTGGCATCATAGTATGACATTGTATAGTATGTATATGCCTGACCCTTACTCTTTTCCATATATGATACATCGTAGCTTACATTAACCTTATGTGTAAGGTCACCAACAGGATTTGCAAAAGTTACAAGACCTCTATCTGCGTAGTTATTACCAGTAGAATTAGCATTTGTAAGCTTCAAACCACTTGTTGTAAGATTATCTGTAAGAGTTGTACCCCATGTGTATGAACCGTCAGCAGCGTCTGTAACCGCACCTGATATGAATGCTTCGCTCAATACTGTAACCGGCGCTGGTGTTGGTATTGGAGTCGGAGTCGGAACAGGAGTCGGTGTTGGTTCCGGAGTTGGTGTTGCTAAACTTGGATCCGGAGTTGGTGTTGGGTCTGGAGTGGCTGTGATACCACCCTTTACAACGCCTGGCTCACAAACAGGTCTCATACACTCAAGACAATCCCAAACCATAAGCTTTGCACCATTGACTGCTTCAGGAAGCTCACATGTCGCTACACCGTCTGTAAATGTCAACGGATATGTTTCAACATTCTTTAGAGCACCTGTTGCTGTGTTGTATAGAGCATAAATCAAAGTAGCTGTTTCAGCTTCTACTCCCTTAACTGTAACAACACCGCCACGGCATGAAATACCATCTGGAAGTTCAAAACCAGGAGCTTCGCTTGTTCCTGTTGTTTCGCCTGCAGTTGCTGAATAAATAACAAAATTATCTATGTCAACTGAAGGTGTCTTTGTCGGAGTGTCTGCATTGATTGAATCACCCTGTACATCAAGCGGAGGTGATACGTTTGAAGCTGCATCTGATGAATACAAACCAATCTGTGTGATTGATGTAACAGCTGCATTTGCTGCTGCTTCAGCTTCTACACCGTTTATGTATAGCTTTGAACCTGTTGCTGATGTAACAATTCTTGCATCAACCCATTCATCGCCGATACCAAGTGCATCTTTGTTGATTTCAATAGCTGTTGCTGTCTTTGCTGTTGCATCAAATGAACCAATACGAAGTACTGGATTTGTCTGATTTGCATTTGTTTCATCAGTAACACCTACAACAATACCGTCTTTAAGCTTTAAGTCAAAATCCATTACGATATCTGTTGTTTCTGTTGCTGCATAAGTTTCAGCAAAATCAACATACGCCCATCTGCCGTTTGTTGAGAAGTCACCAAAATGCGGGAAGCCTAAATGCAAGCAGTTATCTCCTGCTGCTTTTTCCTCTACTGCATAATGTGAACCTGAATATACAGTGTCTCCGTTAGTGTCTGTATAAACACCTCTGTCACCACTTCCACGAGTACCTGTTGTGAATGTTAGTCCCGGGATAGTTTCACTGTCTGTTTCAGCACCTACATCCACACCTGCAAGGAACACTCCTGCTTCTAAGTCATCAAATGAATTCTTCCACAATTCTGTGTTCTCTGCACTTGCTACTGTTGCAAAAGACGCAAACGCACTTGTAGAAACAGATAGCGCTGTAATAAGTGCTAAGATTTTCTTAGTTTTACTCATTTTTAATCTCCTCTCTCTCTATTATCTGATTAAAACTAATCATTAGTGAAATAATTATACTATAAAATTTGGTTTTTGTACAGCCTTTTTTTACAAATTAAACAAAGAATTAAAAAAATAAAAAAAAATAAATTTTTTTCAAAAAAAGTGTTGACAAATCACTTTTCTTCTGCTATAATCAATTATGTTGTTTGCGGATGTGGCGGAATTGGCAGACGCGCTAGACTTAGGATCTAGTGTCCCCGACGTGAAGGTTCAAGTCCTTTCAT
>JAZQAN010000055.1:0-36416 GCA_045545235.1 Clostridia bacterium | reverse complement strand
GGTACGGTAGAGTTCAAATTGGCGAAAAGCAAATGACCGCAAGGAAAATTCGATATTTTCCTTGCGGTTTTATAGTTGTTTTTATTTTTCGGCAAGAGTAAACCCTCGCCCTACATTCAAACATAATTGTTAAGTCGTTTGTGGTAGAACGACTTTTTCGACGGTCTGAGAACAGCTACATTAAAATAGTTGTTCTTTTAACACTTATATTATTTTGTTATATTAACCGTCCATGTAGAAGCATCCCATTTAACAAGGCAACCATACGCCTCTGCAATAGCACGTGCAGGCACCAATGTTCTTGCATTAACAATCTGCGGTGCTACATCCAGACCTATCATTGCTTCATTTCTGTACATAATATTGCTTCCTATTGTCATTTTGATCGTAACATCATCTTTTTTAGATGTAACAGTCTGTGTTGCATCAACCCAGTCTACAGTTGCACCCAAAGCTTCAAATATAGCTCTTACAGGTACCAATGTTCTGCCGTTTTGAATGATAGGCTGCTGGTCAAAATTTATTTTATTGCCATTCACAAATACAGTTACATTCTTTTCGAATTTAAAATTATATGTTCCGTAACCATAATACTGTGAAACTGAAAAATAATAATTGCCTTTACTTAACGGAACCTCATCCTCAAAATCTATTTGTTTTGTTGTACTGTTGGCATATGCATAACTACTCCATATCTGACTGCCCGTTTCATCATAAACCTTCAATTCGGCTCTTTCAAGTATACCTTTCAAATTAAGCTTGTAAGAACCACCTGGTACTGAAATTCTGTATATATCAACATTATCATTCAAAGCTATCTGCCCTATGTATCTTTTATCAAGTTCTATGCCTTCTGCATTTGCTATTATGTTGTTATCACCATTTTGTGATTCTGCAAAAGTTTCGTATGCATTGGCAAAATTCAAACTGAATCTGTAGTTACCATAACCACGATATTGTGATACAGACAGGTAATATGTACCTGCTGTCAAATGTACTTCTTCATTAGAAGAAATCTGTTTAATAGTTGAGTTCCAGCTTTGATAAGAACTCCATATTTGCTGGCCATTTTCATCATATAAATTAAGGTAGCAATTTTCAAATTGAGCAGTAAAGTTTAAATTAATTTTACCCGCTACATACATAATAAACTTATATGTATCTTCAGTATCATTCAGTGCTATCTGACCATTGTAAGGTTGATTTACCGTAACCAAATCCGCAGCAGGAATACTGTTATTGTCCCCACCATGAGCTTCCGCGAAAGTTTCATACGAATTTGTATAAGTCATTTTCAGGTTATAGCCACCAAAATTATAGCTATCAGATATTACAAAATAATATCTCCCCTTTGTCAAATAAAAATCTTCCTTAAAAGAAATTTGTTTAACTGTTGAGTTCCAATACTGACTATTATACGAAATTCTTTCCCCATATTCGTTGTAAAGTTCAAGGTAACATCTTTCCATCCAACCAATAAAATGAATATTAACTTTTCCTGCAAACGCAAGGTCAAAATAATAAGCATTACTGTTATCAGCTTCAGATATAGCACCTGACACAACATTGCCAAAATTGTATTTCTTTGCATTATTAAGTTCGCCATCAGCAGATACCAACATCACAGAAAATGAACACAAAATAGCAAGACACAGCAACATTGAAATAATCTTTTTCATAAAACAATCATCCTTTTATGTATAATTTGCACAACAATTCTTGTCGTACAATTATAATTTTATCACATATTAACCATTTTGTCAATAAAAAAGGACGGCTGCAAGAGTCGTCCAAACAGGATTTGTTAATCCAAAAAGTCAAATTCGCCTTCGCAACGTTCACGAAATTCTTTAAACACCTTCATAACAGTTGCCTGGTCTTCTACAATTTCAAGAGTTTCTTCACCATTTTCGTCAACTACAATAGACATAATATAAACATCGCTTTCTTCAGCAGCTTCTTCAAAAAATTCTGTAAGAACAAAGTATGTTACCCCGTTCATTTCAATTGTATCAAGGTGTTCAAACGGAACAGCCTCACCACTTTCTTCATCGATAAGCTCGATTATATTATTTTCCATTTCTTCGTTCATTTCTTCATTAAATTTATCAGCCATTTTATTTTCATCCTTTCTTTTTAAAATCAAGATAGTTTTGCAGAATAATCTCTGCCGCAACAGTATCAACAACTGCCTTGCGTTTTGCACCTCTGGTATTTGTTTCATTCAAAAAGTTAATTGCACTTACAGTTGAAAGACGTTCATCCCACATAACAATTTCAAGCCCGGTTTCAGCCTTTAGCATTTCACCAAACTCCATACATGCCTCACCGCGTTCACCAATTGTGTTGTTCATATTCTTCGGAAGTCCCACAACGATAGTTTCAACACCGTACTCCTTTGAATATTTAACAACCTCTTCCAAAACCTTTTCAACTCGTCTGGAGCTTATTGTACCTACCCCCTGTGCCATCATACCCAAAGGGTCTGTTACTGCAACGCCTGTGCGTGCAACTCCAAAGTCAACACCAAGTATTCTTTTCATCTGCAAACCTCTTTTCTTTTATTATTATACCATATACAGGAATAATATAGCAACACATTTTTTAAATTATTTCAATATGTTATAAACTTGCAAAAAACACTCAATAGTATTATAATATGGTTATACAAATTTCAGGAGGATTTTAAAATGGAAATAAGACACGGAGTAAACCCACAAGACGCAAAACACTACACAACAGAAAGATTAAGAGAAGATTTTTTAATACAGAATCTTTTTACAAAAGATAATACAAGAATGGTATATAGTCACATTGACAGAATTATAACAGCAGGTCTTATGCCTGTTGAAAAAGAGCTTGTTTTAGAAGGCGGAAAGGAACTTGCAAGTAACTATTTTCTCGAAAGACGAGAAATGGGCTGTATCAACATTGGCGGCAAGGGTGTTATTACAATTGACGGCACAGAATATGAAATGAATCCAAGAGATGGAATTTATATCGGCAAGGGAAACAAAGAAATTACTTTTAAAAGTGTTAACGCGGAAAACCCCGCAAAGTTCTACGTTTCCTCCTGCCCTGCACACACATCTTATCCAATAGTTAAAATAGATATTGAAAAGGCTAAAAAAGTGCCTATCGGTTCGGTTGAAGACTGCAACAAACGAGTAATTAATCAATACATACATCCTGATGTAATCAAAAGCTGTCAGCTTTCAATGGGTCTTACACAGTTAGAATCCGGCTCAAACTGGAACACAATGCCAACCCATACTCACGACAGAAGAATGGAAGTTTATCTGTACCTTGATATGGGTGAAAATGATGCTGTATTCCATATGATGGGCGAGCCAAGTGAAACCAGACATATTGTAATGCACAACGAAGAAGCGGTCATTTCACCAAGTTGGTCAATACATAGTGGTGTAGGTACAAAGGCATATTCATTTATATGGGCAATGTGCGGAGAAAATCAGGAATTTGATGATATGGATTTTGTTGAAACAAAAGACATCAAATAAATATTGAAATAAACGGGTTTGCATAGTATAATTACTATGGGAAATGATGATTATCCCAAAGGAGAAGAAAAATGAATTTAACAAATCCAGCAACAATAAAAAAAATAATGGATGGTCTTGGCAGAGGTTTTAACAAGGCGTTAGGTCAGAATTTTCTGATAGACCAGTCTGTTTTAGACAGTACCATAGAAGCATCTGGCATTGATGAAAGCTATGGTGTAATAGAAGTAGGTCCCGGCATAGGTACACTTACAGTAGAGCTTTCAAAGCATGCAGGTAAGGTAGTGGCAATAGAGCTTGATCGTAACATTGCCGAATATTTAAAGGGTGCCTTTGTAGCTTATGACAACGTAGAAATTATACAGGGAGATGCACTAAAAACAGACCTTAATAAAATTATTGAGGAATATATGCCAAATATGCCTGTTGTGGTAATTGCAAACCTGCCATACTACATTACAACACCACTTATAATGAAGTTTTTAGAAGATGGCTTGCCCTTAGAATCAATAACAGTCCTGATACAAAAAGAGGTTGCAGAGCGTATTGTGTCCCCTGCAGGCAAAAAGGACTACGGCGCAATATCTGTCGCAGTACAGTATTACAGCAATCCGGAAATTGTACGTCTGGTACCACCGGATAGCTTTATGCCACCGCCAAAGGTTACATCTGCAGTAATTAAGATGGATATCAAAAATCACACAAAACCACAGGTAGAAAATGAAAAGAATCTCTTCCGTGTTGTACACGCCGCATTTGGTCAGCGTCGTAAAACTTTGGTAAATGCACTTTCTTCCGCTTTTCCGAATTCAAAAGAAGAGATTACAGAAATTGTTAAGGATATAACAAACAATGAAAAAATACGGGGAGAACAGCTTGATTTAGGACAATTTATACAAATTTCGGAAAAATTAAAATAAATACTTGTTTTAACGGTAAATTTAGTGTATAATGTTAGTTGTCGTAGATTGGATTTTTACGAATAAAAAAATTAAAAGTTTAAATATAAGGAGGAAGTCAAAATGACAGATAACAAGATGGCTCTTCAGTGGATTGAAGAGATGAAAGCTATGCTTAATCCTGACAAAGTAGTTTGGATTGACGGCTCAAAAGAACAGTTAGACGCTCTTAGAGCTCAGGCTGTTGAAGAGGGCACACTTATTAAATTGGATCAGGAAAAATTGCCTGGTTGCTACCTACACCGTACAGCTCCTAACGACGTTGCTCGTGTAGAAGACAGAACATTTATCTGCGCTAAGACAAAAGAAGCTGCAGGTCCTACAAACAACTGGATGGACCCACAGGAAATGTATGCTAAGCTTACAAAGCTTTATACAAATTCTATGAAGGGCAGAACAATGTACATTATCCCATTTATCATGGGTCCTGCTAAATCACCTTTCTCAAAGGTTGGTATTGAAATTACAGACAGTATCTACGTTGTACTTAACATGGACATCATGACACGTGTTGGTAAAGTTGCTATTGAAGAACTTAGTGAAAAAGGTGACTTCACAAAGTGCCTACACTGCACAGCTGATGTAAATCCTGAAGAAAGATACATCGTTCAGTTCCCAGAAGATAACACAATCTGGTCAATCAACTCTGCTTACGGCGGTAACGTTCTTCTTGGTAAGAAATGCTTTGCTCTACGTATTGCATCATTCCTTGGTAAGAACGAAGGCTGGATGGCTGAACATATGCTTATCCTTGGTCTTGAAAATCCACAGGGTGAAGTTAAGTACGTTTCTGCTGCATTCCCAAGTGCTTGCGGTAAGACAAACCTTGCTATGCTTATTCCTCCAAAGGAACTTGAAGGCTACAAAGTATGGACAGTTGGTGACGATATAGCTTGGCTACGTGTTGGTCCTGACGGTCGTCTTTATGCTATCAACCCTGAAGCTGGTTTCTTCGGCGTTGCTCCTGGAACAAGCTCAAAGACAAACAAGAATGCTCTTCTTACAACAATGAGCAATACAATATTCACAAACGTTGCACTTCGTGACGACAACACAGTATGGTGGGAAGGTCATGACGACGAAACTCCTGCACACTGCACAGAATGGAAGGGTGAAGAATGGACATCTGATTCAGAAGAAAAAGCTGCTCATCCTAACTCAAGATTTACAGCTCCTGCTCGTCAGTGCCCATGCATCTCTCCTGAATGGGAAAATCCTGCAGGTGTACCTATCAGCGCTATTATCTTCGGTGGCAGACGTGCTAAGACTGCTCCATTGGTATATCAGTCATTTGACTGGAATCACGGTGTATTCGTAGGTTCTACAATGGCTTCTGAAACAACTGCTGCTGCAGCTGGTGCAGTTGGTGTTGTAAGACGTGACCCAATGGCTATGAAACCATTTATCGGTTACAATGTTGGTGACTATTTCGCACACTGGATTGAAATGGGTAAGAAAATTGCTAACCCTCCAAAAATCTTTAACACAAACTGGTTCAGAAAGAGCGATGACGGCAAATTCTTGTGGCCAGGTTTTGGTGACAATATGCGTGTTCTTCTTTGGATTCTTGACCGTTGCGACGGTAAGGTAGACGCTGTTGAATCTCCAATTGGTTACCTTCCAAAGAAAGAAGACCTTAAACTTGACGGTCTTGACATCAGCGATGAAGATTTGAACGAACTTCTTAACGTTGATAAGGAAGTATGGCTTGACGAAGTTGCTCAGATTAAGGAACTTTATGCAGGCTTTGAAAAACTTCCTGCAGAACTTGCAGAACAGCTTAAGGCTTTGGAAGCAAGATTAAATAAATAATAACAAATTGAAATTTTGGGAAAAGCCGATTCAACATCGGCTTTTCTTTTTTTGATTATCATTAATTCATCGTTTTATGGCGGACATTGACAATTGTTTGATTTTAATATACAATAATTATCAGTTCAATTTGTAAAAAACATAAAAGGAGCACAAATTATGGAAGAAAGAATTTTTGACGGTTTAAAATATTTGATTTCCTATCCTAAGGATTTTGATGAAAGCAAAAAATATCCACTTGTCCTGTTCCTTCACGGTGCAGGCACAAGGGCGGAAACTACTGATAATCTAAAAAAGAATATATGCCTTATAAACATCGTTAACAGACAGGATGAAAGAGGCTACATCACACTTGCACCTCTTTGCACAAGTGATGCTGACTGGTTTGAGTTGATGCAACCACTTATTAATCTTGTTGAAGCAACAATAAACCTTCCCTACATTGACAAAAAACGCGTACACGTTACGGGAAACAGTATGGGCGGATACGGTACCTGGGAAATTGCCATACGTCGTCCCGATTGGTTTGCTTCTGCAATGCCTTTGTGCGGCGGCGGAATCGGCGGATTTGCAAAATATCTGGTTGATGTTCCCATACGCACTTTTCACGGTCTTTGTGACCAGGTTGTAGACCCTATTGAAAGTATGCAGATGGCAAAAGCAGTCAATTTGGCAGGGGGATACGTAGAACTTATACTTTTCCCACACCTTAAGCATAATTGCTGGGAAAAGGTATATTCGGATGAGTGTAACTACGACTGGTTACTTTCCTTTACAACCGAGCGTGATAAAACACTTGTAGAAAGTCTTTCAGGCGAATATTACGGATAAAAATTTTTAAATTAAGTAAAAGCCGATTTAATATCGGCTTTTCTTTTTTCTCAATATCCTTTTCTGCAAATTAAAAAACAGGTGGCTTTAAGCCACCTGTTTTTTCAAAATTATTGATACTAAAACTATTTTTATAATGTCCGCCGGTATAAATGGCAACACACAAAGTGAAAGTGCAGACAGCACATCACTTTTCATAATATAACAATACCACGCTGTACCTATTGCATAGCATAGTATAACTGCAAACATCATAACAGGTATAGTAAATTTTATTTTCCGTGTTTTTTCATATATCAAACCTGTTAAAGCCGCAACTATAATATAGCCTGTAATATATCCACCCGTAGGTCCTGCAAGCACACTAAAGCCTCCACGAAAGCCTGCAAATACCGGCATACCTACAGTACCAATAAATATATACACAATCACGCTTAAGGTGCCGTATTTTTTACCCAACATTCCTCCTGCAAGCAGCACTGCAACCAATGCCAAATTAAGAGGAATTGGAGTTATTGGAATTGCAACAAGTGACATTATGGCAATTAACGCCGCAAACAAAGCGCAATACACAAGCTTCTTTGTTTTCATAGCTTACCCCTTTGCCTGCCTTATATACTCAATTACATTTTCGGGCAAAGGCACGTTCATACAAGCCTTAATCTGTTGAATGGAAAGACCCTTTGAAAGACCTTTTTCGTAATTTTCCATATGGGCTTTGGCAATCTCAACCCTGCCTTCCGCCATACGGTAGCAATACTCAAAGTAAAAACCGCGTATATACTTGTAAACTCCTATAACTGTGTCGGAATTTTGCATACCACCCAGATAACCTGCAACACTTTGAATAACACTTTTGTTTTCCTTGTAAAGGGCATTCGCCTGTTTCGCATCAGCACCAAAGAAGAAACATTTTGCAAGAAGCATTGCAGTAATTGCCATCGTAGTCATATCCTCTGATGAAAGCTCAAGCACAGATTTTTGCAATAAAGCATCTGTTTTTGGCTTATAATACAAATAGTAATTATAATATATTGAATAACTTTCCTTTTCAATATATTCATATATTTCAAAGGCACGTTTACGGTAAAAACCACTTTCATCATCAACAGAAAGCTTTATACAACATTCTGCAAATCTTTCGAACTGACCCTGTGAAAAATACTTAAAGTCAGTTTTATTATATATTTCATATGCCTTTTTATAATACTGACCACAAAGCTTTATATACTCCTCTGTTGCAATTTTTTCTGCAACCTCACCCATTGCGAAATATGCATCTGCACATAAGAGATTTGCATTTACAATATCATTTTCATTTGTATATATTTTAATAGCCTTTTTATATGCTGATACGGCAGACTCAAACAAAGCGTAAGCCTTTTCTTCTTTTGACCTTTCACTCATAAGTTGAGCCTGACGGTATGAAAGCTTACCGCACAATTCAAGCATAGCAATATTGTGAGTTTCATTGTATTTTATATTTGCCATGTCAATAGCATAACTACGATACAAAACAGATGCCGTTTCCATATCTGTTTCAGATGTAACAGACATTATCTCACCATCAGCAGAATTCAGCATATAGCATGGAATATTCAGCCCCTCTGCTTTTTTATGATTTTTTGCAAGAAAATCTGCATAACTATCACATACTTCCATACAAGCCAGTATATATTTAAGCTTAATTTTATCAAAGAAGCTTCTTTTATGCAGCTTATCAAAATTAAAGCATACCGAACTTCCCAATTTTTCAAACATATCAAAAATCTGCTGATATCTGTCATTTACCACTAAAACAGATTCCTTATTTTCAAAAGCCTTAAGCCAACTGTAATATGAATATACCACAGTTAAAAAGCTTTCGTCAGTAAGTGAAATTTCTCTTGCACGGCTATAAACCATTTTTGCGTAATATTCTGCATTTTCGTGTTTACTCAAAACGCATCTATACGCATAATTGCTTATTACCTTCAAGGTATCAACAGGGTGTTCACCACGTATTTTTTCTGCTATTTCAAAGGCTTTTTCAAATTCACCGGATGCTAATGAGTGTTTACCCACTTTATTGCAATATTCACTTATTTGTGAATGACAAAGCATCTTGGCAAATTCAGGACACCACTGTGCTTCCGCAATAAGCTTAATAACCTCAACAATGTCAGGTGTGCGTATATCACATTCCATACATTCATAAAATTCTCTGCAGAACCAGTTTACACTATTTTCCGTAGGATTGCCCGTTACATTTTCAACAAACCACTTGCCATCATTTTCAAGTGCATCTGCAAGTGCGTATAATATATTAATATTGCTCACACGACTGTTTGCTGAAGAATTAATAATTTCCCATACACGGTCAGCATCCCTGCGACGTATTGCAATAGCTGTACACTCTGCATAAAACTCTTTATCTTCAACAGTTAAACTGTTAAGATATTTAGAGTACATATCAAATAATTTAACCGGCTTTGTAACTTCAAAAACTGCCTTTCTCAAAGCTTCGTCATAAAAGCTGTACAACCCCTCATGACTGCATTTTATGTATGCCGAAAACTTACGTACAAACACTTCAAAATCAAGATTATTCCATTTTATACCAATATTTACTGCAACACTTTCCAGAAGATTCTTTGAAATGCCATACTCTGTAATAGAAAGCATCTGGCAAATATAGTATGCAAGAGTCGGGTTAAGCTTATTTGCAAAATCAACAATTTTATCAACAGTGGATTCTGTATTTTTTTCAGTTTTTATACCCTTAAGTTCATAAACGTTATGTTCATTAAAGCTACGTATATGCACCATTTTCCCATAACACTTATCTGTCATTTCAAGGTATATATTAATAACATCATCATTGGCACCTGTTGCTGTTAAAAACTGCAATTCCCGTGCAAACAAATCCTTAAGTTTTTCAAAATTCTGAACAAACAATGAAACTTTTATCCTCTTTGTCCTTGCATATCCAAGTAACATTTCAAGATAGTAACGTCTTCCCTCAACTGTGCCTATAGGATATCTTCCAAGAGGCTTGAAATCAATAAGCTTCATAGCCTTTTGCCTCATATCACTGCCGTTTTTCCAGGTTGTTTTTTCATCATTTAAAAATCTTACTTCAAGAGCTCGTATGATACAATCAAGCAAATGCTGACCATTGCAGGCATTTTCATTTATTCCTGCAACAAAGGGAACAGGCAGAACATCATACAAAATACCTTTTTTATCAGATTGCACATATATATCTGCAAGTATTGAGCTTTCTTCCTCTTCTTTTCTTACAAACACAGTTCCCTGCAAACCTGATTTATCTTCACAATCAATACCACTAACAAGTTCTTTGTTATTTGCACACAAATTCACACGTTGTTCAAAATATTCTTTACTTTCTTTAAGTGTCTTTTCTTCATCTGTCATAATAGGCAAATTGCCAAGAAATTCAATCAGTTCAAGTTCAAGCTTTTCCCCTGCAAGCTCCGTAAATTTATCAAAAGTATAATCCTGCTTTTCTTCATTCCATTGCACAGGATATGAAAATACCCTACCCGGATTTTCCTTTTTTATTCTGTCTTTTAATTTTTCAAGCTTCAAACGTTCAGTTTCATTTTCTGCTATATAAATTTTGCGGTTTTCATCTGTCATTTTTTCTGCAGGCATAGGCTGACGGAACAAAAACAAAGCCTTATCTGCATTTCCTGATTTCAAAAGCTTATAATATTCATATTCCATTTCAGCAACAGACTGCCCGTGATATTCAAGCCCGTTTTCCATAAGCTTTTCGCTTACATCATCACCGGGCACCATACCATAACGGTCGCCAAATACTGCCACAAAGCAATCTGCCGATGAGCGCATTGAATCAAAGCACACATCAATTAATTTATGTGTACCTTCCTTTTCACCTGTTTTCATAACATCAACGCCCCATCGTAAGTCACACAAACTTACTGAGCTTCCGTAATTTGATATAATACGGTTTAGCCTTTCCATTATGACATTATGGAAAACTTCCCTTTCTTTTTGCATATCATTAAATGTACTGGATAAGAAAATTGTATACATTAACATTTCTCCGTTCATAAAAAATCACAATATATATACAATATTATCACAAACATATACAAAAATCAACTTTGGTTTTTAATTTATGTTGAAATTTGATAAAAAATGTGTTAAAATAACCAAAAAAGCAGTAAAAGGAGTGTTTCTATGAGCCGCAAGGATGGCAGAAGAATCAAAGGCGGAATTCCTATGGATGCAATATCGCCTTTTTTAATGCCTGACCGCACGGGGGCATCAAACACTTTTTCCGCAACAGTAGATATTGAAAAGTGTGAACAGTTAATCAGGCAAAAACGTTTAGAAGGTATGACAGGTCTTGGAATGATTCATATTCTTATGGCTTCATACATAAGGGTAGTTTCACAACTTCCCGGCATCAACCGTTTTATAAGAGGTCAGCGTCTTTATGCACGTAATGGTATAGAAATTTGTATGGTAGTAAAAAAAGAGATTAAACTAAACTCACCGGAAACGGTTGTAAAGCTTTACGCAAAGCCTGATGACACATTATCCGCCGTATACAATAACCTTACCGAAGAAATAGAAAAAAATCGTATTGAAGGCGATACAAACAATATGGATACAGCTGCAAGGATACTTGTAAGCCTTCCCAGAATTTTGTTGAGAATAGCAGTAGGCTTTTTAAAATTTCTCGACTATTTTGGCTTGCTTCCTCGTTTTCTTACAAAACTAAGTCCATTTCACGGGTCATTGTTTATTACCAATTTAGGTTCGTTGGGTATTCCTCCTGTGTTCCATCATCTGTACGACTTTGGTAACCTACCTGTTTTTATTGCATTAGGTGCAAAACGTACAGTCTATGAAACAACAAGAGATGGTGAAGTGATAAAACGTCGTTTAATAGATTTTACAGTAGTATGTGACGAACGTATATGTGATGGTCACTATTATGCAACTGCACTTAAAAAGCTGAAAAAAATACTCGAAAATCCCGAACAGCTTCTTATTCCACCTGAAAGGGTTATAGACGACATTAAATAAAAAAATGCGTGTCTCACTAATAGGTGAGCACGCATTTTTCTATTGTTTTATAAATTTAACTTTACAACCTATTTTTTCCTTGTTGCAGTTTTATCATTAGGATTAAATGCAAAGTTGGTATTACCCGTAACTTTTGCAACTTTTCCGTTGATGAGTGCCATAAGTTGTTTTTTATCTATTGTGTTTTCAGGCATAAATCTTTCACTTTTTGCATATGAAATAATTTTTGCCTTCAACCAGTTTGCACAAGGGTCTGTTTCTTTAAAGTTCATACTGCAAACGAAAAGTCTGCCGTTTAAAGCGTTAAATTCAAACATAGCTGCCTGACGTATAACATATTTATGAGTTGATGCCACATCAATTACAGGTGCAAATGGAACAAGGTCACTTTCAAAGCATACTGCATTTCCTTTTTCCATAAGCTCTGCAAACTGCCACCCGCAAAAACCATCATTTGGAAGTTCTTCAAATACAGGATGGTCTGCAACTACAGTAGCTAAGTTACCGGCACATCTTCCTGCCAAAGCTATACGGAATGATGTCGGCAGACTCTGGAACGGTTCGGTACCAAATATAACAACATCCTTGCCATCTTCAAGTGCCTTTTCAAGTTCTGCGGCACTCATACCATCAGATACAACAAGTTCTCCCAAGTCAACCTTTTGAGCTTCAGGGAATACATAAAGCTCCCATTCGTTTTCCGCAAACAAATTCTTACCATCAAGTGTAACATACAACTTCATTTCACAGGGCTTTTCAACCTTTGGAAGTTTAATTGAAAGGTTGTGAAGCTTTGACACTCTGCCGTTTTCAATTTCATTGATTTCAACATCGTACTTTTCAAAAACCTTTCCGTCAATCATAAGACGTATACAAAGTGTTGCATCATATACTTTTTCACTGTTATAACATGATGTGTATATACCGCATTCAAGAACATCTTCAGACTTATAGTTAACTTTTTTTGCAAGGTCATTAAGCAATACAGTTTCAGAATTGTACATAAGCACGTTTCTTACAGTTTCACCCGGCTTCAATTCGTAAAACTCATTCATCATACCAACATCATACCCAAAAGTATGCCAATGTGTATCAATAGGACCCAAAAAGTCATAGCCTGCAATGTTTTCACCTATACGGACTGCCTCGAAGCAATATTTACGGACGCGTCTTTGCCACTCTGAAGAATTCTTAAAATACAAAGGTGCCTTTTCAAAAAGTCCTTTTGCCTTAAGATGACGTTCAATGGAATCAAACATATCTGTTTTACCCACTCTTTTGCCCTCATAGCGATTTTTAAGGCTAAGGTCTGTATATGAACCATCTATACAAATTTCGTGGCTAACACGTGGTTTATGCCCATAAACTGCACTTCTTTCATCAATAGCAGCAGGGTCGCAGTCAAGAGAGTTATAACTATGATGTCCTGTTGTGTAGCTTGAATACATGTCGCTGAACTCTCCGACAATTTTAAAATGTCTCGGATGATGTTCAAAAGGTTCGTTAACCACTTCAGGCTTATCAATATCAAAAAAGCAATATTCAAGAGCACGCATAGCACTCATAGGCGAGAACAACGAATCTGTATTTGCGTGTACCTCATCTGCACATTTACCTATATGTTCAATAAACGGATCGTCCATCTGAAGTTCATTTCCGCAACAGTAAATAACAACAGATGTATGACGTCTGCAGAATTTCACAATCTGCTTCCACTCTTCCAAGGTCGTATTGTTTGGACTTTCCACATGCAAAAGTACACCAAGCTCGTCTGCCGCCTGCATATATTCCTCTTCGGGTATATATGTGTGGAAACGTATAAAGTTAAAACCAAGCTTTTTGATTGTTTTTACTATACTTCTGTAATATGTAAGGTCGTGTGCAGGGTGAATTGTATCAGGAAAATAACAGTGCTCACAAATACCTCGAAGGTAATAAGGATATCCGTTAAGCTTGAAATGAGGCCCGTCAGCCACAAGACGACGTATGCCGAATTTCCTCGTCATACTGTCTTCACCGCATACAATTTTAAGTGTATAAAGCTTTGGATTTTCAGGACTCCAACATCCCATACCATCTGTATCAAATTCAAAATCAGCGGTTGCTTCCCCGCTTTTTACAAGTTTTTCTCCGTCATATACAAACCATTTAAACCCAACGTCTGATACAGACTCAACTTTAACCTGAGCCTTTTTACAGTCTTCCGAAACAAAAACTGCAGCATCACGCAAATCACAATGATAAACACGAAGTTCCACATCACCTGTAATACCACCTGTGTATTCATTTGCCGCACGTGATGTAAGACCCGAAACGGGATAATCGTTATAGCCTTTAAGTCTGTGGTTCGATACAGATAAAACAACTGTATTTTCGCCATCTGCTAGTAAGCCTTCAGGAATTTTTATATCAAAAGGTGTACTGTAACCCTCGTGACAACCTAAAAATTTGTCATTAATCCATACTGAAACACTGTTCTGCACACCATTAAAATGCAAAACAGCAGGCTTATTTACATTGGTGCAGACAAAAGTACGACGGTAAAAGAAATTACCCATAATATTCGGCAGTGCCATATCAGGTGCAACGCCTGAAATTGGATACTGCTGAACACCGTATTCAGGATTAACTCTTAAAAAACAGAAAAAAGGTGTCCCCAAAAACGCCTCTGTCATATCCTCCCAGTAACCCGGTACTGCATTTTCAACAGTTCCTGCATATGTATCAAGGTTCAAATCACTGTTAAGCCACGGATTTTCAGTCCCCTCATATTTATCTTCCTTATAATTCATTTCCCACATTCCGTTAAGGGAAAAAGCTGAATATACCATATACCAAACCTCCATAAATTCATTCTTCAGTCTAATTATAACAAAACAGATGTAATTTGTAAACACAAACACATCTGTTTTTCCTTAATTTTATTTTACAATATTGCTTATCCATACACCGTTTTTAACAAGTATAAATGATATAACTGCTTTTAGCATTTCAAGGCCGTTTACGCAAAAATAAACCGTTACAATGTTCAATTGAGTGTAATTTGAAAGTATGTACGCAGCAGGCACACCTACAACCCACATAAAACCGCTGTCAAAAAGAAATGTAACAAAGGTTTTTCCTCCTGAACGGATTGTAAAATAACAGTTGTGTGTAAAAGATACAACAGGCATCAGTACAGCAGATACAATCAAAAATTCAGAGGCAAGATGTTTTACGTAAGGCTCTGTATTATATATCTGCGGAATCAAACCGGAAACCATAGCAAGTATTGCACCTATCACGGTACATCCTGCACAACTGAAGGCAATAAGCCTCCATACGGTTTTTTTTGCTTCTGCAATATCGTTTGCGCCAAGGCATTGCCCTACCATTATAGCAACTGCGTTACCCGATGAAATAAACAGAACATTAAAAATATTTGTAACTGTTGATGCGATATTTGCAGATGCCACAACATCAAGACCTCTTGCCGAATAGCACTGAAGATACATTGCAACACCAATAGACCACAAAAGTTCATTTACAAGAATAGGTGAACCTTTTTTTAAAATACCCTGCCATATATGTGCAGGTATTTTAAGCGAACGATAAACCCCTTTTAAAAACTCAAACTCATTTTTTCTCACATGTGCAATTATAACTATAAGTGCCATTTCACAGGTACGTGATACCACCGTTGCAATTGCCGCACCGGCTACACCCATACGAGGAAAGCCGCACATACCGAAAATAAGCAAAAAATTAAGAACAGTGTTTACAATTATAGCCACTACACTTCCGTACATAGGTATTTTTGTTTCACCTGTTTCACGAAGTGCACTTGAATAAATTTGCGATACGGCAAAAGGTACAAGCCCTATAAGCATAATTTTAAGATATGACAATGCAAAATGCATAGTGGCTGTAAAATCTGCCGCAGAGGTTCCCTCTGCAATATACATACCTATAAGCTGCTTTGAAAATATACTGAATATACCCAATGAAACCGTAAGAACAGTTATACATATATATATTTTCATACGGAAACAGCTTCTTATACCCTCTGTATCCTTAGCCCCTGCAAACTGTGTTGCAAATATACCGGCACCGGAAAGCCCACCGAAAATGCACAAATTAAATACAAATATAAGCTGATTTATAATTGCAACCGAAGACATTTCAAGTGTTCCTACCCTGCCCACCATTATGTTGTCGAGAAGGTTTACTACATTTGTAATTGTAGTTTGTATTATTATAGGTATAATAATAAGCATAACCTTTTTATAAAAAGCTCTGTCACCTATTAAATTTTCTTTTAATTTATCTTTCAACGTAATTTCATTCATAAATTCACCATAGCTGAGGAATCAGCACACACGCAATTTTAAAATATACAATAAGACTTATGGCATCTACCAAAGTGGTAATCAACGGACTTGCCATAACCGCAGGGTCTAGTCCCACCTTTTCAGCAAGCATAGGCAAAACACAGCCTATAATTTTAGCAAATACAACAGTTAAAAGCATCGCTGCCGAAACAACAACTGGTATCATAATATTGCCGGTATTGTCAAGCAAAAACACTTCTGCAAATGTAACTATTGCAAGGGATATACCACACAGAAGAGAAACCCTCAGTTCTTTCCACAAAACTGCAAAAAAATCCTTGAATTCTATTTCATTAAGTGACATACCACGTATAACCGTAACCGAAGCCTGACTTCCCGAATTACCGCCTGTACCCATAAGCATAGGTATAAACGACGTAAGTATTACAGCTTTTGAGAGTGCATCCTCATAATGTCCGATAATACCACCGGTAAACACGGCAGATATAAGCAAAATCAAAAGCCAGGGAATACGGCTTTTCCAGGTTTCAAAAACACCTGTTTTAAAATACGGCTTTTCCGTAGGTGTAATAGCTACCATCTTTTCCATATCCTCGGTAGTCTCTTCTTCAATAACGTCTACAGCATCGTCGACGGTAATTATACCAACAATACGTTCCTCGTGGTCTACAACAGGAAGTGCAAGAAGGTCATAATCCGTAAACATACGTGCAACATCTTCTCTGTTATCTGTAGTAACACAGTGTATAACGTGAGTATCCATTATATCTGCTATAACTGTATCTGCATCTGTCATCACAAGCTCTTTTAAGGTAACAACACCTTCAAGCTGACGTTGTGCCCCTGTGACGTAACAGGTGTATATTGTTTCCTTATCCACCCCGTTTTTGCGTATATAGGAAATAGCCTGGCCTACAGTCATATGTTTTTTAAGTGCAACATATTCCGCAGTCATAATTGTACCGGCACTGTTTTCCGGATATTTAAGAAAATGATTTATTATTTCTCTTTTTGAAGGATTGGCATTTTGAAGAATACGTCTTACCACACTTGCAGGCAGTTCCTCTAAAAGGTCAACCACGTCATCCACAAATAAAGCATTTACTATTTCACGAAGGTCGGTATCGTTAATACGTTCAATAATATGTTCCTGAGTATCACTTGGAAGATATGCAAACACATCAGACGCCATATCTTTTCTCAAAAGACGGAATACAATTATTATGTTTTCATCCTCTATTTCTTCAATAAAAGATGCAACATCGTATTCGTTCATCTCCGAAAATTCATTTTTAAGCGATATAAAATTCTTGTTTTTAAGTAAGTCTTTTAACAACTCAAAATCAGGAGTAAAATCATTTTTTTGTTCATTCAATTCTGCTGACATATTCATACCTCCTTCTTACTTTCTTCAACTATATTAGTATACACCCTAAATGCTTTTTATGTCAACGTATAACTTTTTCAATTAATTTATTCCAAAAACCAAATATTTCTTGATTTTTATACAAAAAAATTATATAATATAAATAAGTATGTTGTATTTTGGGTATAGTTTATTCAACAAAAGGAGATTTTTATGAAAGATACACTGATACAGTTCGTCTCAAATATGCCCCACGAGGTGGCAGTGATACTTTTATCAATGATACCGGTTGCAGAGCTGAGACTTGCAATTCCACTCGCAATAACCCAATACGGTCTTGACCCTATTGAATCACTAATATTGTGCTGTATAGGAAATTTGATTCCCGTACCTTTTATAGTTTTGTTCATTCGTAAAATTTTCAAATGGATGAAAAATTTCAGGATTTTCCGCGGAATTATCGAAAAGCTTGAAGAACGCGGAAACTCAAAAAGAGAAACCGTAGAAAAATATAAATTCTGGGGGTTGTTTCTGTTTGTTGCAATTCCCCTACCCGGTACAGGTGCCTGGACAGGCGCTTTAATTGCAGGGCTGATGGACATGCGTCTTAAAAAAGCTCTTCCTTCAATTGTATTGGGCGTTATTACCGCAGGTGTTGTTGTAACACTTATGACAACAGGTGTACTTAAAATTTTTGGTTTATAGAAATTTATAACATAAACTCCGTAAGACCGAACGGTTGTTTAAAATTCAAGGTCAGAAAGGCAAAATTATGGCAAGAAAATTCTTTACATCAGAATCTGTTACAGAAGGACATCCCGATAAAATATGTGACCAGATTTCCGATGCTGTTTTAGATGCAATACTCAAAGAAGATAAAAATGCACGCGTAGCTTGTGAAACAGCCTGCACAACAGGTTTGGTTCTTGTTATGGGTGAAATTTCAACAGAATGTTACATAGACATTCAGAAAATAGTTCGTGAAACAATCCGCGAAATCGGATATGACCGTGCAAAGTACGGGTTTGACTGTGATACCTGTGCAGTAATTTCTGCCATAGATGAACAGTCTGCCGATATAGCTTTGGGCGTTGACAAATCCCTTGAAGCAAAAAAAGGTGACGACAACAAATTTGACACAGGTGCAGGTGACCAGGGTATGATGTTTGGCTTTGCCTGCAACGAAACTCCCGAGCTTATGCCTATGCCTATTTCATTGGCACACAAAATGTCAAAACGTCTTACAGATGTAAGAAAGCAGGGTATTTTACCATACCTTCGTCCTGACGGCAAAACTCAGGTTACCGTTGAATACGAAAACGATAAGCCAATTCGTGTTGACACAGTTGTAGTTTCTTCACAGCACAGTGAAGAAATTACACACGAACAAATCGAAAAGGATATTATCGAAAACGTAATCAAACCAATAGTTCCAGCAGAGCTTTTTGACGAAAACACAAAGATTTTTGTTAACCCTACAGGAAAGTTTGTAATAGGCGGTCCTAACGGTGACAGCGGTCTTACAGGCAGAAAGATTATTGTAGACACATACGGAGGTTATGCTAAACACGGCGGTGGTGCTTTCTCAGGTAAAGACCCAACTAAAGTTGACCGTTCTGCTGCTTATGCTGCTCGCTATGTTGCAAAAAACATCGTTGCTGCAGGTCTTGCAGACAAATGTGAAATTCAGCTTGCTTACGCTATTGGTGTAGCAAATCCCGTAAGTGTACTCATTGACACATACGGAACAGAAAAAATACCGGTTGAAGAAATTGAAAGCAGAGTTAAAAAAGTATTCGATCTTCGCCCTGCGGCAATTATTGAAAATTTAGGTCTTAGAAACCCAATTTATAAAAACACAGCGGCTTACGGCCATTTCGGACGTACAGATGTGCAGTTCCCATGGGAAAAATGTGATAAGGTGGATGAATTGAAGTGAATTATATAGATCAGGCTATTACTGATACTCTGGAACAAAACTATATGCCCTACGCAATGAGTGTTATAGTTTCCCGTGCCATTCCGGAAATTGACGGTTTAAAACCATCGCACAGAAAACTTCTTTACACAATGTATAAAATGGGGCTTTTAAACGGCAAAACCATAAAATCTGCCAACATTGCAGGGCAGACAATGAAGCTTAATCCTCACGGTGATGCTGCAATTTATGAAACTATGGTACGTCTTACCGAAGGTCACGAGGCTCTTTTGCATCCTTTGGTAGAAAGCAAAGGTAGTTTTGGTAAGCATTATTCTGATATGGCTTATGCAGCACCACGTTATACAGAAGCTAAACTTGCACCTATATGTAGTGAGATTTTTGCAGACATTGACAAGGATACAGTAGATTTTGTCGATAACTATGACAACACTATGAAGGAACCTGTGCTTTTACCAACAAAGTTCCCAAATATTCTTGTAAACCCTAATATGGGTATTGCCGTTGGTATGGCATCAAATATTTGCAGTTTTAACTTGAAAGAAATATGTGCCACAACAATAGCATTTTTGAAAAATGAAAAGTGTAATATTCAAAAAACTCTTTTGGCACCTGACTTTTCAACAGGTGGTGAAATTATATATGATGCCGACCAGATGAAAAGCATTTACGAAACAGGTCGTGGCAGCTTTAAAATACGTTCAAAATATGTGTATGATAAAAAGAACAACTGCATAGATATTTTAGAAATTCCTTATACTACAAAATCAGACATTATACTTGCAAAAATAATTGAACTTATAAAAGCAAACAAAATTAAGGAAATTTCGGATATACGTGATGAAACTGATAAAAACGGTCTTAAAATCACAATAGATTTAAAAAGAGGTACTGACCCTGACAAGCTTATGCAAAAGTTGTTTAAAATGACAACACTAATGGATAGCTTTGGTTGTAATTTCAATATACTTATTGGCAGTACACCTAAAGTTATGGGTATTCGTGAAATTCTTTCAGAATGGTCAAAATTCCGTATAGACTGTATTAAACGTCAGCTTGCCTACGATATCGGCAAAAAAACCGACAGACTTCACCTTCTTGAGGGTCTTGAAAAAATACTTCTTGATATCGACAAGGCCATTAAAATTATCCGCGAAACTGAAGAAGATGAGTTTGTTGTTCCAAACCTTATGAAAGGCTTTGGAATTGACGAAATTCAGGCAGAATTTGTTGCAGAAATTAAACTTCGTAACCTTAACAAGGAGTATATTTTAAAGCGTACTCAGGATATTGAAGACCTTATTGATGAAATTGCAAGACTACGTTCAATTTACAACGACGAACAAAAAATTAAAGAAGTTATCATAGACCAACTTAAGGAAATAAGCAAAAAATACGGTAAAGACAGAAAAACTGCAATTATCGGAAATGATGAAATAGAAGAATATACCGAAGAAGAGGTTATTGAAAACTACAATGTGCGTGTATTCTTTTCAAGAGACGGTTACCTTAAAAAAATCACGCTTGTTTCGCTACGTACTTCAGGTGAACAACGTCTTAAAGAAGGCGACGAAATAGTTTTGGAAAAAGAAACGGAAAACATTGCAGAAATTGTTGTATTCACCGACCAGTGTAATGCCTACAAGGCACGTCTTAGCGACATACCCGACGGAAAGGCAAGTCAGCTTGGTGAATATTTACCAACATTTCTTAAAATGGAACCTGATGAAAAAGTAACAGGGATTGCCATTACAAAGGATTATAAAGGAAATATGTTGTTCTGCTTCGAAAACGGCAAAATGACAAAAACTCCTTTGGAAGGTTATGCAACAAAGACAAACCGCAAACGTCTTACAAATGCATTTGCCTCCGCTTCTCCCATTGTCGCAGTACTTCAACTTGAAGAAGAACGCGACCTTGTTGCAATTTCAAGCATAGACAAGGTTATGACCTTCAGTTCAGAACTTGTATCACTTAAAACGACAAGAAATTCTCAGGGTATTACGGTTATGACTCTGAAAAAATCAGCAACACTAAAAAAAGTAATGCCTGCTGAAGATTTCCCTGCAGAAAACATAAATTACTACAGATCAAGAAAAATACCTGCAGCAGGATGCTTTATAAAGGAAAATCAAACAACCTTATTTTAACAAAGGAATTTTAAAAATGGAATGTAAAAAAATTTTACATTCCATTTTCTATTTATTCAGTTATAGTATATAACAACGCTCCAATTTGTTGTTGTTCGGTTTCATCACTGCCTGCCATAGAAGTGTACATATAAGAATAAATATATTCCTTGCCGTCAAACATCGCCAAAAGCATATCACCTTTTTGATTACCTTTATCATCTACAATGCCATAATTTGCAATAATAACATCAAGCCCATTGAATGTAGTTTTGTTAAAAGCCGCACATTTTCCTACTCCAAGCTCGGTTTTTTCCATCATACTGTCCCATTCTTCTTTTGTAGATACCTTAAACAATTCTTCACTCTTTTGCATACAGTTTATGGCAACACTCACCGTTTCATCATCATTACAAATGTAAAAATCTGCTCTGTCACCTGTAAAGTCCGTTCTGTACTTACTGTTATACTGAAGTGAATAACCATAGGTTGAATTGTAATTATAAATTGCATCACCTTTTGTAGTTCCGTCCGCCTCCATAACAGCCTTGGCTGCATATTGGTCTGCAGGTGATATTGTACCACCATTTAAAACCTTTACCGGTTCAATAACAACTTCATCACTTGGCGCAAAAGCAAACAAACACAAAATTATAATAACCGGAATAATAACTATTATTGCCGCTATCAAAATCCACAAATTCTTTTTTAGCATAAAAAAACTCCTTTTTATCAGATAATTGTATATTGAAAAAACTCACGGTGAAGCTTTGTGTCAACATCCGTACCTGCAGGCAAAAGTGCCAGTGCAATAAAAATTTCTTCTCCATTATCAAGATTTTTTAAAGTTGCATATTCTCCCTCAATTTTAGAAACAATATAATCCTGAGGCTCCATAAAAATCCCTCCACAAAAAGCTTAACAATATTATAACTCAAAAAGTGTTAAATTTCAATTAAAAATATTGAATTTCTTATTTTTTTGTTTTATAATATATACATAATTTTTTCAGCAGGTGATGTTATGAAAGTATTATTTATTATAAACCCATGCTCAGGCAGAGGTAAAATCAAAACAGAAATACTTGATATTTTAAAAATATTCTGTAATGCAGGTTATGAAGTAACCACACATATTACAAGCAGACAAAATGAAGCTACCGATATTGCAGCAAATGCATCTGCTAAAGGTTATGAACGTGTGATATGTTGCGGTGGTGACGGTACACTAAACGAGGTAGTAACAGGGCTATGTTCAAGCGACAGCCATATTCCCATAAGCTACATTCCTGCAGGTACTACAAACGACTTTGCAAAAACTCTCGACCTTGATATGGATATGAAAAAAAATGCAAAGGGAATTGTAAAAGCAAAAGAGACTTTCGCCATTGACGTAGGCAAGTTTTCAAGTAACAAATACTTTAATTATATTGCATCATTTGGCTTATTTACAGCAGTTTCATACAAAACACAACAAAATGCTAAAAATGCACTCGGTCACATGGCGTATATATTTGAAGGTATTGCCAGTATGACAAATATTGAAAGCTACAACATTTCATTTACCGCTGACGGCAAAAGCTATGAAGGTGACTATATTTACGGCGGTATAACAAATTCAACATCTGTAGCAGGAATTTTTAAATATGAACAAAGCATGGTTGATTTAAGTGACGGACTTTTCGAAGTGCTTATGATTAAAAAGCCAAAAAATCCAAATGAGTTTATGAAAATTGTATCGGGTATAACAACCTGTGATTTATCTGATACATCGGTTTTCGATTTTTGTAAAGCATCCAAGGTAGAACTTAATATGCCATCAGGTGTAGTATGGACTCTTGACGGTGAACCGGCTAACGGTAAGAAAAAAACAATTATAGAAAATATTCCCGGAAGACTATCAATAATAAAATAAATCAGGTAAGCAAATGAAAAAAGAACATTCAACAATTATTAAAAAGAAAATAATTGCACTTATATCCTTCATAGCAGCTATTTTGATAATGGGTTTTCTGTCATATTTTCTGGTTGTCAGATTTTCTTCAATTGCATACTCGGAAACAGAGTTTAAAAACTATATTCAAAGTTTCGGTATATTCGGCATTGCGGTAGCTTTTGCAATTCAGGTTGTTCAGGTAATACTGGCATTTATCCCCGGCGAATTTGTCGAAATAGGCATAGGCTATGCCTATGGTTGGTTTTTTGGTACATTACTGTGCCTTGCAGGTGTGTCAACATGTTCGGTAATAATATTTTCACTTGTAAAAAAATTCGGAATACGTTTTGTAGAATTATTTGTATCCACAGATAAAATAAACAAACTTCGCATTATAAACAGTGAAAAGAAATTAAAAACTCTAACTTTTTTACTGTATTTTATTCCCGGAACACCTAAAGATTTACTTACCTACTTTATGGGACTTACAAGAATTACAACAAAACAATTTCTTGCAATAACCCTTTTTGCAAGAATACCCTCTGTTTTAACCTCCACTTTCGGCGGCAATATGGTAGGTAAGGGTAATTACATAGGTGCAGTGCTTATGTTTCTTATAACTGCAATAATAAGCATTGCAGGAGCTTTTATTTATAAAATTATACTCAAGAAAATACACAAACAAAAAACAGGAATGTAAAACATTTTCACATTCCTGTTTTTCATTACATACATTCTTCAAATATCATTTTTGCAAGCTTATTATAATTATGCCTTACATATTTATCCTTCACAACGGAAATAAGGTCGCCCTTTATAAGCTTTATACCATTTTCAGCAAATTTTTCATCATCCACAATAATTCCGGAAGAATTCTCTAATTTATAATTTTTCTTCATCCGTTCGGGAATTTCCTGAACATTCGCAATGCATATATCTATAATTTCTTCCGTGGAATGATTATAAATAGCCTTAACGTGGTCAAAAGCCGTCATTTCATCACTTTCACCCGGTTGTGACATTATATTGCACACATATACAACTTTAGCAGGTGAGTTTTTAATAGCTTCAGAAACACCCTTAACTATAAGATTTGGAATAACGCTTGTATAAATACTTCCGGGCCCCAATATAATAAGGTCTGCTTCATTTATGGCTTCTGCTGCCTCAGGAAGTATCGTTGCATTTTCAGGAATAAGTTCTATTCTTTTTATACGCTTATCTCCCATCTTCATCCCTGCTGAAATGTTACATTCACCTTTTATAACACTTCCGTCATAAAGATGTGCATTAATATGGACATCTTCCAAAGTAACAGGAAGTACAGTACCCTTTACTTTAAGTACATCACTTACATTTTTTACAGCATCAACAAAATTATCACATATACCGTTCATAGCCGCAAGAAACAAGTTACCAAAGCTTTGTCCTGAAAGAGAGCCTTCCGAAAACCTGTAACTTAAAAGCTTAGCCATAAGCGGTTCAGTTTCAGCAAGTGCAAGTATACAGTTGCGTATATCACCCGGCGGAAGTATACCCATCTCATCACGAAGAACCCCGCTTCCTCCACCATCATCAGCAACTGTTACAATAGCCGTAATATTTTCTGTGTATTTTTTTATACCTCTTAACATTGTAGAAAGACCCGTTCCGCCACCTACAACAACAATTTTTTTATCGCAGTATTTTTTCATAGAATTCTCCCCTAAAAAATTCATAAATCAAAACTACATCATATCTTTTTTGTAATCGCGATGTATAGCCGTTACGTAATTGCCGTTTTCCAGAAGATGTTTATAAACAGCTTCGGCAAGTGTAACTGAACGGTGCTTACCACCCGTACATCCGATTGCAATTACAAGGTGTTTTTTGCCTTCCTCTATAAACTGAGGCAATAAAAAGTCAATCATATCATTAATTTTATCAAGAAATTTTTGCGATTGTTCAAATTGCATCACATAGTCTGACACACATTCCTCAAGCCCAGTATGACCTTTAAGCTCTTCTATATAATATGGATTTGGCAAAAACCTTGCATCAAAAACCATATCTGCATCAAGTGGCAATCCATATTTAAACCCAAATGAAAGTACATTTATTGTTATAGCCGCCTGATCCTCGCCTTCAAAGATAGCAGAAAGCTCCGCACGACTTTGCTTTTGAGTAAAATTAGTAGTATTAATTATATTATCAGCATGTTTAAAAACATCTTCAAGCAATCGTCTTTCCAAAGCAATTGCATCTGCAAGCCTGCCCTTTAAGGAAAGTGGATGCTTTCTTCTTGTTTCCTTATACCTTTTAATGAGAGCATGGTCATCAGCATTCATAAAAAGAATTTCGTAAGTATAACCATTTGTTTTAATTTCATCAAGAGCATCAAAAAGCTGACTGAACATATCACCGCTTCGTATATCACACACTACAGCAATTTTATCAAGCTTACCTTGCGAATTATTGCACAGCTCTGCAAATTTTGGTATTAAAATAGGCGGCATATTATCTATACAATAATATCCAAAATCCTCAAGACATCTCAGTGCATGTGTTTTCCCCGCACCGGAAAGACCGGTTATAATTACAAAACGCATTTTATCATTCCCCTCATACTATTTTAACTTCAGGCTCAAGCTCAACACCAAACCTTTTGTAAACCTCACTTTTAATATGTTCCATCAACTTAAGAATGTCCGTTGCAGTTGCATTGTCATAATTTATAACAAAGCCTGCGTGCTTTTCCGAAACCATCGCACCACCTATACGGCATCCCTTAAGGTCAGAGTCCTCAATAAGCTTACCTGCAAAATAACCTTCAGGTCTTTTAAAGGTAGACCCTGCACTTGGGTATTCAAGTGGTTGCTTATCTTTTCTTCTTTTATTAAGCTCGTTCATTTGAGCACGAATTTCTTCTTTTTCTTTAGGCACAAGTGCGATTACAGTTTCTATAACCAACAGGTTTTTATCCGTAAAAATACTGTGCCTGTAAGAAAAATCGTGTTCTGTAATTTCTACAACATTTCCGTTTTCATCAACACAAGTGCTTGAAACCACAATATCTTTCATTTCACCACCGTATGCACCCGCGTTCATAGCAACCGCACCGCCAATTGACCCCGGTATTCCGGACGCAAATTCCATACCTCCAAGACCATATTCTAAAGCAACATTTGCCACCTTAGAAAGCAGCGCTCCGCTTTTTGCAATAATTTTATTACCCTCAACCCGTATATCTGCAAATCTTTTTCCTAACTGAATAACAACTCCACGGTATCCTTCATCTTTGAATAAAAGGTTAGAACCGTTACCTGTAAACATATGAGGAACATCCTTAAGCTTTTTCCTGAGTTCCGCTATTTGTTCAACCTCACACGGAGTAACAAAAAAATCCGCATTACCGCCGGTGCGGAAAGTAGTGTGCTTTCCCATAGGCTCATTTTCAAAAATCAAATCTTCAGTTAAAATATTTTTCAGAATATCTCTTACTGATGAATTATCCAAAGGAAATTCTCCTTTCAGTTTAAATTCCAAGTGCCGCTGCACCTATTATACCTGCATCATTACCCAAAGCAGCAGTACAAAGTGTAGTAAGCGGAAGACCGCTGTTTTCACCATATCTTTCTTTTGATACATATTTCATAATCATATCAGTCAAGGTTTTACCTTCCTTGGAAACACCGCCACCAATAACCAACTTTTCAGGCTGGAATATATTTATAATATTTGTAATACCTGTAGAAAAATATTCAACAAATTTTTCTACAACTGCTGTACCAACAGGACAACCTGCACGCATAGCATCAAATGCAGTTTTACCATTAACCTTTGAAAGGTCTCCATCAACAAGCTTTGCAAGCTCACTTTCAGGATTAGCCTCAATGGCAGCCTTAGTCTGACGGATAAGTGCGGTTGCAGAGCCATAAGCTTCCCAGCAGCCATTTCTTCCACATCCGCATTTTTCGCCACCCGAAACTATAACAATGTGTCCAAGCTCACCGCCCATATGGTTAAAACCGTTGTAGATTTTTTTATTTATAATAATTCCGCCGCCAATACCTGTACCTATTGTAATCATTATTGAATCATTAACTTCCTTTGTAGCCCCTGCATAAGCCTCACCAAGTGCCGCACAGTCTGCATCATTTCCAAGATAAACAGGAATATCAATTTCCTTTCTTATCATATCTGAAATAGGTGTGTTATGAAAATTAATATTTGCACAGTACAAAACAACACCTGTTTCAGGATTGTGACATCCCGGTATACCTATACCAATTGATTCAATATCCTTTTCTGTAAGATTATTTTTTCCCATAACCTTTTTGCAAAGCATTATAATATCTGCAACAAGTTCAGCATCAGGTCTTTGGGAATTTGCAGGACAATCTACTTTATCTATAAGTTTAAAGTTGTCATCAACAAGTCCCACAACAAAATTTGTTCCACCAATATCTACGCCTATTCTCATAATTATTCTCCTCTTAACATATCTATATTTTTCTTTTTTGTTATATAACCCATAAATTTTTCAAGGCTTGTATTCATTACAAGTTCTTCGTCAAAGCCAATTTCTTCAAGCAAAGCAATTGCCCTTTTAAAGCTACCCACATAGGTGCAAAAATGAGCATCCGAATTAACTACTATGGGTGTGCCGTGTTTCTTGCAGGCAAGCATAAGCTTTTTTGAATTTTCCGCAAATACAGGAACTTTTTTTCCAAAACAATTTTCATTAAGTTCCACAAGCTTATCCTTTTCCTTTGCAGTTTTTGCAATAAGGTCGTATTCCTCATCGTTAAGTGTAAAGTTTGTACGTGCAATGTGACCCAGAATATCCACAAGGGGATTATCCATAGCCTTTAAAAGCACTTTTGTATAATTGGTTTCGTCGCAAAGAAGACCGTCTCCGTGCCTTGATGCTATTACTATGTCCATTTTTGCAAGACGCTCTTTTGGAATATCCAGGTTGGCATCCTCATCAACGTAAGAGCACTCTGCACCGGTAAAAACCACAACGCCATTAACCTCCCTTGGAATGTGCACTAAATTACCAAAGTGCCATATATGTGTAAAATCCGACGTTGAAGGTCCATGATTTGTCATTGCTATTGCTTCCATACCTCGTTCCTTTGCTACAGTTATGTTTTCCATAAGTGTACTGTAAGCATGCGGACTAAATGTTGTATGTGTGTGCAAGTCCAGTTTTATATCCATTTAAAAATTACCCTCCATACCTGCCATTAAACGTTTGTTAAGTTCTTCAGCTGCATTATATCCGTTTCTCTTCTGGCGGTTGTTCATAGCTGCAATTTCTACAATTACAGCAAGGTTACGTCCGGGTTTTACCGGAATCAAAAGTGACGGAATTTTTATCCCCAGAATTTCAGTATATTCGTCCTCAAGACCAAGGCGGTCATACTGCTTACCGTCAACCCATGTTTCAAGGTTAATAATCATATCAATTTTTTCAGTATTTTTAACCGCACCAATACCAAAAATTTCTTTAACATCAATAATCCCAATACCGCGAAGTTCAATAAAATGGCGTATAATTTCCGGTGAAGAACCCACCAGTGAAATATCGGAAACCTTTTTAATTTCCACTGCATCGTCCGCAACAAGTCTGTGTCCTCGTTTTACAAGTTCTATAGCCGCTTCACTTTTACCGACACCGCTTTCGCCAAGTATCAAAATACCCTCGCCGTAAACCTCAACAAGCACACCGTGACGTGTAATACGCGGAGCAAGTTCCTTGTTAAGCCATGCTATAACCGCACTCATAAAACGCGATGTTGAATATTTAGTACGAAGTATTGGCACATTATACTTTTCAGCAAGTTCATCCATACCTTCAAAAAGTTCCTGACCTCTTGTTATAACAAGTGCAGGAATATTCTTTGAAAATAACATTCCAAGACGTGCCATTCTTTCCTCTTGCGAAATTTTAGAAAGATAAGTATATTCAACCATACCGAGAACCTGCAGTCTCTCATTATCAAAATAATCATAAAAACCCGTAAGCTGTAAGCTTGGACGGTTAACATCAGGAGTTGTAATTTCCCTTTCAGCACAGTCACCGGTTGTATAAACTTTCTCCAGTTTAAAATCTTCAATAAGTTTTGAAAGTTTTACGGTAAATTTCACCTTTTCCATACAATACCTCCTAAAAACCTTTATAATTCATTATACTAAAAATAAAAAGGTATGTAAAGTCAAATTACAAACATTTTTATTTTCATCACATCAAAAAAGTTGACAAATACAAAAAAAGTGCTATAATAGACTATGGTTTTTGAAATTTCATATTTCGGGGTGTGGCTCAGCTTGGTAGTGCGCTGCGTTCGGGACGCAGAGGTCGCGTGTTCAAATCCCGTCACCCCGACCAAATAAGGACATCACCATTGATAAAATGATGATGTCCTATTTTTTCGCTTAACACTGCGGTTTATTGGCATTTCGACACAATATTTGGCAATAATTTATCTTACTTTTTTCTTTATTTTCACGAGTTTTTTCCAAAAAGGATGCACCCATATATATGTTTAATGCACCCATTTTTTACTTTAATGCACCCTATTTAAATATGAAGTGCACCCGTTTTTCACTTTAATGCACCCCATTTAAATATGAAGTGCACCCATATACAAAACAAATGCACCCACAATTTTTGAAGGGTGCATCTTTCAACTTTTAAATTTCTATCGTACTACCATTCCTAAATCCAAACTGCATCTTACCGTCCGGCTTTATCCTTACTACATCCACCGTCATCATCCAAATTTTATCATTAAACTCTTTTAATTCTGTGGTTTCCTGTATGGCAATTATCATACCTTCAATATAAACCCCTTTACTGTACAGCTCATTTTTTTGAATATTAAGAACATCAATTTCTTTTTTAATTTCTTCATATTGTTTTAGGTAACCATTGTACCTTTGAAGGTATTCGTTTTGGTTCAAAGCTGTAGTACTGTTTTCCTCAATGCAGGCTTGTGCAAGGTTTGTAACTTTTTCAATTTCAGCAATTTTTTTATCAAGAGATGCATCAATTTTTGTACAATCGCATACTTTGTTTTTCACCTTTTTGCAATCCTGTATCAATTTTTCTTTATCAGAAGTAAGTTCTGCATAAGCCTGCAGAAACTTTGACTTAACCTCTTCCTCTGTCAAATGCGGTGTTTTGCAATTGGTTTTCTTTATAAACTTGCTGTTGCATTGCCATATTTCCCTTCGGTATTTTGTATTTGACTGCCATACCTTTGAACCGTAGAAAGAACCGCATTCGCCACATACAAGTTTAGTACCAAGGACACTTTGACCTCTGAATGCTTTGCCCAGTTTTTTTCTTCTTTCTATTTCGCACTGTACCCATTCAAAAACAATCGGCTCTATAATTGCCTCGTGACTGTTTTCAATATAATACTGCGGAACCTCACCTTCATTAGCTTTCTTCTTCTTTGTGAGAAAGTCAATAGTAAAACTCTTCTGCAGAAGTGCAGCACCCTTATACTTCTCATTTTGAAGAATGCTTAAAACCGTTGTACTTTGCCATTTGTTTTTACCGGATGGTGTTGGAATACCTTCATTTGTCAACTGTGATGCAATGCCGTTTGGTGTTTTTCCGCAAATAAAAAGGTAATATATTTTCTTTACTATTTTTGCCTCTTCCTTATTTACCTTTGGAAGTCCGTCTTCACCTTTTTCATAACCAAGAAACTGTTTGTATGGGAGACTTACCTTTCCGTCTGCAAAGCTCTTACGATGTCCCCAGGTTACATTTTCCGATATGCTTCGGCTTTCCTCCTGGGCAAGACTTGACATTATTGTTATGAGAACTTCCCCCTTACCATCAAGGGTATAAATATTTTCTTTTTCAAAGTATATTTCAACACCGTGTTCTTTTAACTTTCTTACAGTCATAATTGTATCTACAGTATTTCTTGCAAAACGGCTAACTGACTTTGTAATAATAAGGTCAATTTTCCCTGCAAGAGCATCCTCTATCATTTCTTTAAAGCCGTCTCTTTTTCTGGTGTTAAGTCCCGAAATACCGTCATCTGTGTACACCTTTACAAATTCATATTCAGGCTTTGATTTTATGTACTGTGTGTAGTGCCTAACCTGTGCATCATAGCTTGTCTGCTGTTCATCACTGTCAGTTGATACTCTCGCATAAGCAGCCACCCTTCTTTTCATTGCTGTGTTTATTGCAAAGCCTGTAAGTGGTTGAATTGTCTGTGGTATCACCGTTATACTTCTTGCCATCATCTATCTCCTCCATTCTTTTTAAGCATCCTCTGTCTTGCCTTATCTCTCATCTCAGGAGTCCAACTTTCCCTTCTCGACTTGTCCTTCCATTCCTTCTCAACAACCCTACCGTCTTTAAAATGATAAATAACACGATTAAATTCAGGAACAGATATTTTATCTATTTGATTGATAACCTCCTCCGGCACAAATTCTTCCAAACCCAAAACTTCGGCAGTTATCTTTTCAAGAGTTGATTCGGGTATTTTCTTCGTATGGCAAACCGACTTACCTTCTGTTAAAAATGTTGTACAATTCCACCCGATTGTACCGTTAGTATTTATTCTCTTGTATGCCCTTCCGCATTTTTCACAGATTATCAAGCTTGAAAATACGGTCTTTGTTATTTTATTACCACTGTGATAGTGTTCTTGTATTTGTTTGTACCTTTCCTTTGCCCTACAAAACAGTTCACGAGAAACTATAGGCTCGTGGTTATCTGTAACATAGTATCTCGGTTTTTGACCCACATTTTTTACTTTCTTTTTCTCCAAGTGATTATTGATAAAGGTTTTTTGAAGAACAGTATCACCGATATACTTTTCATTTAAGATAATGTTTTTAACATCAACATTGTTCCAACTACCGCCCATAATTCCTTTTATATTTCTTCTATTTAAATCTTTAGCAATGGCATTCAAACTCTCTCCGCCAACAAAACGTTCAAAAATCTCAAGTACAATAGGTGCTGTGTATTTATCAGGTGTTGGATATCTGTCTTTTACCTTGTATCCAAATAAATGGCTAAGACATACTTCTTTCCCTTTTTCATATTCTTTTTGTATACGCCACTTTTGATTTTCGCTTGCAGACCTGCTTTCCTCCTGTGCGAATGAAGCCATAATCGTAAGCATAAGCTCGCCTTCTGCACTTTTGGTGTGAATGTTCTGTTCTTCAAAAAGCACATCTACATCTAAAGATTTTAACTCACGGACTCTTTGTAAAAGTGTTAAAGTATTTCTTGCAAATCTTGAAATGGACTTGGTTATTACCATATCAATTTTTCCTGCCCTGCATTCTTCAATAAGCCTGTTGAAATTCACTCTTGAATCTTTAGTGCCTGTTTTTGCCTCATCTACATATACACCGCAGTACATCCAACCTTTGTGTCTTTGAATAAGGTTGCTGTAATAACTTACCTGTGCAGAAAGGGAATGCAGCATCGCATCCTTTCCGTTTGAAACACGAGCATATGCAGCAACTCTCAAAAACTTCGGTTGTTCAGGCATTTTAAAATCAACTCGTTCAATGATTCGTTCCATAAAAGCACCTCCTTATCAGTATCACATATTACCTCTAAAACTGCATAACATCAAGGAAAATCAGCAATAATACCACACAAACATACAAGCATATTATTGTTTATTTTTTTATCAATTCAACAGTTCTTTAAGCCTTTATTCTTGCTTTGTCATAGCAGGCTCTTGAGCAGTATTTTGCATTTTTACTACGATAGAAAGTGAATCTTTTACCACAATACTTACACAATGCAGTTTCCTTATTATCCATACAGTTTTTATTATTAGTCCACCATTTTGTTTTGCAAGCCGAAGAACAGAATTTCTTCTTCCTTTTATGAGATGTATGAATAAGTTCTTTACCACAAGTAAGGCACACATCTGATTTTTTGTCGTCCGTCACTTCCAAAGGATGCCTCCGTATATATGATTTTACGGTATTAGGAGACAAAGAAAGCATTGTTGCTATTTTCTGATATCCATAACCCTGCAACTGCAAATTTCTAATCTCTTCATGTTTCATAAAATACCTCCCTTCATAATACGGAGAAAAAACAACCAAAATGGACCCCCTATTTTTAAAAAAATTTTAAAATTTTTAAAAAAAAAATACGCCTATGGAGGAATTAACCACCATAGGCGTATTTTTTATACATTCTTTTCCATTAAATATTTAGCTGTCTTTCTTGCAAGCCAGTATGCATTTTTATCTTCTTCTAACTTTTTAAGCCACAGGTTTGTATCGGATATAATACCACGATAGGAAAGCTCCCACACAATATCATTTACCCTTGTAAGTTCCGCAACAAGCGTGGTGAGTAGTTTTTTAACATCGGCTCTGAATGTATCCATACTCTTACCGTGTTTAGGAAACCAGTGCATTACATCAGCATGGTTTGATGCAATCCCCTTCTTATAACCTTCGCTATGACATATGATGTTTTTTTCAGTCAGTCCGTACTCTTTGCAAAGGTATGCACAAAGCTCTACAGCTTCCTTGTACACGGCATTGAAGTATGTAGCATCATTAAGACCGTCCTCACATATTTCAAAACCTATGTGAGTATCATTTGCAGAACCACCTGCGTGCCAACCTCTATGGTTCCAGGGAAGTGTCTGGTATGTTGCTACAGTTCCGTTTGCAAGCTTACCGATAAACCCGTGAACACAAACTTTAATTCCACCGGGCTTTGCAGTATCCCAGTGATTGTTGCCTGTGTTCTTACCGATTTTTCCGTCATCAGGAAGGTAACGCTTAAGCCATGGATTGTTTGCTCCGGTAGAATGAACCATAATACCTTTCACATTAATCTTCTTACCTGCCTTATAGCAGTCATTCTTTGTCAAAAACAGTTTATTTAGATTCATTTTTATCATCCTTCCTTAACTTTGCAAGTGCTCCACGTATAGGTTCCGGCAACGGCAGTCCCATTGCACCCCAGTTTTCCAATATTGAAAAGCCTTCATTCGCTATGTAGTAAGAAATTGTTACGGTTCGTAGTGCAGCACCGTCAATGGCTATGAGTAAATCAAGCTGTGCTGAAACAGCAACAATGAACAGAATACCGATTTTCTTAACTCCACCAATATAGAATTTACTCGAATCAAATTCCTTGTTTACCCAAGCTTTGACGAAACCGCTGGCAAAATCCAAGGTCATAAATATGACCAAAATGGTAAGCATAGAGTCCATGCCTCCAAAGATATATGCAAGAGATGTGCATATTGCTGTATAGAACAATTTCAATTTTTCCATAAATTTAACCCTCCTTGTAAATCTGCAAGTAACTTTCACTTGCCTCATCCTCTCCGGGATAGTGCGTTACTGTAATAAAATAAAGAGTTCCGGCTTTAAGCTCGACACTCTTTTCATAAAAATAGTTGTCGTGTAATTTATTAAATCCCGTATCATACAATCTTAACTCGTGGTCACCAGATATCTTCTTTGTTCGTATCGTATACTTTCCATTTATCTGTGGCATAAAGCTATATAGAATTGGTTTATCGTTAGTTGAATAATTGTGTGCAGAGTCTACTGTGGGAAGCGATATAAGGTTACCACCCACATTTACCAAAATATCTGTTGCCTGTATAAGGTTTCCGTCTACATTTGCATAAACCTCATTAAGTTGTTCGCTAAAGCCGTAATAATTAACAAAAACCCCGTACTGAAACATACCCTTCTGCAGGTCATGTATCACGAGGTTTTCTGTTAAGGTTATCTGTTGTATTTCATACCAATTTTCCCAGGTTCTGCTTGTGCCGGGATTTGATGCAGGTACAAAAGCAATCATATCTATATCAAGGTCATCAATATCACAGTCTACCGTATACTCGCCTGTATCAGGCAAAGTAAATGTCTCTATATCAAACCATGTTCCATTGTTTTTATGTACCATAAAATCCCAACTTATGCCGTATATGCTGCCCGAACCGGTATTGGTTATTTGGACCTTGATTTTAAGATGCTTGCACCCCGGAACATAGTTATTAAAACACATAGGGTAAGTGTGACTGCCGTTTAACGAGCTTTGAGTTTCTGCCCAATAGGTCTGAAACCGCCCTTTCTCTCCATAGCCGGGCCATGGGTAATCATAAGTAACTTCAATTGTAGCCATAATTCACCTCAAAATGTCTTTATTACAATATCTCCGTAGCTCGTTGTCGGCGGTGTATCACCGCTTGTCCACAAAACTATGTTTCTTACCTGCTTTGTTGTATATGCGGTGTTTGAATATGCAGTTAATGTTGCACTCATTGTTGTTGCCGCATTCTTCCTTACAAAGTTTGAATCAACATATGTCTTATTCACAATATCATAAGAATCCGATGGGTTCTGAACCTTTGCTCTCCCAAGACTGTCACGCATCATAACCGTACTTCCTGTATATGCATTTGTTGCATTATCAAGCTTTGACTTATCTGCAGAACTCATAAAGCCACTTGAATTCTTTGTAGCATTGTCATGTGTACCGTTATCTATATGTGCAATA
>JAZQAN010000054.1:0-3850 GCA_045545235.1 Clostridia bacterium | reverse complement strand
GCTTAACAAAAGATAAGGAATATACGCCTTTGGTCCTTGCATAAATAAATCATAAAGCCATTGTGTATGGCTTTTATCATCTGTAGAAACCAAATTTTTAATATCACTTTGTTTAGAATATGGATATTTAACACTTTCAATCAAGAATTTAAAATCATCATAATACTCAATGTACATTCTTTTTGGAATTGCAAAACAAAATGCCCATCCTTTTTTGAAATGAACAAGCAACACCGCTTCAGCTTGCTGACCGTTAAAAGTCTGTGAACTTTTCATTTCCGCCTTGAAATAATCAACCTCATTATACGTCACTTTCTCAACATTATTATATCCCTGTTCCTCAAATAAGTTCTCTACATAGTCAATGTCTAAGGTTGACATATCTAAAAAGTCCCGAAGTTCATCCAACTCTTCCCCGCCAATGCCTTCTTCCAATACATTATAACTGCTATATGTAACAAACACCGTTTTGTCTTTGTTCATAAACTTAGCATCAAGATATTCACTTTCTTCGTCAAATGGAACCTCTTCCCAAATTTCAGGCAAATTGAACTCTGCACCTGTTTTTGGATCAATATATGTAGATACAGCAAAAACAATATTTATAGAAAATGACATAATTAAAAGAAAAAGCAATAAAATCTTTTTCATATTCAAAACTCCCTTACACCTGATATAATGCAAAAACGCCCATAAAATCAGTACCATACTCAATAGGCATAAAGAAAATTCTGCCTACAACAATTATAATATACCGCAACTCCAAAGTCAACCAAAAGACAAAATATCATTTCACCAAGCATAAGGAAGCTTTACTTTCTATCCAAAGCATCTATATATTTTTTCAATTCTCTTATAGGGTCATAAGCTTTTTCACTATTTGATACATTCGGAAAAGTTAAGCGATTTATTCCTCTCACTGCATCATCGGCAGCACTAAAGGTACTAAAGGTCAACAAAGCATTATTGGTTGTATCTTTAATACGATTTAATTTTTCATCCCAGGAATATGCCCAATCACCTTTATCTATACGGCTTGCAATATTTGCACCCTCCATTGTAGTTGCTTCCTGTATATCTTCAACAACAGTTCCTGCACCAATCTTTCTTAGTCTGTTATCAAGAAAATTATAAAGCTTTTTTGCAACACTTTTTGTTCCAGTTCTTTTATTCAAAACTTTAAAAGATTTTATTAACTCATCAAACGGTATTGCATTCGGAATACCATTTACTATTCCAACACCTGTTGCAAACATTTTTGCCGTATCATGGGAAACACCCAAATCAATCATTTCTTTATATGCAAATCCCGCTTCTGCCTCTGCTGAAACAATAGAAGAACCTGTTTTATATCCTGCCACAGCCATAGATGGAACTGTTAATATTTCTTCAGGAACAATAGCTTGTGGTCCTAAATTTCCGGCAACTGCCGTAGCACCTGCATATCCCAACGTAAAATTTGCCACCCTTGGGTCTGTTGTATTAGACACCTGTTGACCTGTCGTTTTAGAAGCACCTGATATACCTCTTTGAAAAAGTCCTCTAATTTCATAATCATCAAGTTTTTTCAAGTTATCTTCATAATATTTGGCATTATTTTCCTTGCCATTCATCATTTTATAATATTCAAGTCCTAATTTATTTTCATTGAAACCTTTAATAGCACTCGATACCGTCAAGTCATAAATATTTGCTTTCCTCTTTTCTTCGGGATGTTCCTTCTTTCTTATTTCAAGCGCCTCCTTATACATATTATTTTCATTTGTAAGGCGGCCTATTTCAAGGATTGTGGAATAGTCTTTAACCGAAGAACGGTTGGTTGTAGCCATAGGTGCATTAAGCTGAAATTTGCGGTTTTCATTGTTTTTGATTCTTTCTTCAAGCTCTTCACGTGAAAGGGTGGTGGCTTTTCTTTTTATTGCACTGTTTAAAGAATTTATTTCATTTCTTAGTGCCTGTTTTTGTTTAGCATTTGAAACATACACACCGCCCGATTCGGTGAACGCAGGGGTTCTGCGTTCAACCTTTTCAAGCAAATTAACCTGACTCATTAAATCGTCTATACTTTTATCCGCATTTGTTTTTTCTTTTTGTATGGTTTCGAGTTGTTTATTTTCCTTCTTTTTCTTAAAATCATCTGCTGACTTTGGTAATTTCAAAAAAGAATTCACATAAGGGTTATTTTTATTTAAATCAAATAATTTCGGCATAGCTCACTTCCATTTTATTTTTTTCTGTTTGTATATGCAGTATTAGCTTTCGTAAGAGCAATTTCAGCCTCTTCTCTTGAAACACCGAATTTTTCAGCTATCTGTGCTGCAATTTCTTTAACTCTGTTATCCTTTAAAATGCCTGCATTTAAATATTCCTGTTCCAAAATCTTAAGTGCCCCAAGCTCAAGCTCCTGCCTTTTCTCGTCGGGAAGAAACTCAAGTTCAATTTTACCCTTTTCAATCTCGATGTTATTTAATCCTGTTTCTGAAGCTATTTTGTCTGTATTTGCGTTAATGTGAGCAATCTCCGCTTCTGATTTTGGTCCGATATACTTTGTTTCTTCCTTTATTTGACCTGTACTTGCATCTCTGTTATTAATGACTGATTGCGCATCTTTATCATACCACGCAACCTCCTTGTCTGTTAAATTAGCTCGTGAAATTGACTCTCTTGTACTTGCATCTCTGTTATCAATGACTGATTGCGCATCTTTATCATACCACGCAACTTCCTTGTCTGTTAAATCAGCTCTGGAATTTAACCCTCTTGTATTTGCGACAGTTTCAGCAATTCCCGCTTCAACTTGATCCTGTGCAAGCTTTCTGTCTCCGTCAGCATATTTCTCATCCATTCCAAGATCAAACTCTGCCTGTCTTGTTGCCATATCATTACGTGCTATTTCCGAATCCATAAGGTTAGAATTGTAAATCAGATTATAAGTATCCATATTTCTTGCAAAGTCGTCATTAAACATCTGACGTTCCATATTGTACTGATTCATCAGTCGGTCATATGCCTGCTGTTCCAAAACAGGTATCATTTCGCTTGCCTTTTGTGCATATGCCTGCTGAACCTGTGCGGTTGCGGCGGCACCGTAGGAACTGTTTCTGCCCATATTTGCGGCATTTAAGTTGTTAAGAGTCTGCTTTGCGGCACTTTGTCCCTGACGGTTGTACATATCAACATAGGCACCGTAAGATGGGTCTGCATATGGGTCGTAGTTAAAATTACGAACCCTGTCGGCAGATGCGTTAAGCCTTGCATTGCCGTTTTGTGCATAGTCTGTAAGGTTTGTAAGCAGGGCTTTTTGTGCATCCTCCCTTGCCCACTTTTTTTCTGCGGCGGCTATGTAGCTGTCAACCTCACCAAGTGATATGTCATCTGCATCGGTCATACCGTAGCGTTCTCTTATTTTACTGTTGTTATTATGGTATATTTCACGTAATGCCGGGTCATTTGTGTTGTGATAATTAAACTTGTTTTGCCTTATTGCGTTATAGTCATCGCGACTCATTTTATCCCAATTGTTTGCCATTTTAACCCCTCCTATTCAATACTTCTTATGTAATTTAGTGCCTTTCGTGCAAGCCAGTAGGAGTTTTTATCCTCTTCAAGCTTTTTTAGCCAAAGGGGTGTGTCGGTTATAATGCCTCTGTGGGCATATTCCCACACAATGTCATTTACAGATGTAAGCTCTTTTGATGCGGTTTCCCTTTTTTTCAAAGTCTTAAATTCTGCAAGGGGAAAGTATTTACCCGGGCAGGCAGTTGCCATAAACTCACCATGACCTCCTATTTTCTTAACAGACGGCACCTTTTCCATAACATATTTTATAATGTCAATACCTGCATTAAAC
>JAZQAN010000053.1:0-40533 GCA_045545235.1 Clostridia bacterium | reverse complement strand
TTTCATAATTTTCCTCCCGGATTTTCTGGTAAAATATAAAATTCATTTGTATTATAGCATAAATTAAAACATTTGGCAATAATGGCAAACAAAAATGTCCGCCTGTTAACATAGGCGAACATTTTTATTTAATCTTCTCTGCCTCTAAGAGCATATTCTCAATAAATATCCCATAACCTCTTGTGGGGTCATTCACAAAAACATGCGTAACAGCTCCAACAAGTTTGCCGTTCTGGATTATCGGACTTCCGCTCATCCCCTGTACAATACCTCCTGTGCGTTCCAGTAATTTTTCATCGGTTATTCTTATTACCATATTTCTGTTATTCTTTGAATTTACATATATTTTTTCAATGTCAACGCTGAATTTTTCTGTTTTTTCATTATCTACACAGCAAACAATATGGGCAGCGCCCTTTTTTATTTCTTCTCTTGATGCTGTTTCAACAACCTTGCCGTTTAGCTTATTCAAATCTCCCTTAAAGGTTCCGAAAATGCCGAATTCTGTATTTTCTTTGACTTTTCCTATTTCAGATGATGAAAAATATCCTATCACTTCACCTATTTCCTTGCTTGTACTTTTATTAACATCAGTTATATTTGCAAAACAAATACTTCCTTTTCCATTTGCAATTTTACCGGTTTCACCATCTTTTACTCCATGGCCAAGCGCACCGAAATCCCCGCTTTTTGGATTTATAAAGGTAAGTGTACCAAGACCGTTAATTCCGTCATTTACCCATAATCCAAGACGATATTTTCCGTCATCGGCAGATTTAACTGCATTTATGACAGCTAATTTTTCTTCACCGTTACGAATAAACGCAATTTTTACCTTTTCATTGTCACAACCATTTACTGTGTCAGAAAATTCTTTCGACGACATGATTTTTTCGTCGTTTACAGCAACAATTACGTCTCCTTTTTCTATACCACATTCTTTGGCAGGGCTATGTTTTTTTCCATCCTCGCCCTGAAAATCAGTAGTATCCACAACGGTAATTCCGCCATTATTTATACTGACCCCTATAGACTGTCCCCCAAGTATAAGGCTGCACTGCTCGGCAGCACGTACAGTATCTGACTCAAATGGAGATATATTAGAAAACTGATATCCAAAGGCAAAAAAGGCAATTAAACAAAACAAGAAATTTTTTCTTACATTTCTGTGCAACAAATCACCCCCTGTTAAAAGTTGCAGGTTTGCGATTATAAATCGTCAAGACTTTTAAACACATAGCCCTGTTTTTTTGCAGTATTGATAATTCTTTCCAAACCATTTGCATTATCAACAGACACCGCATGGAGAAGAATTACAGCCCCATTGTGAAACTGCCTTGTAACCTGATTTACTGCATAATCTTCACCCTTTAAATTTTTGGTATTCCAGTCTGCGTATGCTATACTCCAGAATATGGTTTTATAGCCGTTTTTTTGTATTGTCGCCAAAGTCCTTTCTGAAAACTCACCCCTTGGTGGTCTCATAAACCTCATATTTTCACCTGTAAGCTTGTTGAATTTTTCATTAAGTGTAGATAATTCTTCCGTTATTTTTTCATCGGTCACATCAGGCATACTTGGGTGATTTACTGTATGATTTCCTACAATATGGCCTTCATTAACCATTCTTTTGATAAGCTCCGGCTCATTATCTATATATGGTCCTGTTACAAAAAAAGCTGCAGGAGTTTTGGTTTTTTTCAAAACATCAAGTATTTTCCCTGTATACCCGTTTTCGTATCCTTCATCAAAAGTAAGGTACATTACCTTTTCATCAGTATTACCAATATAATACCCGTCGTATTTTTTTAGCATTTCTTTCCAGGTATTGGGAACTTCAGGTTCTGAATTTTCAACCTTTTTAAGTCCCCATCCAATCTTTTGCTCATTCTGTACATCACCCTTTGCTACTGTGCCGTTGGTGTCACAGCCACAGACAGACACCAACAGAAAAACACCGCACAAAAATAAAAAAAATCTTTTCAAACAAACACCTCCCGAATTAGTATGTGCAGTTTGAAAAGACTTTTTATGTTAATTTATTTCAGCGTTGTCAGGCAGTTCCGGCTTTACATTAACAGTATTGTAATTATCATAGATAACCATTCCCGGTTTGGCTCCGCTGGGTTTTTTTACATTTTTTATAATAGTGTAATCCACAGGAACATTTGCAGAATTACGAGCCTTGCTGTAATAGGCACAAATTTTTGCTGCCTCTACAATTACATCATCCGACGGCATTCTTCCTTCTGTTTTAATAACAGTATGACTTCCGTGTATAAATTTTGTGTGAAACCACAAATCATTTGAACGCGACTGACGTAGTGTAAGCTCATCGTTTTGCATATTATTTCTTCCCACATAAGCTACAAATCCGTCTGAAAGATGAAATTCAAGAGGCTTTGAAACCTGCTTGCGTATTTTTGATTTTTCCACACGTTTTACGTGATAGCCCTGACTGTAAAGCTCATCGCGAAGCTCGTTTATTTCCCTGTCATTTTCTACAATCATCAGATTTTCCTTTATACTTTCAAGATAATCTATTTCCTGACGGGCAAGCTCCATTTGCTCTGCAGTTACAACCTCTGCATTTTTGAGTTTTTGGTAAATAGTGTAATATCTCTGTGCGTTCTGCGAAGGTGAAAGTTCAGGCTTTAGTGTTATTTTAAGCACATTCATATTATCGTAAAAATTTTCCACTTCTGCAAATTCATCACCATAATTTATTCTGTAAAGATTTGCAGTAAGCAAATCCCCCATAACCTTATATTTTTCCTTGCTTTCACAATCCTTCATTTTTTGTTGCTGAAGAGCAAGTTTTTTCTGGCATCTTTGAATATTTGTTTCCACAAATTTCATAAGGCTTGATGTTTTTTGTGACATACGCTCCTGAAAATCTTTTGTTTTAAAATATTCGTCAACTGCTTCATTGAAGCTATTACAGGGTTTTACAACAAAGAGATTTTCATAATGAGTAATATCAATACCGCTGAAATCCTTGATTTTTTCTTCATCCTTATAAATAAGTACAGGAGAAAAATTTCCTGATTTTATTTTTTCAAAAAATTCGTATAAAAATTCAGAAAATTTTGTTTTTTGTTCATTTGACATAAGCTGGCAGTTTGTATCTGCACAACCTGTTGCACGGTATGCTATTTCCCTTGCAGAAAGAGGCCCTATACCCACAAAAGTATCAAGAATAAATTTATCTGCCCCTAAACTATATTGCCACAATTTATCTTCTATATCCTGTTCGCTTACCTCCATTGGGTTAAGCTTGCCCTGTGAAGGAGGCATTTCATACAACATCCCGGGTATAAGCTGACGCACCTGCGAAACTGAAAAGTCAATATGCTTTATACTGCCCAGAACCTTCCCTTCACCATCTGTAAGTATAATATTGCTCACCCTGCCCATAACCTCTATTATAAGACGCTTTACAGAAACATCGCCAAGTTCGTCACGGCTTTCAATATGAATTTCTGCCACTCGCTCAAAATCCGGCTGAATAACGGCAACTACCTTACCTCCAAGCAGATGCTTTCGAAGAAGCATACAAAACATAGGTGCCTTTTCGGGGTTTTCCTTTTGAGTATCAGTAAAATGTATTCGTGGGTTAGATGAGCTTGCGCTCAAAACAAGCTTACGATTTTTTCCTCCTGCCCTTATCCCAAGAATTATTTCGTCGTATTCGGGCTGAAGAATTTTATCCACTCTGCCCTGTGACAAAGTATTATTAAGTTCGTGTACAATACAGGCTACTGCCAATCCATCAAATGCCATTTTAAAATCCCTTTCAATATATAACTAAAACTATTTTATCACATTTTTATCATAAATAAAAGAGTAAGTTAATATTATTTTAATACAATAATGTATTTAGTGTGTTACGGAGGTTTTATAAATGACAGAACTTAACAGGGAAAATATTTGTATAGGCGAAAAATCAATAGTTGCTTTTTCACAGGCATACTGCGAGGCGGATATTATTGTTCCCGATATTTATCCGGATATTTTAAAAATACTCCAGATAAACGCATCTCCCTCACTTGCGGAAAAAAGTTGTTCGGCAGACCGTATTTCCATTGAAGGCAGAACAGAAATTGTTATATTGTATCTTGGTGATGACGAAAATGTATACAGCATATCTGCAAATCAGCAATTTTCTCACCTTATGGATGCAAAGGGTACAAAAGACGGTATGTATGCAGAAGCAGAAGTAAACAGCGACAACATTGATTTTACTGTACTTAATCCAAGAAAACTGAATGTAAAAGTTCTTATGGGGATAGATGTAAATGTAACAGAAGAAGTTACTTCAACAGTATGCACGGCAATATCCACAGATGAACCGCTTGAGGTTTTAGACTGCACATTAACCCCATACAAAACGGCAAGCCGTGTTTGTGAACAACTGTGTATACGGGAAACTCTTGACATTCCGGCAGGCAATCCTTCAATAGAAAAAATACTTTGCATGCAGGTATGCATAAGAAATAAAGAGTATTATTTAAGTTCTGATAAAATGATAATTAAGGGAAACTTGCAAGTGTCAGCAATTTATACAGGTGATACTGATGGAAACATACACAATGCAAAATACGAAGTTCCCTTTGCAGAAACAATAGCTATGCCCAATGTCTCTGAAGATATGAACCCCCGCCTCAAGCTTTGTATAAACCGCATATTCTACAAGCCCGAAGCTGACATAGACGGCGACAGCAGATGTATTATGCTGGAATGTATAATAACCGCAACTGCAAAGGCATGCTATAAGTCAGAACTGACAATTGTAAAAGATGCATACTGCACCAAAACTCCAATGTCAGTTTCCCACGAGGGTGCCGTTGTAACAAGACTTATTTCCCAAAACAGTTACCAGCACACTGCAAAAGATACTGCCATGCTTGATGTTGATTCACCGGATTTTCTGGAAATTTTAAATGTAACACCAAGAGCATATCTTGCAAATGCACGCGCGGAAAATAAACAGGTAATAATTGAAGGAATAATTGAAACAGACATTATGTATTTATGCAACCAACCTACTGCTCCCATTAGCCTACACAAGCATCAACAAACATTTTCTCACACATTTGATTTGCCTGATGCAAAAGAGGGTATGCTATGCGATGTTACTCTTGATATAATACATTCTTCCTACAATATAAGCATCGGCAACGAAATTGATTTGCGTTTTGTGCTGCAAATTGACACAGATGTTTTAGTCAATGAAAAAATAGAATCAGTATCTTCTGTATCTATTGATGATGCACAAAGCTATGATAAAAGAAAATCTTACTGCATAAAGATTTATTTTGCGAAAAAAGATGACAATCTGTGGAGTATTGCAAAAAAACACAGAATATCTAAAAATGCCCTTATGGAAATTAATAATATATCATCAGACACAGAAATTTTTGACGGCAGACAGCTTATGATTCCTATAAAATAGTTGACTGTAAACCTCCGTTTATGTTACCATATAAACGGAGGTGTTTTTATGAAAAAAATTTTAAAAAATACCCATTTTGAAATATTCCCCATTATAATGGGTTCCGATTACTTCGGTGACTCCATAAACCGTAAAACCGCTTTTGAAAATTTGGATTTATACACCGAAAACGGTGGTAACATAATTGATACTGCAAGGTTGTATGTAAATGGAGAAAGCGAAAAAATAATTGGCGAATATTTAAAAGAGAAACATTTAAAAAACAAAATAGTGATAAGTACAAAAGCAGCACATCCGCCTGTTGGACATATGGAAATAAACAGGCTTTCACAGGAAGAAATTGAAAAGGATGTAGACACAAGCCTTTCACTTTTAGGTGTTGATGCAATAGACATTCTGTGGTTGCACAGAGATGACCACTCCGTACCCGTAGAAACCGTAGTTGACGCCGTAAACAACATTATAAAAAAAGGCAAGGTAAAATACTGGGGTGTTTCTAACTGGCAAAGCTTTCGTATGGAAAATGCAAACGAATATGCAAATAAAAATAATCTGCAACCAATATTTGGCGGTCAGATACAATGGTCGCTTGCAAAAGCCTCACACATTTATGACCCGACTCTGGTTGCAATGAACGAAACAGAATATAAATATTACAAAAAATACAATATGCCTGTGTTTGCCTTTGCATCTCAAGGGAAAGGTTTTTTTGAAAAATATGACCAGAATGCCTTAAGCGAAAAAGCAAGACAAAGATACTACTGCGAAGAAAACATTAAAACCTATCACTTGCTTAAAAAAATCAGCATTGAAACAGGCTACTCACTTACGGCTTTGGGACTTGCTTACCTAATAAATCAAAAAGACTTTGATACATTCCCTATAATAGGCTGCACAAAGTCAGAATATGTACTAAAAGCCATGGAGGCTTTCAAGGTAGATGACAAAACAATAAATGAACTTTTGCGAATAAAACTTTAAAGGAGAATTAATATGAAAACTTGCAACGTATGCGGAAAAGAATTTGAAGAAAAAGATTTAATAACACGCACTGCTGATGACGGAACAGAATACCTTATCTGTTCAAATTGCGATACAGAGGGGGTTAAAGTAACTGATACAATTGAATTTCACGTCTGCAAGCAATGTGGATATCCTCATGAAAAGAAAGAATTCAGGGGCATATGCAAATTTTGCGAACAAACTGAAGATTTTGCAACACTTAACCTTACACAGGTTGAAGCTGATTTACTTTACGAAGACCCTGAAGCTCTTTTAAAAAACACACTTGGTGAAGATGCCGCTTTGAAAATTGCGAAATGGAAGGAAAGTCCCGAAAGTGAAAAAGTCGAAATACGCCACAAGCGTGACAGGGTTATTGATACATCCACCTTGTTTGGTATAATATCGGCTTACTTTATGCTTGAATTTTCAATGAGAACATATATGAATAACAAGCCGGTACTATATATGCTCCTTGCCCTTACAGTACTTATGCTTGCAGCTTCACCTTTAATAAAGTCACTTGACCGCCGACCAAGAAACAAGCCTCTTCCGCTATGGCTTTCATCTGCGGCACTTGTTGCAATAGCTGTAATTTACGTAATTGTATTTGTATGTGCGTAAAAAACGACAAAAACCCAAGGACAAAATCCTTGGGTTTTATATCTAATCTCTGATTTTTAATGAAATTACTTCTGTGATGCTTCGAAACGCTTTTTAAATCTGTCAACACGACCGCCTGTATCAACAAGCTTCTGTTTTCCTGTGAAGAAAGGATGACACTTACTGCATATTTCAACTTTAATATCTTCTCTTGTTGAACCTGTTTCGATAACATTACCACAAGCACATGTTATTGTAGTCTGTTTGTAATCAGGATGTATACCTTGTTTCATTCTGTTTCACCTCTTCTGCAAATTCTGTAACGCAACAATTATAACACACCAAAATTCAAAAATCAAGCCTTTTTTTAAACTTTTTTATTTTTTTGAATTACATAAAATATTAAAAATTGCATATAATGTGCATATTTTTCAATTTTCAGAAACAAAGCAACAACAGATTGTGGTTAAAATTTTTTAAAAAACTGCCGTCAAATTGTCCGTAAGCCACTCTTCACAACAAAGCCCTTGCTCTTTTGCCATTTTTATAAGGTAGTCGCATTTTTTTCTCGCCACTGCAATTTGCAATGTACATATATCTATAAGTTCATTTGAATCTGCATATTCAAAACTTCTCGTTGCAATCATAAGTTCTTCTCTTGCTTTTTCCATATCTTCCTTAATTTCAAAATATGTTAATTTATCCAAAATCATCCCTCCTTATAATAATATTATACACATTCGCACTAATTTTATACCAAAACCTTCCTATTTTTACTGTTTTTGTTGACAAGACGGCGTTTTTACTTTATAATAATAAAGCTAAATATATTTACGGAGGGAAAAATATGGCTAAAAAATTTGTTTACCTATTCAGTGAAGGTAATGCCACAATGAGAAACCTACTTGGTGGCAAAGGTGCTAACTTGGCAGAAATGACAGGCCTTGGCATGCCGGTACCTCAGGGATTTACAATTACTACAGAGGCGTGCACACAGTATTATGAAGACGGAGAAAAAATTAACGACGATATTCAGGCAGAAATTATAGAATATATCGGTAAAATGGAAGAAATCACAGGCAAAAAATTCGGTGATCTTGAAAACCCGCTTTTAGTATCTGTTCGTTCAGGTGCAAGAGCATCTATGCCGGGTATGATGGATACAATTCTGAACCTTGGTCTTAACGAAGAAGTTGTTAATGCAATTGCAGAAAAAACAGGCAACGACCGTTGGGCTTGGGACTGCTACAGAAGATTTATTCAAATGTATTCTGATGTAGTTATGGAGGTTGGTAAGAAGTACTTTGAACAGCTTATCGACAAAATGAAAGAAGAAAAGGGTGTAACTGAAGACATTGAGCTTACAGCTGCTGACCTTAAAGAGCTTGCAAGCCAGTTTAAGGCTGAATATAAAGCTAAAATCGGTGCAGACTTCCCAAGTGACCCTAAAGAACAGCTTATGGGTGCTGTTAAAGCGGTATTCCGTTCATGGGATAACCCACGTGCTAACATTTACAGACGTGACAACGATATCCCTTATTCATGGGGTACAGCTGTTAACGTACAGATGATGGCTTTTGGTAACTGGAGTGATGAATCAGGTACAGGTGTTGCATTTACTCGTAACCCTGCTACAGGTGAAAAAGCTTTGTTTGGTGAATTCCTTATGAATGCACAGGGCGAAGATGTTGTTGCAGGTGTAAGAACTCCTCAGCCTATTTCACAGCTTAAAGAAGTTATGCCTGAAGTTTACGAACAGTTTGTTGAAATTTCTTCAAAACTTGAAAATCACTACCGCGATATGCAGGATATGGAATTTACAATTGAAGACAGAAAGCTTTATATGCTACAGACACGTAATGGTAAGAGAACTGCTGCAGCTGCTCTTAAAATTGCATGTGACCTTGTTGACGAAGGTATGATTTCAGATAAAGAAGCTGTTGCAATGATTGACCCAAGAAATCTTGACACACTACTTCACCCACAGTTTGACCAGGCTGTTCTTAAGAATGCTGAAGTTATCGGTAAAGCTTTGGCTGCTTCTCCTGGTGCTGCTTGCGGTAAGGTTGTATTCACAGCTGAGGACGCTAAGGAATGGGGCGCTAAGGGTGAAAAGGTTATTCTTGTTCGTCTTGAAACATCACCTGAAGATATCGAAGGTATGAAAGCCGCTCAGGGTATTCTTACAGTACGTGGTGGTATGACATCACATGCTGCCGTTGTTGCACGTGGTATGGGTACATGCTGTGTATCAGGTTGTTCAGCAATTGCTATGGATGAAGAAAACAAGAAATTTACACTTGCAGGTAAAACATTTGTTGAAGGCGACTGGATTTCAATCGACGGTTCAACAGGTAACATATATGACGGTATCATTCCTACTGTTGATGCTTCAATCAGCGGTGAATTCGGAAGAATTATGGAATGGGCTGACAAATATCGCAAATTAAAGGTACGCACAAATGCCGACACTCCAAAAGATGCTATAAGAGCAAGAGAACTTGGTGCTGAAGGTATTGGTCTTTGCCGTACAGAACATATGTTCTTTGAAGCAGACAGAATTGCCGCTATCAGAGAAATGATCTGTTCAGACACAGTTGACCAGAGAGAAGCTGCTCTTGCTAAGCTTGAACCAATGCAGCAGGGTGACTTTGAAGAACTTTACGAAGCTATGGAAGGCTACGGCGTAACAATCCGTTTCCTTGACCCACCACTTCACGAATTCGTTCCTACAGATGAAAAAGATATTCAGCTTCTTGCTGATACACAGTGCAAAACTGTTGACGAAATCAAAGCTATTATCGCTTCTCTTCACGAATTTAACCCTATGATGGGTCATCGTGGTTGCCGTCTTGCAGTAACATATCCTGAAATTGCTGCTATGCAGACAAGAGCTGTTATCAAGGCTGCTATCAATGTTTCAAAGAAGCTTGGCAAAGCAATTGTTCCTGAAATTATGATTCCATTGGTTGGTGAAATTAAGGAACTTAAATATGTAAAAGATGTTGTTTGTAAAACTGCCGATGAAGTTATTGCTGCTGCAGGTTCTGACCTTAAGTATCACGTTGGTACAATGATCGAAATTCCTCGTGCCGCTCTTACAGCTGATAAGATTGCTGAGGAAGCTGAATTCTTCTCATTCGGTACAAACGACCTTACACAGATGACATACGGTTTCTCACGTGATGATGCAGGTAAATTCCTTGACTATTATTACGAAAAGAAAATCTTTGAATCTGACCCATTCGCTAAGCTTGACCAGGAAGGCGTAGGTAGCCTTGTAAAACTTGCTTCCAAACTTGGAAGAGAAACAAGACCTGACCTTAAACTTGGTATCTGCGGTGAACACGGCGGTGACCCTTCAACTGTTGAGTTCTGCCATGGTGTTGGTCTTGATTATGTATCTTGCTCACCATTCAGAGTTCCGATTGCACGTCTTGCTGCTGCACAGGCTGCAATTAAGGAAATGAAATAATTTAATTTCTGTAAATTACATCGGGACAGGTCAAACCTGTCCCTGTATTTTTGATTAAGAGGTGTTTTAAAATGGCTAAACTTGAGCCAAAATTGTTTTATACTATAAGACATTATTCAAAAGAACAGTGTATTAAAGATATTATTGCAGGTATTATAGTTGCAATAATTGCTCTTCCACTTTCTATTGCACTTGCAATTGCTTCAGGCGTTGGTCCTGAAAACGGTATATATACTGCTATAATCGCAGGTTTCCTTATTTCCTTTTTAGGCGGCAGCCGTGTGCAGATTGCAGGTCCTACGGCGGCATTTGCCTCTATTGTTGCAGGTATTGTTGCAACAAACGGAATGGGCGGTCTTGCAACTGCAACTATTCTTGCAGGTATTATACTTGTAATTATGGGTGTTTGCAAATTAGGTAACCTTATAAGTTTTATACCACAAACAATTACAACAGGCTTTACAACAGGTATTGCAGTAACCATTGCAGTAGGTCAGATAAAAGACTTTTTTGGTCTTACATACCCTGCAGGAACCCAGACAATAGAAACTCTTGAAAAAGCAGAAGCAGTTGTACATAACATTTCAACATTTAACTTAACTGCGTTTTTAGTAGGCGCACTTGCCCTTATTATACTTATAGTGGGCGGAAAATTTTTAAAGAAAATTCCTCCTTCACTTATTGCAGTTATTGTAACTGCCGCAATTGTTAAAATATTTGATTTAAATGTAAACACAATCGGCAGCGTATACTCAAACCTGCAGGCAGGACTTCCGAAATTTGTAGCTCCTGACCTTTCATTTGAAATGATAAAAACAGTATTCCCTGACGCCGTTACAATTGCAATACTTGCAGGTATAGAGTCACTTTTATCCTGCGTAGTTGCAGACGGTATGATAGGAAGCAAGCACAATTCAAATATGGAGCTTGTTGCACAGGGTGTTGGTAACACTGCATCAGCTTTGTTTGGCGGTATACCTGCAACAGGTGCTATTGCAAGAACAGCCGCAAACATCAAAAACGGCGGACGCACACCAATTGCCGGCATGGTACACGCAATTGTATTACTTTTGGTTTTAGTATCACTTATGCCTCTTGCAAAAATGATACCTATGCCAACAATTGCCGCTATACTGTTTATGGTTGCATATAATATGAGTGAAATGAAAAAATTTGCATCAATTTGCAAAACTTCACCAAAAAGTGACATATTTGTACTAATACTTACATTTGCACTTACAGTAATATTTGACCTTGTTGTTGCTATTGCAGTAGGCATAGTTTTGGCTTGTGTATTGTTTATGAAGCGTATGGCAGATGAAACTCAGGTTACAGGCTGGAAATATATTGATGATGAATCAGCTGACGCAGATAACATTTCGCTAAAGCAAGTGCCAAAAAATACTCTTGTCTACGAAATAAGCGGCCCCATGTTCTTTGGTGCGTCAAATAAATTACTTAAGATTTTATCAGATATTGACGACAAAAACGCCATTATTTTGCGTATGAGAAGTGTACCTGCCCTTGATGCTACTGCTCTTAGCAGTTTGCAGGATATACACGAAAAAATGAAAAAGAACAACGTTACACTTATTCTTTCTCATGTAAACGAACAGCCAATGTCTGTAATGCAAAAATCAGGCTTTGCTGAAAAAGTCGGTGCAGAAAATATTTGTCCTAATATTGATGCGGCACTTGAGAGAGCAAGTAAAATACAATAAACCAAAAAAGTGATTAAAAACAAAATGTTTTTAATCACTTTTTATTATTTATAAAATTCTTCAGTAAACCTTACCATATCCATAGCATCAGGTCCATAAAAATCCGCCTTTATCATTTTGGCATATTCATCATTTAAAACTGCCCCGCCAACGGCAACAGTTATATCCTTATTAAGTAAGTGAAGCTTGCGTATAGTTTCTTCCATTGAAGGAACTGTTGTGGTCATAAGTGCACTTAAGCCAACAAGCTTACAGTTATTTTCAACTGCACATTTACAAATAAGCTCAGGCTCTACATCGCGACCTAAATCTATTACCGAAAAGCCGTAGCTTTCAAGCAATACCTTAACGATATTTTTGCCGATATCGTGAATATCACCCTTAACTGTTGCAAGTATAACCTGGCGTCCGTTTTCGCTTTGGTTTGCAGGAAGTATCTTTTTGACCTCTTCAAATGCCGCTGTTGCCGCCTCTGCACTCATAAGAAGTTGAGGAAGATATGCCTTTTTTTCCTCAAAAGCCTTACCTATTTCATTAAGGGCAGGTATTATATGGTTGTTGATTACATCAAGGGGTTTTTCAGCTTCAAGCAACTGTTTTGCACATTTTGATGCCATATCAGTCATGCCCTTTACTATTGAATTTTTAAGGCTTATATCAGTTGTTGCAACTGTTTTTATTTCCTCAATGCTATCAGCATATGCTATATAATTACCACAGGCCTTATCAAAATTATGAAGTGCGTTAAACGCATAGTAAGCATTCATCATTCCTTCAGAAAATGGATTCATAATAGCACAGTTAAGTCCGTTTTCCATAGCATTTGCAAAGAAGGTTGAATTTATAATTTCACGCTTTGGAAGTCCAAAGGAAATGTTTGAAACACCAAGGCTTGACTTTATACCCATTTCCTTTAACATTTTAACTGCCTCAAGTGTTACTAAAGCACCATTTGGTTCGGATGAAACTGTAAGGGCAAGAGGGTCAACAATAATGTCTTTTTTATCAATGCCGTATTCCTTTGCTTTTTCAATTATTCTTACAGCAACGGCGATTCTGCCTTCCGCAGTATCGGGAATACCACTTTTATCCATTGCAAGGGCAATAACCGTACCTCCGTATTTTTTTACAAGAGGAAATACTGCCTCCATACTATCCAATTCACCATTTACGGAATTTACAAGGGGTTTACCATTGTAATAGCGCATTGCGTCTTCCAAAACCTTCGGGTCGGATGTGTCAATCTGTAAGGGCAAATCAGTTACCGCCTGAAGCTCGGTAATTACCTTTTTCATCATTTTGGCTTCATCAATTTCGGGCAAGCCAACATTAACATCAAGAATGTGCACGCCTTTTTCTGCCTGAGTAATTCCCTCATTTAAAATATAATTTAAATCCTCTGATTTCAGTGCTTCCTTAAGTTTCTTTTTACCTGTAGGATTTATTCTTTCACCAATTAAAACAGGTTTTTCATCCACAAAAACTGCCTGTGTATATGAAGAAACAACTGTTTTATGCTTAAATTCAGGATATTTATATTCTATCCCCGCTGTTTTATCAACAGTTTTTTTCATATATTCAGGTGTTGTGCCACAACATCCTCCTAAAATATTAACACCCTTTTTTGCAAGCTTTTCCATATAATCTGCAAATTCATCTGCAGTTATATTAAATACGGTTTTACCGTCAACCACTACGGGCAAGCCTGCATTTGGATTAGCAATAACAGGTACAGATGTATTTTCAATAAATCTGTCTATTATTTCAAGCATTTTATCAGGTCCCACAGAGCAGTTAAGACCAAGTGCATCTACACCCAGCCCTTCAAGAGTGGCTATCATAGCCTCGGGACTTGCACCTGTCATAAGCTTACCGCTGCCATCATAAACATTTGTTACAAAAACGGGCAGATTACTATTTTCTTTTACCGCAAGGACAGCCGCCTTTGTTTCATAACTGTCATTCATAGTTTCTATAATTACAAGGTCAACTCCACACTTTGCAGCAACCTCTACATTTTTAGCAAACAATGCAACCGCATCTTCAAATTCAAGGTCACCGAGAGGCTTTAAAAGTCTGCCCGTAGGCCCTATATCAAAGGCAATAAAAGCATCTTTTCTCCCCTCTGCTGCCTTTTTGGCACAATCTATTGCAGATACTATAAGCTCTTCATAATTTTCATACTTATCGCAGTTTACCCCAAAGGTATTTGTGGTAATTACATTACATCCGGCATCAAGATAATCCCTGTGCATACCTGTAATAGCATCAGGGTTTTCAATATTCCACATTTCGGGAGGTGTACCGGGCTTAAGTCCCCTTGCCTGCAGATATGTACCTGCACCTCCGTCAAAATATATTCTCTTTTTATTTATAATTTCAAGTATATTACTCATCACAAACCCCCATTATTGCAGTTATGGATTTTACAGGCGTCATCAAAAGTGAATCATTTACTGTTATACCCAAATTTTTCGAAGCATTCAACACACTTAATAAATCAGGCTGAATATTCAGGTTTAAATCTCCGTATCCGGGACTGAAACGGTGAGGCTTATTATTTTTGCGAAGCATATTATCCATATAATCGCAAAAAGATTCTGCCGCCGCAGACCCGACTGCATCACCAATAAAAAGCTTTGACGGCGAGGTTACGGAATATTTGTTAAGTAGCCTGTCTACACCAATACCCGTAGTTACTGCAAGTACAAACGCATATCTGCACCCCTTTAAAACATTATAAAGATTAGCACTCTCAATGTTTCCAAAGCCGAGATTACACACATTTTCACTTACAAAATCAACAGGAACCTTTAAATAAGCATAACGGTAATTTACAGCCTTATTAAATTCCTCAATACACAAATTCACCGCAGAATGTTCAAAATCACGACCTGTTTTAAGTCTTTGTGCAAGTTCATTTCTATTTATTTTTATTTCATTTGTGTCAATACTGCCACATACAACATTTAAGTTAATCATTTTATTATTTCCGAAAGATTTTCCTGAATAGCCTCTGCTACATCAGGCTTGTTCATAGAATAGATATGTACTGCATTTATGCCATTTGCATAAAGGTCTATAATCTGGTCTGTTGCATAGGCGATGCCTGCCTGCTTCATAGCCTCGGGATTATCACCATAACGGTCAACTATACGTATAAAACGCTGTGGCAGAGCATTTCCCGAAATTGAAAGTATACGCTTAATCTGCTTTGCATTTGTGACGGGCATAATACCTGCAACAACAGGAACATTCACCCCTGCACGTAAAAGTCTGTACATAAAATTATACAAAATATTGTTGTCAAAAAACATCTGTGTGGTTAAAAATTCGCATCCGCAATCTACCTTTATTTTAAGGCTTTCAATATCCGCTGTACTATTTTTACTTTCGGGATGACCCTCAGGATAACAGGCACCGCCAACACAAAAACCGCCAAAATCGCGAATTTCTGCCGTAAGCTCAGAGGCATAATGATAGTCAAGATGCTCCATACTCATACCCTCGGGAATGTCACCTCGAAGAGCAAGTATGTTTTGAATATCCAAAGCTTTTAATTTTTCAAGCTGTGAATGTACAAGCTCTTTTGTTGAAGAAATACAGCTTAAATGCGCAAGTGCAGTTACCCCTGAATTTTTCAGATTTTTTGCAATTTGTGCAGTATAATCGGACGTACCTCCTCCTGCACCGTAGGTTACACTCATATAGCTTGGTTTAAGCTTTGCAATTTCCTCTGTTGCCTTACTTACACTTTCAAAAGCATCGCTTGTTTTGGGCGGAAAAACCTCAAATGACAAGCTTGGCTTACTACCGTTTATTATTTCCGTTAATTTCATATTAAAACCTTCTACCTTTCTATTATGCTTTAATTATAAAATAAAATATTTAAAAAATCAAGGAATACAGATGTATTCCCTGATTTTTCAAGTTACTTGATTGTTATTTTACCAACCCTATAGAAATTCTCGTTTCTTTCGGCATCTGTTGCAAAATAAATAAGCGGATACTGTTGGTTGCTCAAATTGATTTCCACATCATAAACACCTGACGAAATATCCTTTGGTAAATCAACAAAAATATCATTTTCAAATTTGCCGGGGAACCATTTTTTTACATCAACGTCGGTATCAAAAACATATTCACCTTCGGCATTTATAAGCCTTAACTTTAATTCAGCTTTTTTATAAAATGGCGCAACACCAACGTTATTGATATCAAGTTTAAAGTTTATCTTATCCCCTGCAGATGCACTTTCGTTATTTGCAAAACTTTCTATCACAAAATGATACCCCATTTTGCTTATCCAGTTTTCTATTTTTTCTTTAAACTTTATTGGAATGTTGATTGACTTTGCATTAAAGGATGTTACGTGCCATTCCAAAGATTTTTCAATAATAAGGTCTAAATCCCATCCTTGTCTTTCCCATTCTCCAATCCACCAGTATGCTTCAAAGGAAACGGGTCCTTTTTTCCAAAGCTCCGATATTTTCTCTACCTTTGGAGGATAAATTGTTTCCATATGCTGTGTGTTTCCGAAACCGTCACCACGCCAGCCTGCAGGAATTTCCGCCTTTGTATTAATATAATGCAAAAGCTCAGGTCTTGAAACCTGCCCTAAAAGTTGGGTATTTTTAAACACACTTATGTATGTGTCTACAAGACTGTCAAGGTCCTCTTGCGGATACAAGTGCAGATTATGTCCTTCACCCCAGGCCCCAGGCAAGGAAATATCCATCGACTCTAAAACAGGGTGGTCATCAAAGTGTTCACCAAACTTTACAACCGCCTTTTTAAACAGTTCCAAAAATAACGGGTCAGTAGGTGAATCCTTTACACGTTCCATAGGTGGACGTTCAGGACAGGGTATAAGCTCTTTTAACCAATCGGGCACATCATCACAGGCACGAGTGCTGTGTGCCATAAGGCGAAACATTACAACCTGATTATGTGCCCTGGCATCTTCAAAAATATCCTCAACAAATTTGTAGTTGTATTCGCCTTGCTTTGGCTCAAATTCTTTCCACAATATACGTATATATGCAGTAGTACAATATGGATAATAGCCATCTTTGCTGTCAATTTCCTCCGCATCAGGTGAAACCGGATAACATTCTACCCTTTCGGTTTCCGTAAACTTATTTTCGGGAAGCACTATAATGTCTTCATATAGCTTTTCGCCATTAAAATGTTGAAAGCTTGTAAAACCCGTATATGGATTTTGCCCATCTTCTTTTTTGTAATTAAAGCTGTTGGTTATCATATGTATTCTCCTATATCAAATTATACTTTTCCATTAAATCACCTAATACCTTTGCCATTGACGCAAAGCCGTAATCCGTAGGATGTGTGCCGTCAACAGTACCTTCATTTCCGCAAAGCACCATAAGGTCACTTCCCAAAATAAAGTAAACATTCTTATCACCATTTGCCACAGCATTGTCGTAAGTCTTTTTGATAACACGCATTCTTGCTTCAAACTTTTCTTCACGAATAAACTTAGGTGCGGTCATAATAATAATCGGCATATCGGGATGGGCTTCCCTTATAGCCTTAAACATCTTTTCGTGTGTATCTTCCAGATGCTCAACACTTGGTGCATTAAAGTCGTAATCATAAACAAATACGGACATTTCAAGATTTTTTATGTAATCTATCATTGTATCCTCGCCCTTTGCACTTCCCGAAAAGCCAAGGTTTACATAGTCACAGTTAAATCTTCTTGAAATAACTTCCTGATAACTTCTGCCCGGTCTTGAGGCACATCCGCCCTGAGTAATTGATGAGCCGTAATATACAACGGGCTTTTCGTTAACATATTCATCGGCTTTTTCTATAACTGCATTTTCATCAACACCTATATAAAGTTCCCTTACACTACTGTAAAGAGGCATATTTATTGTTATATCGTGCATACCTTCTGTTGGTATATCAAGCACACTTTCATAATAGTCTACCATATCAGCAGGTGGGCGGAATGTTCTTACATATTCATTATCCGCATACATATCAAAGCCTGCATAACCTGTCATGGCAAAGTGATCCCATTTGTGATTTTCTTCTTCTATTACAGAAATTGCAACATAAGGACTGTTTGTTTTAAAACGTACTCTGCCCCCTGCGGTGTTGGCGTGTAGTCTGTATACACCTTCGCTTACAGTTTCTGCAACCTTTTCAGGCATTCTGCGGAATTTGCCATCCTCGTAATATACGCCGTAAATCTTAAAAGGTTCGGAAAGACAGTTGTAAAACTTAATGCCTTCCTTTTCTATTTTAGTTTCTACTATAAAATTTTTATCAACCTTGCTAAAATCACTCATAAAAACACCCCGATTATAATCTTTTTTCTTGATTATACTATAAAGATTTTTAAAAATCAACATAACATAGTTGATTTTTATTTTAAACATTAAACAGTCACAAGCATCCGAATGCTGTTAAGTACTTTTTGTACATAATAATTTTCTGTATTAATAACCTCAACAGGGACAATTTGTTCATTTCCGATAAAAAACTTAAATCCCGAATTAAGTTCACAATTGTCAATTTTCATTGGAATAATAGTTTTATTATATGTCACGGCGCGTTCAATCTCTCTTTGTACAAATTGTGAAGATTGAGAATCTTCTGATAAAAGCAACAAAACACAAGAACAATTCTCAATTGCATCATTTATAACAAATGCGTACTTTGACCCTGCCGGAATATCATATGGTGCCATCCACACTTTAATTCCATTTTCCTTTAAAAGACGTCTCATTGCCTCAGCTTTGGATTGATTTTTGACAGCATAACTTATAAAGACATATTTGTCGTCTGCACCAAGCACTCTAAACTCCTCTTCGGAAATATCGTTGAAAACAGGCTCTGTGCTATCTGCTTTGGTGTATTCGTATTTATAAGAAGCCAAATACTCATCAATATATTTTTTCCATACACTATTATGACTAACTGTAAAATCATACGAAAGCGTATCCGAAATGTTTACCTTAAGCTTACTTCCCATACTTTCAACAGACTCAATAAGCCTGATCGGAATAACGATACTCTTTGACAAAAAATTTAATTTAGTCGGGTAATATTCAAAGCCCTTTTCCGTAAAGAACAACCATCCATTTTGTTTCCCCTTCCTGTAATCAGCATATCCATCACATATAAGCTTTCGCTCAGTTGCTATTTTATCGCGTATTTTATTGTATTTTTTACAAATTATCCAATAAGCTATTCTCATACCTACTGCAAATCCCAAAAATAAAAAAAGATAAAAAAACAACTTTATTTCTAACTGTAATCCCTCGCCTATCATAAACTCAAAAACAGGTACGAAGATTAGTGAAAACATAAGTCCCATTAACCAAAACTCACGCCAGGGTTTCTTGAAAATAACATAATTATTCGCTTTCATTTAAAGCACCTCAATTGTAATCATTTTCTTAATTATATAACATTGAATATCAAAAATCAACACACCTTTGATAATTAAGGTCCACTTTTGTGTAATTCTCTATAAAAAAATAAAAAACAGAGCTGTCGCAAAATAGTTTCATTTTGCGACAACTCTCTTGATTATTATTCGTGTATTTCAATCTGTACCTGAACACCGGGGAGTCTTGTTATAGTTCAGGAAGCATTGGAAACGCCACTTCTATCCTCATCTTCCCAAGGAAAATCACCAATCAGGACAGAGGTTTTACAGAATTTGCACCGCAACAAGGACAGAGGTTATCTGCTCTGTAAACCTTGTCCGGATATTTGCCGGCTCTCAGGCAATGTCTGCACCAGGCAGCACCGCATTTTTCGCACTTAAACATATTAGCACCGCTTGTTTTACATAAAGGACAATATGCCAATTAAATCACCTCCAGAAGTAATTGTAGCATAAAGGATGTGTAGAATTTTGTACTTATCTTATTATGGTACACTCATCGGATATTTTCTTATATACCCATGTAACATGACCGTCTTCACTTCGATTTTTGTCAAGAGCAAATATTCCAACAAATTTATAGCCATCATTTCCAAGGTAATCTTTATCTTTTGCAAATACAATTTTTCTTTCGTCAGGAGAATGTTCGTCAACTCTTGTTGCGTGGTACTCTTCAATTACAGTGCCACCATCAAGAAGTTGGTTATACCAATCTGTGCGTGCAAGCTTTTCCCCGTTTGGCTTTTCGATAACTAATTTGGGATACCAAACTATATGCTTGTCAAACAACGAATTACCTTCAAATGTGCGAGGTCTATAACCACCATTTTGACGAGAGTAATTTATGTTGAAGATAACTGTGTTTATTTCTCTATGTGTCTTGAAAATTATATTATCGCTGGTCTTGATTGAAGTTTTATTCTTAAAGTATTCAGCAGGCCAAAGAATATTCCAATCGTGTTCTATTTCTTCATCAGAAATTTCTTCTAATCTGTGGTTGATCTTTTTTACAGCATTGTCAATTTGTGCTTCCAATTCTTCGTAAGAAAGCATACGATGAGTTTTCTTGCCGTCATTACCTTCTATTTCTTCATAAACTTTTATACGGCATACTTCATAACTATCATTAAGTTTTACCTTGCTTAACTCGTGTTGGATTGTAAATCCTATTACACTTTCTCTTTCAATATCGTCATCACAGTTAGCAATATGCTGAAGCTCATCACATTCAATTCCCATATTTATTAATGGAAAGTAGAGGTCGATAAAATAATGTCTGCGTTCATCGTATGGATTAGAAACATATTGTTGTGTAACAGGACGAATTTTTTTTGAAATTCTGTTCCATATTGCATTCACAACATAGTTTTCATAGTCTTTGCGTTTTGTCCTTGATAAAGTTTTAATTAAGTATCTTGTTTTTTCATCGTTTCTTTTTATTTCGCTGTTCATATGCATGTTCTCCTTTACACTCCGTATTTATTATTTTTAAGTTTATTTATTACAGCTTCTCTTAATTCAAGAGGTTCGATTACTTCGCACTTGTCAGGGAAGGATAGCGCCCATCGTGAAATTGCATCAGGCGTGCCGTACACTTCCGCAGTAAATGTTTTGCCATCTTCTGAATAAACAAGCTTCTTATTTTTTAGTATAAAGCTGTCAAAGGTATCAAGGAAAATATCCTCTATAGTGGTGCTACATTCAAGCTTTGCATTTATGAAGTCGAATTCTATTCCGGTTTCGTTTAATTCTGTATATCCTTTAAAGTACGTATATGGTCCTGCATCTTCAGTGGATTCCAGTAGATTGTTCATATCCTTAACACGGAAGATGATGTTTTGCTTTTCAGGATGATTCGAACAGATAACATAATAGTGGTAGTTAATTTGAATGATTGTCATTGGCGTTACGACAAAATGTGTCAATGTGTTATCTTTTGTTAAATAGTCAAATTCAACCTTTTTTTTCTTTTGCATAGCAAGGTCAATTGTGTCGAGCATATAGAATAGAGTCATGTTCTTTTCTTTTTTTAAAGAACCTACAAGCCTGTTCATAAAGTGCCTGTTATCTTCATTCGGCACAAACTTCATCAATTTATTAACAATATCTTTCTCGTTTTGCTTTGGAACGACAGTGTTTAACTGAATAGAATCAATCAACAGCTTAATTTCCAGTGCATCAAACGTTTTTTCTTTTAAGCAATAGCCGATTTTGTTATCCTCATATGTCTCAATGGAATATCCGAGCTTTTGCAGAATGTCAACAGAAGAATAAACTGTGCGTCTATCAACGTGCAGACCATACACACTGTCCATAAGCTCGATAATTCTTGATGTAGGAAGTATGATGTTCCCATCAGAGTATTCCTGCAAAATCTTTAATATACATACTGTGTTTGCCTTACTGTTGTACTTGCCGTCATTTCTTGGTTCTTGAGTGTTCAATTTGGTCACCTCTCTAAGATTATATCATATAATTTTGTTTTCTTCAATGGTTTAACCATATTTTAGCACTACTGATGTACGTTTTTTTGTACATACCCTATTGTATAATAATATTATCGTGAAAGGAGGTAACGATATGAAAAAGATGACATTAAAAGAATACAAAGAGAAATTGGCAATAGCAAATAAAAAGGTATATGAGTTGCTTGCAGATGACTCGGAAGAAAATACAGTTTATGTACTGCACGAGAGAGGCAGAAACGCAGGAGAAACTAATCGTTTTATAGGGATATTTAAAAACTTTGAATCATTACATGCTATAATCACAGATAAAACAGATTTCTTGCATACATGTGAGTGGATTGATTTTTGTATAAAAGATTACTATTGGTATGCAGTTCAAAAATATCTTTTGGTAGATAGCGAGTATCAGCTTGTATTAGATTGTGATTTTGACATCGACGGAAATTTGTTAAAATATAGCATTGATAATGAAAAATCAGGAATTGATTTTCCACTTGTCAGAAATGTAGAAAAATTGTTTGAAAACGGGGACATTATAAAAGTAAATTCATTGCCTTTTGGAGAACCTTACTACGGTATATATCTTTACGATAAAAAAGAGACAAGTCCTCATATTATGATGATATACGAAAATAACGATTACGATTGTTATTGGATTACCGAACCTGAACGATTGGAAAAAATCGAGGAATGCCCTGTAAAGGAAATAAACAAATTAAATAAAACAATTAAGAAATATAACAGAGACTACGAAAAGGCGTTTAAAAAGAAAAAAATCACAATGGATTTTGTACCATTTTAAAAATAAAGGAGTTTAACATCATGAACAATCAAAGAGCAGAATTACATATTCACACCAATATGAGTGCCTTGGATGGAATCAATACTGCCAAAGAATATATAGAGGCAGCAATTGATAATGGCTTATCGGCGATAGCCATAACAGATCACGCAAGTGTTCAGGCATTTCCTGAAGCATACTCTGCATGGGAAAATACAGGCAAAAAAACAAAATTAATTTACGGTATGGAAGCCTATATGCCGTCAGATGAGGGTGCTGAAATTTTTCACACAACTATTCTTGTAAAAAACAAGGAGGGGCTTAAAAATCTGTATCGCCTTATAAGTGATGCAAAACAGGAAAATCCTGAATCTATTCCTTTAACATTGCGATGCAATATCGAAAAATACAGAGAGGGTTTACTGATTGGTTCAGGATGCGACGCAGGAGAACTGTACAGTGCAATATTGGGAGATACGCCACTTGATGAGTTGTGTAAAATTGCAGCATTTTATGATTTTCTTGAAATCGTACCCAATACAATAGAAGAAGTTCTTGAAATCAATGAAGAGATTGTAAAAACAGGAGAAAAAATCGGAAAACCTGTTGTGGCTGTGAGCAATGCTCACAGTATAAACATAGTTGATAATGATTGCAGAAAAGCACTTCTTAATCATTATGGGCTTTATGATTTTGATAAACAGCTTAAAACCACAGAGGAAATGCTTGGCGAGTTTTTATTCCTTGGTAAAGAGAAAGCATATGAAACAGTTGTAGAAAACACAAAGTTTATTTCTGATATGATAGATGACACTTTCCCGCCGTTTGATCTTGATGCACATTATGAAGCAGATGCAGAAAAATTCCAAAAAACAGTAATGAAAAAAGCCACTGAAAAGTACGGAGAAAATATCCATCCTCATATTCGAAGCAGAATTAATCGGGAACTTTCCTTAATATGCAGTAATGAATTGTCTGTTTATAACTATATAATTGGAGAAAAGCTTGTAAAAAGAGCAATCGAGAAAGGCTGGACGGTGGGAAGCAGGGGTTCTGTTGCATCTTCTTTGGTTGCACATTTAATCGGTATTACCGAAATCAATCCTCTTGAGGCTCACTATCATTGTCCCGGGTGTCACTATATTGAATTTCATACTGAGTTCAGTTGTGGTGTGGATATGGCAAACAAAGTGTGTAAATGTGGTGTTAAGCTTGAAAAATGTGGCTTTACTATTCCTGAAGAAACTTTTTTAGGAATTGATGGTTCAAGACCAGCAGATATTGATTATAATTTTGCACCCGAATATCAGCAAGAAGCTTTTGAACATTTGGAAAAGGAGCTTGGGACAACCATTGTAAGAGGAGGAACAGTAAGCACATTATCTTATAAAGAAGCATATAATATTGCCACCGATTTTGAGTTCAGAGACTTATTTGCGCAAAAATTGACAAATGTAAAAAAAGCGGACAAAATGCACCCGGGTAGAATGATTGTTTTTCCTGAAGATAAGGAGGTATATGATTATACTCCTGTATCACGATATTGTAACGGCCGGGAGGAGACTATAACGCATTTTAACTGTAATTACACATCAGATACATATTCTTTTTATGAATGTCTTAATAACATTGATTTCCTTACACATGAGGATCCTGTCATTATAAAAAAACTGGAAGAATTGACAAATGTACCAGCCAAAACCATACCCCTTGACGATGAAGAAACAATGAAGTTGTTTGCAAATTTGAATACATCGGGAATAAGTGAATTTTCCAACCCATTTGTAATAGAACAGATTATGAAAAAAGCTGTTCCGAAATCATTTGATGATCTAATAAGGATTTCAGCGCTCAGCCATGGAACTAATACATGGACCGACAATGCCGAATACTTGATTTCCGAAGGGAAAAGTATATCAGAAGTTGCATCAACCCGCGATGATGTTATGCTTGATTTACTTAAATACGGTACAGAAAGAGAAAAAGCTTATGAAATTTCTGAACAAATACGAAAAGGCAAAGGGCTGACTGACGAGCAATACGTAGAATTATCAAACAAAGGAATTGAAAAATGGAAGCTTGATTCATGGAGCAAAATCCTATATTCTTTTCCGCGTGCTCATGTTGCATCTTATGTATTATATGCATATCGTAAGGCATATTACAAAGCACATTATCCACAGGCGTTTTGCCAGGTTATAAATATATCAGGTAATGCATGATATTGGTAATTAGATTGACGCAGGATAAAATAAAAAATTTTACCTACCTGTATATATTAAACCTTCCGTTGCAAGCGGACTTGAACTACGTGCCTGCGGCAGTACTTCCTCGCTTTGCTCGGTCGCGCGTTCAACCTTCGGTTGACGCTACTTCAGCGAATCAATCACTGAAATCAAAAAAGAAGATGTACAAAATAGCTTTGTGCAAACAAGCTTGCTTTCGCAAGCAGACTTGAACTACGTGCCTTCGGCAGTACTTCCTCGCTTTGCTCGGTCGCGCGTTCAACCTTCGGTTGACACTACTTCAGCGAATCAATCACTGAAATCAAAAAAGAAGATGTACAAAATTGCTTTGTGCAAACAAGCTTGCTTTCGCAAGCGGACTTGAACTACGTGCCTGCGGCAGTACTTCCTCGCTTTGCTCGGTCGCGCGTTCAACCTTCGGTTGACGCTACTTCAGCGAATCAATCACTGAAATCAAAAAAGAAGACGATACATATGTATCGTCTTCTTTTTTGGTCTGAGTGACTGGACTTGAACCAGCGGCCCCTTGAACCCCATTCAAGTACTCTACCAAACTGAGCTACACCCAGACATCGCAACACTTAAGTTACCTATAATATATTACCAAAAACATTCTGAAATGTCAATATTAAATTGATTTATTATGAATATATATGCTAAAATTCCATATATTATAAATGTCTTGACAATTATTTTTTGATTTGTTATAATAACTACGGAGACTCGGCTTTTGTGGAAAGTCTGAAAGGGAGAATGCGTCGTGGACTGTAAGCGCATTTGAGATGAGTAGTAAGCTTGGGAACACTCCGTATTTTATTAAAATAAAATATTGCAAAAGAGGATACACTTTGTTGTATCAATGCGGGTGGCACCGCGGGTTAAATTTTATTTACTCGTCCCGGGAATACATTAGTATTCCCGGGCTTTTTATTTTGAAATTTTATTTGGGAGGTAATACTATGTACAGAACTCTATTCTGTAACGACATTCGTGACGAGCACATAGGCAAAACAGTTCAGCTTGCCGGCTGGGTTGATGTTGTGCGTGACCACGGTGGCGTTATATTTGTAGACCTGCGTGACTACACAGGCGTAACACAGGTAGTCATTCACAATGAGGAACTTATTAAAAACGTAAACCGTGAAACTGTTATTTCTGTCAGCGGTGTTGTAGAAAAACGTGACCCTGATACTGTAAACGAAAAAATTGCAACCGGTAATGTTGAGCTTGTTGCAGACTCTTTACAGATACTTGGCAAAAGCCACAATATGCTTCCGTTTGAAGTAAGGGCATCGCGTCAGAGCAAGGACGAAATTCGTCTTAAATATCGTTATCTTGACCTTCGTAATCCGAAGAACCACGATAACCTTGTAATGCGTTCAAAAATCATCCGCCACCTTCGTAACAAAATGGAAGAAAAGAACTTCCTTGATATGCAGACACCTATTCTTACTGCATCATCACCTGAAGGTGCCCGTGACTTTTTGGTACCAAGCCGTAAACACCCTGGTAAATTCTATGCATTGCCTCAGGCACCACAGCAGTTTAAACAGCTTTTGATGGTATCGGGCTTTGACAGATACTTCCAGGTTGCACCTTGTTTCCGTGATGAGGATGCACGTGCTGACCGTTCACCCGGTGAATTTTATCAGCTTGACTTTGAAATGGCTTTTGCTACACAGGAAGAAGTTTTAGACGTTTGTGAAGATGTAATTTATGATACATTCAAAACTTTTACAGAGAAAAAGGTTACAGAAAAACCATTCCGCCGTATAACATATGCTGATGCTATGATGACATACGGTTCAGACAAGCCTGACCTTAGAAACCCACTTATTATATGCGACCTTACAGCATTTTTTGAAAATGTTGACTTCCCCGCTTTCAAGGGTAAGCCTGTACGCGGTATAGTTGCAAACTGTGCAGGAAAGTCAAAGAAGTTCTTTGAAGATTCATTGAAATTTGCTACCTCTGCAGAAGTTGGTCTTGGCGGTCTTGGCTACATTACACTTAAGGAAGGCGTATTTGCAGGTCCTATTGCAAAGTTCCTTTCTGACGAACAGAAAAAGGAAATCATTTCCATTACAGGTGTTAAAGAAGGTGAAACATTATTCTTTATCTGTGATGACAAGAAAAACGATACAGAAAAGAAGGCAGGTCACATCCGCACATGGCTTGCAGGTAAGGATCAGCTTGACCTTATCCGTGACGATTCATTTGAATTCTGCTTTGTTGTAGACTTCCCTATGTACGAAGATGACGAAGAAACCGGCGAAACAATATTTACACACAACCCGTTCTCAATGCCTCAGGGTGGTATGGATGCACTTTTAAACAAAGAGCCTACTGAAATTTTAGCTTATCAGTATGACCTTGTATGTAACGGTATAGAACTTGCATCAGGTGCTGTTCGTAACCACGATATTGACATAATGAAAAAGGCGTTTGAAATTGCAGGTTACGACGAAAAGGAACTTAAATCACGTTTCAATGCTCTATATACTGCATTCCAGTATGGTGCCCCTCCACATGCAGGTATGGCACCCGGTATTGACAGAATGGTTATGCTTCTTACTGATGAAGAAAAAATACTTGACGTTATAGCATTCCCTCTTAACGGTAATGCACAGGACCTTCTTTTGGGTGCGCCAAGCGAAGTTACAAATCAGCAGCTTGAAGATGTACATCTTCTCGGAAGCGGCAGTGCACTTGCAGGTCGCGGAACACCAACAGGTTCTTCAAAACAGTCACAGGGTAAGCGTTCAACATTCTCAAATGCACAACAGCTTAACCAGCTTGCACTTACAGAAGATGAAGAAGCTGTTATGCAAAACATCTTTAAGAGTATGGAAAACAGCGAAGCTCTTTTAAAGAATATTGATACAGAAAATGTAGAAGAAATGGTACACGTTATGCCTATGACAAACGTACTTCGTGAAGACAAGCGCGAACAGCCATTTTCAAGAGAAAGCCTTTTAGAAGGCGCACCTGAACGCAGTGAAGACAGCTGGCAGGTACCAAAAGTTGTAAAGTGAGGTGTGTAGAATGAATTATTACGTAACAAAAATAAATGATAATGGAAATATCGCAGTAGACGATACTATCCTTGTAAAAGATGTTCAGTCTGCGGCAGGCTCACGTATGCTTGAAGGTTTTAAACCTCTTTTTAGTGCCGAAGCTGTTGTAAGACTTGAAAACAAAGGTTACACCATTGCCGGAAAAACAAATGTAGGTGAATTTGGTCTTGACCTTGCAGGTGAATTTTCATACTATGCTGAAAAAAATGCTGACATCAAAGGCGCTGCAGCAGAGCTTGTTGCAAAAGGCGAAGTAAAGGCTGCACTTGGCGTTGATATGAACGGTGCTACAAGAAGAAGTGCCGCACTTTCAGGTGTTGACTTTTTAAAACCAACTTACGGCACGGTTTCACGTTATGGTATTATTTCATGTGCCGCTTCAGGCGAACAGTTGGGCGTATATGCAAAAGATGCAGAAGGTATCAAAGAAGTTATGGATGTTATTGCAGGCTATGACGAAAAAGACGGCACAAGCTTAAGAGAAGCCAGCTACGATTATACAATCAACTGCAACATCAGTACAAAAAAAGTTTGTATTATAAAAGAGCTTTTGGAAAAGGCAGATGATGATGTAAAGGCTAATGTAAAAGCTTATGCAGATGCTCTTTCAAAAAAAGGTGTTGAGGTTGAAGAAATATCTCTTGATATTTTCAATGTTGCAAACACAGCTTGGCAGATTCTTATGACTGCCGAAACATGCAACAATGTATCACGTTATGACGGTGTAAAATACGGTCACCGTGCAAGTGAATACAAAAACATTGACGAGCTTTATGTAAATTCAAGAACAGAGGGCTTTAACTTCCTTACAAAGGCAGTTATCCTTTACGGCTCTGATGTTCTTTCCAAAAACCGCTATAAGGATTGCTACGACAAATCTTTGAGAGTGCGTCGTGTAATTTCAGAAAAGTTTGAAGAACTTATGAAAAAATATGATGCAGTTTTAACCCCTGTATGCAGTAAAACTGCCTACGGAGAATATGACATCAAAGACGCCTTCGGTAAGGTTTTTGAAGAAAGCATATTTACTGCTGTTGCAAACCTTATAGGTACTCCTGCACTTGTGTCAGGCGGTGTTCAGCTAATGGGTAAACACTTTAGCGAAAGCACACTTTTAAGCCTTGCAAGTGCTGTTGAAAAGGAGGTTAAATAATATGAATTACGAATTGGTTATCGGTCTTGAAACTCACGTGGAATTAAATACCGAATCTAAAATATTCTGTTCATGCGGCGGTCATTCTGCAGCAAATGAGCCTAATGACTGTGTGTGCCCTGCCTGCAGCGGTATGCCGGGTATGCTTCCCGTAATGAACAAGCGTGTTGTTGAACTTGCAGTTACTGCAGGACTAATGCTTAACTGTAACATTAACAAATACACAACATTTGATAAAAAGAACTACTACTATCCCGATCTTCCATGTGCTTATCAGATTACGCAGCTTAACCATCCAATTTGTACAGATGGCTGTGTTACTGTTAAAACTGCAGGTGGTATCCGTGATATCCGCATTAAGCAGATTCATATGGAAGAGGATGCAGGTAAGCTTGTACACGGCGGAAAATACTCTTATGTAGACTTTAACAGAACAAGTGTTCCTCTTATTGAAATTGTTACACAACCTGACTTCAGAAGCGCTGAAGAGGTTGTAACTTACCTTAACAAACTAAAATCAATGTTCCGTTCAGGCGGCATTTCAGAATGTGAAGAAGGTGCTATGCGTTGTGACGTAAACATTTCAGTTCGCCCTGAAGGAAGCGAGGAATTCGGCGTACGTACAGAAATAAAAAATATGAGCTCATTTGAAGCAATTGAACGTGCAATCCGTTATGAGTCACAGCGTCATATGGATGCTTTGGAATACGGCACAGAAGAGCTTGTTCAGGAAACAAGACGTTTTGATGACGTAAGCGGGAAAACATCTGCTATGCGTAACAAAGAAACTGAAGCAGACTACAGATACTTCCCTGATGCAAACCTTATGCCTATTGTAATTGATGACGAATGGCTTGAAGAAATTAAGGCAAACAAGCCGGTTGCAGTTGATGAAAAGGCTGAAGAATACCGCGAAGCAGGTATTTCTGACAAAGAAATTGATATGCTTATTTCTAATAACAAAATAAGCAAATTGCTTGATGATACAGTTGCAACAGGATGTAACGCAAAGGATACTGCAGCATGGATTCTTACTGACTGTGCAGGTATTTTGCGTAAGGATGGAAAAACACTTTCCGACCTTGTTATTACCGCTGAACAATTGTCTACAGTAATTAAAATGACTGATGAAGGCAAAATCAACCGTAATATTGGTAAGAAAATGCTTATTGCCCTTATTGAAGATGGTGTTGAGCCTATGACATACTACAAAGAAAACGGTCTTGATAAAAAGCTTGACTCTTCTGCTATCGATAGCGTAATTGATACTGTTATTGCAAATAACCCACAGGCAGTTGAAGATTATAAAAACGGCAAAGTTAAAGCTATTCAGGCATTGTTTGGTTCTTGTATGAAAGAACTTAAAGGTGCCGCAGACCCAGCTGTTATTAAATCAACACTTGAGGCAAAACTTAATAACTAAAAAATTCAAAGGCTGTAAAATTTATTTTTACAGCCTCTGTTATAGGAGAAAATATGAAAAACATTTTGCTTATACCTGTCGGCGGAACGATTTGTACTGAAATTAACGAGGTTGGTACATTATCTGTAAGCAAAACCGCCGGTATGAAATTAAAGGCATATTTTGAAAAATCCGATTCATTATATGTTGAAAAAGTGAATATTGAAATTACACAAAACCTGTGTATTTTAAGTGAAAATATGACTGTGGAAAAATGGAATGTTATCATAGATACATACCGTAAATATACAAAAGGCAAAAAATACGACGGTATTATCTTTGCCCACGGAACAGATACCCTTGCATATTCTGCATCACTTTTCTCCGTACTTTTAAGCGGTACAGATACACCTGTTTTTTTTGTTTCTGCAAATGAAAGACTTGAATCTGCACGTTCAAACGGAAATGAAAACTTCAGATGTGCCATAGAGTGCATATGCAGGAATGTTCCGCCAAACATTTATGTTCCCTACAAAAATATATCCGACGGAAAAATGTACATTCATTTAGCATCACGCCTTGAGCAGTGCAAAAATTATTCCGAAGATTTTTACAGTAAAGAGGCAATTGACATCACAGATATGAATGATGAAAATTGTTCCATATATTTTGATAAATTAAATAAAATGTATCCGCAAAACCACATTAAAAAAGCAGTAGACATATACAATATGCCCCCGCTTAAAGAATGTGTGCTTATGATACAACCGTATGTGGGAATAAACTACAGTGTATTTGATTACAGTAAATATTCCGCTGTACTCCATGGCACATATCATTCCGGTACAGCTTGTGCAGAAAAAACTTTAGAAAATGCAGATTATGGTGAAAACTCTGTATTATATATGTTAGACCAATGTGCCAAAATGAATGTTGACACATATTACTCACCTGCAAAATTAAGTGGGGAAATATATGAAACAACAGGTATTATAAGCAACCACAAATCAAATCCAAAATTTTTATATGGCTATACAACTGAGATTGTATACGCAAAACTACTTATTGCCTACTCAATGTTCGATGACAAAGAAAAGGCAAGGGAGTTTATAAACACTGATTATAATTTTGAGAAACACGGATTGTGATATTACAATCCGTGTTTTTCAATAAACTTTGAAGGAGATATACCATATTGTTTTTTAATGGCTCTGGAAAAATATTTATCATCTGAAAATCCGCATAATTCAGACACTTCTTTTACAGAATGATTACCATTTATGAGCAAATTGACCGCCTTATCCAATCGCAATTTTATCAAATACTGTTTGGGCGACATTCCTGCATATGCATGAAACTTTCTGCGAAGCCCGGATTCACTTACAAAATTATTTTTACATACCGTTGCTATATCTATATCACAATCCGCAAAGTGTTGGTCTATATAGGAAAGACATCTTTTATAAGCATCATCATTTGCCGAAACACTTTCTTCCTCTTCCATTTTCTGAAAAATTTTATATATTCGTGACTTCGCCCCATTTATACAATGAGTTTTATCCCAATACTCCAGCAATTCATTAAAACAGGCAGAATAGAACTTATAATTATCTGTTTTACTGTTTTCCAAAGTGTTATAATTACAATCCATCATATGAATAACTACAATGTCACTTCCGCTGTATCGTACTTTATAAGATGTATTTGCAGGGACATAAAGCAAATCGCCTTTTTCTGACGTGATTTTCCTGCCATTAAATTCAAACTCGCCTTTGCCGTCAAGTCTGTATGCCAAAGCAGCAAAGCCTCTTTCCTTAACATCGAAAAATCCATCTTTATGTATAACTCTTTTTATTGTAAGTATCTGAAAAGTCAGTTTGTCAAAGGAATATATCATAAAACATCACCCTTTTTAATCATAACATATTATGGCTGAAAAGTCCACCTTTATTCTTTTTTATTTAATTGCTAGAGGGTATTTTTTGTTATATAATGTAATAAAAGGAGGCTACCTTATGGCTTTATTATATATATTAACAGTAGTATTTACGGTTGCACAATCCGTAACTACAAAATTCTATACAAAATCATACAGCAATCCGTACTTTTACAATGCACTAAAGGCTTTTTTTGCCACGATACTTATGCTTTTACTAAATGGTCTGCAAGTACAATTTGAAACGACTACATTTATACTTGCCTCCATATATGGAATATGCTTGTGTATTTCAATGTATTCGGGATATATGGCATTGAAAACAGGACCGATGTCACTATCAAGTATGCTGGTTTCTTTTTCCATTATTATTCCGATATTATATGGATTTATCTTTTGTGGTGAGTCAATAACCCCTTTAAGAATTATCGGTATATGCTTTTTGATACTGGCAATAATTTTAATTAATCTGAATTCTAAAAATAACAGCGGTGCTAAAATAAGTTTAAAGTGGGCAGCTTTTGTTCTTGTAACATTTTTGGTAAATGGAATATGCTCCGTTGTACAGAAAAAGCACCAAATATTATATCCTGGTCAATATACCGAGGATTTTATGTTTTTTTCAATGCTTTTGTGTGCGATTATTTACATATTCATTTGCCTGAAAAAGTATCCCTTTAAGCAATTATTGAAATCAAAGGGCAAATGGCTCAGCATTTTATCTACCGTAACAGGCACATTGGCAAATTATCTTACACTTCGCCTTGTGGGTATGGAAAACGCATCTGTTTTGTTCCCCGTTATATCTGCAGGCACGATTTTGACAACAGTAGTATGCGGAATAATATTATTTAAGGAGCGTTTGAAAATTAATCAGACTCTAGCAATAATATGCGGTATTGCCGCAATTGTTTTCTTAAAACTGTAGGAGGAATAAATAATGTTTAAAATTTTATGCCCCAAAGGCAACATATACCAAATAGCCACAAAGGAATTTATAAAATACACAAAACTTATAACAGGTATAACCCCCGAAATAATATATGAAGATGACGGTAAAAGTGATATTGTTGTTTTAGGCTCTGATGCAGAAAACGAATACGTAGCACAAAAAATAATAGACGGAGATTTTGATGGATTTAAATTCCGCTATGGCACAGACGATTTTTCTATTTACTCGGTTGTTATTGATAACAGAAAACATTTGTTTTTGGCAGGCGGCAGAAGTCGTTCTCTTTTATATGCTGTATATACATATTTCGAAAAAGTATGCGGATGCAGATGGTTCTGGGACGGTGATATTATAAAAAAGGCAGAACATCTGCCATTAGAAAATATTGACATTACAGAAAGTCCACAATTTTCATACAGAGGCTTAAGATATTTTGCACACAGAGGTCTTGACAGATTTCAGGCGGAAATGTGGGGATATGACGACTGGACAAGGGAAATTGACTGGATGCTTAAAAAGAAGCTTAATCTTTTTATGCTTCGCATAGGAAATGATGACCTTTTCCAGAAAGCTTTTCCCGACATTGTACCTTATCCGTCAGATGACGAAAGAGAAAACAAAACGGAATACAATGACAGAACAACCGCATGGTCATTAAAATATCGTGGCGAACTGCGCAAGAAAATTCTTGACTATGCTTTTGAAAGAGATTTAATGCATCCCGATGATTTTGGAACAACAACACATTGGTACACACCTACACCGCAGGAATTTTTAGATAAAGTAAATCCCGAGTTTTTTTCCAACATCAGCGATGATTATAATGAAAAAGACCTGCTCGTATGGAATATACGCAAAGATAAAAATCTTGACAACTATATGACGCTTACAGACACTCACGTAAGAGAGTACGGCAAAGGTGAACTTTTTCACACAATAGGCTTTGCAGAGCGTCTTTTTTCCTCCGATAAAACTATGAATCTGCGGATGAAATTATACTCTTACAGAAAAACAATGAACAGAGTATTCCAAAAATATCCTATGGCAAAGGTATTGCTTGCCTCATGGGACTTAACAGGATATTATTCTCCTGATGAAGTAAAAAAATTAGTAGACGAATTAGATCCTGAACGCACTATAATATGGGACTACACATCCGATACCCAATATGAAAACAACTTTACCAAATGGGATGTGGTAGGTAAATTCCCATATGTATTCGGCATATTTGGTGCATATTGCAGCCAAAGTGGTGCACTTGGAAGATATGATATAATTGAAGAAAGACTTAACATAGCAAAAAACGACAAATTCTGCAAGGGTATGATATTCTGGCCGGAGCTTGCACACGGCGACTCTATGATGCTTGAATATTTTGCAAACAATTCGTGGAAGCCCCTTGAAAAGAATTTACCGGACTTTTTAAATGATTTTTGCAATGACAGATATACGGAATATACCCAAGAAATGAAAAAGGCATACAGTTTATTTATGCCATTTATCCCATTACTTTCCTGGGACTGGCATCCTTTGGAAATTTTCTGCAACCCCACCTTTATAATGAAATGGGTGTGGGAGGAAAGTCCGAAAATCGGAAGCAGAGAATACAAAAGAAAAGCGGATATTATTAACCTTAAGGAAAATGCACTTAAAATTTTTGATATTCTTATAAATATAAAAACCGATAATAAATATATCAACCGAGATATTTATGATATTGCAAGAATTATAGTTGCAAGATACTTGCAAATTGCACTGCATGAGGTTATAATAAACTTATATGAATTTAAAAAGAGTGGACGCAAACCTGATGAAGCGTTAAAACTGCTTGAAAAGTGCATTGAACTTGCAAAGCTTATGACCGAGCTTTTAAGTCAACACCGTGATTATTCTTTGTCAGCAACATATGAAAAATTGTATGTTGAGGCACCGGTTAATCCGCAGTTTGAAACAACATTAAAGGAAAATGCATCCTGTGAATATAACAGAACTCAGGTTTACGAACATTTTAAGTATCTTTATGTTCCTGAAATGGAGGTTGCATACAAATGGGCAAAAGACTCCGCAGAACATAACGAAATCAAGGATATTTCTCCATATATGAATATGGTTGAAGATATTAAAAAAATATACCTTGATACACCATTTACGGATATGAAAAACATAGCCCCTAAAGATACAGAGGTTATGAAAAAAATATATTATACAATTAAAGACTTATTTTAAAAGGAGTGATTTGTTGTGAAAATCCATGGTACACAGGATAAGGAAAAACAACTTTTAAAATTGTGGAGTAAAATCAATGTAAACAATGATGATTATACCTTTACATATTCCACAGGTGATTGTTTAAAGGTGTGCAAAGACGGCAAAAACATCAATGTTACATACGCCAATGACACTCAGCTTTTCCGTTCCGTACTTCTTGCCGCAGAGCTAATAAACGAAGGTGCAGACAAGGAAATATGTGAGGAAGAACAATTTGAGCGCAAAGGTGTAATGATAGACCTTTCCCGTGCAGGTGTAATGACAGTAGATGCCGTAAAAAGTTATATGGAATATATGGCTCTTTTCGGTTTAAATGCACTTATGCTTTATATGGAAGATGTTTACGAGGTTGAAGAACTACCTTACTTTGGTTATATGCGTGGAAGATATTCTAAAGAGGAACTTAAGGAAATTGACCGTTACGGACTGTTGTACGGTATAGAGGTTATACCTTGTATTCAGACTTTAGGTCACTTTGAACAGTATTTAAAATGGACGGAAGCAAAAGACTTTGCCGACGGTCCAAACGTTATAATGCCCGGCACAGCTGAAAGTATAGAATTTGTTGATAAACTTTTCTCTTCTCTGTCAGAATGCTTTACTACAAGGCTTATTCACATAGGTATGGATGAAGCATGGAATATGGGACGTGGAAAATACCTTAAAAAATACGGTTTAGAACCGGGTGAAAAACTATTCTGCGACCATCTTGCAAAGGTAAGAGAACTTGCGAATAAATACAATTTCAAACCTATGATATGGAGTGATATGTATTTCCGCCTTGCATCAGCGGAAGAAAGATATTACGATGAAAATGTTGAGTTTTCCGATTATGTAAAAAGTCTGGTTCCAAAGGATGTAACCCTTACATACTGGGATTATTATCACGATGATGAATCTTTTTACACTAATATGATAAACAAACACAGAGAGCTTTCGGACAATATAGCTTTTGCCGGTGGTATATGGTTGTGGGCAGGACATCTTCCCGACTACAAAAAAACTATAGAAACAACTAATCCTGCACTTAACGTATGTAAGCAGGAGGGAATAAAAGATATATATGCAACAATCTGGTGTAATGACGGATGCGAAACAGACATACTTTTCAGCCTTCCCGCTTGTATATTATTTGGCGAACACAGTTACAACAAGGTTATCGACAACGACATTGTAAACAAAAGAATAAAAATGGTTTTCGGTACAGAAATTAATTCCTTTGAAAGAATTTCAAATGCACTATATCCTGTAGGAAAATTTTCACGTACCCCACCTTCACTTTCTGCAAAGCAGATATTATACAATGATATCATATGCGGTATTGTAGATTACGATATGTCAAATGAAGAAATTTCTTCAAATTACAAAAAACTTTACGAGGAATATACTGAACTTTCCAAACAAGAAGGTATGTTCAAAGAGCACTTTGAATATGTAAAAACAATATGTAAAATCTGTTATGAAAAAACAGACATAATAAACAAACTTCACAAGGAATATAACAATAAATCCGCTTTAAAAGATTTGGCTGATAATTCCATTGCAGAATTACTTGAAGATTATTCAAAGTTAAAAGAACTACACTATAAATTGTGGCATAAATCATACAAACCATTTGGTTTTGAAATTGTAGACGCCAGATACGGTGCTACAATGGGAAGAATACAAACTGCAATAATGCGTATCAATGATTATATTGACGGAAATACAGATTCTCTACCGGAGCTTTCTGAAAAAAGACTGCCTTATCTTGGCAAAACCACACTGGGTGCTTACCCCGGAATTGCATCCGGATTTACACCAAAAGGTTATTAATAAATAAACACGGTACCAATAACCCCAAGGAAAACTTAATGTTTTCCTTGGGATTATCTGTTTTGCAATATAATTAAGGAATAAAAGCATATCAAATCACCAACTCTATTTCTGCATCGTGACAAATTAGCAAAGGTATGCTATAATGTAGTAAAATCAGCCTTTTGTTGATTATCTATATAAAATCGTTAAACAAGAATTTGTGGGGTTGAGATATATGAAAATATTATGGTGTATTATCCTTTGGATAGATTGCTTGCTACCGTTGATACTTGCACATTTTTATCCCAAGTATAAGCATAAAGAAATGGCTCTTTCCGTTCTTGGTTCGCGTCAAAGTCCTGTGAAATGGATATACAACATCTGGTGCATCGTCTCGGGTATTGTTTTCTGCATTTCTCCGTATGCATTGTATCAGGAAAATAATTGCGGTTTAGCAATAACAATATGGATTTTGCTTGCGATATACGGAATTGGTTGTGAAATCATATCAGGGTTATGTCCGTTAAACGAAAACAGGCAAGACGAAGATATTGTTACAAAAATTCACGGAGTAACTTCTGCTATAGGTTTTATAACATTACTCGTTACACCGTTGATTTTGGCAATAATGCAGTTTAAAACTTCAAATACAATTATGGGAACAATATCACTTGTAAGTTTTATTGCTTCCTTTGTATTTTTTAGTTTTTTTATTATGGGTGAGAAAGAAAAATTTGCAAATACTGTTTTGAGATACGGCGGCCTTTGGCAACGGCTTGTTTTATTAAGTTGCTACATACCATTGCTCACTTGGTGTATTATATAAATCGGCTTCTTTTGTTATACAGGCAATTGTCTTTAAGCAGACCGGAAACTATATTAAACATCAAAAAGAATTGCTCACAGTCGCAATGCCTGATGAACAAGTCATTATCAATACATTTTTAAGTTTGAAAAAGGGTGGCACGGTTGATTTTATTCCGATGTCTGAAACATTGTTTGCCTGGTCAAAGAAATGGATTGATAAAAATAGTTAAGCCAATGTCAACACATCTAACAGTTAAACAAATAAGAATATGTAGGTGAATGGATGAGAAAACAGTTAGCAAATATAATAACAAGTTGCAGAATTTTACTTAGTATAATTCTGTTGTTCTGCCCTGTATTTTCCATTAGTTTTTACATTATGTACTTATTTTGTGGAATCACGGATATAGCAGACGGAACAATAGCAAGGAAAACAAAGTCCATTAGTGAAGTGGGCGCAAGATTAGATACTGTTGCAGATAGTGTCTTTGTAGCAGTATATTTCGTAAAAATACTACCGTTAGTGCAATTTCCTGCTTGGCTTTGGATTTGGATTGTCATTATAGCAATTATTAAAATTGGAAACGTTGTTTGGGGATTGATTTCTAACAACAAACTGCTATCCGTACATACTATTCTTAATAAAGTCACAGGGTTTTTATTGTTTTTGCTACCTTTGACTCTCGGTTTTATTGAACCAATTTTCACTTCTGCAGTAGTGTGTTTCGTAGCGACATTGTCAGCAATCAATGAGTTTTATTATACAAGGATAGGCAAAGAAGTTTTTTAGTTCATCCAGATTCAGTTGTTGATATTATTAACGAAAGCTATAGCCAAAACTAAATAAGACTTTGAACACTTAAAGACATATAAATTTGAAGTTCATACCACTGAAAAAAAGACCGACTGAAAATTCAGTCGGTCTTTTAATTAATGTATTAAACCAATTCAATAATACACATTTCTGCAGCGTCACCACGACGAGGGCCGATTTTGATGATTCTTGTGTAACCACCGTTTCTGTCAGCATACTTTGGAGCGATTTCGTCAAATACCTTTTTAACTACATCTTCCTTAGTAATATAGCTCATAGCCTGTCTGCGAGTGTGTAATGTATTTGTTTTACCAAGCGTAATCATTTTTTCTGCTGTGCTTCTTACTTCCTTTGCACGAGTAACAGTTGTTTCAATTTTACCGTTTTCAAGCAAAGATGTTGTAAGATTTCTTAGCATTGCAATACGCTGGTCAGTTGGTCTACCCAATTTTCTCTGAACTGCCATTGTAGTTGCCGCCTCCTATCTAAAAATTAATCTTCTTCAGCCTTAAAATCCATTTCAAGTTCATGAAGCTTTTCTCTTACTTCTTCAAGAGATTTTCTACCAAGGTTTCTGACTCTCATCATTTCACCTTCTGATTTTGAAACCAGATCTTCAACAGTGTTGATTCCGGCTCTCTTCAAGCAGTTGAACGAACGTACGGACAAATCAAGCTCTTCTATGGTAAGTTCTAAGACTTTATCCTTTTTGTCTTCCTCTTTTTCCACCATGATATCGGTGTTAGCCATATTATCAGTAAGGTCTATAAAGAGGTTCATGTGTTCATTAAGAATTTTTGCACTAAGCGACAATGCTTCTTCAGGAGCAATAGTGCCGTCTGTGAAAATTTCTAAAGTAAGCTTATCAAAGTCTGTTACATTACCAACACGGGTATTTGAAACAGTGTAATTTACCTTATCAACAGGAGAGTAGATTGAGTCTACCGGAATAACTCCGATAACATTTTGAATCTTCTCCTTGTTCTTTTCACTTGTAACATAGCCTCTGCCCTTTTCAAAGGTAATCTCCATATAGAGTTTAGCCTTTTCGCTGAGTGTTGCAATGTGCAAATCGCCGTTTATAATCTCGATTTCGTCATCAGTAACGATATCTCTTGCGAGAACTTCTCCGGCACCGCTTGCTTCGATA
>JAZQAN010000052.1:0-47614 GCA_045545235.1 Clostridia bacterium | reverse complement strand
TTTATTTAAACAGTCGTGAGGTTTAAACTTCATATCCTCATCTGTTTCAAATTTATATGCCCAGTCAGGTGCCTTAAATTCACAGTAATGGTCGGTTTCGTGTGCCTGAATCATAAGGCTCATACCCATAGTCTTTTTATCTGCTTTTTCAAGTCCGAATTCTTCATTGAATTCTTCTCTTGCTTCACGACCAACCTTATATTCTGCACCTGAAAGGTCAGCAAGGATACTGTCACCTGAACAGTCTATAAATATTTTGGCATTAACGGTCTGCCATGTATATGTAGTAAGCTGAAAGCCTGTAACACTTTCGATTTTGCCGTTATTTACAACTGCATCACAACAGGCACAGTTAAGCAAAAGTTCAATATTTTCTTCTGCTTTAACTTTTTCGTAAAGTATAGAATCCCAGATAGAAAAATTACGGGTTGGATTACGGTACATATTTTCAAGAAGTACCTCTTCCATTATTCCTGTTTCCTGCAAATTTCTAACACGGCTTCCCGCACCTGAAACCCACATTCTTATTTCACTTGATGCGTTACCACCAAGCATTGGTCTATCCTGCATCAAAGCAACTTTTGCACCTGTACGAGCAGCCGCAATTGCCGCAAATGTACCTGCCAGACCGCCACCTACAACACAAACATCAACACTTCTTGACTTTCTCATAAGTTCGCCCATCGAATTTTCATCTCCTATTGACAAATTTATTTTTTATAACTATAATCATTATAAAGTTTAAAAATTAAAAAATATATATATTTTGTGACTATATTTTTTTTGATTTGTGATATTTGGAGTTGATTTTTTGAAAATTTCAGAACAATACGTAAAGAACCATAAAACATCAGGCTATTACATTTCTGAAGAAATCCGTAATGGTTTTACAACATACAATAACAGAAACAAATGGGATGACCACGTTATAGATGACTGCTTGATATTTTCCCACAGAGCTACCCAATATACACGTAAAAATTTCAGTGAAGGTTTACATACTCACGAATATTATGAAATGATTGTTTATATCGGCGGAGATGTTGAATATGTTAAAGAAAACACGTTGATAAAACCAAAGCCCTATTCCGTTATATGGTTTTTACCGGGACAAATGCACACGGCACGCTTACTTTCTGCATCCGAATACGAAAGATACGTATTCTATTTTTCAAAAGATTTTTTCAGATTCAATGATATTAGGATACCTATGACAGACTTTATGGATATGGGAAATAATGTTGCCATTAACCCTGATATTACGGAGATAAAGGAAATTCTAAAAAAAATACGTTATCAATCCAATTCCAAAAGTCCACTTAGCGGATTGTTAACAAAAACATATATCACAGAATTATTTGGAATACTCAACAAAAATGATATCGCCACTTCAAAAGGCGAAGTATTCAAAGATGATATGATGCAGATAAAAAATTATATAGACAGCGAATATGCATCAATTAGTACAACCGCAGAAATAGCAGAAAAATTCCATTACAGTCGTGAACATTTATCAAGAAAATTCAAAGATATATTCAACATTTCGATTTCTGAATACATTTCCAAACGTAGAATTATTGAAAGCTTGCCAATGTTATCAAAAATGCGTGGTGCTGATGCTGCTTACAGTGTAGGATTCAAAAGTCAATCCTCCTACATTGCTGCATTTGTTAAAAACATAGGATGTCTGCCATCGGAATATAAAAAACAAAAAAACTAAACAAATACACGTTTCAAAAAAGTACGACAGCGAAATCGCCGTCGTACTTTAAAATTATTAATTAAATATTTTATGTGGTGCAAGTGGAACTGCTGTATTTAATGTATCCAGAAGGAATACCTTTGTTGTTACAGTTTCGTTATTTAAAGTATATTCATAATCCACAAGCTTTTCGGTTACAGACTTTATATGTTTATCACATATTGCACCCTTGCTGTTATATCCAACAATGATAAGTGCAGGCTGTAAGCCATAATTCTCATTCATTGAAGAAACTGATGCCTTAACGGTTTTACCTGTATTTGTGGCACTTAAAGTCCATGAGCTTGGTGATACCACAGTCATTCCGTAAGTTCTTGTGAATGTGAATGTTCTGTTTGCAACCTCGGTATCGGCAACTTTTCCTGTTGCACTGAAGGTTATTGGTGTAGGTTCTTTAACATTTGTAAGAAGTTTACCTGTTACATCAATTATTGACGGATTACCGGAAGACCATGTTACACCACCTATTGAAGGAATGTTAAGACTTCCGTCAACAAGCGAAGGACTGCCTGCATACAATTTTGCAGGTAAAGCATTTATAGCTGTGAAACGTTCATCCTCCGCCTTTTCAATTTCATAAATCTTTACATTTTTAACCCATACATAAGAGCCTACGCTGCTTGCATCCATAAATGTAAGCTGGAAATCAGGCAGGTATGTGCCCGGTTTTTCTGTCCAGGTTACAACGCCATTATTACTCTTTGAAACAACGTTATATGGGAAGTTCACAGCCTTTGGTTCAACTGCATCGTCTACAAACATTGTGTATGTCTTGTTTACTGTATCAAATACAACACGAAGCTTCCATTCTTCATCGGGTTTAAAGTTCTGAAGTCCTGCATTACTAACATCAAGTCTTACATAATCCTTTTGAGTACCTTCTGTACGGATAATATTAAGCTGATTTGTATAAAGTCTGAAATCCATAAAACTGTTAACATCCGAAGTAAGGTCATCATTGCTTGTACCGAAATTCAATGTTGAGAATGTGTTCTTTAAAGAACCGTTTTCCATACGTTCGGTGGTTATATTCTGTTGTAATGTTATATCAACAGCATATACCCCTGTCATAAGGTTTGTAGTTGTCTTAGTCTGATTTTCAATATCTTCAATAATTCTTCCGAATCTGATTCGACCTACAGGGCGAGAAGCACTGTTTAAAGTAACACCATCTGTCTTATATGGAACAGAAACTATATTTTCAAACTTAATACCATCTTTGCCCATATTGGTAGCTTTGTAATAATTATGTTCAGGAATGTAAACCTGTAAAAGCTCAGGATTTACTGATGAATCATATATTAAAGTACCTGCATGTGGGTCAACATCAGGTTCTTCAGGTGCAACTATACCGTCAAATGTGATTTTACCGTCTGTTACGGTAAATTCATATTCTTCGCCGTCATAAACTACCTTATTTGCAAGTGCTGAATTGAATATAACATTGTTAAGCGATGAAGCGTCACCGTCTTTTACTGAATAATCAAGAACCTTTTCATTAAGTACAAATGCGGCAGATGTTTCTTCATTTGTCTTCATCATAAGGTTTCCGTTCTTTGAAACATAAGTGCCGTTTACCATATACATTGATTTGATAAAGCCCGTATCATATTCTTCAACAAGTAGTGTCTGTGCATCTGTTTCGTAGCCGCCAATCTTAACAACATCCTTTAAACTTGCATCGTTAAGATGATAGTATATGAAATTTCTTGATTCATCTGTTGCTTTATTGGTTACAGTAAATTTGAAAGCATTTACCTGGTTTTCATCATAAGTTGTTTTAATAGGAGTTGTTGTAACCTCAAAGTCTTCACCAACATTCATTGGAACAACAATTGTACTGAATGTTGTTGTGCTTGCATCGTTTTTAGTTTTCTTATAAACTGCCTTATGGCTGTCTATAAACTGTCCCGAACGTTCGGAATATAAAGTTTTAACCTTTGTTACTTCATCAAATTCATCGGGATTTACAGGAACAAGCATAACATTTGGCTCGTTCTCAAAGTTACTTCTTACAATCTTATTTTCATCAAATGTCATATTTGAGCCGGGATACAAGTGCCAGTTCTGTGTATATACATTTTCAGTTGTGTCATCATTTGGAATAACGTAATCTGTTATAATGTACATTTTAGCATCCTTTAAGAATGTTACACTACGCTGTGCCTTCTGTGATGTTGTATATGCATCCGTTGAATATTCAATAAAGTCATAATGCAGGTTACTGTCGAAGCATTCTTCCTTACCATCTTTTGATTGAAGAGTAGCCGTTGCAGTTTTTATAGTCGAATCTATTGCATTAGTTTCCGGATCAAGATAATTTTTATAGTCGTTTACAGTAAGAATGTTGTGCTGTTGCGGACTTATCATGTAGTTACGGATATTACCCGTAAGTACAGCACCGTAACCCGGGTCAACAAGCAGGAACTTACCGTAAGCATACATTGAAACAGAAAGTGCATCCTTATGGCCGTGTGAACCTACCGCCTTATTTGTAAATCCCATAGCAACTGCATCAGCTGACCAGTCTTCACGCATAAAGGTACGTAAGCCTATAGGATAGTTGGTTGTAGCATTTTCAGGCAACCAGCCTTTAGAACCGCCACTTCCCATATATGCTATAATCGGATCACCTTCAAACAGATTGTTGTACCATGTTGTAAAAGTAGATTTTTGAGTAGAATACGGATTTGTACTGTCACCAAAACCAAAACCTCCACCACCGGGAGCTGACTGATTAAAAATCGACATTACAAGGTTATAGATAACATTTTCTGTTTTTTCATTATATGGAGATTCTGAACCAAAGGCATTCATCAAAGCATAAGGTGATTCAAATGTATCAAGAATAGTACCTGTATAACCCTGTGAAAGCTCAAGTGACATGCCGTCTTCAAACACAAAGTCGTTTGTTACTCGTTCGTTTTCCGCTCTTGTAGTTTCAAGCCAGTCATTGTATCTTACAAATTCAGGATATCTTGCACACATAGCATATACGGCACCAGTTGAGAAGGTTGCCCAGTTGTTGTAATGTACGCCGTATTCATTATAGTTTTTATAGTCTGCTGAAAGCCACAAATACTTTAACATTGCAGTAAATCTGTCAGGAGTCATGTAAGGGCTGTTTATAAGTCTGAATACATCCTGAGCAAAATGTATGATGTGACATGAATTATCAAGTGAATTAAAGATATCAGGTTCTACACCTACTGAGTTTATAAGAGCCATATTCTGTCTTATAGTTGTATAACCGTATTTTTCATAGTCAGGGTCATATGCAGCATTATCTGTTTTGCCACTGTCCTTAAGATATTCCATGTAGCTGTAAAGATTAGCAAGTGAACTAAGCTCATCTCCACGGTGATAGCTACATGTTTTACCCTTTACGGACGTGCTGTTGGATGTTACATAGTCCCAACACATCATATCGTTTGCTGAGAAGTAGAAATGTTCGCTGAATGTATCAAAGCATACATATTCTTCCTGCCAGCTACTGTCACTGTGCCAATACAAAATCATTAATTTTTCAGCATCGCTACCGTTATGGTTTGCTGTAAATTTGATGTATGCATCAGTAGCCTTTGAACCTTTTTTTAAGTTTGAAATATCAAAACCTATATATGCTCGCTTTGTTCTGTCGTCGTGATTTCTGTGAACACCTGATTCTTCAGCAAGTAATACTTTTTCGTTACCATAATTTGCTTTTGAATATGAACCTGCCTGAATGTATGAGTCTTTTATAGCAGGACATTCGTAGGTTTTACCGTCTGAAAGTGTAACTACAAGCACAGGAGGTGTTGAAGATTCCTTTGAATATATCATTGCCTGATTTTTGTACTTGTCAATTGATGCAATCATGGTAGAAAAACAGGTGAATGTGCCTAAAGCCTCATTAAGTCTTCTTGTTACATCAACTGTAATTTCACTTTTGTTCTTTGGAATTGTGAACATATTAATAGGATCACATATATTACTTACAGGATATGTATTACGTGAAATAAATTCATACTTTAACTTATAATATTCCAAATTAGTGGCACTAATAGATGTTTGCTTTGTCGCCTTTTCATCAAAATGGCGCATATAATAAGCCTTAAGCTCTGCCTTTGCAGTTTCATAGTTACCTGCTTTTGCAGCCGCTTCTACCTTTGCCATATCCGGGAAATCTGCATATCTGAAATATGGTTTTAATTCCCAGCTTCCATTTGTGGCATTCCATTTACCGAAGAATGCTTCATCAGAAATGAACATAGGGTCATCAAAAATCGGATAACCGTCTTCTATTTCTCCACGCTGTGGCATTGTGTACCATTTTTCAGCATCAGAGTCTGCCGAAGGATTAATTGTAGCTGATACAGCAACCCTGTTGCTAATACCTGTAACATTCATTTTATACGAAGGTCTTAATGTAATAAGCTTTCCGTCTGCGGTTGTGCCTTCAAGATCACAGAAAATTTCAACATAAGTTGGGTCTGATGCAGATTTTCTCTGTATTATACCAAACTGATTCATAACATTATGGTCTGAGGACTTCCATTTAATACCCGGAATATCCCATGGCAATGTAACGTTTGTTGTTACATTACCAGGGTCAGCAACAAGAGATTTCGGGAAACTTGCTACAATAGCCTTTGTTTCTTCACTTAGATTTATAGTGTTGCTGGTATCTGCTTCCACAGTTACGGAGCTTATATCCAGATATGAATCCTTAGCCATTCTTTCCATGCTTGAAATGTTAAAACCATCCACGAAACCCTTACCTGCCAATTCAGAATTGACATTAGCGGAAACACCTGATGCAATTGTACTTCCGCCATTAAGTTGAACTGTAAATTTATCATTTACAGTATCAATATTAATAACCATTGTATTTTCATTTCCGCTTTCGTAAGATTTCAAACTTGTATTTTTAACAGTATTTCCTGATGAAGAACTGTTGTTAAGAACAGTTATGTTTCCTTGATGAATTCTTATGTACGCAAACCCGGGAATTGTAAGATGATAATAAGCACTTCCACCTGCTGTGGAATCATTTTTCACTTTATACTTAAGTGTAAGCTTTACATTTCCGGAAAAGCCCTGAGTTTTTACCACAGAATCAGCATCAAAAGCCAAATCCTGATAAAGACCAATGGCAACACTACCGTCCCAGTTACTGTTATTAGTTACACCATCTGCTTTATAACGTGTTTGCTTGGTCTGAGTAATTTTTACTCCGTTTCCGCTTGTGGTAAATGTAGCATGTGTAAACTTTGTAGTTACATTCCAATTTTCAAATGCCGAAAAGTCAAATGTGGATGTTGCAGCCTTTACATTTTCAGGCATAACCGGAAGTATGGTAATGCACATTATGGCAACAATTACCAGACTTAATATTTTTTTATGTATTTTCATAAACACACCCCCAATATATATTAACATTGTACCATAAAACAAGATAAAAAAACACTTGGAATATTACACAAATATTACAAGCTTTTTTATGCAAAAAAACAGTACAGTTTAATCTGTACTGCCTTTAAACATTTTACAATATCCAGCATTTTGTATTAAGTTCATCCCACTTTTCATCAAAAACTGCAATATCGATATCGTCAATTGATACAAGCTTATAAAGTGATTTTGTGTTAAATTTTTCACTGTCACACAAAAACACTCTTTTTTTTGCAGATTCAATCATCAGCTGACGAAGATAATTTTCTTCCGCTGTGGAATCCGTAATCATTCCGTTAATATCGATACATTGTGACGAAAAAAATAAAATATCCGGATTAATGTTTTTTACCGTATTATATGCAGTTTCACCTGATAAAACAGCTGAACCGTTTACGGACAATCCTCCTGTACAATGAGTTTTTATACCCATATTTACAGCATTAATCGCCGTTATCATGCTGTTTGTAAATAGTGTTACATCCTTATGCTTCGCTATATATGGTATTAAAAAGCTTGCAGTTGTAGAACCGTCAAGCATTATACTTTGTCCATCCACCAAAAGCGTGGAAGCCTTAAGGGCAATCTTTCTTTTACCCTTTATATTCTTTGACATTCTACTGTTTAAATGTTCAACCCGATTTGTACCATCGAGAATACTTGCACCTCCGTGAGTACGCTTTATATAACACATATTTTGAAGATGTGTTAAATCTCTGCGTATGCTTGAAGGAGAAGCATATGTAGTCTGTGCAAGCTTTTCAACAGTCATATGCCTGTATTCATGAAGTAATTTCAAAATCAGTTCCTGTCTTTTAGATATGCTCATTTCATCACCCATATTGCTCATTTAAATAAATTATTTGATTATTTATCAATTATATCGCCAAATATTGAAAACAAACAATCAATTGATATAATTATATCATAAAATATAATTTAGTCAACAAAAGGAGAGTAAACTTATGGAGAGGTTATACAAATACAAGACCGAAATGCATTGTCATACTGCGCAATCAAGTTTAAAATGCGGAAAAATGAATGCAGAAGATGTTGTTGAAACATATATTAATGCAGGCTACTCTACCCTGCTTATAACCGACCATTATGGCGGAGTACACTTATCCGAAAAAGGTGCCGAGTATGATATATGTACTTTTCTTGAAGGTTATAACACTGCTAAAGCTGTTTCGGATGAAATCAACATCATTCTTGGTATGGAGATTAATTTATATGCCAATAAAAACGACTACCTTATTTACGGAATCACAGAAGAAATAATACGTAAAAACCCTGAAATATATAAATATAATATTTCAGAGCTTTGTGATTTTGCACATAAAAACGGGCTTTTGGTATATCAGGCTCATCCGTTCAGAAATAACCTGTGCATTGTACCTCCCGGTATATGTGATGGCATAGAGGTATTTAACTCCCATCCGAGACACGATTCGAGAAACGACATAGCACTTGCCTGGGCACAAAAATATAATTTAAATACGATAAGCGGTTCAGATGCCCACAAGCCTGAAGATATGGCAATAAGCGGAATCAGAACAAAATATGAAATCAAAACATCTGACGACCTTTTAAATACACTTAAAAGCTGTGATTATAAACTAATTACTTTATAAGGAGGTATAAAAAATGTTACTTTCAGTTGATACAAATGTGTTAAGAGATAAATATGACGATATAATTGCAATCAATATGATTAAAGAAGCGGGTTTTGATGCATACGATTACTCAATGTTCCGTGCAAAAGGTGAACGTGATATGCTTGGAGACGATTATATTGAGAGAGCTCGGAATTTGAGGAAGATTTCAGATGAAATCGGAATACTTTGCAGACAGGCACATGCTCCTTTTTCTTTTCAATACACAAACAAAATTGATATTTCTGACCCTGAATATTTAAAAATTGTACGTTCTATGGAGGTTGCATCAATTTTAGGTGCAAAAAACATCATTGTGCATACAGTAAAAAAAGACTTGCCTGACGGTTTTGAACTGGAGGATTACAGCAGAGAATTCTACAGAAGTTTTATTCCATACTGTGAAAAATATAATATAAGCATTTCTGTGGAAAACCTTGTTGGCAGACACCCTGAAACAAAAGAAAAATTTGAAGTATTCAGCAACCCCTTAAAGCATATAGAATTTGTAAAAAGTCTTGAAAGTAAATACTTTAATATCTGTATTGATGTGGGACATTCAGCACTTTTGGGATATATGCCCGAAGATGTAATAAATGCTATGGACAGTAGCTTGTTCAAAACCATACACATACACGACAATGACTTTGAACGTGACAGCCATGTACTTCCCTATGAAGGAAAAACAGATTGGGAAGCAGTAACCAAAGCTCTTGCAAATGTTGGATACGAAGGCGATTTTAGTTTTGAACTTGAAGGTTTATTTTACAGGCTTGATGATGCTCTTTTACCTGCAGGGTTAAAATTTGCCGAAGCAACAGGCAGAGTACTTATCGAAAAAATAGAAAATACGAGGAATAAATAATGTTTGATGATATAAAAAAACGTGTTTTAAAGGCTAATCTGCTTTTAAAAAAAGAAAATTTAATTACACTTACATGGGGAAATGTGTCTGAAATTGACAAAAAAACAGGATATGTTGTAATTAAACCTTCAGGAGTGAGTTATGAAACTATGACTGCTGAAGATATGGTTGTGGTGGATTTAAACGGTAATGTCGTAGAAGGAAAGTGGAACCCCTCCTCTGACACTGCAACACATCTTGAACTTTACAGACAATTTCCCGAAATAGGCGGAATAACACATACCCATTCAAGATGGGCAACTATTTTTTCACAATGTGGTATGAACATTCCTTCCTTAGGCACAACACACGCTGATGCCTTTTACGGTGAAGTGCCATGCACACGCAAATTAACCGAAACAGAAATTAATAGTGAGTACGAACTTGAAACAGGAAAGGTTATTGCAGAGTATTTTACAAAGGAAAACATAATGTCTATACCGGCAGTTCTTGTTAATTCTCACGGTCCGTTCACATGGGGAAAAGATGCAATGAAATCTGTTGAAAATGCAATAATACTTGAAGAAGTTGCAATGATGGCATGGCATACAATAGAACTTAACCCAAATGCAAAATTACAACAGGAACTTTTAGACAAGCACTATTTGCGTAAGCACGGAAAAAATGCATATTACGGACAAAAGGAGAACAAATAATGATAATAGACAGTAAAAAATATAACGGAATGTGTTCTTGCGGAAAAGAGCATAAAATGGTCACTGAACTTTGTATTATCGAACAGGGCTGTATGAATAATATACAGCCTTATATAAACGAATACGGATTAAAAGGTTATTCAGTGGCAATTTATGATGAAAATACATATAAATCAACTGAAGGTATACATCCTGAAGTGGACAAAGAGATTGTACTCCCACCGGAAAACTTACATGCTGATAATCACGGTGTTTCTTTGGCATTAAAGGAATTTCCTGAAAAATGTGACTATTTAATTGCCGTAGGTTCAGGAACAGTACACGATATAACGCGTTACTGTGCTTTCAAAAAGAAAATACCTTTTATATCATGTCCTACTGCCGCAAGTGTTGACGGATTTTGCTCCTCCGTCGCCGCAATGACTTGGGACGGATTCAAGAAGACTTTTGAAACATCAGCACCGAAAATTGTAATAGCAGACCTTAACATTATATCTAAGGCACCAATATTTTTAACAAATTCAGGATTTGGCGATATGATAGGAAAGTTTATAGCACTTGCCGACTGGAAAATCTCAAATGTTCTTACAGATGAATATTTTTGTAACAAAATACACGATATGACAATGGACGCTACAAAAGCAGTTATAGAAAGTGCAGAAGAAATAAAAAGTGGAAACATTACTGCTTTTGAAAAACTAACATACGGTCTTTTGATGTCAGGACTTGCTATGCAACTTTTAGGAAATTCACGTTGTGCATCAGGGGCAGAACATCACATTTCACATTTAATAGAAATGCAACCTGACGGGTTAAATGTCAGTTCAGATGCTCTCCACGGCGAAAAGGTGGGTGTGGGAACCCTGATTGCCTGCAAGGAATATCATAGACTAAAAGACACAAATATCATCTTTAAGGATTATCCTGAAATAAATGATGCTTACATCAGAAATATGTTTGGAGAAAAAATAAGTGATTCAATAATTAAAGAAAACAAGAAAAACTGTGCCTACGGTATAACTTCAGATATTTTAAAATCAAAATGGAGTAAAATATGTGACATCATAAACACAATACCAACATATGAGAATTTAAAAGAAATATACCAAAGCCTTGGTGTTAAATCAACTTTAAAAGACATAGATATTGATGAAAACAAACTGAATACAATTTTAGAATATTCTCCGTTAGTACGAAACAGATTGACGCTAATGAGATTAAGAAAAACTATGGAGGTATAAAAATGGACGGTTCAAGAGTAATACTATCGGCTCACAGAGGTGACAGACTAAAATATCCGGAAAACACTCTTCCTGCCTTTAGTGCAGCTTTGGATTTTGGCGTTGATATGATTGAAACAGATATACGAATGACCAAAGATAATGAACTTGTAATCATGCATGACAGAAGTGCACTTCGAACAACAGGAGTCGATAAAAATATTGATGAAATGACTTTAGATGAAGTCAAAAAAATAAATGCCGGATTTTCATTTAATCCTGATGTTCATGCGGAAATACCAACTGTAAAAGAATTTTTAGACCTTATAAAAGGCTCAAATATATTGGTAAATTGGGAAATCAAAGTTTATCCAAAGGACTTTGGAGAAGAAATCACATACGAAGTAACAGACAAGCTTGTAAAACTCATTGAAGAATATGATATGATAAAATATTCTATGATAAATTCTTTCAGTAAAAAAACATTAGAATACATAAAAAAGAAATACGGGAACAAATTTCCGCTTCATGGTCAGGGTATTCACAATTGTCCCAAGAGCAATGATGAAAGTGAAACAAAAGATTATGAATTATTCGACTGGTGCTGTCTATGGGCAGAAAAACCAAAAACAAAACCGATTGATTATAAGGAAAATTTCGATTACTGCATTAAAAACAATGTCATACCTTCTGTTTGTATTCCCGACACCTTGGAAGATTATAAAAAAGCCATAGATTACGGATGCAAAATGTTTACATCAAACGACATATACAGTGCCGATGAAATCTTGAAAAAATTAGGTGTAAGATAAAAAAAAGCCGAAACATCAACATCTTGTGTTTCGGCTTTTTTAATTACCATTCTATTTCTATAACTATCGGCTCATTTTCCAAATCATCAATCGGAATGTTTGTAATATGCAGATACTCGACATCACATTTACCTGTTTCGATATCAAAGAAACCGGGCAAAAGATCAATAGCAAAAGGAAGCTCTTCACCTGTATTCAATAGACGGACTTTTTTGGGAAGTCCGGGATATTTCTTAAGGTTTACTGCACTTGAATAAATACCCTCATAGAAATTGAAATATGACTTATTATTCTTTTTATTAACAATGCACTTATGTACCATAACTTCATAGTCGAATTCATCAGCTACAACATTTTCAAGACTGCATTCCATATTATTGTACCATTTTCCGACTCTTTCAATTATGCTCTTTGACTTTTCGTCAATGGTTCCGTCTGACATCGGACCCACATTCAAAAGATAGCTACCTCCCATAGACATTATGTGGTCAATAGAGCAAGTAAGGTAACGTATTGAATGATAATCTTCCGTTTCGCGATAACCCCAGCTTTGTTCACCGACAGAGTTACACGCCTCAGTCATTTTTTCAAAACGCTGTACACCTGAAATATCGTCAATTTCTCTTTCAGGAGTAGAAAAATCACCTTCATCATATCCACGGTTATTAACAAAGATACCCGGTTGTAATTTACGTACCAGTTCATTGATGCTCTTATCTTCTATTTTAGGCGGAATGTCCCAGAATAATGTATAAATTTCACCATAGTTTGTAAGAAGTTCCGTAATTTGATTTTTTACAAATTCACGATATTTTTCAGTATCAACATTTTCCTTGTTAACAGATTTCCACTGATGTGTTGAATTTGGATTATATCCATATTCATGATGCCAATCAGGGCAGGAATAGTAAAAAGAAAGTTTCATACCGTGCTTTTTGCAGGCATCAGCAAGCATTTTTACAACATCTTTACCATAAGGTGTGTTCATAATGTTATAATCTGTGTACTTCGTATCCCACATACAAAAACCGTCGTGGTGTTTTGTTGTGAAACAAATATACTTCATACCAGCTTTTTTAGCAAGCAAAACCCATTCTTCGGGATTATAATTTACAGGATTAAAAGTGTGTATATATTTTTCATACTCTTTATTATCCATATCAAAACGTGCAATTGCCTGTTCCTGTAATTTTAATTGAGAGTAAAACCCCCAATGTATAAACATGCCAAAAATATTATTCATTATTATTTTCTCCTATTTTCTTTTCATTATACATTTTCGAATATATACAGCCACAGTAGTTTTGTCTGTACAGATTAAACTGTTCGGATAGTTCGCATGAACGTTTATATCCGTTTTTCTTTTTAAAATCCGAGTACAAATATTCAACGCCGTATTTTTTTGCAAGTTCTCCACCTATTTCATTAAGCTTTGCAGCATTTTTGTGTGGACTGATGGAAAGTGTTGTTGTAACAAAGTCAAAACCGTTATCTTTTGCATATTTAACAGATTTTTCAAGTCTTAGTTTATAGCAATTAAAACATCTTGTCATACCTTCAGGTAAATCTGCGTATGCTTTCGCAACAGCCTCAAAATTTTCGTTATCATACTCTTCTACAACTGTTTTAATACCAAGCCCCATCTCATTAACAAGCCTTTTAAGCTCTTCTGCACGAAATTCAAATTCCTCGTAAGGATAAATGTTTGGATTATAAAAATAAAGAGTAATATCAAAGTAATTATTCAGATATTCCAAAACATAGCTTGAACAGGGAGCACAACAGGCGTGTAGAAGTAATTTTGGTTTAGTATCTCCTATTTTTTCAATTGTATCCTCAAGAATTTTCTGATAATTCACATTCATAATCATTTCACCATTTACAAAAAAACAAATTAGTCTATATTTAACTTATACAGTCTTTCGAGTGGTGAGTCTTCGTGGAATGTTTTTACATGTTCAACAAATTCCCAACCAAACTTTTCATAAAGACCCACATGACTTGTATAAAGGTAAATTTCATCAAGCCCTGCGTTTTTTGCGTTTTGAGTAACTGTAAGCATTAATTCTTTGCATATATTTCTGCCACGAAATGCTTCATCAACATATACATTTATAAGCCATGGATATATATCAGGTCTGCCAAATAAGTCATCTGTCATTGAAAGCTGATACATACCTGCAGGTTTACCGTCTATTAAAGCAACAAAAGTTTGCGGCAAACGTTCTTTGCAAATTGAATGTTCAAACAAATACCTTACTTCTTCCAAAGTTTTACCTTCTCTTATTCCCCACCAGTTGTAGTTCCATTCAACTACTTTATCAAAAATCTCATTGTTACTGCTTTCAAGTCTTATAATTTCCAACATTGTAACTTCCTCCTTATAATTAAAATTTACAGATATTTAAAACATACCTTGTATCAAAGCTTACTGATGTAATATTATTGTTAAGCTCTTTAATTTTACTTTTTTCAAGGTTCTTTTACTTTATTTTTTGCAATTCCTATAATTGCAGAAATAATAACTACGCACTCAAATATCACACCGCCCATTGATGCAACCGCTACGTTATAAATAATACACAAAGGAGATTTAATAAACATTGCACGTCTTGTGTTCTGCGGGTTTGAAAAAGAAAGGCTAACAGTAGATGTCACAAGTCCCGCTATTAAAAACAGCGAATAAATATTTTCCCAGGTAAACACACCTGCCGTTATAACAAGAATACAGTTTATAAATACTTCTGTTTTGCTTCTGCTCTGTTTTTTGTTCCTAAAAGCAAAAAAAACACATATAACAGCTGACAAAAAATTAAGTGCAACTGCCGTAGGAGCTGAAATCAAAAAATAATGTGCAGAAAAAACTAATGCCGTGGCACACTGTGAAATTATAATTCCGAACTGAGTTTTTCTCTGATATGAAACAAATCCCAATATTACCGCAACAATTCCAAGGGCCTGTCCAATTACGTATGTAAAATTTTCCATTTTGTTATCTCCTTTTTGTTATTTTCAAACATCTTTATTGCGACATATAAGGTTTAGATGCAGTCAATTTTTAAGGAAGATCGCGTCGAGTTAAAATCCCAAAATCACTTAAAACTTATTATTTGATTTCCTTTATATTTCAAAGTTCCTTTTTCCTTAATTCGATAATTGTTATATGAATATGCAGAAACATTAAATGAAAGCTTTTTGTCTTTTGTCTTAAAAACAATAATATAACTTTCCTGCTTAAAGATTTTCGGATATCTGGAAACTATATTTGGCTTATATTTATCAAACACTTCTGCTTTAACTGTTTTAACGGAAGCAACTTTGTTCCAAATCAATTTTTTTACAAAAGGAAACCAACATAATAAAAATAAAATAATTGAAAAGAAAATCATTGCATTATCCATTATATCTCTCCTTTTTCGCCAATATTCGACATTCTTTACATTGCGAGGCATAAGGTTTAGATGCAAACCTTTCTAAGGCTTCTCCTTGAGGAGCACCCCAGGGTGGCTTCTCTTGACCTATGGTCAATTCACCTTCAGGCTCCGCCGTAGGCGGTGGTGAGGTGTAGATTGCGTAGCAATCGTTATTTTTTCCACCTCATCCGAGTTGCTACGCAACTCACCTTCCCCTCAAGGGGAAGGCTTTTTAATCCTTAAATCTCAATGTTTAATCCTTTTTTATTGGTTGACTAAACTCAAATCCACAAATTTCATATCATCAAAAATTGCAATTGTATCGTCCAATTCAGCCTGTATTTCTTTATTATCATTATAAAGTTCAAATTTATTAATCTCAAGTTCGCCATCTAATACAATCAAATATCCATTTTCAAGATTAACTTTTTCAAAAACACTTGTCCCGTTTTCTAGTTCAACATACACCTCTTTTATGTCAACTTCAACTTTAGTATCAGTTTCAGGAACCCACTTTGTATCATTAAAACTACCAAACAGAATAGTTTTACCATTATAAAACAATTTATTATAACTAAAACAAGGACTTAATGGTTTATATCCATGTGTTACATGTGTAATATTAAAGTTATTATCTATTAAAAATAAATCATCAAAATCATGCCCATCTCCACTGTATTTTTCACACATAACAAGGTATTTGTTTTCAAATTCTTTGATTTGTTCTATTATAAGTGTTCCATTATTATGTGGTTGATTTTCTTCATAATATTTTTCTATACTTTTTTCAAAATGCTCTTCATTAGAAAGTTTATCGCCGGAACAACCAGATAGCATTAAAATAGCACCTAACAATACAACTAATATTTTCTTCATAAAATTTCCCCTCACTTATTTTATTTATCTTTATGGTTTTATCCCTAACATATCAAACTTTATAAATAGTGTATAATCTGGATGCCAATGCTTTTATAGTGAATTTACCTCTTTCGAATAAAGCAACCCCTCTGCTATTCTCTCTTTTTCCTTTTCGTTTTTTACACGCAGTAACATTTTCAAGTACATTTTATCACAATGAAAAAAATTTTACAATTATTTTTGAAAAAAACACAACTATTTACAAAAGCCAATTCAAATATAACCAAACAATATATTTCTTTATTAAAATCACAATAAAACAATAAAAATATCACAATAACATAATTTTAAAAATACACAGATGATATAATGTAATAAAAAAAGGAGATATTATTATGCTTACAAAAGAATTATATGAAAAATACAGTGCCGAGGCTGTAAAATACCTTGAAAAAGCACACATTGCTATCACAGACGAGGAAAAATCAAGAATTGAAGTTGCTGAATATGAGCTTGGTTGTCTTGACAAAATCGGACTTGAGCTTGTTGTATATGTTAATACAGAAAAATGCTGTGCAAAGGAACTTGTTCTACTTCCATATCAGACATGCCCTGAACACAGACATCCTCCCGTACTTGGCGAAGACGGCAAGGAAGAAACCTTCCGTTGCAGATATGGTAAGGTATATCTTTATGTAGAAGGTGAACCTGCCGAAAAAATTCAGGGTAAAGTTCCCGAAGGTTTTGAAGACTGTTTTACATGTATGCACGAAATTGTACTTAACCCGGGTGAACAGTACACAATTAACCCAAACACACTTCATTGGTTCCAGGCAGGACCTGAAGGTGCTGTTGTATCTGAATTTTCTACAAAAAGTCGTGATGAATATGACATTTACACAGACAAAAGAATTGATGCAGCAGGAAAAAGAAATGTATAATTGAGGTGTAAAAATGAAAAAATATGATGTTACTGCCCTTGGTGAAATTCTTATAGATTTCACATACCATAGTGTTTCAGAAAATGGTGCTTCCTTATTTGAACAAAATCCGGGTGGTGCCCCTGCAAACTTACTTGCAGCTGTACAGAAGCTTGGCGGAAAAACTGCATTTATAGGCAAGGTCGGAAATGATATGCATGGTCTGTTTTTAAAAAATGTTGTCGAAAAAGCAGGTATTTCAACTGAGGGTATGCTGATTGATGACAACTACTTTACCACACTTGCGTTTGTTAATCTTACACCATCCGGTGAAAGAAGCTTCTCCTTTGCAAGAAAACCGGGTGCGGATACTCAGCTTTCAAAAGATGATGTAAACTTTGAACTTATTAAGAATTCAAAAATTTTCCACACAGGTTCACTTTCAATGACAGATGAACCTGCCTGCACTGCAACATTTGAGGCTTTGGAATTTGCAAAGAAAAATGACATTATAGTTTCATATGACCCAAACTACAGAAAAATGTTGTGGAAGGACGAGGAAACTGCAATAAAAGGTATGCGTTCAATACTTGGCTATGTAGATATAATTAAAATTTCCGACGAGGAAATACATTTACTTACCGACACAAACAACCCTCAGGATGCCGCAAAAGAGCTTATGGAAAAAGGTGTTGACTGCGTAATTGTTACACTTGGAAGCAAAGGTGCTTACATTGCAACAAGAGATGCAAATGTAACTTCTCCATGTCCTGATGGCAAGGTTGTAGATACAACCGGTGCTGGAGATTCCTTTATGGGTGCCTTCCTTTACAAAATGTCACAAGACAATAAAAAACCTTGCGAACTTACAAAGGATGATATTACAGAATATGCTGACTTTGCAAACAAAGTTGCTACAATAGTTGTAGGCAGACGCGGTGCAATAAATGCAATGCCTTCTATGGAAGAAGTTTTAAACTTCAAGTAAAACATAAATATAAAACCGCAAGGGGACATTAAAAACCCTCTTGCGGTTACTTTTTTTAATTTAACTTCGTTTGGTACTCTTTATATTCTTATATCAAACAAAACAAGTTCTTCTGCATTAAAATCCTCTGCAGTAAAGGTATCCATCAGTTCTTCATAGTTGTTTTTTACCGATTCATCAAGCAAATATATCCATTCACCTTGCCCTAGTTGTGAATATAATCCTCAATGAACAAACAATCCAAATCCAAATTTTTCAAATTCTTTAACGTAGTTTTTAGCTACAGGTATTTCCGTTTTCTTAACTCATTTTTGCAAAATAATCTGAAAGTTTCACATATTTATCATACTGTTTTTTATATTTTAATGTATTTTCAAGGTTTGGTTTATAAACCACTTTACATTCCCTGGCAAGAGATTTTACTGCCTCTTCCATTGTGTCAAATTCTCCCGATGCGTATGCGGCAATAATTGCACTACCGGTTGCACCTGCCTGTTTACAGTCTGCAACCTTAAACTCTCTACCGGTTACATCTGCAAATATCTGCATAAGCATTTTGTTTTTTAGTGAAATTCCTCCGCTTGCAAATACCTCTTTTATTTCCACACCATATTTATCATACAAATCAAAAATAACCTTAGTACCAAATGCTGCAGACTCTACAAGAGCTCTGTACATTTCCTCAGGTTTTGTATTTAGCGTAAATCCAAACATTGTACCCGTAAGGTCATTATCCACATAAGGCGTACGGTTACCATTCCACCAGTCAATAGCAAGGAGTTTATTTTCTCCGGACGGTATTTTATCAGCAAGCTGTTCTAAATAATCAAATATACTTACACCAAGCTCATCTGCCTGTTCTTTATAGGTATACGGAACACAGTTTTTTACAAACCAGTCGAACATATCTCCAATACATCCCTGACCGGATTCATAAACAATATAGTCAGGGAAAAGACCCCCATCAACTCTGCCACATGTTCCCGGTACATCAATATCCTTTTTATCAAGCATTATATGGCAAGCCGATGTACCTATTATAACCATCATCTGCCCCGATTTACAAATTCCTCCTGCCGGTAATCCTGCATGAGCATCAATACAAGGCACAGAAACTACAGTGCCCTCGCAAAGACCTGTAAGAACTGAACCTGTTTTTGTAATTGTTCCTGCAATCGTTCCAACAGCTTTAACATCTCCACAAAGCTTTGTATTTACAATATTATCAAGCTTCGGGTTAAGTTTTTTCAAGAAATCATTTGACGGATACCCGTTTTCAGGTGTCCACGAGCCTTTAAACCCTGCCATACAGCAATTTCGAACTTTATTACCCGTCAACATCCATACTATCCAGTCACCTGCTTCAACAAAATATGCTGCTCTGTCATATACGTCAGGTGCTTTTTCAACAGTTTCAAGTATTTTGGGAAACAACCATTCTGATGAAACTTTACCACCATATGTTGTAAGCCATTTTTCACTATTTTTTTCAGCCATTTTTGTAATATAATCTGCCTGTGGCTGGGCACTGTGGTGCTTCCACAATTTAACATAAGCCATAGGATTATTCTCAAATTCACTATATTGACAAAGTGGTTTGAAGCTTTCATCAACCGGAAGAACCGTACATCCTGTAAAGTCAATGCCTATACCTACTACCTGATCTGGCTTTACGTCTGCTTGTTTTACAACATTTTTTATTGTATATAACAAAGCCTCAATATAATCCTGCGGATGTTGAAAAGCGGCATTTTCATCGAGTGAAACTCCGTTAAGTGTTCCTGTTATAACACCGTGAGGATATTTACATTCACTTACTGATATTTCACTTCCCGTTTCTAAATCAAGCAATACCGCACGTGCGGAAAGTGTACCAAAATCAATACCTATTGTATATCTTTTCATAATTAATTCTTCCTTAATTTATTTTGTAAAAACCTCATATTCCTAATCTCTTTCACCCAAATACGACACTCTTACTATGAAGACTGTATAATCTGGATGCCTCTATTTTTGGCCATTGCGACACATAAGGTTTAGATGCAAACCTTTTTGGTTGATAGTTCGTGTTAAGTTAGGGACAAAAATTAATCTCTATCAATTGTTTCATATAATCTCTTCTCGCAAAAATCCAAAAATTTATGCCAAATATCTTTATCTATAAATTGGTTATCTCCCGTATTTTTTAATACAATAGCCTTTCTTTCTGTGTCATTATTCCAAACATGATTTCCAATAAAAACATCTACTGTTCTTTTTCTTAATTCATTAAGAGATTCCAAATAATCGCTTCTGCAATTATCATAATCAAATCTACCTTTAGCAAGGGTATTTGCTCCGGCTCCGCCAAAGGTTCCAACCTGATATTTTACACCATTTTCTTCTGTTTCGTAAAATAAAGATATAGTCCCTTCGGTGTGTCCGGGAGTTTCTATTACTTCTATTTTGGTATTCCCAAGACAAACAACATCCCCATCCGATAACAAAACGTCCGGTTCAAAATATTTCCTAACTTTTTGTGCATCTTTTTTGCCTATATAGGTCTTTGCACCGGTTAAGTGAACAAAAGCTGCCGTTGCTTCCGTATGATCACCATGCCAATGTGTATGTATAATATATTTAACATCATATGGCGAAAAACCTAATTTATATATTGAGTTCACAAGTAAAAACAAAGTATCGCTATATCCTGTATCAATTAAAATCAAGCCTTCTCCAGTGTCTATCAAATGTGAAGACGCAGAGAAAGTTCCTGTAAAATATGTATTCCCAATAATTTTAAAAGGTTCAATTGCTCCCTCATAATGATTATTAAAGTTTTTTCTTTCAAACATATTATATCCTCCTCCATATTTTTGACAATATTCGACATATCTATATTGCGAGGCATAAGGTTTAGATGCAATTTAAAAATGTGCTTCGTAATAATAAAAGTTGTCCATTATTTTTTCTGTATAGTAATAATTGTGTTGAAAATCGGTTGAATAACCATCACCATCTTTAACTAACAATGAGTCATCACAATATTTCACACCACACCAAATCGCCTTTGGAAAGTCATCTTCCGTATAATAGAATCCATAGTCTTGCGAAGATGGTGCAATTCCTTTTCCGCCACAATAGAAGTCAACACCTTCTTCCAAAACGCTAACATCTTCTATTCCTCTAATAGCCATTGACTCTGAAAAATCCTGCTTAGCAACATCAGAAATTAATGTTTGTGCATTATTATTAACCATTTCAAATATCTGTTCTTTATGGCTTTTATCAAAGAAAATATTTTTTACTACGAAAAAGCTGATTGCTAATATTACAACACTTAATATAACTTTTGTTTGTTTTTTCACATCACCACTTCCTTTCGCCCAAATTCGACATATCTATATTGCGAGGCATACGGTTTAGATGCAAATCTTTCAAAGGCTCCCTTGTGTAACACCCCAGGGTGGCTTCTCTTGACCTATGGTCAATTCACCTTCAGGGAGCTGTCAGCGTAGCTGACTGAGGGATTGTTTTGCTTTTTTTCAACCCCTCCGAGTTTGCTTCGCAAACCCACCTCCCCTTACACAGGGGAGGCTTTTTGTTTTCGGCATTATTCGACATCTATATTGCGAGGCATAAGGTTTAGATGCAACATGTTTTGGTGTCAAGTTTATGTTATGTTAAGACAAAAAAATCAATCACAATTTAAAAACAATTGTTCTAGTTCTTCTTCACCAAGAATTTCTGCATTACTGATAAACTTTTCAACTTCAACATTTCCATCCGCAAAAAATTCTACTTCCCAACGCTCTCCTAGAATTGCAACTTCAACCATAATTGCATCCCTTACTTTGTTTAACTTATAATATATTTTCTTTTCTTCTAACCTTTCAAGAAAACCAATTAGTTTCTTCATATGTACAACTCCTTTCGACAGTATTCGACATATCCATATAATTCATATCAACTTATGACTAAAAAATCAAACTAATCCCATACACCATTCAACACCTATAGCAACAAGCACAACAAGTGCTGATATAACAAATCCGTGAATCATAGGATTTATGCCTGATTTTTTCATATCCTTAAAACTTGTATTCAAACCTATAGCGGCAAGTGCTGCAACCATTAAAAACTTACTTGTGCTTTTTGCAAAAGCCGAAATTCCAACCGGAATAATTCCAAAACTATTAACTGCAGCCAATGCCAGAAAGCCCAAAATAAACCACGGAAAAATTTTTGATATATTCACTTTTTTATAACCTGATTTTTCATTTTCTTTTCGTTTGATTTTCAAATTAACAAATGAGAAAACAAGAACCGTAGGAATTATTGACAATGTTCTTGTAAGCTTTACCATTGTGGCAAAATCACCTGCACCTTCGCTAAATGCATATCCTGCAGCAACTACGCTTGATGTATCATTTACTGCTGTGCCTGCCCACAAACCGTATGCCATATCACTAAGTCCAAGCATTTGTCCCATAATAGGAAACAGTACAATCATTGCCATATCGAACAAAAAGGTTGCCGACATTGCATAGGCAACATCTGAATCTTCTGCATCTATAACAGGGGCAATAGCTGCAATGGCAGAACCACCGCATATCCCTGTGCCTGCTGAAATAAGATTCGAAAGCTTCCAGTTTAATTTCAAAGCCTTGCCTATAAAATAACCTCCACCAAAGCAGGTCAGCAAGGTAAAAAACATTACCATTAGTGACAACTTTCCTACAGAAAGAATAACCTTTACACTAAGAGATGCACCAAGAAGAATAATGGCAAATTTAAGTACTTTTTTTGACGTAAACTTAATTCCGGGTTTTAAAAAATCCGGCTTCCAGAAATGATTAATTATCATTCCTGTAAACAATGCAATAACCGACGCCCCTACAATATGTATCGGCAGAAAGCTTTCTATTGTCTTTGCTACTAAAGCTATTAACAGTGATACAACTAACCCCGGAATTATTTCCCATGTCTTTTTTAATATTTTCATATTATACCTCTTCAATCTTAATTTGTATTTATTCAGGAACAAAATTTTATATTCTGACAGATTAAAGCTTATCAGCCTTACTCCAATCTACCTGCTATGGCTATAATCAAAATCGCAATGCTTTAAAAACTCTCTTGCCATTAATGTGGCGCCAACTTGATTTGGATGAATTCTATCCCAAGCTATATATCCTGAATGTCTTATTTTGCAATAATCCTCATACATTTTTTGAAAGTCCACAAAGATGCAGTTATATTTTTCAGCAATCTCTTTGCTGATAGCAACATATTCATCCATTCTTTTTCTCATCATATCTTCTTTATTTGGTTCCATTATATAAGGAGATAATATAAACACTCCTTTCACTTTATCCTTTACCCTTAAAACCATTTCTTCCACATTCTTTTTATACTCATCAGGCAACACATGACTATCAACTATCGCAGGAGAATCAAACTGTCTCCAGACATCGTTTATACCAATACAAATTGAAACCCAGTCGGGATTCAATTCTACAACATCCCTGTCAAATCTTGCCAGTAAATCTCTGCTTGTATTTCCTGAAATACCTGAATTGGTTATTCTTAAAAATATTTCAGGATAGTATGTAGCAAACATACTTTCAAGCACCCTGACATACCCTCTTCCGACATTATCGAACAATCCTTCACCTACCGGATTTGCGCTTCCCATATCAGTTACTGAATCGCCTGCAAAAACAATTCTGTCATAATTTTCAAAAATCATTTTTCTTTTCCCCTTTTTAATTTAAAATATTATACAACTATATACATTTAAGTATTTTTTAATTGTAATTCATTTATTTTTTATTATAACATACCAACAAAAATAGTCAATAATATGTGATCATTTTTATACAAAAAAAGAGCTGTCACAAAATGAAATCATTTTATGACAGCCCATTCAAAATTACGGTCTGATAATGAATTTGCCCTGACGTCTTTTTTCGCTATCCGCAAGAATTCCGGGTAATTCTTCAAGTGAATTTATACTGTATATCATTGATGAAACATCAATTTTACCTGAGTCTATAAGTTCTATTGCTCTTGTTTGTGTATAAGGATTTATAAACGATGCTTTAAGCACAATTTCCTTTTTGAAAAGTTCAAAGGGCTTAATTTCCAACGTATCATCAGGCTTTGACAAACCAAATAACATAACTGTTGACTTTTTACCTGCATAGGAAATAGCCTGTGCCATTGTCTTTACATTACCTACACATTCAATAACTGTGTTAATTCTTTCAATATTATTAGCCTTCAAAACAGCTTTAACATCTTCATTGAATGGGTCAATGCAAATGTCTGCACCAAGTCTTTTAGCATGTTCTCTTTTAGCTTCAACAGGTTCTATCATAACAAGCTTTGCAGCACCCTTTAATTTTGCAAGCTGAAGCATTATAAGACCAATCATACCACCGCCTATAACCATTACAGTATCACCACATGAAATGTCACACATATCAATACCGTGCATACAACAAGCAACAGGTTCTGCCATAGCAGCTTCTTCAAAAGTAGTTTTATCTGAAACCTTATATAGCTGAGATACAGGTACTACACAATATTCAGAAAAACCACCGTTTACAGTTGTACCAATACCTATCATATTGTCACAGAAATGACCTATACCATTTCTGCAATAATAACAGTCACCACATAATTTATTAGGGTCAACGCATACTTTATCGCCAACCTTATAGTCTGTAACGTTTTCGCCTACCATTTCAACCACGCCTGAAAATTCGTGACCCAAAACTGTGCCTGCAGGAGTAGCTGCAGCACCTTCATCACCTTCAAAAATATGTACATCTGTACCGCAGATACCGCACGCCATAACTTTAATTAAAACCTCATTTTTACCCGGTTTTGGTGTTTCGATATCTTCAATAATTAGTTTGTGCTTTTCATAAAAAACTGCTGATTTCATAAAAATTCTCCTTTTATTTTATAAAGTAATTTGCATTATATGTCTTCCAATAACATAAAATGTATTTTTAAAATCTATTTCCTTTAACAAAGCATATGCTTTATCAAAACCCTTTGCGGCATTTTTACTCACGTGAGAATCTGACCCCACTGAAATAAGATAACCGCCCATATCTTTGAATTTTCGTATAATCCATTCTTCAGGCATAAACGCATCATAGCCACTTCCCAGTGATGAAGTATTAACTTCCATTATAATTCCGTGTTTAATGATATACTCAAGAACCTTTTCTATTCTTCCCTCAAACATATGGCTGTCTATCTGATGCCCATACTTTCCGTTTATATATTTAAGTGGTGAAACAATATGTGCTAAAATATCCATTTCGGTATTTTGGAGCATATCATCAAGGTCATCAAAATAACAGTTCATATATTCAATTATATCATCTTCAGAATATTTTGAAAAGTCAATATCTGAAAAAGGCATATTGGTTTTTGCTGTTCTGACCGAATGAACCGAACCAATAACAACATCAAAATCAAAACTATGGATAAATTCATCAGTAACCTCAGGATGCCATACACCCTCACCTGCTTCTATTCCGTATAATAACTCTATATCATACACTTCAGATGCTCTTTTGATATCATCGAAAATATTTTTAAACTGAGTGTGATGGTCGACTGTATCATAACGACACACATCATAATGGTCTGTTACTGCAACAATACCGTTTCCTGCCTTTATTTCAGCCTCGCAAAGCTCGAAAACCTCACTTGCAGCATCGTGTGAATGTTTTGTATGATTATGCATATCGGCACGCATACCTTTTAAACGTTCAGGCTTTAGCTTTCCTGTTGTTTCAACTATGTCTGCTCCCCAGTTTGCTGCAACTTCAAAATCTTCATATTCCGACAAAATCCACACACCAAGTTTAGCAAACTTTTTAATTTTTCTGCAAAGCTCTTCATCAGCAAAAGGGACTTTAACCCAAGAAGTCATTTTACATTCAAATGGTACCCATATTGTAAGATTTTCAGCCTTTATGTGATTACTCAAAAATTCCAAAGTATCATCATCAATTAGTCCGTCATAATGAATTTTTACATCTGGAAATCTGCCAAGCACCACTTCAACCATTTCGGTTGTATAGCATGTAAAAGATATATTATCAGTATAACCTGACAAAAGCTCAAAAAAAGATTCCATATCTTTTTCCGAAAATTTACGGAATTTATTATCTACTTTAATAAGTTTTTCATATTTTACAGCAAGGTCAAGTACCTCGGATAAAACAGGTAGTTTTTCACCCCTGAATTTATTAGAAAACCACAAACCATAGTCATACTTACATGCTTCTTCATAAGTTATGTCTGTAATTTCAATTTCTTTTTCTATTAAACTACCGTCTGCATTTCTTGCTGTACGATTTATTTTTTGGTCATGAAGTGTAACAAACACACCATCTTTTGTAACACCTGGGTCAATTTCAATAACTTCGTATCCCTGCAAAACTGCTCCATAAAAGGCAGACATGGTATTTTCAGGATATTCAGTGCTTACACCTCTATGAGCCTGCAGCATTACCCTACTCATTTGTTAACCTCCTTATTGACATTTTATTTCATATTATATATAATATAGCAAAACAAAAAATCAGTCAACAATAGCCACCAAAAATGATAAAACAATCATTTTGTTGAACAAATTTAAATTTAAAAGGTGATTATATGAACAAAGACCGTGAAAAGAAAATACTTGAAGAAATTTTAAAAAATAAAAAAATAACAGTTAAGGAAATTGCAAAAAAGCTTTATGCAAGTGAGCCGTCAATACGTCGTGACCTTGTAAGCCTTGAAAAACAAAATCTTATAAAACGCATACACGGAGGAGCAATAATTGAAGAAAACGGAATTTCTGCAACTAAAATCCCTTTTGTACTTCGCGAAATGGAACAAAGTGATGCAAAGGTCATTATGGCAAAAAAGGCTGCGGAGCTAGTTTGTGATAACGATGTTATATTTTTAGATGCATCTACAAGTGCTTACAATATTATTCCATATCTTGCACTTAAAAACAACATAACTGTAATAACCTGTGGTATAAAGGCATTAAACAAGCTTAGTGAATATAACATAAGAACAATTTGCACAGGCGGAACACTTATACCATCCTGTCTTGCATTGGTGGGTGATGATGCTTATACCATTATAGAGCAAAACAACGCTGATATATTTTTCTTTTCCTGCCGTGGATTATCAGATGACGGATATTTAACTGATATATCTGAACAGGAAAATTATATAAGAAGAAAAATGATGAAAAACGCAAAAAAAACATACTTACTATGTGCAAGTGAAAAATTCGGTAAAAAATATTATCACAATTTATGCCACAAAGATGATATTGACGGTATAATAACAGAAAAACAAAAAGTATCCGGCTAAAAACCGGATACTTTTTATACGCTTCGAAAACCTCTTCCAATAATCTCACTACTTGTAGATATAATTATAAAAGAATGCGGGTCAATTTCTTTTATTCTGCGTTGTAAAGTAATTGCTTCAATACGCTTACATACCGTATGTAACATATATCTTTTCTCACCTGTAAATTCACCAACTGCAGAATTAACCGTTACACCGTGATGTAGTGACTTTAATATAAACTCAGATATTTCTTCGCGTTTTGATGTAATAACGATAAAATATTTACAACTGTTTAAGTTATCAATTACACCATCAACAATAAACGCCTTTGCAAAAAGACCAAGCAAAGAAAATAAACCGGTTTTAATATCAAATACTAAAAAGGCACTTGCGGCTATAATAAAATCAGTACACAACAATGCTTTTCCTACATCTAAAGATGTAAACTTTTTAAGTAAAAGTGCAACAATATCAGTACCGCCTGATGATGCTTCACAGTAAAAAATCATTGCTGAACCAATTGCGGTGAGCATCATAGCATACACAAGCTCTAAAAACGGTTGATCCGAAAGAGGCGCATCAAGCGGAATAAAAATTTCAAACAAGTACGTAAGTGCAGAATACATCATACTGCAATATACAGTCTTTGCACCTGTTTCTTTACCAAGGACAAGAAAACCGACTATCAAAAGTAAAATGTTTAAAATCCATATCCACAACCCTGGACTTATAGGTGTGATTTTTGCAAGTATTGTACCAATACCTGTTACACCACCGGTTGAAAAACCATTAGGTATTTTAAAAAAGTAAATACCAACCGACATAAAAAGAATACCAATATTCATCAAGAAAAATTTTTTTATCTTATTATTCATAAAACACTCTCCTTAACACAGCAAATACATTCTAACATATAGAAAGCAAAAAAACAAGACTTTATTAAGTCTTGTTTTCGTTATTAAAACATTTCTGATATACCATAATCAGCATAGTCAAATATTCGCGCATTTTTATCGGGATTAATTGCAATAACCGTACCTGCCCCTTCAATTGCAACAGTATGGTGTATAGCACCGGAAATGCCAACTGCAATATAAATTTTAGGGCTTACTGTTTTTCCCGTAAGACCTATCTGATGTTCATAGGGTGCACCGTTTGCATCAACAAGCCCTCGTGAAGCACCAAGTTGTGCATTAAGTTTAGTGGCAAGCTCAGTTAATTTATCAAGCTTATCTGCAACTCCCTTTCCACCTGACACTATAATGTCAGAACTTTCGGACTTTGTGCGTACTGTTGCCATTTGAGGCATAGTAGTACATTTTATTTTAGCAGTAATGTTACCTCCCTGTGCAGGACGGTACATAAACAAAGTTTCTCCATCTGTTTCAAGTTGTGTACAATCGGCACACAAACCTGTTTTTAGCATAGCCGCCACAACAGGTGCATTTTTTCTGCCCCACAAATCCGCATTCCAAAGTATTACAGAAGGTTTTTTATCCTGTGCTTTTTTTGCAATTTCTTCAGGTGAAAGTTCATCAATCAAAACAACCTCTTCCGCTATTTCTTTTGCCTTTTCAAAAACATTTTCACCAATTGCCCACGCAGATTTTAGTTTAACACCGCTATATGCACTTGCTTTGCTTTCTGAAATTTCGTTTTTGATTTTTTCCACAAGTGGCAAAAGCTCGTCCATAGATATAAACTTACACTTTCTTTTGCCTCTTTCATTTTCAAATGACTGTAAAACCTTTGTGGGAGACCCCGATATACCACACCTTGTAGCATCACACCCTAAAGCGGAATTATCCACCACATCAACTTCACCAACTTTTGAAAAAATGCTTGGAAAACGAAGTACATAACCACGCTCTAAAGTTACCACGGCAGGTAATTTTGCAAATTCTTCACCCGTACGGGTTTTAGCCTTTACGCCATTAACATCCTCACTTACCTCAAGTGCATTTGTTATAAGGGAACAACCAAGCATCTGTGAAAGCATAGGTCCTACCTGTGCGGTATCACCATCAATACTTTGTCTGCCACAAAGCAGTAAGTCATATTCCATTTTACTTATTGCAGTTGAAAGTATATAGGATGTGGCAAGGGTATCGGACCCTGCAAATGCACCGTCTGATAAAAGCATCACCTTTGCACCCAACCTTGTAAGAGGCTTTAAAACCTCCTCACATGATTTTGGTCCCATAGATAACACCGTAACATCATCAGAAAGCTTGAGTGCACATTCAAGTGCCGATTCGTCAAAGGGATTAATCTCACCCTTCACCACTTTTACACAAACTATAATTTTCATTAAAAATCACCATTATATATAGGCTCTAAAGCCTTTTGAATTGCCTTATACCTTTTAAACAATTTGGCATATTTTTCAGTATTTTCACTATTTGGAACAGTTTCGGAAACAACCGCATTGCAAACTGAAACTGCATTTTCAGGACTTTTGAAAATACCCATAGCAACACCTGCAAGCATAGCACTGCCAAGTGAAGAATCCGCATACTTCATCTGCACAAGTTTAATTCCAAGTGCATCGGAAACCATCTGTCTCCAAAGTGGACTTTTACCTCCACCACCGATTATAACAGCACTGTCACTGTGTGGCATGTTTAAATTATCAAGTGCAGTTTTGCAGTCAAGCATAGACATTGCAACACCCTCTAAAACTGCTCTTGTAAAATGTGCCTTTGTATGTGATGAACGCACACCAACAAAATCAGCACAAAGATTTGGATTTGCATAAGGTGTAAGTTCACCGTTTAAATATGGGTGAAACACCAATCCGTCACAGCCTATTTCAACAGATTCTGCCATTTTGTCAAGTTCGGCATAGTCACCGTCAAAAGTATCACGGAACCATCTGTATGAAGCCGCACATGACTTTGTAGCTGTACCCGGATAGAACAAACCATCTATTACGTGAGAGTAATTTATAAGGTTTGTATGTGGATATGGCTTGTCTGTAATTACACAAATTCTGCCTGCAGTTGCAAGTTTTAAAGTCATAGCACCCTTTGTAACCGCCCCTGATGCAAAAACCTCCATAACAGTATCTGTTGTACCGCAAAGCACGGGAGTACCTGCCATAAGACCTGTAATTTTTGCCGCATCTTCCGTAAGATTACCCACAATATCAGTAGGTTTTACAATTTTAGGCATCATGTCGGTGTCAATTCCCAATACATCGCAAAGAGGTTTGCTCCACTGCATTGTGTTTATATCAAACATCATAGAGCCTTCTGCTTCTATGTAATCTGTCACATAGTCACCTGTAAGGCAATGGCGTACATAGTCTTTTGCAAACAAAATCTTTTTAACCCTTGCCCAATTTTCAGGCTCGTTATTTTTTATCCACATAAGTTCAGGCAACGACCAAATTGTATCTGCCTTGTGAAGTACCTGCTTTTCAATTATTTCTCCATAATTTTCCTTAAGATATGCAACCTCGCCTGTACTTCTTGTATCTGTCCAGTAAATAGCAGGTCGAATTACATTAAAATTCTCATCCATTATAACCGCAGTATGTGTAGCCGCATCCAAAGAAATTGCACATATGTCACAAGGCGCAACACCGCTTTTTGAAAGCACACCCTTTATGTTTTCACAAGTAGCCTTTACCCAGTGGTCAGGATTTTGCTCTGCATAACCTGGCTTTGGATAATTTGTAGGATATTCAGTTGTATTAGTGGCAACAATTTCCCCTTCCACACTCAAAAGTGTAGCCTTTGAAGCACCGCCGCCAAAATCAATTCCAAGTAAATATTTCATATCAGTACCTGATTTCATAATTAACACCGTGAATACCGGGGTAAACACCGCGTTCAATTAAGCCTTCGTTTTTATCGTGGCATATAATCCACTTATTTTTTCTGAAAAGCAAATTATCTTCACCTTTGTCTTCCACATCCGTGTTTGTACCTTTCGGAAGTACTACCACACAGGAAAAACCGTTATCATCTACCTGACAGGGGCAAAAATGCAATGAAGTTGAAAAGACTTCAACTACATCACCTTTTTCAAGGTAAAATGCCTTTACATTTTCAGAATTATATTCATTGCCTTCCATTTCGTAGCGTAACCCCAAAATCAAAACCAAAGGTGTAGCCGCCACGTTAATTTCAGAACTGTTGTGATATTCAAGCCCGTTTAAAAAATTGTTGTAACCGCAACAAAGCCCAACTTGTGCATCTAATCCACCATAAAGCTTTTTACCAAGTAATGGTGCAGATTTTAATGCCTCAAGTTCAGGTACGGATGCAACGTAGCTTGTTCCGCTATCAGGCAAACCAAGCTCACCGCATACCTTAACCATATCCGATGCATCAACGTCAATTACAACACCGTATTTTTTAAATTCATCATCGTGAATACTGTAAATTTTTATATCATTATTTAACTTTTTTAATTTTTCCAACATACAAAAACTCCTTTGCCAAAGATTTTGAAATATCAAATTTCAAAATATAATGTTTTTATCTTATAAGGCAAAATTTCTGCAATAATATTGTTATTACAACCATCTATTTTTGTTAGGTTATCCTCAGATAAATCTGATTCATACAAATTTTTATAATTAAATTTTGTATTTACAGTAAATTTTTCTGTTTTGTTTTCAGTATTAAATACTCGCAGGATAATACCATTTTTATCCTCCGCCACCTTTATAATACTGTAGCACACACAACCCTTTAATTCCAACAAGCTTTCAGAATCATTATCTGACATTACATTTTCATATTTTGAAAACATATCATGTTTAATGTCATATAATTTTGAAAAATCAGTTTCCAGACTAATTCCATATCTGAATTTGTGGGTTCCGATTATCTGGGATTTTGTGCTTTTTATATTATCAAACATAATTCTTCCAAAACCACGAAGCATAACTGCCGAAATTACACCGGATTTGCTTACTCCACACTCATGGATACCTTCCTTTGATACAAATGACAATCCCGATACATCATCTTTAACACAAATAATTCCGCTTGTGTTTTTTTCATAACATTCAGGTTCTGCATAGTTTGCTCCTGCCATAGTTACACCTCTGCCTCTTTCAACAAAGGTAAATGCCTGAGATGCAAAATAATTGTCACCCTCAATACCTGTAGGAAACGCCATTCTTAATCTGTGGTCTTTTACACAGTTATTTACAACGGTTTCAAATTCAACAGTTTTGCTGCCTTTTATAACACTTACATCGGTTATAATCTCTAAAACATCATAATCCGTGTCTCTTTTATACTCATTGTAGTTTGCCTTTTTTGGTACTCGCATATATTTGGTTACACGGACAGTATTTTTTAATTCACCCTGTTTTATAATCTCAACACAACAACTTGCCCCTGTTGAAACTACCGTACTGTTTCCTGCAACGGGACGTTCAGAAAACCATCCGTTACCAATCTCCCCGTCATCAACAAACACATTAAGATTTTTGTATTTTCTTCCATTATCTTTATCTGTTAATGTAATACTTCCGTCAGACAAAATCTCAATTTCCAGATATTCATTAGCAAATCTCAATTCTGCATCAGAATTTTCCTTGATGAAAGGTTGATTTTTTTCAGCAACAACCTTGAATTTTGTTGTACCAAATGGCTTTAATTCAGATTCTATTGCAACAGTATATACGTCTTTAGGCGCAATATATGGTCTTTCGCTGTTTATAACATTTTTTTCAATATTCAAAATTTGATATTTAACTTTATTATCGTTCTCATCAAAAATAGAAAACTCGTTAAATTCCTGATACCTTGAATTATCTTTGACCTTATTTTCCCAATTTTCATCAAATATTATATCGGTTATAAATACACCCGACCTTTTCTTAACACCATAATTTAAAACGTTAATCGAAAACTCTTTTTTTCCATCACCCAAGTTTGCAATTTGGTTTTCAAAGTCCTCTTCTACGGCAGATACAATAGATTTTATCTGTGAATACCTGTAAAACATATCTTCATGTACTGCATCATTTGAGCAACCGCATATAGAATCATGTGGCTGATTTTTCAAAAGATATTTATATGCCAGCTCATAAAAAGCACCATCAAAATGCATTCCCTTAATTTTTGACATAGCAAAAAGCGGTGACAATTTATTTTCAAGCAAATCTTCACATATGTCATTTTCACGTTTTAGTGAATAATAACTTGATAAGGAATTGGTCACTGCTCTGAATTGTTTTACCGTTTCACCTGTTATTATAAGTTCACCTTTTTCACGCCTTAGAGAATCTTTAAAATCCTCCAGGTGTTCAGTTATGTGTTCCAATCCCTCAACAAGTTCATGTTCTTTTGAAAATTCATTTCTGTGCTTTATAAAATCAAGTGTATTTTCATCTATATCAGTATGGTCATCTGTATATAAAAGAATTACTGCACCTGTATTATCGAGTTTCTTTTCAAGATATTCCGAAATTATATTTTCACGATTTTTGCTTTCGCAAAATTCTTTTTTAAACCGTGCATAGGTTTCTTTGTACCCAAAAACCTCACTGCCATCAGGAGCTTCCCATATAAAATTTGTATAGTCACGGTCAACAGAACCAAGACCTCTCCCCAGATAAGCACTTTTTATTCCGAAACCGGACAAAATCTGAGGCATCTGTGCAATATGGCCGAAAACATCGTTTATATAACCATATTTCCACGGCTTTCCTCCAAAATTTTCCGCTATTGCTTTACCTGTAAGGAAGTTTCGAATTAAACTTTCTCCGGATACTAAAAGTTCATCGGGCATAACATACCATGGACCAACCTTCAGTTTTCCTGATTTTATCAAAGATATCAATACCTCTTTATTTTGAGGTTTAATATCAAGATAATCTTCTAAAACTATAGTTTGTCCATCAAAAGTAAAAACATCTATTTTATCTTTTTCCAAAGCCTCTATAATGTTGTCGGTAACTTTAACCAAATCATAGCGAAAGCCCTGAAAAGTTTTATACCACTCTCTGTCCCAATGAGTACTTACAGCATAAAAAACCTTCATAGTTTAAATCGTCCCTTCATTTTAGCACGTTTTTTAAAAACCTATCTTATGTGTTTTAGTTATTTCTTCATTTTCCAAAAGCTTTGTAATACCTCTTTTGTTTACAAAATCTTTATTTGAATCAGTAAAGTCGGAAATACCAAACCAAGGTTCAATGCAAAGATATTTTGCTTTGTATTTTGTCCACAAAAGCAAATAATCTGCATCGTCAAAGGATACACTCAAACTTTCACCTGTAGTATCGTTTCGAAGCCACACCTTTCTTGACTTAAGGTTTAGAAAAACAAGGGCATCTACCTTAAAGAATTCGTCTTTAAGTTTAAGTTCCCTTACTCCCTTGCCAAGTTCAACAGTATTGTAACCAAGCAAATTGCCTTCAAGTAAATTTGAAGTAAGGTCCTCTTCCTTTTCAAAAACGATAGTATAGTTTTCAACACCCTCGTCGCAAGCATAACCCTCGTGAGCACCAACAGAAAAGTACATAGGCTTATCCCCTGTATTTTCAGTAATGTAGTCTACCTTAACAGAGCTTCCTTCAAGGGTAAATGCAACCTTGAATTTAAAATCAAAAGGATATTGCTTTAGTGTTTCTTCATTTGAGCAGTAGGAAAAAACCACCTTTTTATCATCGGCACTTTCAACCTCAAATTCACAAAAACGGATAAAACCGTGCTTGCCAAGATTGTACGTTTTGCCTTCAAAAACAAATTCATCGTCCTTAAGACCACCACATACAGGAAACATAATAGGCGTGTGCATAGCCCATACATCAGGGTCTGCCTGCCATATTTTTTCCTTGCCGTCTTTTATAACGCTTATAATTTCTGCACCCTTTGACGAAAGGGTAACTTTAAGTTCTTTATTTTCTAATATAATTAATTGTTCAGCCATGCGTGTTCCTCATCTGTAGTCATGTAAAAACCTCTTACAGGACCTGCCATTATCCAAAGCATATAGTTTTTGTAACCGGGTGCTGAATGGAATGGGTGATAACCTCTTGGAATTTCTACAAAGTCACCTGACTTAACTGTATAAGTTTCGTCAACGTCACCTTCCTTTGTATAAACCTTCTGAATACCAAAGCCCTGTGGCTTGTCAAATTCATAGTAATAAATTTCTTCTGTATTAGCCTCTATTGGCATATTGTCGTCATCGTGCTTGTGAGGAGGAAAACTTGACCACTGACCACCTTCAATCCAGCATTCGCCGATGTAAATCTGGTCTGCTTCAACTCGTTCATCAAGAACAAACATAGCGTGTCTCTGCCAGCCCGGTTTACCCAAATCCTTTTCAACAACATCTTCAGGCTTGATAAGTACAGGCTTGTGGTCGTTTACAGATGGGCACTTTGTAACTGCAACAGATACTTCGCCAACACCTGTAATTGTAAAATCAGTGTTTCTTGGAACATATACGCAAGTTGCGTTTCCGTCAAAAACAGTTTCTCTCTCACCGATGTTTTCGTATTTAAAATCTTTACCGGCAACAGTACATTTACCGCCCAAAATAACTACAGCAAATTCCTTACCTTCTTCATAGTAAGACTTTGTCTGACCGTCAGCAAGTTTAACCATATCAATTTCAACATTCTGACAGTAACTGTCTTCCTTTGTGAATATTTCAGATTTACCGAATTTTTTATCCCAGGTTCTCTTATACATTTACTCCACGCTCCTTTAAAAAATCTTTAACTTCATTAAATGCAGGTACGCCTTCTCTTGCGCCTATTTTTGTGCACTTAAGTGCAGATACGGCACTTGAAAATACACATGCATCATAATAAGTATAACCTATATTTGTTGCAAATGCAAATGCACCGTGGAATACATCCCCGCTTCCGTTGGAATCTACTGCATCCACTAAAAATACAGGGTAATCCTTAACTTCCTTACCGTCAAATATTATACCGCCCTTTTTACCCTGTGTAACAACCACAATTTCAGGTGAATACTTTTCAAAAAGTATTTTTGCGGCATCTTCTGCAGTTTTTGCCCCTGTGTGACCAAGTGCAAATTCTTCAGATGGTATAAGTATGTCAGTGAAAGGCAAAAGTCTTTCAACGCCAGCATACAAACCACCTGCATCGTATAAAACCTTTGTGCCATTTTCGTTTGCAATTTTGCAAGCCTCTTCTGCGGCATCCATTTCGTTGCCGTCTATCATAAGAATTTCTGCATCTGCAATTGCTTTTTTCTGCTTGTCATCAAGCTTCAGCGCAGGTATGTCACCTTTGTAAAATACGCAGGTACGTGCCGCACTGTCTTTGGAAAGCCATATGCAGGATGAAAAAGATGTGCAACCGCCAATAACATTGACAAAATCTGTTGATACGTTGTATCTTTTCATATCCTCTGCCAGAAACTTTCCTGCATTATCATCTGTAAGGTTGCCTATGTATGCACAATCACCGCCAAGCTTTGACGCCGCAACAAGACCTGTTGCACAAGGACCGCCGCCACTAAGCTTCATACTGTCTGCACGCATTTTGGTATCCTCTTTGGGATAGTTGGGTACAGTAAACAATGTGTCACATACATTTGCACCTATTCCAACAATTTTACTCATATTTTACGCCTTTCCGTCAGCCTCAACAAGTTTGATTTTATCCATAGCAAGTTTTTTAACTGTTTCAATAGGATGTTTCATAAACAAGTCTATTGCAAGACTTCTGTTTGGATCATCAAGAATTTCTTTTGTACCATCGGCAAAAGCACAACAAACATCTGTACCGATATTCATTTTTCTGATACCTGCTCTGATAGCCGCTTTAACCTGGTCATCAGGAATGCCTGAACCACCGTGAAGTACAAGAGGAATACCGCCTGTTGCTTCTCTTATTGCCTTTACTCTTTCGATGTCAAGGTTAGGTGTCTTTTTATAATGACCATGTGCATTACCGATTAGTACCGCAAGGCATGTAACACCAGTTCTCTTTACAAACTCAGCAGCTTCAGCAGGGTCAGTATATTCTTCCATGGTATCGTCATTAACACTGCCTACGTGACCAAGTTCACCTTCTACTGTAATGTCAACGGCACCGCAGATGTCGATGATGTGCTTTGTATTTGCAATATTTTCTTCAAAAGAATGAACAGAACCGTCATACATAATACCTGTTGCACCCCAACGAAGTGCCTTTTGTACTTCCAATTCTGATGGACCGTGGTCAAGGTGGAAGCATACGGGAACAGTAGCCTTTCTTGCAGCTGCAACAATACAAGGTGCAAGATAATATCCAACTTCTTCATTAAGAAGTCTTGGGTACACCTGTAAAATTACAGGTGCACGAAGTTCCTCTGCCGCCTTTATAACGCCCATAACAGTTTCTGTGTTATATACGTTAAATGCAGGAATGGCAAAATTGCCTTTTTCTGCCAAATCAATAATTTCTTTTAAACTTACAAGCATTTCAAAACTGCCTCCTCAACTGTTAAAAGTTCAATGCCTTCAGGCTTTGTCTTTGAAAGCATAATGTATTCAGCAGGGCATTCTGTTACAACAATTTTTGCATTCATATTCTTCGCATTTATCCATCTGTTTTCTGCTACTGTTTCAATAACCTTTGGCATATATGTATTCATAATAAGGTTACCTGCAAGCTGTGTGTGTTTGCGGTTTAGTAGCATTTCGTTAACGCTGCCGCAAGCACTAAGAATGTCACGGATTGGTTGGTCTTCTTCTAAATCTCTTGCAAGGATAGGACTATCCTGAGGAGTAAATTCAAGACCGCTGTTTTTAACATTCAATTTGCCGTCTTTAATAAGTGATGCAACAAATTCTGTAAATGTGTATACATCTGCCTTAACGTCAATACCCCATTCCTTGTATTCACGCTTTAAAACCTTGGCATCTGCAGGGTCGTAGCAGATAACTGTCTTGTATTCGTTCAAAACCTTTGCACAGTTTTCCATAACTGCCTTCGTTTCAGCAGCCGCACCAATAAGAAAGTCCATTGTGTAACCGCTTGACGGTTCATCTTTCAATACGCAAGCATCAACACCTGCTTTTTTAAGTAGTTCTACTGCATTTTTTGCACAACCAAAAGCACGTGTATCCTCACCTGCAAACAAAAGTGTATCTGTCTTTGGCATATCAGGAATTTTATCTGCAGCATCAACACCGTAGATGTTGCCTTTTTCGTTAAAGTTGTTAAGCAAAGTCATAACATATTCAGGCAACTTGCCGTCTAAAGCAGCACCAAGTCTTGCTTCTTTAGTAAACATAACAGGATCCCAACCTGTAACGCAATCAGTCATACAACCGCCGCAAAGCGAACATTCGTAAACGTTGTTTATAATGTCATCTGTATATTCAATAGCATCTCTCATTACCAATGAAAGACCAAGTGCTCTTCCTCTTGCAGTATTTCGCTCTAAACCTGTTGCAATGCCTATTGGACATACATGGTGGCACATCCAGCAGAAACGGCAACTGTCAATATGTTCTTTAGATTTCTGTGTAAATTGCATAATAAGTACCTCCTTATAGTCCAAGCTTGAACGGATTCATTATACCGTTAGGGTCAAGCTGTTTTTTAATACCTTCAAATACCTGCATAGCAGGGCCGTACTGTTCCTTCATAAGTCTGCCAAGCTTCAAGCCTACGCCGTGGTGGTCGTTTACAACACCGCCGTTAGCAAGTGCAGTTCTTACACCACAGTTCCAGATTTCCTGATGTAGTCTGAAAGCTTCGTGAGGATCTTTTGGAACATCTTTGCCGTCTACGATAAATCTGTCGTAAATCATACAGCCCCATTCATACCAGTGTGAAAAATGGGCAATAAATTTAGCCTGTGGGAAGTTTGTTTCAATAGCTTCCTTCATTTTCCAGTAGATGTTTTCAATCTTATCATAAGGAGCGATAGTATCCATAGTACCAAAGCACTGTGGAATATCCATCATATGACCGGGATAGAAGAATGTAATCTTTTCCTTCCACCATTTTTCACCGTATTCGCTACCAAGGTCTTCTGCATTGTATTTAGCAAATGTTTCAAGAAGAATTTTCATTTCAAGGTCTGCCATTTCCTTAACACCCTCAACTGCGATGTTCATAAATGCACCCTTCTTTTCAACGCCGACAATCTTCTTAATTAGTGTAGCAGTTTCTGCCTCGTCGTAAAGACGCATAACAGATGGCTTGAATTTCTGCAGAAGTTCACGTCCTGCATTGAAAGCATCTGTCATATTCTGGAATAAGAAACCACGGAACTGACGTGATTCAGGCTGTTCGTAAATTCTCATCTGAGCCTTTGTCATAACACCAAGTGTACCCTCTGAACCTATAAAAATCTGGTTAAGGTCAGGACCTGCCGCATGCTTTGGAGCAGGTGATGTTTCAATAATATCCCCGTTTGGAAGAACAACCTCCATCTGCATAACCATATCATCAATTTTACCGTATTTTGTAGATGATACACCAATACCTCTGTGTGCAAGAAAACCACCTACTGTTGAGCAGGTAAGTGAAGATGGATAATGCATTGTAGCATAGCCTCTTTCATTAGCCGCCCATTCAATGTGCTTGTATATTGCACCTGTACCGCATTCTATGTACATAGCCTGTTCGTTAACATCGTAAATTTTATTCATTCTCTTTGTATCAAGTACAATACCGCCGGCAATCGGAATAGCTCCGCCCTGGGAACCGCCGCCGCCACCCCATGTTGTAACAGGAATTTTGTAGTAGTTAGCAATTTTTAAAACCGCTGAAACTTCCTTTGCATCCTTAGGTGCAACAACAAAATCAGCCTCCGGCATTCTAAGACCGCGGTCTACCCACATTCTTGAAAGCCAGAAAAAATCTACGCTGTGTGTAAGCTTGTCAATTGTTCTTGTAGAACAGTTTTCTTTACCGACTGCATCCTCAAGTTCGGTTGCAATCACATCCAATAAAAAGTCTGTCATTATTTTATCTCCTTTTCATTTATTCTATTTCCGTATCAACTTTAAGATTCGGAAAATACTTACAAAATTCTTTAATTTCTTTTTTATAGTCGCCTTCTATTTCAACAAAGTGATGAATGTAAGGACCGTCAAGCAATCTGTCCTCTACCTTCTTCAAATTGTCAAATTCAACCCAGATGTATGTACCGTGAGTCTGTGGACCCTTTGTTGTATCTGCAACAAGAGGCAAAATCATATAATTACCGCTTTCCTGATCCATACGTGCAATTGTATATGTGCCGTCTTTGCCGCGGAACCATGAACGCTGATTTACAAGACGAGCTTCACTGTCTGTACCGCTTTCCGCCTTCTGTGAAAGTGGGAAAGGTCCGCAATGCCACAAAAGTTCTGCATTTTTATTTTCAGGATGGCGTACAGTAAATTCACCAAACAATGGCTTACCCTCACCAAGTGTTGCGCACTTCAACATAGCCATTGTCATAACACAGTGCATATCACTTTCGCAGGAAACCATATAACCCATATCATTTAAAAGACCATATACTGTACAAGGTGCAAGACCGTCAAACATAACAGGTGTTGCAGTCCAGCATTCAGCAGAAATTACGTCAAGATTAAATTCGTCAAAAAGACGTTTGTACATAACTGTCAATGCTGCCATACGTTCCAAATATGCAGGTGTAAGTTCATCGAGAGTATAGTTGTTTTTAATATACTCAACAATTTCCGCCATTTCTTCAGGTTTTTCTTCCAAAACTGCGTTCATTCTCTGTTCTATGATTGCAAAGTTTATAGGAATAATCTTTATACCGAATTTTTCCATAAGCTCGCCTTCATTCCATATAACAGAAAAGAATGGTGCAGGACGTGCCCCAACCTGACCGATGCGAAGGCCTTTGAAGTTTTTAACCATACATGCAACTCTTACAAAGCTTAAAAAACCTTCTTTAAATTCATCGCTGTCAACTTCACAACAGTTAATGTGAGAAAACGGAATGTGGAATCTCTGCATCTGGCGTGATACACCAAAAAGACCACATTGTGAATCCGTAGGACGCATACCGTCAACATAGTATTCGTCATCAAGCGGTGCCCACAAAAGTACAGGCTTTCCAAGTTCCTTTGCAATATCAGCCGCCGCTTCTTCATTACCGAAGTTACAGTTTATAATAAATACCGCATCAACCTCATTGTCCTTAAGGCGTTTTATCATATCCGCCGCAGAAGCATCATCATAAATAAGCTCCTTATGACCAAGACCCTTTGAATCTACAAATGAAACTTTATCACTTGTAAAGTTTTCTTCAATGTACTTTACAAATTTTTCACCTCTTACCTCTGCAGAATGCCAGGTAAGAAAAGTTCCCTTTGGTCTGTCCGTAGTGTTACGGCGCATAGGAACAAGTCCGATTTTTACTTTGTAATCAAGCATCATATCTCCCCTTTTTGAAAATTATTTTCATTTTGCCCACATTTTCCATAATGAAATTATAGCATATACCGAAATTTTTTTCAATAGTTTTTATGAAAATAATTTTCAATTTGACAAATTTTTTCATATGTTATAAAATAAAATAAATGAAAATTATTTTCACGAGGTACAGTATGGAAAAAACATCACTTAAAATTAAAATGTTATATGATGAAATGGGCAAGGCGGAAAAGCAGATTGCCGACTGGATAATGAATAATCCGGGCAAAATAATATCCCTTTCCATTGTAGAACTTGCGGAACAATGCAAATGCGGAGAAGCAACAATAGTCCGTTTTTCAAAAAGACTTGGTCTTAACGGATATCAGGAACTTAAAATATCCCTTGCTTCCGAAGTGGGCACTTCCTATGTAAGTACAAATATATCGGAAACTGACACCGCCTTTGAAATTTACGAAAAGGTTTGTAACGATATTTATATGTCTTTGGAAAAGACTAAAAAATCACTCAACCCCGCCGCAATAGAAAAAGCCGCAAAAAAACTTTGCAACGCTAACAAAATAGTTATATTCGGTCTTGGAAACTCTGCCTCTGTTGCTATTGATGCAAGCCATAAATTTTTACGTGCAGGGCTTAATGCCGTTGCTTACTCTGACAACCATATGCAGGTAATTGCTGCTTCTCATCTTACAGCCAACGATGTTGCAATTGCAATTTCACACTCGGGCTCTTCAAAGGATATTGTGGAAGCACTTAAGCTTGCGAAAGAACACGGTGCAACTACAATTACAATTACAAACAGCGGTAAATCGCCAATATTAAAACAGTCAGACATTGTACTTTCCACAACGGCAGATGAAACACAGTACAATATCCTTGCACTGAATTCACGTATTGTACAGCTTGCAATTATAGATTCACTTTATTTTTACATTGTATGCAATCGTTCCGCCGAAGCATTGGAATCAATAAAAGAAACAGAACGTTCACTGCAAACAAAGAAATATTAAAAAAATGTCTTGTGGAATTCCACAAGACATTTTTATTGAAAATATTAGTTACATTCAGCAACCAATGGACCTGCAAGCTCTTTAAGATAGAAAAGCTTACCTGGCATTGTTGGCATAAATGTTGAAGTGATATTCATATCAGGACCATAATGCAAAGTTGTAAGGAAGCTCATTCCCTGCCATCCCATACCTCTGCCTAAAGCACCATCAGCACCGCCGATGATATAATCAGCCTGCAAGAAAAGACCAGGACCGATTGTGTTTGCAGTACAAGGAACTAATGTTGTACGGCTTTTAAAGCTTGTAATTGCATTCTGTTCAATTGTAAGAGGATGAAGTTTTGCACCTATTCTGTAGCAAGCACTCTTCCATTCATCAACATTTGCATAATCTTCAGCAAACTGTGGTTCCCAGAAAGCTATATGACACATTCTGCCTATACCGAATACAAGAACAAGTTTTGCACCTTCTGCTTTAAGTTTAGCAATCTTTTCAGGATATGTAGGAAGGTTATCCTTTGTTGCAAAGTTACGCTGTGCAGGTGGAATTGTATTTTCACCAAGCTTATCAAAGAAAGCCTGTTTCATACTATATTCAAATGATGCAGGGTTGTCATTAGGCAAAGTATTACCTTCTGCATCTGCCCATTCATCCATATTGAAAGTATAAACGTGGTCACACTTTACATTCCATTCATTAAGGAAGTAAACAGCCCATCTGTACATACCCATAGGACCAACCGGCAAAATCATTGCAAGCTTTTCGCCCTTTTCACGTGCGTTTTTAATCTGCAATGCGATTTCGTGACCCATCAATGTATCAAATTCATAAATATTTTCACATTCAATAGGGTTAAAATCCTTGTGCCAGAAATCCTCACGTACAACACCCTTATCACAGCATTCATCAATTTTCTTAAGATCCCATCCCTTTGGATAAAAACCTTCTAAAAGACTGCCTTTAACTGTACTTAAAAAATCCATTTTTCAACTCTCCTCTTCTTTTATGGTAATAATCTTTTAGTTGTAACCTTTGGCCAAGCATATTCCTGAGTAAATGCTTCAGCATATTGAACACCGCACTGAATTCCGCGATATCTTGAACCTGTTTTAACAAATTCAGCAAAGTCAATATTATCATGGTCACGCATCCATTTAAGCTGACTTACGTGACACTCAAGCATCTCAAGCTTAAGGTCAATTTCTTCTGTAATATCTACATATTCTGTAGGATTAAAGTTAAGACCTGCAAGATTGTCCATATAGTAAATAGGAACTACAGCAGACTTACCGCCATTATTATACTGCGGTACACTTGCAACAAATGAAGCATCAAATACAAGTTTAGAAACTTCACGGTGGTCATTCATATAATCAGTAGGACTGTGAGTAATGATAAAATCAGGCTGAACTTTTATTATAAGTTCTGCAATTTTATCACGCTGAGAAAAATCAGCACCGTTAACTCTAAGGTCACCTATATCTATTGTAACTACTTCTATTCCCGCAAGAGACCCAGCTTTTTTAGCCTCATCACGTCTTATTTCACGAAGCTCATCAGGTTTTATGATTTCATGCCCCATATTACCGTTTGCAACGTGACATACTGTAACCTTGTCGCCTCGTTTTACACATTTAGCAAGTGTTCCGCAACAAGAAATTTCAATGTCATCAGGATGACATCCTATTGCAAGTACATTCATAATGTAACCTCCTTAAAATTATTGACATAATCTACAATTTCATTATATAATATCATTAGTAAAATGTATTTAACATTTTACTGCAATTTTTTAGCATTTTTTCCGGAGGTACAAATGTTTGACACGCAATATGTGAAAAGTGAAATAAGCATAAAAGGTTTTAACAGCATTTATTACTTTGAATTAGGGAAAGATTTTACCCATCCACCAGAAAAACATAATTTTTGGGAAATGGTATATGTTGACAAAGGCAGTATAATTGCAATTACTAATGATGTAGGTTTCAAGCTTGAACAGGGACAGGTTATTTTTCACGAACCAAATGAAATTCATTCTCACATTTCAGATAACAAAGTTGCCAACAATATGCTTGTAATTTCATTTACCGCTGATGAAAATGCTATGGATTTTTTTGCAAACAAATACTTTACATTGGACAAAACGTCAAAAACTCTTCTTTCGTTATTTTTGGAAGAAGCAAAAAATGCATTAAACAATATACCCGACAAATACGAAAAAAAGGATAACCTTGACTTTTCATCTTCTCCCTTCGGGTCAACTCAGCTTTTACAGTGCTATTTCACAGAATTTTTAATTCATATAATAAGAAACAGCAATGCTTTTACAAATCAGATATCATCAAACACCCACTCAAGAACAATTGCAAATAATTCTCTTATTGAACTTATGAAGGAATATATGGAAAAAAATGTATATTCAATGATTACACTCAAAGATATTTGTATTCAGTTTATGCGTGGAAAAACACTTTTAAGTAAAGTATTCAAAGAACAAACAGGTAAAAGCCCTATGGAATATTACCATCAATTAAAGATAGCTGAAGCAAAAAAACTTATCAGGGAAGAACGTTATTCAATAAGCGAGATTTCCGATATGCTTGGCTATTCAAGTATACATATTTTTTCAAGAGCATTTAAAAAACAGGTGGGTTTTTCACCTACTCTGTATAAAAAAAGTATATTATAGAAAAAAATCTGCGGTAATTGATACCGCAGATTTTTTAAGATTCCATTTGTTTTGCTAAAAAACCTGCCGCAGTCTGTGCAAGTTTTTCCTGAACTTCGCCATAGTTTTCATTACCGTCTTCGGACAAAAAAACTACCGAGCCAATTGTATCACCCTCAGAAATAATAGGACATAAAAGTCCTGCACTATACCTTTCTGCACCGTCAACGACATTAAGCCTTTTACCCATTCCCCGCTTGGAAACATATGTTTCCTTTTCCTCAATTATTTCTTCAATATCCTGAGAAATCTTTTTATCCATAAGCTCTTTTTTAGAAGCACCCGACACCGCAATCACATTATCTTTGTCAGTAATGCAAATTCCATGCCCCGATGTTTTGGAAAGAATTTCTGCATACTGTGATGCAAAAACTCCAAGTTCTCCAATAGGTGAATATTTTTTGAATATTACTTCCCCTTCTCTGTCGGTATAAATTTCCAATGGGTCTCCTTCGCGAATTCTCATTGTGCGTCTGATTTCCTTGGGAATAACTACCCTTCCCAAATCATCAATTCTTCTTACAATTCCTGTTGCCTTCATATATAAATGTCTCCTTTTGTTAATTTTATGGTATTATTTTGTGCAAACAAGGAATTTTTATGTAAGGAAAAAGGTGGTATTTTATATATAAGCTATCTGTAATTTTTCATAAATATTTATATTTTAGAACGTAACTTTTCAAGACGTTTTAAAGTTTTCAAAGTTTTCGCATGTTCTTCTCCATACACTGTTTTTTGATGTAAGCAAAGCTTTTCAAAAAGTGAAAAAGCCATTTTGTAATCACCTACAGATTCATAATAGAAAGCAAGATTATCAAGAGATAACAAAGTGGCCGTATGTTGTTCACCCAACACCTTAGCCCGAAGTTGGTAGGCACGTTCACCAAGTTTTATTGCTTTTTTATACTTTCTTGCTTTAACATCTCCAAGATAACTGTAAGCAACAGCAAGATTATTCAGTGCTCTTAACGTATCGGGATGCTCTTTACCAAGTATCTTACAACGCAACTTATATAATTTTTCTTTTAATTCACAAGACTTATTATGGTTTCCAAGATCTTCATATGTTGATGCAAGATTATTCAGTGACGTTAATGTATCGGGGTGTTCCTCTCCAAGAATTTTGCAACGCAGGTTATATGCCTTTTCTTTTAATTCACAGGCCTTATTATGATTTCCGAGTTCACCATATGTATATGCAAGATTATTCAGTGAAGTTAAGGTTTTCGGATGTTCTTCCCCAAGAATTTTGCAACGCAGGTTATATGCTTTTTCCTTCAACTCACAAGCTTTCTCGTGATTTCTGAGTTTACCATATGTTAATGCAAGGTTATTCAACGACGTCAACGTATCAGGATGTTCTTCTCCAAATATTTTGTAACGCAGGTTATAAACTTTTTCTTTTAACTCACAAGCCTTTTTATAGTTTCCAAGGTCACTGTATGTTGATGCAAGATTACTAAGCGAAGTTAAAGTTTTAGGATGTTCTTCACCAAGAATTTTGCAACGCAGGTTATATGCCTTTTCTTTTAATTCACA
>JAZQAN010000051.1:0-42085 GCA_045545235.1 Clostridia bacterium | reverse complement strand
GATTGCTGTTATAACTTTGTTGTCTTTACTCTTTGCATAACTCAAAACGGAATCTGTCGGAATATTTTCAAATTCTACCGCATTTCCGTTTAAGTCTGTTATTTTTACGATGGCATCTTCATCATCAAAAGAAACATATCTTGCACCATCTACTACCTGATTTTTATCAAAGTAAACCTGTTTTGTTTCTGTATAAAGACGATTTACAATAACATCTTTATAATCATAAACATAGACTATATCGTATATTTCATCTTCATTATTATCAACTGCTCTTAATGTTCCGTTTTCATAGTTCATAATCGAAGAAATGCCGGAATCAAAATCTCTTCTGCCATTGTATATAAGTTTAGTGGTTTCGTTATATCTGAATTTCTTTTCCGCATCATTTTCGAAATATCTTATTTCGTCTGCAACTACTCCACTAAGGTCAGTAAGTTCAAATTCAACTTCACAGTTCTTATCAGATGGTGCAATTGAAGTTATAACCTGACCGGATTCTTCACTGTTTGCAACATAAAAATCTACAGCCATACCAACAAGGCCTGATGGAACATCAAAATTGCACTTGTATGTTACACCGTCAATTTCGATTATATTAGTCTTGTTTATGCCGTATTCTTCAAAAATGTATGTTTCGCAATCGCCTGTTACAATACCCTTCATTTTAATAAGCTTGTCCTGACGCACTTTTTGAAGATTAGATTTTAAAGTCTTACCTTCCTGGATATCATAACTACCTGTACCAAACATACTGTAGTTAGCTGACATAACGTCAATATCAAGACAGTTATGTATTATAATATATGCATCAGCACGATTTACGAAACCTTCAGTTGTACTTACGTCATCGAAAACGCCAAGTATCCCTGCCATATAAAAATATGAGTTAAGGTCCTTATCTTTTACTATGCTTGAGTACCCAAGTATATTTACCATAATCTTACCAACCTGAGGATATGTAACATATACATCAGGACTAAACACTCCTTCATCTGTACCGGAAAGAATATTTAATTCATATAAAAGATTAATTTCTCCAACATACGGTGAAGCTCCAAGGTCACCGAAATATCCCTTATCAATCATAGTTTGTGCCAAATCATCATATCCCATTGCAGCAACAACAAGATTAACAAATTCTGCCCTTGTCATATTATCCTCCAATGGCAAAACTGCATCTGCATCGTCTAGAACACCTAAAGATGTCAAATCAAAAATAACATCATTCATAGATGCTGAAACTGTATTAAATACAGGTATCACCATTGACATTATACATACCGTACATAATAATGTTTTTAGCAACTTTTTCATTACAGCAAACACTCCTTTGATTAATAGAATTATATTTTTGAATAGGCAACAAACGTTATGCCTTATAAACTAATTATATTTGATGGCGATATAAAACACAATGGAAATTTAAGATAAAAAAATGGTCATTTTAGGTTATAATCTGTTGACAGCAAAAAAAAATTGTGTTACACTAAAAAAAAGAAAACAGGGGATTAGTGATTATGAATAATAGCATTAATAACAACGTTAATTTTTTTATTATAAACAATAAAAAAAAAGACTCTTTCAGATATGAAAACAATGACTTTTCTTTTGAACTTATATCCAGTCATATAATTAACAAAAATTGTCCCGATAATACTTATAATCAAAAAACATTTCATTTTCACTCTTACTATGAACTTCATATGATTTTAGAGGGGTATGCCTGCTATGAGATAGAAAACAAAGACGCTTTTGATGTAAAAAAAGGGGATTTTGTGATATTTGCTCCGAAAATAAAACACAAAATAATAAAGGAAACATCACTTTTTTCAAAGTTCATCATAACATTCAATTTTTCTTGTAAAAACAGCATTAACTCTCAATTTTACAACAAGTTAGAGGAAAAACTTCAAAATTGCGATGTAGTAGGTTATTCTAAACACATTCATTCTATTTTCCAATCAGTTTATCAGGTTTCACAAAAAAACAAATTCAATTATGAACCCTCTTGTACTTTTCTTGAATTATCTTTGATATTGGAAATGTTTAATGATATTATGGAAAAAGAAGTCAGCCTATATATGAAATATGACGATATGCGTATCAATAATGCTATTGATTATATAAAAAATAACCCAAACGCAACACTTCAGGTTTCTGATGTGGCAAAATATGTCAATCTATCAACGCGTCAATTTTCAAAAATATTTACTGAACAAACCGGCGTTTCTCCCGGTAAATATATAAACAACCACAAAATCCAGTACTCAACAGATTTGCTTGTACATTCTGATTTATCAATAAATGAAATTGTCAATATAATGGCATTTCCAGATTCTTCTACATTCATAAAAACTTTTAAAAAATCAAAAGGAATTACTCCTTCAAAATACAGAAAACTACATAAACCATTCTAAAATTCCCTATAATATAGGAATATAACTCAAATCACTGCGAAAGCAAAACCACCATAATTATTCATCAGCGTAGCGATTTCGTCATTCATTATTCATTAAAAAATCCTGTCAAACATAATGAATTATGAATATTGAATAATGACAAATTAGATAAAAAGTGAGCCTTTGTGAAATTGCGGAGGCATTTCTTACTACAACCACAAAAACAGAAAAATAAAAGTGTGGCCGAAAGTGACCTATAATTTCATGTCAACCTGTGATATCATTATAATGGCAAATTGAATAACTTTAAAGCCTTCGTAGGAATACGATGGCTTTTTTTATGCCTAAATACCGAAGAAATTAACACTTGTCGCAGTATGTCGCAGGTAAAATAGGTTATCTCTATAAAGAACATAATTTTTAAAATAACCTAAATTACCTGCGACAACGTGCGACAGATATAAAAACATATAAGTAAGACAATAATTCTGTGATGAAAACATAACAAAAACAAATTTTGTGAACACACAAACCACTACCATTAAGTCAATACCGACATATAGGATATTTTACATTTTTCTGACCCCCAGGGGGGATAAAATCTCTACACCCTTTGCCTCCAAGAACGGGCGCCTCCCCTCACGCACAAATTCGCGAAAGTTTTCAGGGGAATAGGCAAAAAGTTTTTTTGAGTAAAAAAGATGAAAAACGAAAGGAGAAATAAATATGTACAAACGACAGATTAACCAGCTTAACAATATGCGACTTCAGGGTTACAAGCCCACATATATTGCCAAAACTCTCGGAATATCGGTAAATACTGTGAAATCACACATAAGAAGGCATCCGGAAATACCAAACACACATAATTGTGAATATTGCGGTAAAGCTGTGCTTCAGAACGAGGGCAGAAAGCTAAAACGCTTTTGTTTGGACAAATGCAGAATTTCATACTGGAACAAAAGGAGAATAACCGAAAATGATGCAAAAATTGCCTGATAAATACAATATATCCAACATATTAAACCACAGAACCGCCATTGCAGCCATAGATAGTCTGGCAAACCAAGGACATCTTACCCAAAAGGACAAGGCTGAAATGTACACAGTTATAAACCAAAAATACGGCTTTAATTCATGCAGTATATTTGCGGCATAACCGTTGACTTTATCCTCCATTAGAGTGATATATATAGTACCTGATATTAATACAAAGGAGAGCAATTATGAGAACAGTTGAACAGGTAATATTTCAAAACCCAAAACTTCAGAAAAATTTAAATGTTGCAGCATATGCACGTGTATCAAGCGGTAAAGATGCTATGTTACACTCCCTTTCGGCACAGGTAAACTACTACAGCAACCTTATACAAAACCACAGCGGTTGGAATTTTTGTGGTGTATATGCAGATGAGGCTAAAACAGGAACAAAGGATTCAAGAGAAAATTTTCAAAAGTTGTTGGAAGACTGCAAAGCAGGAAAAATAGACCTTGTAATTACAAAGTCAATTTCAAGGTTTGCACGCAATACAGTAACGCTCTTAAATACCGTCCGAGAACTCAAAAGTTTAGGTGTGGATGTGTATTTTGAAGAACAAAACATTCACACAATGAGCGGTGACGGTGAGCTTATGCTTACCATTCTTGCATCCTATGCACAAGAGGAAAGTTTATCGGCAAGTGAAAATCAAAAGTGGCGTATACGAAAGAATTTTGAACAGGGAATACAAAGCACCTTCTCCCTCTACGGTTACAGATGCAAAGACAGAATCATTACCGTATACGAACCTGAAGCAAAAGTTGTAAAGCAGATATTCAAGATGTACTTGTCGGGCATTGGAAGTATTAACATTGCAAATCACTTGACAGCACTTGGTATTCTCTCACCAAGTGGTGGTGAATGGAGTTCAAGAACAATAATGGCAATGCTTAAAAACGAGAAATACACAGGTGATATGCTACTGCAAAAGTATTACACTAAAGACCACCTTACCAAAAAGGATACAATAAACAAAGGTGAACTTCCTCAATATTATGTTGAAAATTCTCACGAAGGAATAATATCCAAAGATGACTTTAAAGCGGTACAGGAAATATTAAAATCAAAACCTCACTTTCCATCAAAAGAATATGATTTCAAGGGAATGGTATTTTGCGGAATATGCGGTAGCAGATATGCACGGAAAAAGAATTACAAGAAATATGTATGGAGATGTCATGTGTTTCATAATCAAGGAAAAGACAAATGTCCTTCAAAGCAGGTACCGGATGAAGTACTTAAAGATAAAGCCAAAGATTTTGACAAGGAAATATCTAAAATCATTGTGCTCCCGAACAATCAGTTGAAATTCATATTTGTAGATAATTTAGAAGTAATTACCACTTGGGAACAGGCATCAAGAAAAAACAGTTGGACAGATGAAATGAAGGAGTCAGCAAGGCAAAAAACATTATCAAGAAAAAGAGGTGAAACACCATGTCAAGAACAGTAACGGTTATACCACAAAAGATAAATCCTGTAACAAAAATGTCTTTTGAAGTGAAAGCAAAAAGACGTGTAGCAGGTTATGCCCGTGTATCAACCGACAGTGAAGAACAACAGACAAGCTATGAAGCACAGGTAGATTATTACACAAGATACATTCGTTCAAATCCCGAATGGGAGTTTGTGAATGTATATACCGATGAAGGCATATCTGCTACCAATACCAAGAAAAGAGAAGGCTTTAACCAAATGATTAAGGATGCTCTTGAGGGAAATATAGACCTTATCATAACAAAGTCTGTAAGCCGTTTTGCAAGAAATACCGTAGACAGCCTTGTAACTGTACGAAAGCTAAAAGAAAAAGGTGTCGAAGTATATTTTGAAAAAGAAAACATTTATACTCTTGACAGTAAAGGTGAACTTCTTATAACAATAATGTCAAGCCTTGCACAGGAGTAAAGCCGTTCCATTTCCAAAAATGTAACCTGGGGACAGCGTAAACGATTTGCAGACGGTAAGGTCACTTTGCCGTACAAAAACTTTCTCGGATACAAGAAGGGTGAAGACGGACTGCCGGAAATTGTTCCAAAAGAAGCTGAAACTGTGAGGGATATATATAAAATGTTTATAGAGGGTAAAACCTTAAATGCCATAGCAAATATTTTAATGAGCAAAAACATACCATCCCCAAGCGGTAAACAAATATGGAGAACCTCCACTATCGAAAGTATCCTGACAAATGAGAAATACAAAGGCTCAGCCATATTGCAAAAGAAATTCACGGTAGACTTTCTGCAAAAGAAAATGAAGGTAAACGAAGGTGAAGTTCCACAGTACAAGGTTGAGGAAAGTCATCCTGCAATTATACAGCCTGAAGAATGGGAGCTTGTACAACTGGAAATGAAACGAAGAAAAACTCTTGGCAAGCATCACAACAGCCTATCACCATTTTCAGCAAAAATCATATGCGATGATTGTGGTGAATTTTACGGTTCAAAAGTATGGCATTCAAACAGCAAGTACAAAAGAACTATATGGCAATGCAACAACAAATTTAAAGGTGAAAAGAAATGTAGGACACCACATTTGTATGAGCAAGATATACAAAAACTATTTATGAAAGCATTCAGTAAACTTTTATCAGACCGAACGACACTTATAGACGATTGCGAACTAATGCGTAAAACACTACTTAATCTCAAAGAAACAGAGATAAAAAGCAAGGAACTTCTTGAAGAGATGAATGTTGTTTCTGAACTAGTTAAAAAGCTTATAAACGCAAATTCAAACACTCCTATGAACCAGGATGACTATATTGAAAAATATGACGGTTACACTAATAGATTTAATAAGGCAAAAGAGCAATATACAAACCTACAGAAAACAATGGAGCAGCGACGTTTAAAGGCAGACATAATCAAGGAGTTCATAAGCAAAATATCCGAAATGGATAACCTTCCAATCGAATTTAGTGAAAAGCTGTGGAATTCCGTTATTGATACTGTTACCATTTTTGAAGATGAAAGGGTTGTGTTCAAATTCAAGAATGGGATTGAGATTGAGGAGATTCTATGTGGCTAAAATTGATGAAAACGGAAACTTTTCTTCACTCAAAACTTCAAAGATATAGAACAATACTCCGTTGAAGATGCTAACAAATCATATTGGTATGAATTAACTTGTTTTCTTAAGGATTAAACGAACAACGCTATGGATAAATAATCCATAGCGTTGTTTATATTTTACTGATACACAACAAATATTTATAAATCTATAAGGGGGTTATAAGAGTGTTTTATTGAAGTGTATCAAAGTAAAGCATTTTAATTAAACTTTATGATTAAGCATCTAACTTTTTCATAATAAAAGTAGCTATAGTTTTTGCAAATTCAACTAATTTATCACATTCAATATATTCATTGGGCTGGTGTGCTCCACCAACTTTACTGAAATCACGACCTGACCCAAAGCCAAATGCCGAACTTGAGCCATACTTTGAAATAACGGAAAGATCCGAAAGACACGAACCACATACTATTGGTTCTTTTCCTATTGCTTCCTTTGATGCTTCAACCATAAGCTTAATATCTTCACTATCCGGTTCGCAAAAAACATAATGAAAAAATCTTGTTGCGGGCTCAAAGCCATCGCCTATAATGCCAAGATGCAAAAGTTTTTCCTTAAGTTCCTTATCCAAAGCATCGAATTCAGCATAAATTTCTTCCTTGCTCTTGTCGGTATAGAATACAAAATACACCTCACCTTTTCCAAGGTCTGAGCCTGCATTTCCGGCTTTTACTCCCATATATCTCAAAGAAGTTTTAGGAATAATTGTTCCCTTGTAAAATCTATTGTTTTCAAGTTCCTCACTTCGTCTTTTTGCAAATCCATCTATAACATCGAGAACAACCGGAATTGCCATAGCCGTAGCCTTTGCACTGTCAACAGTTTTTTCGGTATGAAAGAAGTACTTCATTTCTCCGCCACCGGAACCACAATGCCATATTTGTCCTTCTCTTCCGTCCATATTTACAATACTTTTCGTAGGATATTTAAGCACAGCCGCCAATGCTCCGTGAGAACCACCGTATTCCTCATCGGAATATGCCGCAAACAGAAAGTTCTTTTTTGGTTTAAAGCCGCTTTCCTTCAAAAGCTTCATAACAAACAAACCTGTCGCAACAGCATATTTGTCATCACAAGCACCTCTACCATAAATTCTGCCATCGCATATTGCTCCTGAAAGTGGTTCTCTTTCCCAATCCTTAACATCACCTATACGCACCGTGTCACTATGAGACATAAGTAATAGTTCATCCTCATCTGTAATCCCTTTATATCTGGAAACCACATTATATCTGTTTTCCAGGTTTCTGCCCTCAAGGTAGTCGGGATGTTGGTCAAACCCTTCTATATCCATAGGAGAATATATGTCTGTTTCAAGGCCCAAGCTTTTGCAGTATTCAAATATATACTTTGCACAATTTTCTTCGTTACCATAAGTTATAAAGTTTTCGGAATTGATTTTTATAAGGGTTGAAAGCAATCCGAATAATTCGTCTTTTCGTTCTTCTATTAAAGAACAAAGTTTATTTATTTCCATTATGCCACCTCATTTTAATTATTGTAATCGGCAAATTGAGGCTATTGCAATAGCAATAACCTCAATAATATTACACAAACCTCAACAAGCCAAAAATAACTTTTGCAGCTTCAGCTCTTGTTAGGTTGTCGTTAGGTCTGTATTCGTTATTATAACCTTCAATAAGACCAATTGACTTCATAAATGTTACTGCATCCTTTGCATAATCGGAAACATTACCGTTATCTGCAAATTCGTCAACATCTTCAGATTCAATTTCAATACCGAGTTTTTCTATTGTTCTTGAAATCATAACCGCCATATCCTGACGTGTTATGTTTGAACCTATACCAAACTCCGTTTCAGAAATACCGTTGACTATACCAAAGTTTTTAGCCTTAAGTACATATGGTTTATACCACGCATCTTTAACATCAGCAAATGTATTTTCTGCCTCATCTATTTCAATTACTGCAGCTTCTACAAGCATTTTAAGGAACTGTTCGCGTGTTACATTGGCAGTTGGATTAAAGTTTCCTGTACCATCACCTGAAACTATTCCATATTCCGTAAGTACTGTAACATATTCAAAATACCAATCATCCTCACTAACGTCCTCAAACAATATTGACGGACCAGGATTTACAGGTTCAATAGGAACAATCGGTGCAGGTTTAACAATAGTGTTACTACCATGACCTGTCTGCGATGAACCGCTCAGATTTGCACCACCCGATGAACCACTGCCAGAGGAACCACCACCTGATGGACTACCGCCTCCTAAAGAACTTCCTCCTGAAGAACCACTACCCGAGGTTGTACCCTCAACTATTGGTTCTTCACCGAAGTATAGGTATCCATTCTTAGATTTTGCTTCAATCTCATTACCATCAAACCATACAGTACGATATCGGTCAAAATCATAGAATGTTGTTTCCAGAAGTTCTTCCTGTGTAAGAGTACTGCTTTCAACATCTATTACTGACCCATTAGACTTAAACGCAATTGATTTAAGAGGAACTTTGCTCTTGAATATATAACCATCTGTCAAATCTTCAGATGAAAGATAAGTAGCATTCATAAGCATTGCAGAAACAATTGCTCCGTCAGATGCCTCCTCAAGCATAAGTGTTGTAGCATCAGTTTTATATTTACCAATCGATACATCTGTTTGCTTTTCATTATTGTTAAGATGATAATAGAAGAATTTTCTTGGTTCACGACCTTCACCATCCGTAACTAACACTTGTACACAGTTTACATCATCAGCATCCATACCTGTTGAAATTTCATATGCTTCTACATTTCTTACTACACCAACATCTGCCGGAACAAGAATTGTTGTAAATGTTACCTTTGGTGCATTTGTCTTTTTATGATATGTTGACTGAACATTATCTACAAATATTGCAGAAGCAGGCGAAAATATATTTTCTTGTTCCTGAACATATGTAAACTTTTCAGGCGAAACAGGAACAATCTGCAAATTAGGTCCACTTGGATTATTACTTTGTGCAATACTTGTTTTTGTATCAAGAGTCATATTCACATTAGGATGCATTGACCATTGTTGTGAATAGTCGTTGTAATCATCATTATTCTGCTCTATGTAATCACTAACAATCCAAAACTCAGCATCACGCATAAAAGCAACACTTCTCCGAAATTTATTTGCTGTTTTAATAGCATCATCTGCCGAATAAGTAATAAAGTCGTAAATTGGGTTAAGTTCTACTTCAACTTCTTTACCCTCTGTAGCTGCGTGACCGCTACCATCATTAACATGATCTTCTCCGTTAGATGTAATGGTGTTATGACGTAGAGCTGAACCCATTATCTTATAGTTGTTAGGTCCATCAGTAAGTATAGCTCCATACTGTGCATCAACAAGCAAGTACTGCCCATAAGCACTTACAACCACAGATAGCAAATCACTATCACCGTGAGAACTATTAACTTCACCTTTTGCAGTAAACGCGAGAGCTACACCCTTGTCAGTCCAGTTATTACGCAGATAAGTACGTAATCCATACGGAAAAGACATTGATGTTACATCAGGAAAACTTCCACTTTTTCCATCTGTAAGTACATATTCCATAATTTCATCATCGGAATTAAAAAGATGATTATAGAAAGACCTTACTCTGCCGGTTACTTTGGTATCGGAATCAGAGCCGTCACCCAACCCCCATCCTTTCCAACCGGGTGCCGTCGTATAAACATAACCGTAAATCAATTCTCTTATACAATCAACTGTATAATCAGTATAAGGGAAGTCTTCATTACCCAGATAACTGTTTACATTAAGAGGAGTTACCAATGTACCGAGCAAAGTATTTTCATACCCTTTTGAAAGTTCTACACAGGTACCGTCAGCACGAAGAAACTTGCCTTGTACACGTTCGTTTTCAAGTTGAGTATTCAAAAGCCACAAATCATAATCGGTTATTTCTCTAAAATATGAAATAAATTTGTAGCCTGCAGCCGTTGCATAAGTTGCATAGTTATTACTCTTTTGTCCATAGTATTCTTCACAAGTCCAACGAGTAATTGTCCACAAATGCTTAAACATAGCAGTGAAGCGTTCACCTGTCATATATTTACTGTTTATAGTATTAAACATAGATGTGAGTGTAGCAGATGTGTGGGTTGTCATATCAAGGTCATTCATAACATTAAGGTTAAAACCCAGATAATACTGCAAAGCCATTTGTTGTCTTATAAATTCATAAGCATATGCCTCATTGCCTGATATTGCATAAGCATTTGCCGGAACAGCAAGTGTAGTACCTCTGTGCATTTGGCATATTTTACCCTTGATTTTTGTACTGCTGCTTGTTATATAATCCCATGAGTCCATACTGTTACAGGAGAACATCCAATGTTCTGCAAATGAGTTCCAACAAACTATGTCTTCATCATAAAGGTTATCACCCCACCTGTAAAGTACCATTTCCTTTCTACCTGAACCTGATGCATTTCTACCCTTTAAAGTAATAGTTGCACTACTTATAGTATCAGATGCCTTAAGTGATGAAATATCAAACTTTATCATTGCACGCTTTGTATTTTCATCGCTGGTTATATATTCTCTAGTAATACCTTCAGCACAAAGCATAGTTGTTTCTGAACCAAAGTTAGTAGCCGCGTTGACCCCTGCGGAAATATATGTATCAGACTCTGCAGGAATTTCTACACTAAGTCCATTTACAACCATTGATAGTATGATGGTAAAACCACCTTCTTTAGTAACAAACTCGGCTGTTGTTTCCTGATCTACGGATGCAATTGCATAGCCCAAATAATCCCAATTCCCTTTTCCTTCATTAACACCCTCAACAACATCAATATGACGTTCTTCAAGTTCGTTATCTACCTCAAAAAGGTTTTCAATTGTATTGTCGCTATAATCGGCAATATAAAAATTTCTGGAAAGAGCTTTTGCAACATTTGCAGAATTTAAGCTCACAGATGTCGAATAATCAGCCTCTATACGACCGGAATTTGCAACACTTCGATAATATTCCAATAGTGCATCCTTAGCCGCAGAATAATTTCCTTCCTTTGCAAAATTTTCAATATCTGCCATTTCCGGCCACTTTGCATAGTTAAATTTAGGTTCTAAAATCCATGTGCCTTCTACCTCACTCCACACACCAAAAATTGCTTCATCTGACATATGGTAAGCATCAGGATAAATTGGGTAGTCGTATGCACCTTCCATTCCACGTGTCCAACCACTATCTGCCGCCTGAGTATTATTAGTTTCAGGAGTCAAGTCTTCGGAGGAAGTTCCGAAGACTGTTACCTGTGCAAATAATGAAAACACAAGGCTAAGGCATATTATAATACTTAAAATTTTTTTCATATTACTATGCCTCCTTATTCAGATAAAAGATTACCAAGAACTGAAATTACCTTTGCCGCCTCTGCACGAGTAAGTGCATTTTTAGGGTTAAATTTACCGTTAGAACCAATAAGAATACCAGCTTCCTTCATTGCATATACGGCTTCCTTTGCATAATCTGAAATATTCGCATCATCTGTAAATTTATCTGATGATACACTAAATGTTTCATTATTAGTATTCATAACACGATAAATCATAACTGCCATATCCTGGCGTGTAATATTTGTACCTATACCAAAGTTAGTAGCATCAACGCCATTTACAACACCTGCATTAGATGCAGCTTTCACAAACTCATAATACCACGCATCCATAGGCACATCAGAAAAGCTTATAGTGTTTTCGTTGCCAACAATACCTGCTGAAATAACAAGCATTTTAACAAATTCTTCTCTTTTGACATTTGATAATGGATTAAAGTTGCCTTTATCATCACCGTTTACTATTCCTTTATCCTTAAGATCCTTCACATAGTTGTAGTACCAATCTGCTGTATTAACATCATTAAATGTCTTTGATTCTGGCATATCTTCAGGAACCGCAGTAGTTACATTATCAGGAGCAGCAATTATAGCGCCACCGCCAAGACTTGTAATGCCTGATGAATCGCCTCCGCCGCCACCGGAGCCACCACCTGAAGGTGTTGCGCCTGCGCCGCCGGATTTACCTTTTGCAAAGAATTTAAACTCTTTTGTTTCACCCGAAGGTACACTTGCTACTATTGTAACAACAGTACTCTTTTCAGGCTGTGTGTATTTACCCGTTAAAGATATTACACTTTCATTTTCAGATTTCCATGTAATAGGTGTACCATATTTACCTATAGCAGGAAGTGTAAGATTTCCTGTTATTTCGTATGGTGAATTGATTTTAAGAATTGAAAGATCAAGCTTCATCAATTCATTTATATCTGCATAAAGGAATCCTTCAAAAGAACTTATTGCAATCGGAGATTCATCAGCACTCAAAACTGTTAGTTTAATTGCAGTCGCCAGTGAGTTATCAAAAGAAACAAGTTTGAACTTTTCTCCATTCATATTTCCTGACGATACTGTTCTCCAGTTTACACCATCTTCAGTAACTTCTATTTTATAATCGTTTATATTAGACTGCGGTTGTGATATATAAACAGTATTGATATAACTTAAACTTTCAAGTTGCGCAACAAAGTATGAACCATTTATTCCGTACACCACTGCACCATATGTATCCGCATTACCATCAGAAACAAATTTTAATGAATGTCCTGCTTCTGCACTACTGTTTGCAGTAACATTTGCATTAAGCATAATATTTTTAGTCTGTTCACAAGGCACAGGCAAATAATATGTTCTAGAAAGTGAAATATCATTCTTTGTAACAGTGCACTTTACATTCACAAATGTATAAACATCAGGAACAGTAAGTTTGCCGTTGCCTGCAATAACTGAATTGTTATCAGTAGTCCATGAAACTGTTGCACCCAAAACATTATTTATTGGGAATGTCTGGTCTGTTACTACTGCTGAAGGAGCTTCATAGTTTATGTACTGTAAAGCAGTTTTCAAAACAGTATATACATCTGCACTAACAACAACTTCCGAGGCACCCTTTACAGCGGAGATTTCATCACACTTAATATTAAGTGGAATACAATCTTCCAAAACATTGCCGTTTTTGTCATAAAGTGTGTATATGCCCTGTTCTGATATAATTGATATTGCAACTTCATCATCACCATATTCAGCAAAGTCAATTTCAACAACGCTATTACCATTCTTATCGGTAATTACTGCAGTATTTTCAGCACCTTTTTTTATAACAACATCTACATTACCATAAACAGATGCATTATCGATATCACCTATTGTAAAGCTTTCGCCATTCCCTGTATATAGAACTTCCTTTATTGCTCTTGGCATAACAGTAATTTCAAAATCCTTTGTACCGCTTGCACCATTAGTTGAAAGGGTTGCCGTCAAGATAACCTTTGTTGTTTCAGTTACTACTTCTGCAAGTTCACCATTATGACCTATAACATTTGTATTCGATGATGACCATGTTACATTTGAACCAAATGAATCTGTATCAGGCAAATCAATATCAAAATTAATTGCACTAAGTTCCTGTTTTGTATAATTAGAAAGTTCGAGCAAATTAAGTCTGTACTGAACTACACCATTTGCACTTGCAGCAGGTACAGTAAGTTTAAATTTCTTTTTTATATTTATAGGACATGTTGCATTTTCATCATAGATTTCAGCAATCACCCAAACATCATTAGCTGTTTCAGTGCCAAATACCGCTCCGGTCTGTACATTGATTATATCCGGATTTAGTGATGTCCATTTAACCCTATATGAACCCACACTATCAGGCAAGTTCTTGATAGAAACCGTAGAGTTTGGTGTTTCTGTAACATCGTTTACAGTAATTGAATTAGCCGCATTTATAAGTGAGGCTTTTCCAGCAATCTCGTTCATCAGTTTTTGTGTAAGCTTGATGTTGCTGATTTCAGCGCTATCTCCAAGTTCTAAGTTTTCGTCCATAGAAATTCTCATCGCATTTACAATACCATTGTTACCAAGTGGATTATAATAGCTTATACCCTGAGCATCTGTTACTAAATTTTCACCCATAAATACCCAAATTTTATTAATATTTGTATCAACTCGAAGTCTTATGTTAGTTGAAGAGGACAAAGCTCCCGCAAACTCGGTAGCATCACTTATTGTTCCTGATGACCATACACGAAGTTTTGTGGTATTTATATAACTCTCAACTGAACCCAAAGTTTTAAATGTACCATCATTTACATTATAAAAACCAATGTCAACCGTTACAGGTCTTTCTGCAGAGGCTATTTTTGTACTAAGGTCAAATTCCAAATCATAAACCCCGCTAAATGTGTCAGAATATACTTCTGCACGAGATGATTCGTCGTAAGGAATTTCCACACCGTTAAATCGAAGTATACCATAATAATTTTTCTTATTTGTATATGCAGTAGGGTCATCAACCGTAATCTGTTCAAGTTTCAAACTGTTTTCCGTAAATTCATGGTCAGCAGTTTGTTCAGAATAGTTATAACCGAATATCCAGTTATTATCATATGTACCTGTATATACAATTTTTGTTTCTGCTCCTTCTATTGCAGGAATGGTCATATAATATTTTTTTGTGTAAACAACAGCAGGTTTTGATGCATCGTCCGGATCAGTATAAGAAACTGAACCGCCAAGATACGTTTCTGCTGCATCTACCCAGTTTGTAATCTTACCGTCACTTGAAAGCACCATTGGATTACCGGTATTCCATAAAATTTTTTCACCATCAACATGTGTAGGAATAGTATCAATATCATTTGTAACATTATCCGGATTATCTATAATCTTTTCAGGCATTTTGCTAATTGCCTTCATTGCACCTATATAACGTGCATCATATATATCAGGTAAAACTTCATATAACTTTAAATCCTTAATTTCAATATACGAACCTTCGTTATACGCTTCCTGACACTGAATTTCAATTGCGTTGAAAATCCCTGATGAGCCAACTCCTGAAATAAAAGGTATATCCTCAGCAATAAGTGTATAGCTTCCGTCATTATTTACAACGTAACCATCTATTACACATTCAGTAGTATCAAAGACAAATCTTAATGTAACCTCGGTTTCATGATCTATATTTTTTAAATAATAACTTTTCTTTGAGCCACTTGCATCTGCATGGTAGAAATACGGAGTACTGTAAGTAGGTGTAGCTCCTATTCCCTTTGCACTACCGGGAATACGCAAATCTGCATAAGAATCAGTAAGCGATGTAGCAGTTGATGAGGGATCACGGTAGCCCATATTAATGAAGTAATATGTATTATTATGTTTTGTCGGATCTCCTGACGCATGTCTATTAGTAGTCATATTTGTCTTGTATGTAAATTCAAGAGCATATTTACCCGAAAATGTCTTTGTGGTTACTCTTGTTTTATTAGTATCATCACTTGAAATTATACCTTCAAATGTAATACCTGCCTTAACCGCGAATGCACTATTCACAGAGCCGTCAGCAAGATTGCCGTCTCCTCCTACATTATCCTTTATAATAAGACTTCCATTTTCAACATAAATATCATTTGTTCCAGAATTTGTAATTTTCCATTCTTTTGTCGCAGCACCATAGCTTGCATACTCATCCATATCATAAACAAGCTTATTCCCCTCTTCAGCCGGAGGTAATATTGGATCGTCCGGATCAACAGTTTTCTTCAAAACCGTCATTGTATATGACTTTTCAATACCGTTTACAGTTGCTGTAAGAGTAACATCTGTATCAGTTAAACTTCTGGTAACTTTACCGTCTTCTCCAATTACTTTCTTGTTGCTTGAACTCCATACTACGCCGTTTATTTTAGGAATCAAAATATTTTCAGTAACATTGTTTACATCATCAACAAGTTTTTCAGGCAGTTCATCAAGTATAGACTGTGTCATTGTATCAACAGTATAATTTGCAACCTTAATCTTTTTAATTGCAAGATATGCACCCACATTCATACGCTGAAGTCCCGATATATTGATATTATTTACATAATTTGTATCAGATGCAAAAGTTCCTGTACTTACAAGTTCTTTGTCATTATCCAACATTACTGTTTGTGTTTTTGTTTCTGTATCAAATGAAAATCTAACAGTATGCTCTTTACCATTCAGATTATCAACACTAAGTGAAGATTTACTCATTGTATTTGCGGCCATTTTATTGTTGTTAAGGGTTGTAAAACTGTTCCGGTCTACTCGACCGATAAAAATATTATTGGTCGCACCGGCTAAATTAAATGAATAAAACCCTTCTATTTTTACTCCATTATAAGGATGAGTTTGATATCTGTCAACATTTGCCTTATAGTCTACGATAACATCAAAATTACCTCTTAACTCCTTAACAGTTGTAACAGTACGGTTTTGAGTATCTCTTTCAAGTTCAAAACCCAAAGTCCCCTGTAACTCACCTGCTGCCGCACCATTTCTTGTTGTACCATCCTCATTAAAAACTTTAGATGCTATCTGTTCGAGTTTTAAACCATCTGTTGTAAGTTTGGCTTCAACATAATCGTCGTTTGTAACCTTCCAGTTTGTACCTTCAAAACTTGTAAGTTTTGTAAAGTCTATTTCATAGTTAACATCATCAGGAAGCGGTTCTTCAGGAATAACAGGTGCAACATATTTTGGTACAGTCATTGTGTATGCTTTTGTAAAGCCACCAAATGTTGCAGTAATTGTAACATCCGTGTCTTCATCTGCAGGTGTTACAATGCCGGTTTCACTTATAACGTCAGGATTTGAAGACGTCCAGGTTACACCTTCAATAACATCAAGTGTAATATTTTCAGATACCGCATTAACATCATCAGTTAGTTTTTCCGGTAATGCATCTACGATTGCTTGTGTTTCTGCATCAAAAATATAGTTTTCAAGCTTTATATCTTTGATTTTCAAATATGCGCCCTCATTCATTCGCTCCATACCGCTGATGTAAATTGCGTTTATATAGTCACAAGAAGTACCAAACTTTCCCGTACTTGTATTTGCTGTATCATTATCAAATACCACACTCTGAGTACCTTTTTCAGTATCCATCGTAATTCTCACAGTGTGTTCTGCACCATTTAAATTATCTGTAGTAAAACTTTTAACGCTCATAGTGCTTTTTCCTTCGCTTGAATTATTAAGCGTTTGGAATTTTTTTTGGTCAACACGCATGTACAAAGCGGTTTTTGAAAGTTCCTTATATGGAAGTACACCACTGTCATTCATACCTACATTAAAAGTATAGTAACCTTGAATCGAAGTTTTTGTTTCCGGATGTTTATCATATCTGTCAACATTTGCCTTATATTTTAAAACAAGGTCAAACTTACCTTTTAGCTGTGTTGCTGAAATCACAGTACGATTAGCGGTATCCCTGGAAAGTTCAGCATTTAAGCCGCTGTAAAAATACCCATCCATATTTCCGTTTCTTGTACCATCAGGTTTTAACATTGTACTGTTAGCCTGATAAAATTCAAGTCCGTAATCTCCTATACCAACAGTAACATGACCGTTACTTTCAGTGTAATATTCGGAAGTGAGTTCTGACATGGATGCAAAATCCACAATTGTACATGAAAACCCTTCTGCATTTGCAACAAACGGAATATTAACCATGGTTACTATCATTGCAAACATAAGTATTGTTGATATAATTTTTTTCATGTTTAATACCCCCTTATCTCTTTACTACAACAGCACGTGTTGTACCGTTATCAGATGCAACAAATATTCTGTCACCAAACTGAACATCGTCAACTGTAATTATTGAATAATTATTATCCTCAATAAGGAATATGGGTGCAGGACTACTCTTTACAATATCAAATTCTTTTGTTTCAGAAGATCCTGTTTCAAGATTTGCATAAATAGTTGTAACCCACATATTTCTCCTTACTGACGGATAGTTGTATTTAATATTGTTCACTAGTCCGCAATATACAGTAAATGTTGCCATTGTTCTTTCTGCAATATCATAGAAATTATCTTCACTCTGCAATAAAGCATAACCGTTAAGATTTTCAAAATTATCAAGAGAATATGCAATCAAGTCACCTTTGTTTATATTTTCAAAAGATTTTGCATCTGCAATAAGATTTGAAACTGTAAAATCCTTTTCTCCATCTTCTGTAAGCATCTTTATTCCTATATACTCCTCACCATCTTCACCCAATTTTCGATAGTTTTTAAGCACAAGTCCTACGTCAGATTTGGAATTTACGTTACCGGCAGTACCGGCAAGCATTGCAGCTTCAACGATTATAAGGTCACATATATATGTATCTTCGTTGTAAGCGTAGCCCTGTACCCTATATGCCGTAGAGTTAATAAGTTCTACATAAACCTTAAGGTCATCCTCATTAGGGTCACTGTTTACACTGTTAGGTACACATATAGACTGTGTTTCATTATTTGTTATACCAAATGCAAGACCTGCAGATTTACCAAATATCTGCTGACCTGCGTTGTATGTTTTGTTCTGCATATCGCCTATTGGATTTAAAACCGAAACATATGCAATTCTGTTATTGCTGTCAAGTTTGTATGTTATAACCTTACCGGTAAGGGCATTGGCTGCATTTGAAGAATTGTAAGTTGTGGTTTTATACTGTCCATTTGTTTCTGTTTCAACGCGAACTTTATCAGCAAATTCAAATACCTCAACATCTTCGTTACGACAGAAAAGCTTTCTTGTAGTTGTGCTTTCACCACCATTGTCAAGGTCAACATCCACCTCTGTTCTGGCTGATACAGGTGATGGCATCAATAGCTGTGCTTTTGCATAGCCAAAGCCGTTTGATGCATTTTGTATTTTATATACATAAGCATAGTTATCAGCACCCTCTGTATATTCAACCATCACTATCTGGCCTTTAAAGTTAAGAGTCACAATAACATCCTTACCTATCTGCAAATCATTTGCAGGTATATTATATTCGTAAGCTTTTCCACCAATTACCACATCGTATTCATCACGTGTTTCGATAATACCATTTACTGTTTCTCCACCTATTACGGCACATCTTACATCTCCATTTTTTGAATAAGCAACACTAAGAACAGTATCTTCCTTAAGTTCAGAAAAATCTGCAACACTGCCGTCAGCATGTGTAAGTGTTATATAAACATACTTTTCAGTAGGGTCAAGGTCAATATACTTATGGCCGTCAAGTTTATAACCTTCTTTAAAGTAAACTCTGTAATTTTCAGCATAAGTACGTTCTATAACGGCATCAGAATATTTTGTCAGATAAACAACATCATATACTTCATCATCATTGTTGTCTATCATAAGTACATCCGTATCGTCAAGCGCTTTCAAATCCGAAACAACAAATTCTCTGTCCGGTCTTAAATTGTACACATATATTGTATCATTGTTAACTTTGTATTTTTTCTTTGATCCATTTTCAACTTCAACATTAACAACATTTCCGGATACTGCTATTATGTCATCACTACTATATTCAACAAAAATGTTATCTTTCGTTGGATTTATCGATGTCACAATATAGTTGTCACCAATTTTCTTACAAAAAATCTCAACATACTGACCTACCAAACCCAATGGAGCAACACCATCAAAATCATATACCTTATCATTAATTTCAATTTGTGTTGATTTTATAGCAGGAACTTGTCCATGAATATATGTACTTCGGTCTGCAGTAACAATACCCTCAAGCTTTACTATCTCATTAGCACCCATAGTAAGTTGTTTGCGCAAGGTATTGCCTTCTGCAATTTCAAAAGAAACAGTGTTTCCCCCAATTATAACTTTTGTCATACGGTCAATATCAAGACAGTTAAAAAGCATTCTTAAAATATCATTCATACTTGCATATTCATAAGCAAATGAAACGCCTTTTGTAATTCCAATTTCGCCTGCAACGTATGTATAATTATCAAGCTTGTTGCCTGAAACCATTATTGTATATCCAAGTACATCAACTAATATTTTACATGCTTCCGCATATCTAATATAGTTTGACGGACTATATGTGTTATCAGAAGAACCTGAAATATATTTCATCTGGTAAAGAAGATTAATCGCATCTTTATACTGTGAATCTTCAATATCCGTAAATATAGTTTCTTCGACAGGTGATATTCCCTCATAGCCAAGAAGACAAATAACCATCTGGGCAAATTCATCTCTTCTGACAGGTCCGTTCATATCCCTGTCCATATTTATTTTAGATGTAACGCCAAGTGATGCAAGGTCAAAATTAACATCTTGTGCAAATGAAACAGGTGTAGATGCAATAAGCATAACAACTGTTAGAATAGCACATAAAATACGCAATTTAGCAAATTTCATCTTTATTCCTCCTCGTTTATATCTATTATTCCGTTTCGGTAAGCTTCTGTCATCGCAAGAATAACAGGTCCGAATGAATGACCATCATCTCGACATACAGAAGTATCTACCAGATACGCTTCAATGGTACCCTTTCTTTCAGGGGTATCACCTGGGCAAAGACAACTCGTACAACATTTTTCTATTGAAAAATCATTGTTTATACAATATTTGTAAAGTCCTTTTATACCTTTTTCAAAAGCAGGCATAAATTCATCTTTATCAAGTACGCCTAATCTTAAACCAACACCAAATCCATATAAGAAAATCCCTGTTCCTGATGATTCCTGCCAAGCAAAAGGTTCTGCCATAGATTGTCTCCACAATCCCTTATAATCCTGATATTTCAAAATTGCTTTTGAATGAGCAATATATCTTTCCTTTACCTCTTCATAATATTTCGAATCATTTGGTAAATATCTTAAAAGCTCTGTAAGACCTATGTACCCCCAACCATTACCTCTTGACCAATGGTCATGTGAAATGGTTGTTTTGTCACCCATAAATCCCCTTGCCTGATGTAACAAACCATTTGATTCATCTAAAAATACATCATACAACTTGAATGTCTGGTCTACAGCAAAGTCTATGTAACGCTCATCATTAAGCTTAATTCCCGCATAAAGCATAAACGGTGCAACAGCATATACAATGTCTATCCATATAAGTTCCTTTTCCAAACAATACGGATTACATAGAATACCATCGTGGCTTTTTGGCGAATTCAATGTTTCATCTGCATATTTTTTTAATTCATCGAGCTGATATGTGTCATCATCAAAATACCCCTTCATACACATCCAAGATTTCGCAAGTCCTCCCACTCGGTAATTTGCGAAATTTGGACGAAATCGTAATTTGGGTGAATCGAAATTTCCAGGATATTCTGCAATCATTTCTTTTGCTTGCATCAACCATTCTTCATCCTTTGAATAATATGCAGCCTGCCCTGCAGCATATAAAGAGAGAATCCCAAAATAATGGTATAAAACAGAACGCTGTGGAAGTTCACCTTTATCTATTCTATCTTGCACTACAAATGCGTGTTTCCACACATTTTTTGCAATATCTATTGTTCTCATTTTTGTAACATCTCCTTTTTTAAGATATAGAAACCTAATTTATCATATATAAGTTTATTATAAACGATATGAGAATAAATTTACAATAGAAAGAAAAACCATTTTTTATAATGTACAACCAAATTGTTGACAAAAAAATTATTTTCTGTATAATGAAATTTAAGGAGGTATAATATATGACTGATACAAATTTTGAATTTTATATCCCAACCGTAAATTACATAATAAACAAATCCTTCAACACAAAAAAAGGAACTGTTTCAAAGAAATATGACGAATATACACTAAGTTTATGTACTGAAGGCGAAGGCCACTATGAAATTGACGGAGCAAAATATGTAGTCAAAAAAGGTGATATATCTTTTTTTAAAAAAAATAATTTTCGTACCTATAAAAATGCTTCAGCCAAAAACTGGAGTTATATAACCATTAGTTTTCAACTCGAACACTTTGTTGATACCAATACAATAGTTTTAGAAGACACTGATATGTTTTACTATAATGCCCCATATGAAATCCATCAATTATTCTATAAAGCATATGAAACATGGATTGGACGATCATTGGGTTATAATTTACAATGCCGAACAATTATTCAGGAAATAATATACAAACTACTATTTAATAAGCACGAAAAAAGTTTACCCGAAAAACATTATCACGAAATTGAGGAAGCTCGTCTTTATATACAAAATCATATAAAAGAGAACATTGATTTTGATTCGTTAATTGAAAATTCAAAACTAAGTCCTACTCACTTCAGACGTCTGTTTAAAAAAGCCACAGGATATTCACCAAGAGATTATTACAACTATATAAAAGTTACTCAGGCCTTCGAAATGTTAAGAATCGGTATTTTCAACGTTTCAGAAGTTGCTGATGAAATGGGTTACAGTAGTGTTTATTATTTTAGCAGCATATTCAAAAAATACTATAACCGTGCACCTACACATTATGTAAACAAAAAAAAAGAATAATGAATAAATCGAAAAGGTCTGTGACAAATTTGTCACAGACCTTTTTCTCGGGGGACTATCAAAAAAACGAAAATTACCAATCAGAATTTTCAAGCATCATTTTATGAACGATATCTTGAATCAATTTAATTCTATCCTTTGATGGAGCATCAAATTTATAGAAAACCACAAGTGATCCTGCTTCATCCATTACCACAGCACCTGAATCTATTGCATCTGATTTCGGCACAAATGTATTACCTACAATACTTTTTCCTGTTAAGCATTCATACCATACTGCAGCAAGCATATAGCGTGCAATCAAACTTGAATGGAAACCATCGCGATGCAATCTTATATATCCTGCATCTTCCTCATCCGGAGACAAAATTCCCTGTCCAACTTCAATGGTCTGTCTGTTCATATCTGCAGTAAATGTATGCCCTTCGGCATAATAAGTTGTATCAAAAATATGCACTCCATTATTATCTGCGTAATTTCTTGCCGCTGTAAAGGCATCACCCGCAGGAACAATTCTTATTTTATCAACACCTATAAGTTCTGCTGCATTATCTGCAACAAGTTCAGTTTTGGTAGCAATGTATTCATCAGCAGAAGCCTGAACATCGCTGTCTGTTACATAACCATACCCTTTTTCAAAAGACCATGTTTTGTTAATCAAAATTTCAGCACCCGGTTCATTTTCATGAATGTAAGCAATTAAATTTTCACCAACCGTGCTCCATTCGCTGTCGCTCTGTAATGCAGGTGCCTTGTTGCTCCAGTTTTGTACAGCAACATAATCCCAGTCATAATCCTCAAGTACAGTTTTTAAATTTGTGTATCCAGTTGAAATACCATTATAGTGAAGCACATTTACATTTTCTGTAGTTTCTCTCGTATTATAATGATGAGTAAAATCAGAACCACCCTTGATAAGTCGTCCCACATTAATTTCTACACCATCTGCCTCTGCAATTTCACGAAGATACTTTAAACTATCTGTTGAAAAACTATTACCAACAATCAAAACAGACATACTCTGACGGTATTCAAGTTCTACTTTTTCAGCAAGAGGTTTTGCGGTAGCAAGACTATCCAAAACCATGAATTTGATAGTAGATTTTACATCTGTCGGTGTAAAACTGTATTTTATTACTCCATCCTGACCAGGATTAGCTGTTTTCAATTTAACAAGCTGATTCTTCTCGTTAAAATAACTTACAACCAAAACAGCAGTTCCATTAGTTAAAACTGTAACATCAATATTTTTATCAGTGTACTGTGTTGAGTTACAATATCCTTCACCGCTTAAATATATTTTGTTTTCTATCATTTTTTCAAATGTATAAGTTGTAAAAATGTTGTCGGCAGTAACGAAAACAATACGATCGCCTGTTGAAAGTTCATCACTATCAGCAAGTAACTCACCATAATTTTCAGAATATATACGAATGTTAACACCATCTGTTGCAAACTTTGTTTTAACCTGACCGGCAAGTGTTTCCTTTCCGATATATTTCATAGTGTTATTATCCACGATATAATCTTCATTGTTATTGGAAATCAAATAACGATATTCCTCATCACTTTCAAATCCAATATCATTAATATACACATTGATGTCATCTACATATGCATATGTGTCATCTACAGACCCATCAAGAGTAAATACCGTACGAAGCTCTGTAGGAATTAAGTCAACCATATCAACTTCAGCTGCGTATAAATTACCGTTTATGAAAACTTCACCTTTTTTTGTACTAAGGTTAAATACAAGTTTAATCTTATTCCAAGCATCGGATATAAAGGATGATGCAGGTATGTTTCCGGTTCCCAAATCTGAATTACTGGAATGAGCAAGGTTAAGGCATTTCATTCCTTCAGGTGGAACAAAAGAATATTCATAAACCAAATCTTTTTCAGTATCGGTTATTGAAAGTAGTGAATTTTTAGGAGTTCCATACCAAATAAGACCTGTTGATGCTGACTTCGCAATCTTCACACTGGAGTCGTCAGCATTTCTACCCTTTACACCTGTTACCAATTCAGAAGATGTACCATATGTGGTTGAAGAACCATTATTATAATAAAGTTGTGCAGGTTTATCAACCGGTTCATTAATTGCTACATTTATATACTGTATTTCACCTGTATTTTTTTCAATTACAAGCACACTTCCGCCTACCACCATCTGTGAATCTGAGAATTGAGTAGTAAAGTCTGAATTAAATGCCCGAACACTGCAATCTGCCATATTAAGCTTTGCTTTAATATCTGCAAGTGTTAAGTAACTTCCAAAATCAATTTCATTATTCTCTATATCATATACATAAGCATCAGTACTTACTGTTATTGGATATGTAAACCCTGTATCTTCTACTTCAAACGCTTTTGTTGATTGATAAAAATTAATATTATCAAAATACACTTCAACAGGACTTGTACCTTCAAATATAAAACGCAAGCCATCTTTGTTGCTAAAAGTAATAGTTGTATCTGATGCAATTTTATTATTGTTCAAATATAAAGACGCTTTATTATTTGAAAAATCTATTACTACTCTCATATTATTCCAAGTTCCATTATTAAAATCGGAACAATCAATTTTGTTAAAAACAGTTGTAATAGCCGCGTTGCTTGTGCTTCCAAGTTTAAATGAATTTACTGTATCACCAATATAAAACTGCATATCTGCAACAAGAACTTTATCAGTATCTATACTTTTATCTTTGGGCATCATAAAGTAGGCATTTTTGCTTGCCCTTGAGTAATTCACAACACTATCTGATGTTTCTTTGCCAGCAAAACCACTTACAATACTTGATGCTGAACCACCCACATTAGAATCACTACCATCGTTAGTATATATGGATTCTAATCCATTATCCACCTCTATTGTAATATACTGGAACAGATTTTCAGCAGTTTGTAAAACCATTATATTACCATTACTTACCTTTGCGGTATCAGCAAGGGGTGCACCATAGTTATCATCTGCATACACACGTAAACCAACTGAATCTGCTATACCCAATTTCATTTTAAGTTCACCAACTGAAACAGACTCAGAAAATTTAATTGTATTAGTTGTTAAATCAGCAGTATAATCATTACCTGATGCAGTGTTGAATGGCATAGCCTCTACACCTGATTCAACACCTGATGCTTCCTGATACACATAAAAATTATCCATATACACACCAATAGGCAATGCATAAGTTGAATCATCACTGTCAAATATCAGACGTAAAACATCTTTTGTAAGACCGGTGTATGTATATGTATCATAAAGTACACCGTTAATATATACCAAAGCACTGCCTGAATTAACAATTATTTTCAATTTATTCCATTGATTTACATTAAAAGCTGAAGCCGGAATCTTATCAATACCAACATATGCGCTACTATTTGTACGAATCTGAATATCCTTAACATTATCTTTCGGAATAAAAGATGTTTCAATTATCAAATCCTTACTTGAATCGATATTTGTAACTTTTGTATTAACATAAGAACTTTTTAATTGAGTTCCCTCTGTTAAAACACTTCTTACTGCGTAAATAGATTTGTCTCCACTTGCTCTACCAAATGCACCATCAACTTCAGTTACTGTACAAGGTAAAGCTTCAGAAGTAGCAAAAACAATTTCTGTAGCTTCATATTCAATCTTGAATACCCGAGCTGCGGAAACTTCTATGCATCCCAAACTCAGTGTAAGTAACATTGAAACTACCAAAAATATGGATATTATTTTTTTCATAACAACATTCCTCCAATTCTACATACTATAGAAAAATTATAACAAGTCCCTTGATGCTTCACAATACTATGCACAACCATTATTTGTGTTTTACAACCATGCATTGTGTCATTATTTTCCAATCAGCAAAAAACTCAGAAACAACAGGCAGCTTGTTGTATAATAAGAACTTGTTCTTGAGAATCCAGTATTTCCTCCGTATTCATAATAGTTTTAATACCTTTTATTTCTCTAATAAAATCCTCAAGATATCCGGGAGTTGTATTTTCACATTCAATAATATCTTCTGTATTTTTATAAATATGAATCAAATTATCTTTAAGTTTAAAATTCAACATTCCCTTCGTTCCCCAGAAATAGAAATCCCAGTATGTTGGCATTATACCCTCAAACTTTGGTGCCGCATAGGATACATCTGCCATAACAGACATATTATCCATTACAACAATAAATTGCCCACAATCCTTAAAATCAGGTTCCTTATCCGCAAATGCATTCCATGTCTTTGCGCAGTTTACCTTTGTAACATTTTTACCTGTTATAAACCGTATAAGGTCAATTCCGTGTATCGCAATATCGTTAATTGTACCTCCGTGTTTACCTGCTTCAAAATACCACCATGGTCGATTTCCATAATCAAGACAATGCTGGCCCGTAAAGGATACATTATGTATTACTCCTAATTCACCGTTTTTTATAATCTCCTTTACCTTTTTTATCTGTGGCATATATCGTAAATCAAACATACAACATACCTGAAGATTATTATGTTTTGCTAAATCTCTTATTACTTCAAGTTCCTTTAAATCTGTGCAAATCGGCTTATCGCAAATCACATGTTTTCCATGTTCTAAAGCCTTAATTACCATTTGTCCGCGCTTACCGTAATAATCGCCTATTGCCACGGCATCAACATTATTATCATTTAAAATTTCATCATAACTGTTGTATAAAAAATTTATATCGTATGCTTTTTCAACTTTAATTCTTTCCTCGGTACATTCCTCAAAACATCCGGTTATTTCAACATCTTTATTACCTATTGCAGAATTATATAATCCAAATATATGTGAATGTCTAAATCCTGCAAATGCCATTTTCAAACTCATATTAACATCATTCCTTTGCATTAAGCCATTTTGGCAAGTTCGTCAAGATTAACCTCTGTGCGCATTTTTTCACCATTCATGAGTCTTTCAAGTTCCTCACATACATGTAGTGCAATTCTCTTCATTCCGTTTGTTACAGTACCTGCAATATGAGGAGTAAGTACAACATTATCCAAATCCCTTAATTTATTATCTGCTGATGGCGGTTCAGGATTCGTAACATCAATACAAGCAAAAATTCTGCCCTTTTCAAGTTCTTCAATTAAATCTTGTTCATTTATTATTGTACCACGTGCTGTGTTTATCAAAATTGCTCCATCTTTCATAAGTGCAAGGTTATCTTTATTTATCATATTATCCGTTGCAGGAATTGAAGGTGCATGTATTGTAACAACATCGCTCTGCATCATAAGTTCATCAAGTTCAACTTTTTTTGCACCGATTTTCTCAATTTCTTCTGCTGATAAAATTGGGTCATACATCAAAATATCCACATGGAAGTTTTTAAGAAGTTTAACCATATGTCTTCCTACAAAACCACCGCTGATAACGCCAACATTTATATCATAAAAATCCTTTACTACAGTATATTTATTTTCGTCCCACATCTTATTTTTTGTATCTTTGCCAAGTGTATAAAAACCTTTGCATGCAGAAATAGCAAATCCAAGTGCAGTTTCCGCAACACCTTCACCAATCGCAACCGCAGAACCTGTAACTCTTACTTTTCTTTCCACTAACGCATCAGAAACAACAGGTTTAACAGAACCTGCTGCATGTATTACGCCTTTAAGGTTTGGACACAAATCAAGCATTTCTGCTGAAATTTTGGGTGAAAACCATGAAGTTATGATTACTTCTGCATCCTTTACAAATTTTGTTGCATACTCCAGATCTTCAAAATCCTCTCTGTCGTAAACTGCCAGTTCGCCAAATTTTCTTAGTTTCTCATAATATTTTTCGTTAAAAATTTTGTTTTGCTGTACCTTATTTACCAAAAGTGTTATTTTACCCATTTTAATTACCTCACAATTTCTTTATAGTATTCAGAATCTCTGTATATTCCACCGCTCAATTTATAAAATTCACCATCAAGATTGTAAATTCCATTATTTTGCTCTGTATATTTTGCACCACACATTGGATGATAAGTTTTCATTAAATCCCAGTTTTTATAATTTTGTGCACCGTTTGACTCAAAAATTCCTATATTGATTTTCGGGAAAGTTTTGATTCTTGATGCTATATTTTTATTAATATCCACCATTAACGGGTTTACCGTAAGGTCTGCACAAAAACAAGGCACATTACGTTTTGTAGCCTCGTTTATAATAAGCAGACTTTCCGAAACAGTTTTTGCAATAGGCTTTATTGCCATTGCTTTATACCCTTGCTCTATTCTTGCTACGGCAGACTCAAGAGAATGTGCAGATTCGTCGGCCGTAATGTTAAGTCCAATATCCGACACATCAAATTCAGCATCCTCAGAGAATGGCTCTTCCAGAATAACTATTCTGTCATAAGCACCGATTTTTTGCGCATATTCTAAAAACTCGTTAAGTCTTTCCTTTGAATCATATCTACCATTGGCATCAAGATAATAAACATAGTGTCCATCATCCGTATAAGGTGTTTCCATATCTTTGACAATGTTATGTATTTCTTCAAGGCGTTTTTTGTCCCATTCCACCATCTTCTCAAGCGAATTATCACCTTCAGGGTCAGAACCTATTTTAATTTTCATAAGGAAATATCCATCTTCCGCAGCCTTTCTTATATCATCAGCGCTTGTCTTATAGGTCATAAGTGGAATGCTGTATATTTTATCTTGCCTTCCGGAAAGGTTTTTTGAAGTATCTTCGTCTAAAATATCAACAATATCTTCCGTCCCCTTTTCGCGGGCATAAAGTTGCCACAAAGCGTTGTCAACGGCAACCAAACTGTTAAGAGCAAATGTCTTTCGTAATTTTGAATTATTTGTAATTCTTTTCCCATATTCATAAACCTTGTCAGTTATAGACAGTATTGCTTCAGTTGGAGTAGCAAACTCTGTATTATTAAGAAGTCCAAGAGCATATTCCGTAAGCTCATACATATACTCGTTACCTTTAGTCTGACTTGAAGATTTGAAAATATTCTCATCCGACCATAACACACTTTGTACGCCTACACCTACACCGTAATTTTCACCGTCACTCACCTTTGCAACAATCTGCCACAGTTCACTAAGATATCCTCCTTTAAAACCAAATGGTTGCAAAAGAGGTTCTATCGCCACACCATGAGATGTATTTTTAATCTTCATAAAATCACCTTAATCTTTATAAATTGCACCTGCATTTGCACTGTATTCCGCTTCAAAAGCATATCCGTCAAATTTATCGTTTTCGTCAAGCATATCAACAGTAACTTCGGCACCATCATAAACTTCCTTTGACTTTTTACCACAAAGCATAGCCTGTGTACAGTTTATAAGCATTTCTACATCTGCAAGTTTGCTTTCTCCTTTTGTTACCTGCTTATATATTTCTCTTAACATTGGAGCGTAAAGTTCAAATGTTTGAACATTCAAAACATATGTGTTCTTGGTGGTCATAACAGTAAAACTGAATGGATACCAAGGTCCTTTTATAAACTGATAAACACCTTTTACACCGTTTTCAAAATCAACGGAATAAATTTCAGCATTTTTTCCCTCAAGACCTTTAGATTCACCAAGAAATTTCGCACTTACAGCCTTTGACTGTGCCAAGGCTGAAAATCCTTCTAAAAGATGTATAGAGTAGTTAAATTCATCAATACCACAGCAACCGAATATTGTAACAATTTCACCACGTTCTTCTACCGGTATATTTAAAAAATCCACTATTTCCCTGCAATATCTCAAAGATGAGCTTCCGTATATTTTTGCACCGTCTGCAACAAGTTTACGAAGTCTTTCAATATCCTTCACAGAACCAACTATTGGCTTGTCTATAAAAACAGGCTTTCCCTTTTCAACAAAAAACATTGCCTGGTCAAGATGTTTTTCCCAGTTACATGACTGAACAAAGCCAACATCTACTTTTTCAACCATATCAGCAATATTTTCTAACCTGCCCTTTAAACCAAAACGGTTCACAAACCAATCTGCTTGTGCATCATCGCGAAAGCTTTCCTTTACAAGATATTCATACTTCATATCCATACAACTTGTCTCAAAAAATGTTGCAAATGTTTTCGGATGAGACACATCTATACTTACTCCACCTATTTTTACCATTTTATACACTTCCTCATTATTTAATTTCAACCTGTTTACGCAATTTATTTGATTCATATGCAGCCAGTATAATTTCTACCGGCTTTTTTCCTTCGTATACATCTACCATTGGTGCTCTGTCGTCTTCAATTGCATTCAGCATATCTTGAATCTGTGGTAAATGACTGTTCATTGCAATAGCACCGGGGTCACGGAATCCATTTATATTACCTTCAATATTATCAGACAAATCCAATGATTTTCCGTCTACATCCCACTTAATTATATCAGTTTCTCTTAATGATACAGTTCCTCTTGTTCCTGTAATTTCTATAATTCTTGGATAACCGGGTTCTACACATGTTGTCCCTTGAATAACGCCCACTGCACCGCTTTCATACTCTACTACAAGACTTGCTGTATCTTCTACTTCAATATCTCTTGCAAGTGTTTTACAAATACCGGAAACAGATTTAACAGGTCCCACAAGATATTGAATAATATCTATGCCGTGAATACCCTGATTCATCAAAGCTCCTCCACCATCCATTGCCCATGTACCTCTCCATGCTGACGAACTGTAATACTCAGGAGAACGATAATATTTCATATAAATATCACCAAGTAAAATATCACCAAGTTCTCCGTTTTCAATAGACTTCTTAACTTTTTGAATATTCTCATCAAATCTTAACTGAGATATTACAGCAAGCTTAATATGGTTTTTTTCAACCGCTAAAACAAGATCGTCAATTTGTTCTCTTGTGATAGCTACAGGCTTTTCAACTATTACATTTTTCTTATGGTTTGCAGCTTCAATAGCAAGAGGTGCATGAGTACCGCTTGGAGTACAAATATTTACTATATCAATATCCTCACAGTTTAACATTTCTTCATATGTATCAAACACTCTGCAATTATTTTCTTTTGCAAAATCTTCCGCAAAGCTTTTCGGTGTATTAAACACACCGATTAACTCAGCATTTTCAATTTCCTTTATTGCCGCAACATGCCATTTTGAAATAGCTCCGCACCCTACAATACCAAATCCATACTTTTTATTCATTTTACACTTCCCCATATCTCATAATTAATCAAGCTTAACAAGAGATATTTTTAAATACTCCTGTAATATTTTACACTAGGCAAAAATTTTTCAAACCCCGCTTTTTCATACGAGCGTCTTGCAGGAGCGTGTCCATCATCTCCACCTGTTGTAACAACCGCATAACTCATTCCTTCTTCACGCATTTTATCTATTACAAACTCGTACATCATTGAACCTATTCCCATACCTCTGAAATCAGAGTCCACTGCGTTTTCTAAAATTTCTCCGGTTTTTGTGTCTTCATCAACAGCATAAGATATAAATCCTGCAACATTGCTACCCACTAACGCAACATATCCTCTACCTTTTTTCAAACTATCTTCAACACTTTTTCTTTTTTTACTCTGCCAACCATCAAAAAAAGCTTCATACAAAGAATCTCCAAGCATTTTTCTATATTCCTGACGAATTGGCTCCCATGCTTTCACAGCAATGTTTCCGGCAAATTCCAAATGTTCATCTTTTGCAGGAACAATACTAATAGTTTTATTCATCTCATTACCTCACAAATCATTAATATGGTATATTATTAGATAAATCCTTTAGGTGTAAGATAATCGTAACTCATTTTAAGTGAATCAAATGGATCTGCCGGGCAGATGTCCTGTTCAACAATCGCATACTTTGAACCCGCCTTTTCACCGGCAGCAGTAATTACATCCCAATCAAGGTTACCGTTACCAACCTCTGCCATTTCAGGATATCTCCAGCCTTCAACTGTGATTTTAAGGTCTTTGTAATGAAGTACCATTGCACGCTTGCCTAGTCTTTCAATAATCTTTGCAGCATCCATTCCCGCAACATAACTCCAATATGTATCAAATGTAAAGTTAAAAGTTTCCGGATCTGTTTCTTCAACAAGATAATCGAAAATAAACTTTCCGTCTCGTTTCATAAATTCCGCTGCATGATTATGATATGCAAAATAGAATCCTTCTTTTTTTAATGTTTCACAAACCGGTTTTGCTTCCTTTATAAATTGTAAAACTGTATCCTTTGTTTCAAAATACTCTTTAGGCATCATACCGATTCCGCATATTTTTGAACCAAGTGTTCTGTTATAATCCATAATCTCTTCAAGATTAGATTTAAAATCATAGAAAGTTCTGTGTGTAACCACACATTCAAGCCCGTACTTATCAAGAATTTCTCTCATGGGCTTAGCAGGAAGACTTGTACCTGAAACCTGTACAATTTTATATCCCATATCTTTAATTTTTTTACAAGATGTATCAAAATCTTCAATAGTTGTCATAAAATCTCTTATAGTATATAGCTGTGCACCAATTCTTTTATCCATTTTTCATTTCTCCTTTAGTGAGTTTTGGAAATATCAACATTTCCTGTTTCTCTTACTTTTTTTACATATGTAGAATTATTTATTTTTTCCTGAAGCATATCGTAAAACTTATCATCAGGAAATTCAGCAAGTTTAATTTCTTCGCCTGTCCATGAGCTTAAGTGAATTGCGTTTGAGATGGTTAGACCTTTAATACCCTCTTCACCGGGAGCTATAAGTTTTTCTCCATTTAAAATAGCATTTGCAAAATTCTTAATAATTCCAACATGTTGTTCTCCCGGAGCATCATTAATAGGAATTTCACATTTCCAATTTTCAGGAATACCAAAAGGAGCCTTGTGGATTTCATTATGCTTTCTTTCTGAAATAACATTACGATAGAAAACAAGCTCTTTTCTTCCTTCTACAATAACCTTACCCATATCACAAGCAATTTCAAGTCTGTTTGTACCCGGAGCCTCACCGGTAGATGTAATATACTGACCAATAATGCCATTGTCATAATTAAACAATGCCACAACCTCATCTTCAACTTCAATATCATAGAATTTACCGTAAGAAACATTGGAATATACTCTATCAGGCATACCAAACATCCACTGCCATAAGTCTAACTGATGGGGGTTCTGATTAATCAAAGTTCCGCCACCTTCATCCTTCCATGTAGAACGCCACGCGCTGCTATCATGATAACTTTGTGGTCTGTACCAATCTGTTACAATCCATGTAACTCGCTTTATGTTTCCAAGTTCGTTATCATCAATCAACTTTTTTAGCTTATAATACACAGGGTTTGTTCTTTGGTTGTACATTATAGCAAAAACTTTATCAGACTTTTTAGCCGCTTCGTTCATTTCCTTAACTTGCTTTGTATATACACCTGCCGGTTTTTCAACAAGTACATTAAGTCCATAATCAAAAGCCTTAATTGCATATGTTACGTGATCATAATGAGGAATTGCAATTAAAACAGAATCTACAAGACCGCTTTTATACATTTCCTCAGCATCAGTAAACAAAGGAACAGCCGGATATAGTTCTTTTATTATTTCAAGTTTCTTTTCATCAATATCACATACCGCTCCAAGCTCCATGTTCGGAATTTGACCATCAAAAATATTTTTCACATGAATTTTACCCATATTACCGTAACCGATAACACCAATTTTTACTTTACTCACAATTAGTACCTCCTACAAAATTCTATTTAAAATTTCATTAAGTGCGTTATATGCAACGGTGAATGTACCTTCTCCACCTTTTGGTAGTTTTTCCATTTTATCATCAAGTTCCAAAGCTGCAAGGCCTTCAAAACTACCAAGATGAGGCTCTAGACTTATAAATCCTGCATAGCCTTGTTCAAACAATGTTTTCAGCACCAATTCCACATTACCCTCACCCATACCTGCAGGAACAATTTTCCCGTCAGCAAGAGAATCTTTGATATGCATATATTCAATATATTTTCCAAGCTTATCAATTGCAGATTTTGTATCCTGTCCGCTCTGCACAAAATTTGCAGGGTCAAATACTGCCTTAAAATTATCACAAGCAAGAGTTTCCATAATATCAAGACATCTGTCAATTGTGTCACCATAAATATCTTTTTCATTTTCATGCAAAAGCACAACATCTTGCTCCTTTGCATACTCAATCATAGTTTGTAACCTTTTGATTACTTTCTCACATTTTTCATCATTCCATCCACCTTCTTTTGTATAGAAGCTGAACATTCTTATATATTTGGAGCCAAGTTCTTTCGCAATAAACACCACTCTTTTAAAAAGTTCAAAGTGTTCTGCAAAATCGTCTTCAATGTTCACCTTACCAATTGGTGAACCTATTGAAGAAGCCGCAATTCCGTATTTATCCATTTTAGCTTTTAATTCTTTAATTTGTTCGTCAGTTAAAGTTGAAATATTTTTACCATCAATACCACGCGGTTCAAAATATTTTATATTCAGCCTGTTAAGCGCCTCAAACTGTGTAATCACACACGAATCTATTTCGTCTGAAAATCCACTTATTTTACCATATAACAAATCAATCACTCTCTTTCCTTTAAATATTATTTATCCTATTATATTTACCGGAATTGTGTATTCAAGAGCACGAGCAGACGACGAAATATTCAAGATTAACTTGTTTGTTGAATCTATGTTTTCAGATGCTTTAACTGTAACAGTAAATTCCGATGTGTTTTTTGTATGTGTTGTAAGTTTTTCAACATATATCAAACGATCATATTCTGCTGTCCAACCATCAGGCAAGAAAATTTTCACTTTTGCATTATATGATTCAGGTAAAGTATTTCTTACAATATACTTGAATGTAAATGGTTCATCCGGTTTAATTTTGGGAGCCTTACCAAAATCAACAGTTACTTCGCCGGAAAAGTTGTTTGTTATCATAAATGAATATGGACTGTTATCGAACACAGCCATAGGTTCTTCATCCTGTTGTTTTTTGTAACCAAATGCCCATTCTCTATCATACTCTGATTCAGCATCTGTATATTCCATGTATATTTGGTGAGCAAATAACACGGATGGAATTGTTTGCACAACCCACTCTGTAAGCATGGTACATGTACCCGGATTACACTCACGGTATGAACCGTTTATAGAAATCTGCATAATTCTGTCACCAATATATTCTTTCCAATCATCAGGAATGATTGATGTACCACCCATAATACCCATAATTGAGCCAAGTGTAGCACCTGTACAATCTGTATCATCACCACAGTTTATCGTATAAATCATAGACTTTTTAAAATCTCCTTCACCATACAACAAACCGATTATTACAAAGCCAATATTTGCCGGTGCCTGGAACATTCCAAGATTATCTGTCATTTTAACAAGCATCTGTCTGACTTCACGATAATCTGTCCCCTTATCATATTCATCAATAACCTTTCTTACACACTGTGCAACCTGACAATCCTCTGGAATGTATGCAAGTGCCTTATCTATAAGCTTTCTTATGTCATTTTCAACAAACGCCATACTCTCTAGTGCAGCAGTAAACATTTCTGCATAAGTTCCTTCACCGTAACCATGGTCGATAGAGGCATCCATTATAGCATACTTAAGTGCAATATTAGGAAAACCAGGAGCAAGACACGCCCATATTTCAGAACGAATCCACGCACCATTTGAATGTTTCCAGGAATCATTGTTTACCTCACCACACAAAGGAGCAAGCATCCCTTCACGGATATTTGACTTACCGATACCATATTCTTTCCAATGAGGTGGAATATACGTCATCCAGTATTCTGCAAGAATGTTTGCATTAAGTGCAACGGGGCCTACATGTTGCATAGCACGAAGCCATACCAACTGAAGATCAAGGTCATCATTAGGAAGTGGTTCCCCTTTTTCAGTAGTATAACCCTGGATGTCAAGCATTTCCTCTACACCCTCAAAAGGACCGCCCATTGTACCTCCAATATTTTTACCTAACCAACAAGCATATATTTTGTCTTCAACTTCTTTTTTATTAAGTTTAATATTTTTCACAATTGCCATAAAAACATCCTTTCTGTTTTCCATAAAGTTATCACACAAGTCAAAACAACCCATGATTTACATAAATTATAAATCAACCAACACTTTAGTTACAATAGTATAGAAAACCATTTTTTGTGTTTTACAACCATTTTTCTAGTTAATTCAAACTCGAAAATACAACTATATAGTTCCATAAACTGATATAGATAGCAAAAAAAAGCATAAATAGAACCAAAATCGAACAGGTGTCTATTTATGCTTAATATTCAAATTTTACAATATAGTATTTTATTTGTCACTACGCATTAATAGTTCTTTAAAATCCGTAGCAGATAAAATCCCAAAAACAACTACAACTATGCCACAACCTATTGTAATCGGATTTAATACACTTAAATCCCGTAATATTACGATTGAAAAAAGCACAGCCCAAGCAGTGTATGTAATATTCAACCCCATTGCTTTGGACACTCCTGTTTTTCTTATCGTTTCATAATAAAGCAAATACGATAATGTTGCAAAAAAAGCTGCTATTAATATAACAACAATAACCATAAAATTCTCTTCAACAAATAAACCTGCAGTAAATCTCCATCCACCAATCACAGGTATAATAATAATTCCATAAATCAACGAAGATACAATCTGACGTATTTGTAAAATATACTCGCTTTTTACTTCACCATCTTTAAGACATTTTGATAATATAACTCCTTCAATCCCCCAACCAAATGCACACATAAAAGCTCCGAGTAATCCTAACCAAAAATTTTTAATATCAAGGTTAGGTGAGTAACTTATTCCATAAACACCAATCAAGGTAATAAGCAGAGAAATCCATTGATACGCTTTATTCCTTTCTTTTAAAAAAACATATGCCAAAAAAGCTCCAATCGCAGGATATATTGCACACGAAATAGCTCCTAAAGAAGCTCCCATAAAATTTACAGCCAATGTATATCCCGTCATTCCTATTGGCCCTCCGATTGCAGAAGCACAAACCAACCATTTAAAATTCTTTGTTTTACATATTCTCAATAAACTTTCAAGATTGCCTTTAATTATATTATAAAACAACATATAAACAGAGGATATTGTATCATGCAAAAATGTACTTATAAACGGAGCCAACAAAAGCCCTTCACTACTTGAAACAAATGGACTCATAGATAACGCAATTGCAATAAAAACAGTTTCTAACGCCCACGTAATTCCTGCAAATATTCCGGTAAACACTTACTCCACCTCTTTTAATGCATCAAAAATATATGAAATGTCATCAATAACCACATCAGTATGTAATTTAAGCAATTGCTTACTTTTTTCATTACTTCCCACACCTATTATATCCATTCCCGCATTACGGGCAAACATCACATCAGTTAGTGTATCTCCTACCATTACCATCTTATCAGGTGAACTTCCAACAGATTTGCAATACTCTAAAATACAATGCGGATCAGGTTTTACCGGTGTTTTTCCATCATCAGTAAACACCATATCAAAAAACTCTCTGATACCTAATTCATCAAGACATTTACTTGTACTTTCAAAGTTATCAGTTGTAACTACAACAAGTTTTCTTCCGTCATTCTTAAGTTTCATCAAAACATCTTTTATATTCCCGCAGGTAGGTTTAATGCATCCCAAATCCATATTAGCATTGTAAGCACTAACAATCATAGAGAGAACAGTATCCTTTGGTTTTTCACATCCTGCCTGTTTCAAAATATCATACATAGCCATTCCAAGCTGTTCATATGTACCTTTACACAAAATGCCATCAATATCAACGACGCCATTTTCCACACCAAAAGACTTCATAATCAAATTTATATCAACATCTTCTTTGTTTAGTTTTTTAAGAACATCTGTTATTGCCGAAACAGAAAGTGCAATCCAGAAGGAATCAAAATCCATCAAAGTTCCATCCTTGTCAAAAACAATTATATCTTTTTTCATATGAAAATCCTCCTATTAAAAAATCACACAATTCTCATTACAAGTTTCATTTCAATCACAAAATCTCATCAAGAAAATATGCATTGGTATAAGCTTTTGTCCCATTTTCTCCCACAACGGTTATATAAAAATACACATCATTATCAGCTACAGTAAATTCACCCTTATCAACAAGCCGACCTTCTTCCCTTACCTTTCCAACATTCTTTCCGGGTTTTGTTATAAATATTTCCTGCGCCGGAGAAGTCTTGATATAAACTTTTCCATCTTCGTAATACAGACTTTCGATAAGAGGTCCTTCGGAAGCGTAGAAACTACCATTAAGCAACGCTTTTGTTATAGCTGTATATTCAAGTTTTTCTGACTTTATCATTGTAAAGCCTCCAAAAGAATCTAAAGTCCTACCGGGCTTATTATGATTATCGTCAGTTGCTATACAGTAAAGACGCTTACCCTTCCTTAGCATATCATCATAAATTTTTGAATTATGTTCATCAAAACCGTTGCACACACAACCGTAGTTGCATATTTCCATAGCATGCATATTGTTGTAATTTATATAGTCAGTATATTCTTCCCTTGACCACGTAGGATGGTTGTGGGTAACAAAGAAATTGTTTTTTCTTCCACCTTCAATAAGTTCATTTACACTTTCGGGAGTATACCTGAAAACAAAATCCGTATTTATCTGGTCATATGTTTTATCAACATCCGGATAAAGAGCGATCATGCATATGTCACAGTTTTTTCGAAATTTCATATCTGAAACTCCACCGAACTCTACATTATTCACTCCATATTCAATTCCATTCAAAGCTACAAAATCAGAATCCGTAAGGTTATTGTGTGATGTAAAAAAATTGTGATCCGTATATGCTACAACTGAATAACCTTCTTTCATATAGCGTTCCTTTATTTCTTCAGGGGTCCAATTCCCATCAGAATAAGTTGAATGACAATGCAGATTAGCTTTATAAAATTCGCCTTTTTCTGGCAATAAATATTTTCTCATAATTTTTCTCCCTTCTAAGGTTATCTAATCCAATTCAGTATACATCACTCAACATTTGATTTACAATAGAATTAAAAACCATTTTTTGTGTTTTGTAACCATTAAAATCTTAACGTTTTAAGATAACACAATAGAATTTCATAAATACTTTTTCAAAAATTCTATGCCATTCAATACATATTCTTGATTTACTGATTCAACAATCATATCCACTGCACATATATTTTCATCAATCTTTTTAAACATATATTCAAAATCAATCAATCCTGTACCTACAGGAACAATTGTCCTTTTTCCATCAACAATGTCCATATCCTTAAGATGAATAAGTCTAATCTTGTCTTTGAAAGTTTCTATATATGAATCAACAATTTCATGTTGTATATCAACATTTGCAACATCCAACATTCCAACAAGGTCAAAAAGGCAACACATATTAGGTGAATTGACTTCTTCAAGAAATTTACTAAATAATTCAATATTCCATATCGAATGAGGATAACATATTTCAATGCCTATGGTTACTCCAAATTTTTCTGCACATTCAGCCATTTTCTTTCCATTCTCAATAACCCGTCTGAAATTATCTTCCGAACGTGTCTCTTCAAATGTTGCACGCATCCCTGTTTCTGTACAAATAATGTCAGCATTTATATATTTAGCGAATTCTATATTTTTCTTAAATTTTTCTACTTCATCACATCCATCAGCCGCCATATTTATATAGCATCCAAGTGACGATATATGTATTCCCTCAAGTTTTTCTTTAATATAATTTGCCAACGCAGGAGTATAACAATTTTTACTCCAATCAAACTCTGTCGATATTTTAGATGGTGTAAACTGAATCCTATCTATATTGTTTAATTTCAAATTATCTGCAACCATCCCAAAAGTTTCAGCTTTAAAAGCATGCCCTGTTGCTCCAAGTTTCTTAATAGTCATATATTTATACCTCCGTAAGTTTCTTTAAAGCTATTATATATATAGATAACTACAAAATCAACAAAAAAATTTAATAACTTAAATCCTCGAATACAAATGCACCGTTTCAGTTATACAAACTTTACTAAAACGATGCATTCCAAAACCTTTTATTCTATTATCAAGAAACTTAACAGGAACAAGCACCACAAAAAACGACGAGCCGACGAAAAGCCGACCAAAAAGATTGGTTTAAAACAGCCTACTTCGGTGAAGGACAGAATAGAAAAAACCTTGTATTCGTTATGAACACAAGGTTTCTTTATGGTTACGTGCACATCTTTTACCTATACAGAAGTAAAATTCCACTTAAACGATAACTTTTCATTGAAACGATAGGAAATTAGTTATTTACAATAAAAATCAAAATCAAGGGCAAAAATCAGGATGATAATAACATACAGAAAACAAAATGCACCCTCATTATCAAAACATCCGCTTGAAATGAGGGTTTTGAGCATAAAAAAACGATAGAGTAATTGATAAATTGTATCAATTGCTCTATCTGTTATGGCTCCCCGTGTTGGACTTGAACTCCCTCCAGGACTAGCACCTTACAGTGCGTCGCTGACCCTATGATTAACAGTCATATTTACAGTTGCGGTTCCCAAAAGATTCTTCCTGCTCATAAATTCGCAGGCATCTTTTGACCGCTGCCACATATTCGTCCTCCCTTTATCGTCCTCCGGACGCGGTCGGACTCTATGCTACCGACCTCGCAAAGCTCAGTCGGTAAATAATTGCTATTCATAAAGTTATTTGTTAAATTCAACATAAAGAAAAAAGAAGAACCGAATGGTTTAGATGCCATCTGATTCAGGTTAAATCTTCTCAACATTTAACTCTTTTCCGCTACTACGCAAATTCAAATAATATTGCTCTTTATTAGAATACATAATTGCATCAGCCGTTTTTAAAGCCACGTGAAAGGGTTTTGTGTTATTGAAGTCCACTTCTGAGCAACCGTGAGATAATGTAATATTATTGAAATTAAATAATTCTTCATTCAGCTTTACAATTAGATTCTCAACATATGATAATTGTATATCTTTCATCAGCAAAACATATTCATCGCCACCAAATCTATAGCTTTCACAATTATAACGTTCGAAATATTCATTAATAAACGTACCTACTTGTTTTAAAATTTCATCCCCTGCGGCATGTCCTTTTGTATCATTAATATTTTTAAAGTCATTTATATCCAGTATAACAAAAATAAAACTTGTCCCGGTATTCT
>JAZQAN010000050.1:0-3216 GCA_045545235.1 Clostridia bacterium | reverse complement strand
GTTAAGACAACAGATGCTCAGGGAAATGAAGTAACTGTAAAATATAAAAAGTCAGATATTCTTAATATGGTTAGTAATCAGGTAGTGTGCTATACACTAAATGATAAAGGTGAAATAGTTAACTTTGATATTATTGAACCTTATGATACTGATACATATAAAAAGTATTATCAAAACGGAAAAGTATTCAGTTATGGTGATGCAGGAGACGGCTTTGGTATAAACGATGCTGAATCAATGTCTATTTGTATTCCGAAAAATATCAGCACATGTACAGACGATGACCTTATGATTCCTGTTATGTTGCTTACAAATACAAAATACGAAATAAAGGCTTATGATGTAGATGAAACAAGCCACATTGCAGGTTTGGTTGTTGTAACAAGTGATATGAAGGCCGGAATGATAAATAAGCCTAATGCTGACAGTGACGTAGGTATAGTTAAAAGAGTATCTACAAAAATCGTTGGTGACGAAGAAAAACTTGTTGTAAATCTACTTACAAAAGATGGCGAGAAAAACTACGCAGTATCACCACTTATTCCGCAAAACGAATTCCTTGCAGCAAGTGCCGGAGATTTGATAGCGTTTAATCTTATAAACGGTACAGCTGAAATGAATGGTATAAAAATATTGCAGGATTCAAACAATTACAACACTAAAGATTTGAATACTTCTAATCCGCAATTTGAATTTTGTCTTGGTACGGTAGCGGATGCACGTTATGACTATGTTTCTCAGACCAAAGGCAGATGGACAGACGAGGTAACAATAAATTACGGTACTTCTACAATTAAGTATGAGGTGTATAATTCAAACACTCCTCCGATATTTTTGTTAGAAGGTAACAGCACAATAAAGAAATTAACATTTGATGATGTACAAATAGGCGATAAAATTTTTGTCAGTGCAAAAAATGGTGCTGTTCGTGCAATAGTAATCAGAAGATAGGAGGAACACATAATGAAAAGAATTATATCATTTTTAGTAGTTTTAAGTATGCTTTTGTCTGTTGCTCCGATGGTTGTTTTGGCGGAAGATACAGCAGAGCCTGATTTGTCAGGTGCTAAATTAATAGAAGAAATTGTTTTTGACGAAACTTTTGGGAATTCTTATATGGCACAAAAGGTTATATATGATGAATATACCGAAGCAGATGGCTTTGATGCAATATATTCAGCAGACGGCATATCCATTGTTCGTGTAGCAGAAGGTACAGCAGATGGTACCGCTAATACGAATTTTGCTGTAAGATTTACTGATTATGTTAAGGATGATGTAAACAATACAGAATTGTATCAGCAGGGTTTTGCCGGAATGTACGCTTTTGATTTTACAATTAAATCCAATGTTACACCCGTAAGCGGTAAGAACGGAACTTATGATTTGTATTTTTCTGATTATCTGGATGGTGCATCAATAACAGCCAACAGATATCAGGTGAAACCATCTGATGGTTCTTTCCAGTCAACAAATAAAAAGACAGTAAAGTTTTCTAATATTAATGATAACAATGAACACAAAATAAGATTTGTAGTAGATACAGTAGGTAAAAGTATACATGGATATGAGATTGATGAATCTACCGGTGAATTTAAATATCTTGGTACAGATGTTTATTCCAAAAAAGCAGACGATTCAATACGTTCTCTACGGTTTCTTATGAGAAGTTATGTAGAGAAGGACTCTACAGTTACGATTAAAAAACTTGATATTTATGAAGTGGAAAGAGTAACTACAAGGGTAGACAGTCTACCGGATTATTTGGTTCTTGAGGAAGATAATGTTACTGAAAATATCACAATTCCTGATAGTTTGGCAGGTCTTCAGATCACAAGTTCTGATGAAGGGGTGCTTATGGCAGATGGTACTGTAATAAGAGGAACAGAGGATAAGAATGTAAGTCTTACTGTTTCAGGCAATGCAGATGGAATAGCATTTGAAAAAATATATCATTTTACAGTAAAAGCATCCGATGGCTCTGAAGGCGAAGGTGGATCAGGTGGAGACGATGAAGGTGGAAATACTCCTGAAGATCCTGACGATGGTACTGTAGACCTTACAAAGGGTAAAGTTATCGCAGATATGAATTTGAATAAAGAGTTTGCGGAATCACCAATGGGTAAAATTGCTATTTATGACAATTTTAATCCTGTAACAGATGGGTTTGAAACAGTATATAGTGATGATGGTATTACAATCAGACGTACTGCCGCTGAAGGCGATAATGATGAAAAAATCGACAATTTTGCGGTAAATTTCACGGCATTGGTTGATGAGGATGTCAATAACAATGCAGCTGTATATCAACAAGGCTTTAAGGGTATATATGCAGTAGAAATTACATTTTGTGCAAGCTACATATCTTCTATGAACTCTCGTTCTGACTGGTATTTCAGTGAACACTTAAATGGTGCAACTATTGTTACAGGCAACGATTTTCGGTTGACTAAAAACCGTGCTTTGTCTTGGGTTACTACTAATAGTGATACACTTACTTTGGAAAAATTCACTAACGGTAAGGATAAAACTGTAAGATTTGTTATAGATACTGATAACGGCAAATCATACATATATGAGGTGGACTCAAATGGCAAATACACATATGTAGGTCAGGGTTCATATACGGGCAATGCTTTAACATCATTTATACAAAGATTTCGTGCATCACTTGATGCAGGTTCGTATATTACCTTTAGAAATGTAAAGTTGTATGAAATTCAACGCAGTACTCAAAGTAGTATTACCGACGCTTTGAATGAGTTTAAAAATAATGTACCTGAATATGTAACAGGTACACCAAACAGTGTAACTGAAGCAATTACAATACCTTCTGTACCTGAAGGTTATAGTATTACTGCAACAGACGGAGTTATTGATATCGAAAGCGGTGCGGTAACTCGTGATTTGGTTGACCAAAATGCGCAATTTATGATAACAAATTCAGTTGATGGTGTATCATTCAAAAAAATATATGATCTTGTTGTTAAGGCAAGAGATGATGTTGACTTTAAGAATCTTGATAAATATGACTTTAAATCGGTAAAAGATACCGGAGAATTTATTAGTGTCGGTGATGCCGAGCTTAGTGATGCAGGTTATAAAATTTCAAAGACTTACGGTACAAATGCACAGTTAATTGGTATGTTAAAGAGCGAAAAGTACGAAAATACATATGTTTATGACCATGCAGGTGTATATGATTATGAAATTAAA
>JAZQAN010000049.1:0-15097 GCA_045545235.1 Clostridia bacterium | reverse complement strand
CTCAACCGGATTAACAATCTCGCCATCCTTGTAAACACGCATATTGCCTGATGCAATTTCGTCAATAAGGATAACTTCGTCGTTGTTGTAACCAAATTCAAACTTAATATCCCAAAGGTCAAGACCGATTGTCTTAAGGTCATCTGCTACAATCTTAGTAATTTTAAGAGTGTTTTCCTTCATACTTTCAAACATTTCAGGAGTCATAACACCCAAAGCAGCAAGACCTTCCATTGTAACCAATGGGTCGCCTTTTTCATCATTTTTAAAAGTACATTCAACGTAACCGCCTTCCAAAGCAGTACCGTCTTCTATATATTCACCATATCTGCGTATAAAGCTGCCTGTTGCAACAAGACGGCAGATAACTTCAAGGCCATGACCAAATACTGTCGCAGGAAGAACTTCCATAGTAGCATTTTCAATATCGGCACTTACATAGTGAGTTTTAATACCTGCTTCTTTAAGCATATCAAAATAGTAAACTGAAGTTCTCAAATTTGCTTTACCTATACCTTCAATTGTAAGACCAACAGAGTTTTCACCGGGATCAAACACACCATCTTTACCTGTGCAGTCATCTTTGAATTTCAACATTACATTGCCGTTATCAAGACTGTAAACGTCTTTTGTTTTACCTTCGTAAATTTTCTTCATACATCATGCCTTCTTCTCTTATAAATTTTTTAACGGATATAGTATATCATACCCAAAAGCAATTTTCAATATTTTTTTTATACTTACAAAAAATTTCTACAAATTTTACAAAACCGACAATAAACTTGCTTGTATTTTACTGAATTTTATTTTATAGCTTTATTTTTCCATCTTCCTATTTTATAGAATACAGCCGTCACAACTGCACCTAAAACCCAGGATACCAAAAGAGAAATCTGAATACACTCACAATTACCATAAGGCAATTCGGGAGTTCTTGTCATGTATGATATTGCATACGCAAGAGGAACTCGTACAATAACTGTTGAAATAATGGAAATCCACATAGGTGTTACCGTATCACCCGAGCCTCGCATAACACCACAAAGACTTTGCGTAACAGCCATTGCAATATAGCCTGCTGCAAGTATTTTCATAAGATAATAACTTTTTTCCACAAGAACATCTGTAGTTGTAAAAATACCCATAAGTGATTTACCAAAAATCAATATCAAGGCAGTCAGAATTACCGAACAACCAACAGCTATTGCCGTACCCTGCTTAGCTCCTTTTATAACTCTGTCATAAAGTCCTGCACCTACATTTTGCCCTGCAAACGTGGTAAGTGCCATACCAAACGAAAAGTTTGGCATCATAGCAAAACCATCAACTCTCATAATAACAATATTTGCGGCGATAAAAGTTTCGCCAAAACAATTTGAAAGTGACTGAACAGATATATTTGCAAGAGAAAATATTGCCTGAGTAAGCCCTGATGGCAAGCCAAGCTTAACAATAGTTTTAACATATTCTCCAACAGGCTTTAAATACTTTATGCCAAAATCAAAATGCTCCGTCATTCTTGAAATTTTAATAAGACAAAGTACTGAAGATATAACCTGTGCAATTACTGTTGCAAGTGCAACACCGCCTATACCCATTCCTACGTATGCAACAAAGTAAATATCAAGAACTATATTTATAACGGTAGCTATCAGAAGATAAAGAAGAGAAGAAAAAGAATCTCCCAAACCTCTTATAATACCACTTAAAATATTATAATAAGCCATACCTGCAATACCTACAAGCCCGATAAACAAATAATCGTGACATCCGTCTATAATAGATTCCGGTGTATTAAGCAAATGTAATGCCGGACGTATAAACGGAGTAAAAACCACAATCATAAACACACAGCATATAGCTGTAACAGTAATACTGTTTCCTATTGTATATGCAAGCTTTTCTCTGTTTTTGGCGCCAAAATACTGTGAAACCATAATTGTAGTACCTGCCGAAATACCCATAAAAAGCACAAGCAACACATTTATAATAGGCATAGCACTTCCTACAGCCGCCAATGCGTTGTCACCTATACAACGCCCAACAACCACACTGTCTACAGTACTGTAAAGTTGCTGTGCAATGTTACCTATAAGTAGAGGAAAAGCAAAAGAAAGTATGCTTTTCCATGGAGAACCCATTGTCATATCCTTGGGTGCAAATAGTTTTTTAAACATTTTCATACCTCTTATCCGTTAATATTATATACCAAAATCAAATTAATAATCCACTTCCAGAAGAACAAGGCCGCAAGCAGGCAAGGTTATTCCCGCCAAGCTTCTGTCATTGCTTTCAAAAACATCATCTATTATATTTTCAGAAAGCTTGCCTGTTCCGATTTCATATAATGAACCGCACAATATACGCACCATATTATATAAAAATCCACTTCCGTTTATTTTAATTTTTACAAGTCCGTCATTTTCTGTAATATCAATACTGTTTATAGTACGTACGGTAGATTTTTTTGTTTTACCAACCGAACTGAATCCCTTAAAATCGTGAGTACCCAAAAGTTTTTGTGCCGCACAACGCATTTTTTCAACGTCAGGCACATCATCCACGGAATATACGTATTTTCTGATAAAAACGTCAGGTTTTTTTACAGCCAGACTATATTCATAAGTTTTTGAAACTGCATTAAGACGGCTATGAAACCGCTCATTCACCTCTTCAATGGAAGTTACGCATACATCAGAAGGTAAATAACGGTTAAGATATGCCATTATTTCTTCATCAGACAAATCCGTATCGCATTTAAAATTGGCAACCTGTGCCCTTGCGTGAACACCTGCATCCGTTCTACCCGAAGCATAAATTTCAACTGTGTGTCCGCACATACGCTGCAACACATTTTCAAACCTTTCCTGAATAGTATTCGGCGTATTGCCCTGACGTTGCCAACCATTGTATTTTGTTCCATCATACTGAACTGTTATTTTATAATTTTTCATAAATAAACCTCAAATACATTTTACAAATCAACACCAAGGAAATGCTTTGCAAGAATACCTACAAAGAAAGAAACAACGGCAACTCCCACGCTTATAAGTGTCATTTCCCAGAATCTCGGTTTGAATTTTTCACCTTTAGCTACTGAAATGTAATATGTAAAACCTGCTATAATAAGAATAACAACTGCTATCATTGAAAACAATGCTGTCATATACTGCGAGTTTCCGAAAACAAGGTATGGCGCAATTAAAAGTGCAACTGTTATAAGGTACGCAATCCCCGTATAACAGCATGACTTAAATGCGTCGTTTCTACCTTCGCTCTTTGCCGCAAGAAATTCACTTGAAGCCATAGAAAATGTAGCAGAAATACCCATAATAAGCCCCGAAAGTGCAATAAGGCGGGTGTTTTGCATAGCAAATGTAAAGCCTGCCAAAGAGCCGGTAAGTTCAACCAAAGCATCATTCATCCCAAGCACCATACTGCCTACGTACTGCAAACTTTCTTCGTCAAGCATATTAAGAAGAGCCGCTTCGTGCTCTTCCTCCTGTTCTCTTATGTGTTTACTTTCTTCAACTTCAGATGAGAGAATTGCATATTCCTTCTGTGCAATCTCCTCTCCATTTTCCATAAGCTTAACAGCAAAGGTAAAACCGAGAATACGTGCAATAAGCTTGTACTTTAAAATTTTGCCCTTTTGCGGCTTCATATCAATACCGGTATATTTTTTCCATACTTCATAATGAGCCTTTTCTTCATCACTTAAACGCTTTAGTGTATTTTTATTTTCTTCACCCTTTGCAAATTTTGCAATTTCATTATAAATAACGCTTTCTGTAAGTTCATTTTGTTGCATTTTTTTAATTATTTCCAAAGCTTTCAAAGAAAGTTCTTTTTTCATTTTAATCACCTCTGCACAAATTTTTCAGAAAAAAATACCACTATAAAATTTTAGCATAAATTATAAATATAATCAAGATTTTTAGTAAAATACCTGTTTATACACAAAATCAGTATTGACAAATTTGTTTTTTTCAATTATAATGACTTTGTTCCGGAACAACAATTTAAAATTTGGGGAGCTTGCGCATGCAGGCTGAGAGTAAGCGTATTGCCGCTTTAACCCGTAACCTGATTTGGATAATGCCAACGTAGGGAAATACTCGTATAGATTTCTGTAATCGAACCGACTTTTTCTACGGTTCGATTTTTTTGTTGGAATTATTCTTTTCTAAAAAACGAAAGGAATGATAAAGTGAACACAACTAAAAAATTAACAACAAGTGCTCTTATGGTAGCACTTGCAACCGTACTTATGTTAATAAGTAAACTTATTCCTGCTCCCTGGCTTCAGGGTGGCTCGGTAACTGTTGCATCTATGGTACCTATTATAGCAACAGGCATACTTTTCGGCTCTAAATGGGGTATTTGTTCAGCTGTTTCCTATGCAATACTGCAAATGATGTTCGGCTTTTACCCACCACCTACACAAACACTTTGGTATTTTGTGCTTGTTGTATTGCTTGACTACATTTTTGCATTTGGTGTACTTGGGCTTTCGGGGGTATTTTACAAACTTATGGGCAAAAAATATTTTGCAATTCCGTTAAGTGCATTCATTGTGACAACACTACGTTACCTGTGCCATATAATATCAGGCATACTTATATGGGGTGTTTATGCTGAAGAAGGTCAAAGTGTACTTGCATATTCGCTTGTTTATAATGGAACATATATGATTCCTGAAATCATAATTTCAACCATTGTAACTGCTATTATTTTTAAAAGTAAAATATTAAAAAAAGATATGTAAAATCCCCTTATTGTCAAAAAAATTAAGTTATAAACAAAACGGAGGTGTAGCAAAATGAAATTCATTTTACTACACCCCATTTGTTTATTTGGTGTATACAATCCTGTATTCATCACCGTTTTTGAATTTTTCACTGTCAACACCGGTACTCATACTTTCTCCGTTTTTGTAAAAACCCCAGTAGCATTGATTTTTATCATAATCTGCCATAATACCATTTACTTTTTTTACATAAAGTCCATATGCACCCTGTTCACCATCAATAAGCTTATGTTCAAGCAAGGCGTCCCCAAGAAATTCTTTGTCTGAACGCACAGTAAATACAACAATTTTATCTTCTGCCTCAACTTCAACGATAACAGTCTTTGCTCCTTTGCCAAGCTCCGTATCCTCAGTATACATAGCCTGCGCCCAGACATCCGCATCATTACCTGCCTTACCGCACCCTGCAATGCAAATGCTCAAAACAACCAACAATAAATACAAAATACTCTTTTTCAATAAAATTCCTCCAATATGCATATATGTAATTTGTCAGCTTATTTAATACTTGTAAGTAGTTTTTGTCCCTCTTCAATAATAAATTCAGCAACACCTGCTTTGAATTTAGATGTACGTGCTTCATAACCGCCTTCGTCATAAGAATCACGCATAGGGAAATATCCTATACCACCATTTGCAAGACAACAAGGAATAATCATATCAAACCCTTCTGTTGCCTTAAGCCCTCTTCCTATACCTGTAAATGGCTCGCCGGGAATACCAACAAGTGCCACAGGTCCTATTTTCATCACTGAAAGAGGTATATCGAATGAATCAGGTCCATTTTCCAAAAGCACCATTCTTCTTGCTTCAGCAACTATTGTAGTACGCATCATGCCCTCGTAAGGAAGCTCGTCTGTTCTGCCTTCAAGGTACAAATTATTAATACGATGTGCCTCGGGCATATCTTCAGGTTTTCCCTTATTGGAAGGTATATAAATATATTTCTGTTTACTTACAATAGAATTAACATCAACATAATTAACCTTATCATACGCCTGTAAAACACCGCCTGTTACAACACGCGCTATATACCTTGCGTGAGCATAACCTCTTGATACATCGTCAAAATCCATAAACATATCGTTTAAAAAGCCGCCTGTGGGATGAACATTAACGTGGTTTACGTCACCCTGTGCACCGTTAAAGAAAATGCACTTTGTGTTATCAAGTATTTTTTCAACAGTGCTTCTTAAAATTCCCGGCCAGTCTGCAGAAACCTTGCAACCACCTACAACGTCAGGATGATTTGCAAAATTCACAAAAACCAAAGTATCTCCGCCCTCACGGTCAAATCTCATAACATTTACACTTTCATCAGTTTCTCCGACAGGACCAACTATATCAGGATTATTAACACCGGGATTAGTTTTAACACTGCCATCCTTCATAACATAACGACGAATAAAAGCAATGTTCGGTGCTGTCCCCATTCCGTAGCCCATTTTTGCACCCTTTAGGTCATCAAGTGCAAACTTTGCTGCATCAACCATTCTTTTGCCTACAAAATCGGTATAATAAACTATAAGTTCATCATCTGATTCCTTAAGAACATTGGGTGCCGTGTGAGTATGCGTTGCAGCAATAATGATATTTTCTTCAGGAACACCTGTTGCTTCGCTGATATTTTTTCTATAAAATGCACTAAGATCATTTTCAATTGAACATAGGTCCGCGCTGACAAGCAAAGTTTTAACATCACCACATTGCAAAGCCAATACATTAACTTCCAGATCGTCAAGAATACCATCCGCAAGACGAACAATAAAATACCCTCTCAAGTTAATTCCCATAGGTGGGTTAATATTAACTCTGCTAAAACCTGCTTTTAAACTACTCATTCAAATCGCCCCTTTTTGTATATTTTAAAAATTAATCATTAGTTATATTACCGTCACCACTTACCGGAATAACATCTCCCAGATATGTTGGTTCGGATTTAAATACAGTTTTGAAAAAATCCTTGAATCTTGCAAGTATTTCCCTAATTTCACGGTATTTTTCCCCACCGTAAATATTATTATAATCAGAATTTACTCCATAAGCTTTAATACCCAGCTTTTCAGCAATATAAATTGCACGGTACAAATGATATTTTTGAGAAACTATAACAACAGAATCCGCCTCAAATATTTCCTTTGCACGGTACATACTCTCGTATGTGGAAAACCCTGCATGATCCATAAAGATGTCATTTGACGGAATTTTCGAATCAATTGCAAATTGTTTCATTACATTAACTTCGTCATAATATTTCTTTCCGTGGTCGCCACTCATTATAATTTTACCGGAAATATCCTGATTATACAAATCAATTCCCATTTTAAGTCTGTCTTTTAGCATCCAGCTTGGTTTTCCGTTAACATCAACTCCACACCCGAGAACAACTATACAGTCAATTCCCTCAAGCTTTTTCGCATCTTCAACTGAAATTATATTTTTGCCCCCAACAAACTTCACATAGGCATTAATTCCAAAAACTGCCGCCACACCGGCAACAATAATGCATATAATCAAAATCAAAGAAATTTTTAATACTTTCTTTTTCTTCATCACCGAAATTCACCTTAACTCTTCAGTGTTTTTGCATTAACAATAAGAGGATTTTTGCTTTTGTTAAAAAACCAATCTCTTGCATATACTTTAAAAACATATTCAGTTTCAGGCTTTAGTCCGCCTATTGCAATGGAATAGTAATCGCTGTAATATTCACAAGTACCATCTATGTGATGTTCAGTATTCACATAATTTTCTCCAACCTTGTTTCCTTCTGCATCATATGCTTCTAAAAGGTATGAATGTGTATTATCCTTAACCTGCGCAGCAGGGAAGTAAAGGGTAGCATATGTGTCTTTTTTATCTATTCCCATATATGCAGTTTCTGCAAACTCTGCAGGGACTGATGCTGCCTTTCTGCTTTTTATATCATATACTTTTTCACCAATTTTAAAGTGCCAGTCTGCTCCGCATGACTTTGTGCATACTGAAAAATCCTGTTGAGTCTTTCTTCCTTCAGTAAGTGCTCTCATTTCATCTGTCCAGAAGCTTAAGCGTTCAAGATTTACTTCATCCCCTGAAACTGTCATATAAAGAGCATGCTTTGTTCTTAAATTATCACCATTTACAGGTGTTCCGTAAACATAACCATAATTCAATGTAGAACAGTTTATAGTTATGTAATTTGGCACATCTTCTTCATCCGGTTGCCATATTGCATATTCGTTTACAAGCGATGTGTGAGTGTGCCCTGTAAAAATAACAAGATTTTCAAAATCTCTCGAATTTGCAGGGTCAGAAACCTCTTTATTTCTACCGGGAGTTGTATTATCAAGAAAGTCGTGCTGAATGTAGAAAACAGGTTTACCTGAATTTTCTCTGCACGCTTTTTCAATAAAAGGCTCTGCAAGTGTTTCCTTACCCCAATGTGCACCTATAAATGTGTATCCGCAAACCTCTTTTTTTACAATTGGACTGTATTCTTCTCCAAATACATCCTTCCAATGTTCACAGTCGCCGCCATTTAATTTTTCCTGAAGCTGAACTCTGTTGTCGTGATTTCCGTAAATGCACATAAGCTCGGTAGATGTGCCTGCAAAAACTTCGTCAAAAATCTCCTTTAATTCGCCGATTTCTTTTCTTGAAAGTACAGTACCGCCTCCATGAGTACCATCGTAGTCGCAGGCATTAGACATATCCCCGGGAACAAGTATCAAATCCACACCACGGTTTTTAAACCAACAAAGTGTGTATCTCCACCACTGCTTCTGCATTTCACCATAATAACCTATTTTACCCAGATGTCCGTAATACTTGGGGTCGTTATGTCCGTCAAATCCAATATGTACATCGCTTATTATTCCAACTCTTAATTTGTTATCCATAAATTTATCATCCTTTTGCATTAATATTGTATAGACGTTTAGAAATGGTCAACCTTAAACTCATCACTACATATACAAGGGAATACCTGTTCACCCCATGGTTTGTGCCAAGTAAGCTTACCGTGCAAACGTTTGTCCTCATCATAAACGCCATATTTTAAAGCCGAAACCTCAGGCTTTAAACCTGTACCACATTCAAAGTTAACTGTTTCAACCAATACATTACAAGGCCCTTTAGGCATTCCAAACAAATCTGCTGTAGTTGTAGAAAGTATAATGGTATTGTGTTGTGCTACAACGTGCTGAATAACCGACAGGTGAGAGCAATCATGAAATGTTATGGCTTCTTCACAATTGTGAGCATAAAGATAATCTGCAACAACGTGCTCACCTAATACAAAGCCATAACGGTATCCCTGCACCGACACATTTCGAAGAACAACATCATCATTCTGGTCAGCCGAACCTATAAGCCCCGCTGTATGGCAAGGATTTGGCTGAAGTTCTTTTTCCTGCAAAGTATCACCAATCTGCTCGTTAAGACAAAACTGACAGTCACAAATGTTTATTCGTGCCACATTCTGAAGGTTTACTGCAGACTGAGTAGGATACATTTTATCGTGATTCATAGGAACTCTGAACTCAAGATTAGCAATTGAAAACTGAGAAACGCTGAAACGTCCTATAAAAGATGTACCTTGCGGAGCCGCTATTATTGACCATGGGCGTGCAGTAGGGTCGTGCTCTTCAGGTGCTTCCCAATCAGAAAAAATTCTTGTATTATCAGTTCTTAATTTTCCGAAAGTAGTAGGGTTACGGTTCATATCCGGAGTAACCACTATATATGCATTAAGCATACGACAAGGCATTTCGCCCTCAAGCTGAATATTTGCACTACACGGTGGAATAACAAGCTGTGCACGTACAGGTCTTCCGTCTACTTCTTCAATACCCGGCGATGCAATACGATATCCTCCCTTGGTATAAGGGAATAAAATCTTACCTCCACCGCGTTCCGCCGCATAATTTATTGCACTTTGAATAGCAGCTGTATCATCAGTTATACCATCGCCTTTTGCACCAAAATCAAAAACATTGATACCGAAATTTGCCATACTTTTGTCTCCTTTATTATTCAAAGTTAATTTTTAAAATTACAATTTAAATTCATTCACATCAACATATTTCACGTAATATTCTTCGTAGGTTATGCCTTCCTGATATATTTTCTTTGCTGCATCAACACCTACATAACGATAATGCCATGGTTCATAAGCATAACCCGTAATCCATTCTTTACCCTTTGGATATCTTAAAATAAAACCATACTCGTGTGCATGTTTTTGCAGCCATCTGAATTCCGGGGTATATTCAAAAGTACCTTTAGTAGAACTTATATCAACTGCCAAACCTGTCTGATGCTCGGAATGACCCGGTCTTGCAGAATATTTATCAGCATTAATCTTTCCGCTTGTCCGTACCTTATCGTTATACAAATTTTTCTGATAAGCCTCTGTTCTGTATGCAGAAATAACCTTCATTGAAAGTCCTTCTTTTTTTGCAGCATCTGCCATCTGTTTATATTTGTCATAAGCAACAGCAGATATCAAATACTGCTTTCCATCATTTACAGTATAGGCTCTGTTCATATTCACAAGATTATACTGCGAAAATCCATCAGGAAGCTTGTGTGACTTGTTAACCAGAACAGAACGTTCGTGAGGATATTTTATAACTTTTATTTTTTCATAAAAAGGATAATCCAGGTCATGATTTACCCTGTAAAGTACTGCCCACATATCATATTCAGGCATTTTAATGTGATACTTTATATAGTTTTTAAATTCTTCGGGTCTGAAATTGGCACTTTTGCTTACACTCAACACATCTTTAACAACTTTGTTGTAATCATTATTGCCAAAAAATTTATGAATGTTTACACATTGGTTTATGTAGAAAATTCCGTCAGTAAAAAAAGCTGCAGACAACATATCTACAGGTATGTATGCTTCACTGTTTCTTAAAACAGATGAATTTTTATAGGTTTTTACAACGTCATTTACGGTAATGGTGTTAGTTCCTATATTATGTCGTATCATATCACCATCACGTGACAATGCCAGAATCTGACGGTCACGGCTTCGGTAAAACACATGCGCTCCCATTTTTTCAAAAACCTTGCGAAGCGGAACATAATGAGCATTGTTATAAACTACGGATTTATAACCTATTGCCGAACTGTTTATGGCAATTACAAAACCTGCTTGACCGTTCGAAACCTGTGCATTTACCTCTAATCCGGCAAATGATGTGCATAAAACAACACATGTCAATAATAACACCAGTAATTTTCTCATAATTGTATCTCCTTACTGTCAAATTACAATTCAATTAATTATACATCAGAATTATGGCATTTTGCAAGATTTTTCTTTAACTTCTTCACCACTTTATCTACAAATTATATTTTCCCGATTCCAAATCATAAATCACTTTGGAAATTGCGTGTTCTTCATTACTTACTGTTATGTAATCAGCCGCCTCTAATGCATCCTTACATGCGTTTGAAACCGCAATACCTATTCCTGCCGCCTTAAACATCGAAATGTCATTATTATAATCACCTATTGCAATGACCTTTTCTGCATCAATATTCAGGTGGTTGCAAAGCTTTGTAATGGCAGTCCCCTTTCCGATTCCCGGAGGCAAAATTTCAAACAAGGTTTTTTCTGAACGGATAAAATCAAATTGGTCTGCCAAAGGATGAGATTTTAATATTCTCTCAATACTTTGAATTTCTTCTTCCTTTTCACTTCCAAAAAGGATTTTTCCTATTGGTTCCTTTACATCATTATAATGACAAACAAGATTTTCAAGCTTCGTTACTTTTCTGAACCTTTCCATGGTTTGATTTTCCTTACAGAAATATGTTTTGTAGTATGTATTAACCTGAATTCCCACATCATCAAAATTTTCATCGATAAGCTTAATAAGTTCATTAACATTGTCGGGCATAACTGCCATCCATACATATTCCCCTATATCCCCATCATAAAGCCCTGCTCCGTTAACACATCCAAAGGGAGCATTCGGCTTTATAGTGTCTAAAACACAGGAAACTGTAAAAGGCATTCTTCCTGTAATAAAAGTAAAATATCCACCCTCATGTTTAAAATATTCTATTGCTTCTACATTTTCACAGGAAATGGTTTTATCCTTTTTAAACAACGTACCGTCAAGGTCGGTACAAATCAACATTCCGTCAAATTTTCCCATATTATAAAATCCCTTTCACAATTTTACTGTGTAAATTTCAAAATCGGAAAGCTAATCTTTTGAATTTTATATACTTGAATAAAATAAGCCCATGTTTTAATTAGCCAAACATCCATTCCAAAACATACCGTATGTATTCATCCCAGAATCCCCAATCGTGTACGCCGGCTGATTCACGGTATGAAAAGTCATAATCAAACTGTTCAAAATGCTCTTTTAGTCTGATATTTGAATCATATAAAAAATCTTCCGTTCCTACACCCATAAAAATTCTGGGCTTTAGTGTATTGGCATTTGTCTTTTCAGCAAGAAAAAACAAATCATCATCATCAGGAATGTTAATCTTTTCCCCATATACAGGCACAAGAACATCTTTAAACATACCATCCCTGATATCTGCAACAGACGATAAGCCTGCAACTGCACAATACATTTCCGGTTTTTTTAAAGCCGCCTTAAGCGCTCCGTAACCACCCATAGAAAGACCTGCTATATAAGTGTCCTCTCTTTTATTTGAAACTTTCAAAAATTCACTTATAATACTCGGAAGTTCCTCGGTTATATAAGAAAAATATTTCATACCATACTTCATATCTGTATAAAAGCTTCTTGCCCCACACGGCATAACTACACAAACGCCGTAATCAGCAGCATATCTTTCAATAGATGTTCTGCGCATCCATATGGTATGATCATCACTCAATCCGTGCAGTAAATACAAGCATTTATACTCTTTGTCTTCACTTTTTCCATTAATTCCGATTTCACCTTTTGTAGACTTTTGAGGAATAACCACATACACTTCAGTCTGCATTCCTAATGTCTGACTAAAAAATTTTAACTCCATAAGTGCCATAGCTATTTATCTCCTTGTATTTAAACTTCTTATTTCCAACTATTGCAACATGTGTCAAGTCAGGAGAACGGATTCTTTTTACAATTTACTAAAATCGTTTATTGTCCGCTACTTGTGAGCTGACTTATTTTTTCACAAATTATTGGCGATGAAGTTTTGATGTCGATATTACCTGATGTGCAATATACTATTTTTGCATTGTCATAGCCCGAAATATCCACATTTTCGAAAATAATATCACGAAAGTTCATTGCCTCAGCAACAGCCTTGTCACCTGCACCGTCTCTTGCCGAAATTTTGCAGTCTTTCATTTTAAAGGTAAGAGGTTCACCCTCGGGGCAACTGATGTTTATGGGCATACACACGCCGTCAAAAACGCAATTTTCGAACATGATGTTGTCAAGAGCCTTGTTGCATGTCCAGATATGACCATACGGCTGAGAAAATACAGCATCAACATTTTTAAATCTGCAATTTCTGACAAGAATATTGCCGGGAGTTTTTCTGATTTTTGCACGATAATCACAGTAATAAAGAAAAGCATTGCGGCAATTATAACGGCAAGTTTCGTCAGTTTTAGCTCTTGCCATTTTCTTTTCCGGAGAAAGATTTCCACGGAAGCCGTATGTATTTGGAGCTTCGGCTGTACAGTTCTCAACCAAAACATCTGTACCGCCAAAACGCAGTGCACTGCAGGATGAGTTTAACACCGAATTTTTCACAACAACATTGATATTATCAAAGCCTGCAATTGCATCATCACCCGTACGGAAAACACAATCTTCAACAACAACGTCATCACAGGTTCGTACATCAAAACCATCGTGACCGCCAAGTACGGTTATTGCTTTAACATGAATATTACGGCTGTTCTGAATTGCGTGTGCCCAGTTGGCTGAATCTATGATAGTGTAACCCGAAAATGTAATATTTTCACAGTACCACATATTTATACCGTGTGGACCGCGATAATTTTCTTCACCTGTTTCGTCATAACAGTTCTGACCGTCTATAAATGAATTTTTCTCACCGATAATTGCTATGTTCTTTGCTCTTATAGCACGGATTATGGCGTTGTTCCAACTGCTGTATGGCATTACAGAGCGTTTCCCGTGAGACTGTGGCATAGCTGTCGAAACTGTTTCTTCACGCTCCTCCATGCTTATAGGCTCAATTTCATCATCGAGATAAGCAAAATAATCTTCGGGATTTGTGCTTCCTGCAAGAGTTGCACCTTCCAGAAGGTGCAATTTAACATTTGAACGCAAGCGAAGTCCTGCAACCAGAAATCGTCCGCTTGGTACTATAACCTCGCCCCCACCTGCCAGAAAGCAAGCATCGATGGCTTTCTGAATTTGCTTTGTGCAAAGGCTTCCGTCAGCTTTTGCTCCAAAGTCAATGATATTATACAACATGTACTCCATCTCCTTTTTTACTTTATTATTCATAGTTTGTATCAATTAATGTTCGTCAGCACAATTCATTGTGTTGCCTTGTACCACGTGTCAAATCAGGAAAAATTTTATTAATCAAGATGAAACACATTTTTCAAAGATATGGAAACAGGGCTGTTGTCATCATTTGTTTCCATAATATCCGCCATGTATTCCCACCATTTTTTGCATATTCTTCCGCCATACCTTCATATAGCTTCATTTTAAATCCCTTTATCATTTTTATCAATCCCTTATCATAAAATTTTATGAAATAAATTTTTTGATTTTTGCGAACCTATTCTTTAATGCAAATATTTTCCGCTATTTCGCTGTATAACCCCATCTGTTCAGGTGTAAATCTTCTAAAATATCTTCCGTAACAGTAAACTCATTGTATATTTTACCATATGGCGTATATTTACTTTATATTTTTCCTGCAACATTCTTTATCTTTCATAGTACTTTATTAGGTTCATGTCAAGACTGGAGAACAGTGAATAATAAGAACCATCACGAAATATAACGAAATCAAAGATTTCTATATTTCGGAGAACCTTGATACTCACAAGTTCGTATTAGGGCCTACTATTTTTTCGCTGTTTTTCTGTGTCGCTTTTCATTAGAACCCGCGAGAATACTGGATTTTCCCGTTCCCGGCTACCAGGAGTAAAAATGCTTGCAAGGGCATTTTTACGACGCCGTCAATATAGCAAAATGCACGATGTGCATTAGCGACTTTAGTCGCAAAGACTTGCATCGCAAGGCTTGTTGCATATATTATAGTATATGTAAATATCAAAATCGGCAAACTATTTATTTTTAAAGTTGTTTTTTATCT
>JAZQAN010000048.1:0-4484 GCA_045545235.1 Clostridia bacterium | reverse complement strand
AAACATATCTGGAGATGTACCCAAGTGGTTGAAGGGTCTGCACTCGAAATGCAGTAGGTCGGCTCAAACCGGCGCCAGAGTTCAAATCTCTGCATCTCCGCCAAAAAGCGTGATGATTTTAATGTCATCACGCTTTTTTATATTTCTGTTTTATTATCCGTACTATTTTATTCGCTCACACGCCCTGTAACAGCCGTCTTATTTGCAATTTAATGTCTTGGGTGGTGTAACTACCCTACCCGATAGAGTTTGGTCTCACAACCCCTTTAACAGCCTTTGTAGCACGGCCTCAAAATCGATTTTAAAGAGTGAGAGCGTACTCGTGCGAGTACGCTCTAGTTTTTAGACATTTTAAGTTTAAAATTCTTTTTTTAATTCAACGCCGTTAGCGTCAGTGTTTAAAGAACCTGTTAACAGTCTGATAAAATCAACCAATGCCCAGATTCCGCCGCCGACACCTGTGCAGAATGTTAAAATAATTTTTATAACACCATATTTATTGTATCCAAGATAGAAATCGTGAATGCCAATTCCACCTAAGAAGAATGCTAGAAGAACAGCTACAAGTTTGGATTTCTGTTCACCATATGTATTAACTGTAGTAGACTTTACACTAGCTCCACAGTTTGTACATATAACTGCTCCCGGATTAATTTCTTTACCGCAGTTAGAACAGAATTTTTCTCCTGTACCTTTTCCAAATCCGCAACTCATGCAAGCTACCGCATTCTCGTTAATTTCAGCTCCACAATTTTTGCAATACATAATATTTTCCTCCATATTCAATTAAATTTTATTAATACAAGCCTGAAAAAGCAATAATTCCAATGAGTGAAGAAATAATTGAACAAACTTCACCGACGATGCTTAATATCAAGCCTGCTGATTTATTTGTTTCCTTGTATTCTTTAGCTCCCAATACAATACCTATAATAGATGTAATGTGACCCACAAGAGCAAATATCCAAGCAAATACAATACCTATTATGCCAAGAATTATTGATGCTTGCGTTTTCCTTTCTGAACCACTAACAGCTGTTATACTATTTGCGTTAGCGCCACACTTTGTGCAAATTATTGCTCCCGGGGTTATTTCACTACCACAATTATCGCAAAATTTTTCGCCGCTGTTTTTAGCGAATCCACAACTCATACACGCTACTGCATTTTCGTTAATCTCTGCTCCGCAATTTTTACAATACATGTTTTTTCCTCCTCAAAAATACGTTATCAACTTTAATACCCAATTTATAATTGCAAATAAGGCTATTCCAATCATAATTTTATTATGCATCTTATGTTTGAAATCAAAAAATATATACATAAACACATACGGCATAAAAAAGATTAGAATATTGTACTTTGCTGCACTATAAAAATCCAGTTTCAGCAACGATAAAAATGCACGTGTCATTCCACATCCAGGACATGGAATCCCAAATATTTTTAAAAACACACATGTTATATCAAGATAATGCATTGCAGTGTATGCAATAGCAAAATATCCAATTAACAACAAAACCAGGTATAGTCTTTTGCATCTGCTACGCATTAACCCTTTGCATTATAATCTGCACACATAAGGTTTGTTGCTTTAAATAACTTATGGTAATAGATAAATGGCCCAACAATTATAAAGCTACCAAGTACATTCCAAAGCCAATAATCGGCACAAGAAAAACTGTAAGCAATGTTTCTTCTCTTAAGTTCGTTACCGATTCGGTTTGAAATCTTATGGAACCAAACAATATAAGCTATTCCTAATGTTATAGGTCCAACCAAGAATGCCAATAAACAATAGTGCATTGTCTTTTTGCCATCATATCTACTTGCAGCAATATTAATATCATTGCTTACAGAGGACATAACAACAAGACCGTAAATACCAAGAGTTATAATTGATAAAAATATGTATTTTGCTAAACTCTTGTTTGTTTTAAGCTGACCTACCGGCGCAGCCGAACTTTGAACTGCACATCCGCATTTTGTGCATACTGCAGCCCCCTCATTGATTTCTGCACCACATGTACTACAGAATTTCATAAAAAAACACTCCTTTGAAAATTATATTTAATTTAATCAACCTATTAGTCGATTTAAATTCAAGTTAATTAGTGCTACCAAGCACATTTACTACAAGGACTTAGATGTGATACCGCACCCATTGTTGTCCTATAACTATTCTTTCCACCACAATCAGGATCAAAGTGATATTTTTTTCCTGATGGGGTTCTATATACGGCTCTTCCACCGGAATTATTATTAGACGAACTTGATTGGTAGCTGTTTGCCGGCTTATTGGCCGCCTGTGCTTCAGAGCTTGTCTGATACCAACCAACATTTTCATAAGCAGTTATCTCATCTTGCGAAATAACGATAGTTCTTCCATCGGGAGCATACATAGTAGTAACAGGAGTTAAATACCAACCTACATTCTTATGTGCCTCAACTTCGGAATTCGGAACATATATTGTTCTGCCATCTAATGCATACATCTGTGTAACCGGTTCTATGTACCATCCCACATTTTTATAAGCTTCTATTTCTGATTCTAAAACATCAATCGTTCTTCCATCAGCGGCATATATCGTAACGGTTTTAGTAATACTCTCACTTGCTTGCTTAAATAATTCCGGAGAATTGATATAAACACTTTGATTATGTCCAAGCCACTCAACATTTGCTTTTAAACTTTGTGAAACCGCTCTGATCGGTACAAATGTAGAACTTCCTACAATAACAGGTGCTACATCCAAAGCCTCGTCAACGCCATTATTTTTCATTATAGCATTGTTAATTTGAAGTATGATTTCAATATCACCTTTTGTTGCTGTAATTGTTTGAGTCGTTCCTTCCCAATCAACATTAGCATCCAAGGCTTCAAATATTTTTCTCATAGGAACCATTGTTCTTCCATTTTCAATATAAGGAGCAACATCGCATTGTAACATTTGCTCATTCACATAAATCGTGATGTTATCTTCAGCTGATACCGGCATAGATACCATCGCTAAAATCAAAGTAATTGCTAAAAATAAATTGACAATCTTTTTCATCGTTAGCACTCCTATATGGTAAATTTTATAATAAATAATCACTACTAATTTTCTGCTATAACAACAATCTGATCACATTCGCCAAAGACAACAGTTTCATCCTTTTGTGGATTCACAATCACATCTGATTTCGCACTGTCATTTTGTCTATATCCAAGGTATATTTCACCCTTACGAGCGGCACTTTCAGTAAGTATGTAAGAATCCACGGGAACGCCGAGGGGTACATAATTTGAGACAGGTTTCATATACATCTCGGAGCCGCTTTCATCTAACAAATCATCAATTAACGGCATCATGTTCGGGTTTTCAGAAATCTGTGCCATTATCAAGCTGGCAAAATTAGAGCCAATAACAAAATCATCCACTCTTGCTTGCGACGCCAATCTTTGGTTATCCACGCTTCTCATTTCTGTTGTTATAGAAAAATCTAAACCTGCATGGTCTGCAATATCACGCAAAAGAATTAGTCGTAATAGGGTTTGCGAATCCGAAGTTTCAGGATCCTGGCTATCATCATTTAAAAGCAAGATGTTGTTATCGTCCTTATTTATAAATTCACAAAGCAGCTCTCGTGTAATCGGTTTTTTGCATATGGTGATATCCAAATTATCATAAGCACCTAATTTTTCTTTATCCAAATCATCATCAACTATAACCACACGCGTATCAGGCTCAACATATTTAGCATATTCAGAAAGGATAGTTGATAATTTTTTATTGCTACCTAAAACAATCAAATGGTTATTTGCTGTTGCAGAAATGCTTGCATTATTGCAGATTTTTGACTCATCTACAGTTTTTGCAGAATGATACATATATGCACCGTCGTCTAATTCCAGAAGAACAACTTCATCATCTTTTCCAATCACAGTATCCATAGGGGGATTGAGCTTAACCTGACCCGCTGTTTGCAGACCAACAACTACAGCGTTTGAAAAACTCATTGTCGCTTCCTTAAAGCTTTTTCCTACTAATTCAGGAACTTTTTCAAAATACAACTCATTGCCCGTAAAGTTAAATAATTCTGTCAAAACTTGCGACAAACCATGCTGACGACAAGTATTAGAAATGATTCTGGCAATGGCATCTTTCGCGTATATAATTGCAGCACGGCCTTCGCCCGCAATGTGGGCTGCTTCTACATATTGATTATCCTGCAAAGAAGCAATGAATCGCAAGTCAGGATTTACCAATGTTTTGTCTTTGAGATAAGTTGAAAGAGCCAATAAAATCTTGACTGTTTCTGCATCATCATGAACATTGATAATTACAGATTTACAGGTTTCTACAGAGCAACGTTCCAATGCATATGCCTCATGCAAATTACCACTACGGCAAATAATTCGCGTAGTTAAGGCATTCGGAATGTGGAAAGAAATAGCATCCTCCATTTCAGCTTTTGGCTGTTCGCCTAATACCACGATA
>JAZQAN010000047.1:0-12672 GCA_045545235.1 Clostridia bacterium | reverse complement strand
CAGTCATTTTGCAGAAAACCATTTCTGAATGTGGTGTTCAATTTGTCAATAAAGGTTTTGAAGATAAGTATTTGACAACAAATTCTCACCCTGCTATTATTTCTGTGGAAACCTTTAAAAATGTTCAGGAGGAAAAGCTTAGAAGAACAAGAAAACGATATAAAATACTATTATTTTGATACGGAAGAAAATAAGTTTAAACAATTAAAAGATAAAAAATTAGAGAATGGATATTACAATTTTATAAAATACGCCTATATAGATGAAAAATTATACAATCAAATAATAGCTTCTAAGAAGCTGAATAAGAATAAGAGACAGGAAATATTTGCACTATCTCAGAGAGTAGTATTGCTCATAAGTGGAGATGTTTTAATAGGATATGATAATTGTGAAGATAACAATTATTGTATTACTTTTAATAATATTGGGATAAAAAAAGCTTTGTTAGAATCTGATATTCCATATTATGAAGAATTATTGGATGAGTTTGAATACATAGAAAAGATATTTGTATTTAACAATCAATAGGTAAATTTGCAAAGTTGTTATTTCGAAGGTGGTTGGTTTGGTGTTGATGAGTTAGATAATAGTTCATTTTATCTTTATAACAAGGGGGTATTAATAAGAAAGTTACGAGGTATAAAATGTTATTTGCCTTTTGCTATGAAATTGATGGGAGTATTGAATTACAAAGATCATGGAATTAAATTAGATGTATCACGAAATTATATCATCGATGGAAATAGTATGTTAGAGAAAAAAATAGCAAATATTATTATGAAGTTTAAATTGAATGAAGTAGATGAAAAGTTCAAATGCGTAATAAGTGAAATGATTAAATTTAATGAAAGTAATTCGCTATACATTAGAGGGTTTTAATTGAAAATGTTGGCATCTAAATCATTAGGCTCTTTCGGTTAAATCTGTCTTTCGACGGAATAAATCTGCTATCGCAGATGAAAACACTTCGTGCGTGAAATACGCTTTGCGGCAATAGAAATTATTTCACATTGAACAAAGTGAGATATTTCAATTAAAAGTTTAGCCGTCTGTGTATAGCAGGCGGCTATAAAAAATTTGACCACAAAGAAAAATTTTACTACTTGAAAAATGATGCAAAATATGATATAATAATTGAAAATGAATACTAAACGAAAACGACACATGTTGCACATTTTGTGCGTAAATCTGATTACGGTACAAAGTTTGTGGACGTGTGTTTTTTTGTGTCGAAAAGGAGATTTTATTATGCCAAGAAATCAATTTCAAAGAATGGTATTTGCATTTATTACTGTTGTAATTACCGTTCACGCTTATGTGTTTTACAGTTTGTATGTAATTCATGGTGATGTGTTTATGCAAATTACGGGGGAAGCAGGGGTTTTGGCTGCCATCAATAAAATGGGTGGGGTTCCGGTTTTCGGTACTCCTGTTCCAATATGGGCAGTTGTAATTATTGAATTTGCGTTAGCCTACTTACTGGAAAACGTTTTAGGCTCGCCTTTATCCTTCAAGCTTGCTTGCAAGAACTTTAATCCGCTAGAAACCCACCCTGTTTTGTTTGAAACGGCTATTATTTGTGCGACGGTTGGTATTATGTGTCCTGCAATGAGTTTTATTGCCGCTTTTCTGTATTACAATTATTCAGCAGGGTTTAATGTGTGGACACTTCTGGCAGAATGGATGAAACTGATGTGTTATAATTTTCCGTTTGCGTTTTTTACACAGCTTTTCTTTATTCAGCCAATTGTAAGAACTATATTTAAGATTATGTTTGCAAAAGATATAAAAGCAAGGGGAACGAAACAACATACAAGTAATGAACAAAACGCAACTGTGTAAAAAGGAGTTATGATATGTTTAATGTAGAGGATATAGTTACATACGGAGCAAATGGTGTTTGCAAAGTTGTAGCAATTGAGAAAAAAGAAGTGATGGGTACTAAAAAGGACTACCTTGTTCTGGAACCGGTAAATGGCGGCAAATTGACTTTTTACGTGCCTGTTGATAATGAAAATATGTTGTGTAAAATGAGAAAACTATTATCTGAAGATGAAATAAACAACCTTATTGATTCTATGCCGGATGAAAAGCTTTTGTGGATAGATAGTGAAAGAGTGCGCAAAGAACGGTACAGACAAATAATTACCAATGGTAATCATTCAGAATTAATAGGTATGATAAAGGCTATTTATTTTGTAAAAAAAGACAGAGAAGAAAAAGGAAAGAAACTTTATATATCGGACGAGAGGTTTCTTAAAGAAGCTGAAAAGATTTTATACGAAGAATTTCAGTATGTATTAAACCTTTCTGAACAAGACTTAATGCCTTATATTTATGCAAGAATTGAGAGAAAGACAGTAAATGAGCAGGATTAAACGTTTTTTATGCATTAATGACTTTACAGAGGTATTGTATTTGTGTTATAATTATGCGGAAGGGAGTGTTGTAAATGAACGTACATAAAATAGCAGTAATAGCAGGAGACGGTATAGGACCCGAAGTAATAGATGAAGGCATTAAGGTGCTAAAAGAGGTTGCGAAGCTTGATGGAGGATTTGAGTTTGAATTTACTTATTTTCCGTGGGGATGTGAGTATTATAGAGAAACTGGCAGAATGATGGCGGAAGATGGTATAGAACAACTAAAAAATTATGATGCCATATTTTTAGGTGCTGTAGGTGCTCCGGGAGTTCCTGACCATATTTCTCTTTGGGATTTACTTTTAGTTATAAGAAAAAGTTTTGATCAGTATATAAATCTTCGTCCGGTTAAGCTTTTAAAGGGAGCGCCCGAAACATTGAAAAATGTCAGTGCCGATGATATAGATATGATATTTGTAAGGGAAAATACAGAAGGAGAATACGCAGGTAGCGGAAGTTGGCTTTTTAAAGGGAAACCAAATGAAGTTGTTATTCAGGATGGTGTGTTTTCAAGAAAGGGATGCGAGCGTGTTATTCGTTACGCATACGAACTTGCAAAATCGCAAAACAAAACACTTACAAGTATAAGTAAGGCAAATGCACTTAATTATTCAATGGTATTCTGGGATCAGATTTTTGAAGAGGTTGGAAGGGAGTATCCTGAAGTCAAAACTTATTCTTATCTGGTTGATGCCGCAAGCATGTTTATGGTAAAAGATCCGAAGAGATTTGAAATTGTTGTAACATCGAATTTGTTTGGGGATATACTAACAGATTTAGGAGCTGCAATAGCAGGAGGAATGGGCTTGGCAGCCGGTGCTAATTTAAATCCGGAAAGGGATTTCCCCTCAATGTTTGAACCAATACATGGCAGTGCCCCTGACATTGCCGGAACAGGTAAGGCTAATCCGCTTGCAACAGTATGGTCTGCAAGTCAGATGTTGGACTTCTTTGGGTATACAAAGTGGGCTGAATGTTTGATTGACTGTATTGAATCTGTGCTTACAGAGGCGACTGTATTAACTCCGGACCTTGGTGGAAATGCCTCTACCTCAGAAGTTGGAGATAAAATTATAGACACATTAAATATGATGCATAGCAAAAAGTAATCGATTTCATAAAAATAAGAGAACCGGTTGTGGTTCTCTTATTTTTTGAGATTTTTTTTGTATGTTTTTGGCGGAACGCCAATGTATTTTTTAAATATACGGCTGAAGTAGTAAGGAGAGGAATATCCCACAGCTTCGGCAATTTCTCTATTATTCATATTTGAGTTTTTCATTAATTCCACAGCTTTTTTCATTCGTATTTTAGTTCGGAAATAATGAGGTGTTTCATTTGTGTATTCGTGAAAAATTTTTATAAAATAATATTTGTCAAGGTTGCATAAATTGGCATAGTATTGAACAGAGTGGTTTTTTGAATAATTTTCACGTATAAAATCCATAACGGAAATAATACCGTTATATTTATCGTATGCTTTGGGGTGGGGGGCATTGAATTTGTTCATTTAAAAGTCCTCCTTACATAACTTTGTGCGGTGACTGAATAACACCACTTAAATCATTTTAATAATTCAGAAAAGTTATATATATAGCAGTCGGTAACTTCTTTTATTTCTTCAATGTAATCATCAGAAGAGCTGTCGTAAACACCGCAAACCTTCATGCCAGCTTCTTTTGCAGTTTTATCTGCGTTGTAGTTGTCGTCTAAAAATAAAATTTCGTCTAAAGGTTTGCCAATTTTTTCTGCAGCCATTTTATAAATCTGAGGATCTGCTTTTGTTGTGTTAAAGTCATCACAAGACCATACGTTTGTAAATAGATCGTAAATTCCTATTCTTTTCAAGCAAACATCAAGTACGGCGTGGGGACTTGCAGTAAGAACATTTAAGTCTGCACCGTCAGCTTTTAGTTTTTTCAGGGTTTCAACTACAGTTTCTTTTGGCTGAATATGATATGTATATTGTTCCAGTGCAAAATCAGCCATCATTTTCAGCAATTCATCCTCAGGTATATCAAGACCAATTTCTCTGAAATATTTCGCAGTGCCTTTATATCCTAACGGGGTAATTATTTTTACTATATCATCAGGATAGTCCATATTGTTATCTTCCAGAATTTTTATCATTCCGGCTACGTATGTAGGCATAGAATCAACCAGTGTGCCGTCAAAGTCAAATAAATATGTTTTAAATTCCATAAAAAGTCCTCACTTGAATATTTTTTTGTTTTATATTATAATATCATAAAAAACAAAAATATCAAGAAGGTTCAAGAAAAAGAGAAAGTCTCAAAAAGTCTCAAAAATGAGGTGAGTATTATGCGTCAGAAAGAACGTATAGCAATGATTTTAAATATTTTAAAGGAAAACGGATATGTAAATGTCAAATATCTGTGTTCTGAAATAGGATACAGTAAGGCTACAATTAACCGTGACCTTAATTTTATGGAAAAACAAAAGCTTGTACATCGCAGCTATGGGGGAGTGGAACTTGTTGAAAACAGAAATATGTATATTCCACTTGAATTTCGTTACCATAGAATGAAAAATGAAAAAAAGAATATCTGCAAGGTTGCCGCAGATATGGTGAAGGATGGAGATACCGTTTTTATCCCCTCCGTAACTACAGGTGAAAATATAGTTCGTTATTTACTAAATAAAAAGGATATAACGGTTATTACAAATAATATGTCAATTATAAGGCTTTTAAGTGATTTTCCAAACATAAAAAGCATATGCCTCGGTGGGGAAATTGTAGAATCTCCATCTATGCTTGGGGGAGATTTGTGTATAAAAAACATTTTGACATATAAGGCAGACAAGATGTTTTTCTCTATGCTGAGTATCAATGATAAAGGCGAAATCGGCGAGGATATATATAATCTTGTTTTAAATGCTATGGCACAAAATTCAAAAGAAATTATTTGTATGGTGGATCATTCAAAAATAAATAAGCCATTTAAAACAGTTGCTATGACAGTTGATGATGTTGATGTTATATTAAGTGATTATACATTCAGCGATGAGTTTAAAAACAGGTATAAGAATACAAGGTTTATTGAAGTGTAATCAGAATTTTCAAATAATAAAACCACAAGGAGTTTTCCTTGTGGTTTTTGATATTTCAGACGTATTAATTTTCACATCTTGCGATGCACTTAACCAGACATGCGGTGGATGTTATAACAAGCGTTAAAAATCCCAGAAGAGCACCTGTAATTATTGCACCAATTATGCTTGTTGCAGCAAAGGTAATTGCCAAAAGAACGATTGACAATAAAGTTGTGCCGAGAATACCCGCAATTAAGGTTGTAAGAATCGGGCATATACAGGCGGACCTTTGTTCACATTTTTGAAGCAGTGATGTTGAAACAAGTGTTACAGCAAGATAAACTACTGCAATACCCAATACAACCCACAAAAAAGCAGGGGTTACGGTTATAACTGCAGTGATAGTCAGAAAGGCGGTAATAACACCTATAATTACAGCTGCTGCAATGGCAAGTAAAGGACAATTTATTTCGCATTTACACATAATTTATTCACCTCCTGATACAGTATATGATATAGTTTCAATTTAGTTGATTGTTATAAGTGTATGGTTTGTGTAAATAAGATAGTTATTGGTAAACTTTCTGTGAACTATTTGCAAGAATAGTTGAATTTTGAAAAATTTATGTTATAATCTACAATCAAATAAAAGGTTAGGTGTATAAGAATAAAAAAGAAGGGATATAAAAATGAAAAAAATATTTTTGTATTAATTTTCTTTATTTTTTTCACATTTGACTGTGCAGGAGTTATGGCGTATGAATATCCTTCTGAATTCTGGCAGGCGGATGGAAAATATATGACGGCATTGGAACAAAAAGACTATTATAACATAATAAAGTATGGCTTGGAAACTATTAGTATTGCAAATAGTCTTGAAGGCAAAAAAAATACAACTATGATAGCAGTAAGGTATAATGAGGTTGCTATGGCGTATGCTGAATTGGGAGAGTATGAGTTGGCAAAACGCTATAATCAGATTTTGTATGATTATGCTTCTCAGTTTGGTGAGGAATGTTATGAGTATAAAAAGGCGGCAGAAACCAGAATTTTGCAATATGGCTCTACATCAGCGATGAACTATGTAAAAACAAATATTTCGTATGGTTCCTGGAGTAATTGGCAGAATGAACGAATAACTCCAGTAGAAGGAAAGGTAGAGGTAGAAACAAGAACTGTAAGCAGTCCTAAAAAATATCATTATGTACATTGGTGTACGGGTAATCTGTCAGATAGTTCGAAACGTTATCGCACAAGCTCACATAAATGGTGTGATGAGGCAATATATCATGACCTTGGATGGTTTGATTATCCTTTGCCGTATTCGGAAGATAGCACGGATGATTACGCGTATATTGTGGATGGTGTAAAACAGCGTTGTTCAAACAGTTGCTTCCGATGGTATCTTGTGGAAACTTCCGGTGGAGATTATACTCAATATCGAAGCAGAAAAATAACGAAGACATATGTATATTGGGAGTGGACTGACTGGTCAACTTACAGTACAAGTAATCCATATAATCGTTATGGCTATAGTGATATTGATGTGGATGAACGAAAAATGTACAGATACAAGGAAAAGTAATTCAAATAAATTAAGCGGTATGTTTTGATTGAGGTATTTAATACTCTTTAGAAACATACTGCTTTTTATTTGTTGTATTTTGTCGTTTTTTGTTGACAAATATACTGTGTAAGTTTATACTAAACTTGAAGGATGTGTATGATTTGAAAAAGATTATAGTATGTATTATTGCAATTGCTTGTTTGTTTATTTCAGGGTGTGGAATAACATCGAAAAAAGCAGTAGAAAAAGAAAAATTTATAACAGAACAAATTAATATGGCTATTAATTTGGAGAAGGGCTATTATTATGATGATGCACTTGATTTTTTAGAAGCCTCAAAATACAAGGAGGATGAAAGAATAATTAAGCTTAAAGAAGATATAACAGCAAAGAAAAACAGCCTTGTTAAGTATGATGGTCAGTTTTATCATGTGTTTTTTCATAGTCTTATTGTGTATCCCGAACTTGCTTTTGATGGAGACTTTATGCACGAAGGCTACGATATGTGGATGACAACGGTTTCGGAGTTTAAAAATATGCTTCCACAGCTTTATGAACGTGGGTTTATTCTGTACTCACTAGCAGAGATCGAAAAGGATAAAGAAATACTGCTTCCCCCCGGAAAGAAACCACTTATAATATCTATTGATGATGTTTGTTATTATGATTATATGAAAAATGATGGATTTGCAGACAGACTTGTTATTAACGAAGCGGGGGAAGTAGCTTGTGAGGTAAGAACCCCCGATGGTAAAACAATAGTTACTTATGATGGTGACGTTATGCCTATACTTGACCAGTTTGTTAAAGAACATCCTGATTTTTCATATCACGGTGCAAAGGGTATAGTTGCAGCGACCGGATATGAGGGTGCTCTTGGATATAGAATAACCGACCTTGAAGGACAGGCACTTACAGACGCACAAAATCAGGTAAAGAAAATTGCGGAGGTTATGAAAGAAAACGGATGGTTGTTTGCATGCCACAGTTATACTCATAATGATTACTTTAAGGATGGCGGTGTGTCTTACAGCACTTTGGTAAATGACACTCAAAGATGGGAAGAAACAATTGCAGAACATCTTCTTGACCCTGATATTTACATAAGTCCCTTTGGGTATCATCTGTTGCCGGGGGATAAGCGTCTTGAGTATCTGGCGTCAGATATGGGGTACGGTTATTTCTGCCCTGTAAGTACTGCCATGAGAACTTATTTTGCTGACGATGGTACTGTTATACAGGAACGTTATAATCTTGATAGATTTAATATGAGAAATCAAAAGGAGTTTATAGATAAAACCTTTTTTGACGTAGATAGTGTTTATTATAATATACCGCAATAATAATAACCCGTACAGACCTGTTGGAACTGTACGGGTTTTTGTTAATTTTTTTTAAATTTTGAGTTCCTTTTACAGTAAAACTTGACCTGCTAAGAAAAAAATGGTATAATAAACTAACAGCATATTTATGAAAAGAGGGATACTATGGATAATGAAGAAATGAAGTTTTCACAGGAACCTGCTGAAAATATAACAGATGCTGAAAATGTACAGAATGTTGAAAATCAGGAAAAGCCTGATTTGAAAGAGTTGCTTGATTCGGTTTATTCTAATGAAGAACCGGGAAATGTATTTGAACCTATTAAAGAAAAAAAGCCCGTACCTTTTAGAAAAATAGGAATAGTTGCGGGAATAGTAATTTTAATTATATTGCTTATTCTTATAGTAAAAACCCTTCTTAATTCAGGGGATAAAAGCTTACTATTTAATGAAAAGCTTGTGCCGGTTATGGATGCTGGTGAGAAGTGGGGATATGTTAATAACAAAGGCGAAGAGGTTATTTCTCCTGCTTATGACGGAGCATTGGAGTTTTCAGATAATGGACTTGCAGCTGTAAAATCCGGAGATAAATGGGGGTATATAAATAAAAAAGGTGAATTTGTTATTCCTGTTAAGTTCCAGTATGCATTCAGCTTTTCCGGGAAAGGTATTGCTTTTGTTAAGCAGGATGATGACTGGGGAGCAATTGATAAAAAAGGTAAATTTGTTATAAAACCTCAGTTTAGTCTGGCAACGGAATTTGAGGATAATGGTCTTGCCTGGGTAAGTATCGGAGGCAAGTGGGGATGCGTCAATGAAAAAGGTGAATACGTAATTAATCCTCAGTTTGATATGGTAACAGGATTTTCATCAAATGGACTTGCGGCAGTTAAGATAGGCAATGAGTGGGGTTATGTAGATGAGGTTGGTAAATATATAATTAATCCACAGTTTGATGGTGCCCTTCCTTTTGCATCAAATGGACTTGCTGCGGTAAAAGATGGCGACTTGTGGGGGTATATAAACCAAAAAGGCGAAATTGTGATTGATGCAAGCTATACAGTTGCGAATAGTTTTGCAGAAAATGGACTTGCGGCTGTTGCAATTTCAGAAAAATGGGGTTATATAAATAAAAAAGGTGCGTTTGCTATTAATCCGCAGTTTGATGAAGCTTCACAATTTATTGATGGAAAAGCTGTGGTAAGCAATGGAGGTAAATATTTCTTTGTGAATAAAAAGGGTAATTTGACTAAGCTTGAAAAAGTAAGCGGTGTTATTGCAGATGATGTTTATGACGATGCTTTTGTAATTATGGACGATGAAGAAGAGTATGGCATTATGAACTGGAAGGGCAAGGAAGTTGTTCCTTCTAAATATAAAAAAATAAAATCTGCAGGGCGTACATTGTTTGATTATTAGAATAAACCTCCCATAATGTTATGGGAGGTTTTAAAAATAGGTATATATGGAGAGAAAAAATGAAGAAAGCGTTTCAGATATTGTTGTCAGTTTTAATAGTTGGGTATTTAGTGGTAACCGCTTTTTTTGTAGTAAATTCTATAAATGGAAATTTTCGATTCACAGAAAACAAAGATGTTTCAGAAGTTGTTGAAATAGACCATAATGTTGCTTTTCGCAATGAATTGGTGAAAATTATTAGTGATTACGTTGCGGATAAAGATGGTGAATGGTCTGTTTATGTAAAAAATCTTAATAATGGTATGAGTGTTGAAATCAATAACACAAAAGTGCCTGCTGCAAGTTTAATAAAGCTGTTTAATATGGTTACCCTTTACAATGAAGTGAATATCGGCAACGTAGAAATTACCCCCAGTCTGTCGGGAGCACTTAATCAGATGATAACTGTAAGTTCTAACTATGCGTCAAACGATATAGTTGAGATAATCGGAAAGGGGAATTTTGAAAGGGGCGCATCAGTAGTAAATGAACTTGTGAAAAATATGGGATGCACAGCTACTGCTGAAAGCCATAGATTATATAGTGAAATAATTCCGGATACTGTTGGTGTAAATACAACGTCCGTTAAAGACTGTGGATTGATTCTTGAAAAAATATACAAACGGGAATGTATAGGAAATGACTATGATGTTGAAATGCTTGAACTTTTAAAAGAGCAGGGAAGAAACACAAAGTTATCTTTGGGTTTGCCATCAGGGACGTTGTTTGCACATAAAACCGGAGAAAATTCAAAGCTTGAAGCTGATGTGGGTATAGTTTTTTCGCCGTCCTGTGATTACATAATATGTGTAGCGGTGACGGAATACGGAAATGTTAAACCGCGTAATGAAATTGGCGAGTTGTCAAAATGCGTATATGAATTTTTTAATAATTAGAAATTTTAAATGGTGTGGAATAATGATGCATCTCATGACATGTAGATATATGCTTTTATGTTATTTGACTTTAGAGTATGGGACGTAACGTTGACATTTTCTGATTTTTGAGTTATTATGTAAAAAAATAAAGTGTTAGGGGAATGTTATATGTTTGGATTTCGTTCGGGCAAGTTATGGAAAAAAATATTATCAATTACATATTTGGTGATTTTGGGAATAATTTTTTTGAGTGTAATGCTTGATGGCAAATTCAAAAATATAACTATATATGATTTTGTTATTAACAAGATAAAAAACCTTATTTTGCTTACAGTTTTTGCGACGCCTCATATTTTCTTGTCGAATACAAAATTACGTTCTAAAATGCCATTATTTAAAGCAAATAAAAAAATCAAGAGTTTTTTTGGATTGATCATTGTTTGTGTAATATTAATTTTTGTAGCCGGGGTTGTTGATGAGTTTCACTCGCAGGAATATTTGGAGGATATGGCAAATCACAATTATAAAATTATCGCACAGGTTGAGGCCACTTGTACAACAAACGGAAAAATTGACTACTTGTGCGATTATTGTGGTCTTAAAAAATTTGATGTGCTTTCAGCATTGGGTCACAATATGAAAGAAATTTCAAAAACGGAAGCTACTTGTGAAAGTGAAGGTAAGCTATCTGAAAAATGTGAAATATGTGATGCTTCAAAAGAAACCGTTTTGAAGGCATTGGGTCACAATATGAAGGAGAATTCAAAAACAGAAGCTACTTGTGAAAAAGAGGGTAAGATTGTTGAAAAATGTGAAAGATGCAATGTTTTAAAAGAAACAGTTTTAAAACCGTTGGGTCACAGCATGAAAGACTTTTTAAAAACAGAAGCTACTTGTGAAAAAAATGGAGCAATTGTAAAAAAATGTGAAAATTGCGAATATAAAGAAGAAACTGTATTATCTTCAACAGGTCACAATATGGAAGAGGTGAATCGAAAACAGCCGACAGAAGAAGAGGATGGGAATATTGTAAAAAAGTGCTCTTTGTGCGGTAAAGAGGAAACCGAGTTTATAAGAAGATTAGGGAAAACTGAGGAAGAATACAAAGCAGAATGTAACTGGTATTCTTATGAACCTATAGCCCGAAATCCTGAAAGTTTTTATGGCGATTTTGTTGCTTTTACCGGAAAGGTAGTTCAGGTTCAGGAAAGTGGAAATAATATTGTTATAAGGTTAAATGTCACCCGTGGTGATTATGATATTTGGAAAGATACTGTATATATAGAATATACAAAAGAACCAAACGAAAGCAGAATTCTTGAGGAAGATATTTTAACTGTATATGGACAATTAAACGGAATTAAGACATATACTTCAGTGATGGGTAATTCTGTATCTATTCCGCTTTTAAAAGCAAAGTATGTTGAAATTAATTAAAGATTATAACTGATGTTATTCCAAAGTGGAATAGCATCAGTTTTTTTATTTATCTGAAAATTGTGGTAAAAAAAGAAAATCCCGAAAACTGCTTGTTTCCGGGATTTGTAGTAGATAATAATTATCTCTTTGAGAACTGTGGTGCACGACGTGCAGCTTTAAGACCGTATTTCTTACGTTCTTTCATACGTGGGTCACGTGTTAGGTAACCGCTCTTCTTAAGAACAGCTCTGTTTTCATCGTCAGCCTGCAACAAAGCACGAGCTATACCGTGGCGAATTGCACCGGCCTGACCTGTAACACCGCCGCCAACTACTGTAGCGATAACGTCAAACTTACCTGTTAAGCCCAAAGCTTCAAGTGGTTGACGAACGATTAATTTTAGTGTATCCAAACCAAAATAATCATCTATATCACGCTTGTTGATTGTAACAACACCTGTTCCGGGAACAAGACGTACTCTGGCGATTGATTTTTTTCTTCTACCTGTACCGTAGTATCCAGCCATTTAATTCACCCTCCTACTTAAT
>JAZQAN010000046.1:0-29327 GCA_045545235.1 Clostridia bacterium | reverse complement strand
TATTGCACATATAGATAACGGTACACATGACAATGCTACAAAGAATTCAAGTGGCTTTATGAGTTCTGCAGATAAGTCAAAGCTTGATAATGCAACAAATGCATATACAGGAAGTACGGTTATGATGCGTGACAGTCTTGGACGTGCACAGGTTCAAAGTCCGTCCGGTTCAAATGATATTGTGAATAAGACATATGTGGATTCAAACTTTGTAAGGAAGAATGCGGCAACAACAATGAGTGCAACATTAACTGCATATTCAAACACCGCATACGCAACAAAGCAGGTAAGAAACATTGTTTTGTGGACAAGCGGTGATACACCGCCGACAACGAGCTACGGAGATATTGTAATAAAGACATTTTGAGGTGAATTATGGCTACAATTGAAGTTACTTATGATTATCCATACCCCGGTTATGGGGACAACGGAAGATTTCAAACATATTGGGAAGAGGAACAAATCTCTTTAAACGGCAGTCATACATACCCCATGTGTTTTAATAACCCTGTTCCTAAATGTACACATCTTAAAATCAATATTGAAATAACCAACACAGGCTCCGGTACAATATATGAAAGAAATTGGGATTTTTTAGTGCATAAAAAGAACGGAACGTGGATTACTTTAGAAACATTTACTCTGCCGGATACAGGACTATATACAGTTGATTGTGATATTAATGAACTTGATATTGATAAGATTGCTGTTGTACCAACATCAAATCCCGGCACAAGCCGAACCTGGGAAAACTGGTATGAAATAAAACAGATAACACTTACGGAAAACCTCGTGATACATGACCTGCAGAAGGGCATGTTTCAATACGGGGTTTTCGTTAATTATGGAGGAGTCAGTGAACAGCTTAATGAGGTCTATGTGAATGTGGGTGGAAAGCTTGTGCAGGCTACGGATATTTTGGTGAATGTTGACGGAAAACTAATATCGCTTCCGACAGTTGACTCTGCTCACACTTACTCAACTACGGATACACCTATTTTATATACCTTTATGCCAACGGAAAGTGGGAGGTATAAAGTGAGAAGAAAGAAGGTATCCGGTGACCACGAGTTAAGATTCTATGATACAGGATTCAATATATTACACGGTAACTATTTTTATGAAAAAAGCTTTGAACTCACGGCAAACAAACTATATTTTATTTTGGTAACTCACTATCCAAGTGAGGAGGAAGCAAGTGAAAGCTACTTGCAAATTTACAAGGAGGGTTAAATTTATGGAAAAATTGAAATTGTTCTATACAGCAATATGCACATCTCTTGCATATATCTTTGGAGGCATGGACTCTATGCTTACCATTTTGGTCATATTTATGACCTTGGATTTTATCAGCGGTTTCGTTAAAGCATGGGTAAACAAGGAATTTGATTCGAGTAAATTCTATATTGGTGGAGTTAAGAAAATCGGTATTCTGTTCATTGTTGCCGTTTCAACACAGCTTGATTTACTCATAGCCATTGACGGTGCTGCACTTCGAACAGTAACTATTTCATATTATATAGCAAATGAAGGATTTTCAATATTGGAAAACTGGGGAGCAATGGGACTGCCGTTGCCTGAATCTATACGCAGTGCCCTTGCAAAATTGAGAAAGGATGATAAGGATGAAGCTTAATACTCTTATATTTACACAGAATGACTGCTATAAGGCAGGGAAGAAAATTACCGTAAAAGGTATTATGGTGCATTCCACAGGTGCAAATAACCCATGGCTTAAACGCTACATTCCCGATGAGAAAAAGTTAGGTAAAAATACGGGGAACAATCATTGGAATACTGCAAGACCTGATGGTATTAAGGTGTGTGTTCACGGCTTTATCGGTAAGGTGGCAGACGGTTCTGTAGAAACATATCAGACACTTCCGTGGAACCACAGAGGGTGGCACGCAGGTGGTTCTGCCAACGATACACATATTGGTTTTGAAATATGCGAGGATGGACTTTCCGATGCTGTATATTTTAATGCCGTATACAAAGAGGCTGTGGAGCTTTGTGCTTACCTTTGCAAAGAATACGGTCTTACGGAAAAGGACATTATATGTCACAGCGAAGGCTACAAAAAAGGTATTGCATCCAACCACGCCGATGTTATGCATTGGTTTCCAAAGCACGGTAAAAGTATGGACACCTTCAGAGCAGATGTAAAGAAACTCCTTGAAAAAAAGGAAGAGCTTACAACAGTAAATGATATTGTGTGGGAGCTTGCACACCGTGGCATTATTTCCGATACGGCATTGTGGCTTAAGAAGTTGGAGGAAGACCAGAACAGTTATTGGTTAGCACGAAAAACAGTTAAATATTTAATGGAAAATAACAAGTAAGATGTACGCCTATGGGGTTAATTCCTCGTAGGCGTATTTTTTTTGCAAATTTTTTTCAAATATACCCCTACAAACGCCATTCTTTTCTCCGTATATATGAGAAAGGAGTGATTCTGTATGAAAAATGCAGAAATAGATAGGCTACAGAAACAAGGGTATGGCTACAGAAAAATAGCTACGATTCTGTCAATGTCACCCAATACCGTAAAGTCATATATTAAGAGACATACTTCAGAACCGGAGAATGTAGTAGCAGAAACAGACGTTTGCCTTTTCTGTAGAGAAAAACTTATTCATTTTCCAAAGAAGAAAAAGAAGAAGTTCTGTTCCGAACTTTGTAAGTCAAAGTGGTGGCGTGACAACCCGAAAAAAACCAAGAGTAAGGTTTTAGTAGTTTGCAAATGTTGTGGCGAGGAGTTTTTTAGTTACGAAAGTAAAGGTGCAAAATACTGCTCCAGAGCTTGTTATGACAAGGTAAGAATAAAGCAATGAACCACTGTAAAATTGATAAAAAATTCAACAATAAAAGGGCTTGATATTTGTGTGGTATTATTGGCTATTTTCCTTGATGTAATGCGGTTTTAGAGGTAATATATGACACGAATGGAGGAGGATATATGGAAAGGATTATAGAGAAAGTTGAGTTTAAAATGCCTGCACAACCAAAGTTTTTTAGAGTTGCAGCATACGCCCGTGTTTCAAACGGAAAAGACACAATGCTACATTCCCTTGCTGCACAGGTTAATTATTACACCAACTACATTCAAAAACACCAAGGCTGGATTTTTTGTGGAGTGTTCATAGATGAAGCAAAAACAGGTACAAAGGATTCACGTGCAAATTTTAACAGACTCATTGAAGAATGTCGAGCAGGTAATATAGACCTTGTAATTACAAAGTCTATTTCGAGATTTGCAAGAAATACGCTTACCTTGTTGGAAAGGGTACGAGAGTTAAAATCTTTAGGTGTAGATGTGTTTTTTGAAGAACAAAACATTCATACTATGAGTTCTGAAGGTGAGCTTATGCTTTCGATTTATGCTTCTGTGGCACAGGAAGAAAGCAGGTCTGTAAGTGAAAATAAAAAGTGGCGTATACAAAAAGAATATGAAAAAGGTAACGATGTAAGTATCAGCTTTTTATTTGGGTATGTGGTTAAAAATAGAAAACTTGAAATTGATCCTGAAACTGCACCCATAGTTACTGAAATATTTGAACGCTTTGTTGCCGGTGAAAGTTTAACTTCCATTGCTAAAAGTTTAAACCATAGGGGTATAAAAGGTAGCATGGGTGGTAAATGGAGCAATATGGATGTTAGTACATTGCTTAGTAATGAAAAGTATATGGGAGATAGCATTTTACAAAAATGGTTTATAAATAATCATTTGGAAAAAAAGAAGATAAAAAATGAGGGACAAAAACCAAAATACTATGTTACTGATAACCATGAGCCTATAGTTTCTCGTGAATTGTTTTACAAGGCACAGGAAAGATACAAACAAATACAAGAGCACTATTACAGCGGTAAAAAAATAACAAAGACCGTATTTTCAAGTATGATAGTATGCGGAAAATGTGGTAAGTCATACAAACGAGTTACCAATAACGGTAGAGTGTTTTGGAATTGTTCAACTTATTTTGAAAAAGGGAAGTCTGAATGCTTTGTGAAGAGGATACCGGAATCTACGCTTGAAAAAGTAACGGCAGAGGTTTTGGGCTTGAAAGAGTTTGAACCTGAAGAAGTAACAAAACAGATTGAAAAAATATCTGTTCCTGCACCCAACCATATTATATATCATTTTAAAGATGGAAGGGTTGTAGAAAAGGAATGGAAAGATAAGTCCAGAAGAGATAGTTGGACACCGGAAATGAAAGAAAAAGCTCGACAGAAATATCTTGAAAGAACAGGAGTGAATAAATAATGGCAAGAAATGTAACAGTAATACCTCAAACTATTCTGCCCCTCACAGGGTTTGCAGTAAACACAGCTGTTAAAAGGCGAGTTGCGGCATATGCGAGGGTTTCAACTGACAGCGATGAGCAGCAGACAAGTTATGAGGCACAGGTAAAGTTTTATACAAACTACATAAAATCAAAGCCTGAATATGAATTTGTTAAGGTGTATACCGATGAAGGTATTACAGGACTTAATACCAAACGCAGAGACGGATTTAAAGAAATGATTGATGATGCTTTGAATGGGAAAATTGACCTCATCATAACAAAGTCCGTAAGCCGTTTTGCAAGAAATACCGTAGACACCATTATGACGGTCAGAAAGCTCAAGGAACATGGTGTGGAAGTATATTTTGAAAAGGAAAATATTTATACAATGGATGGCAAAGGTGAACTTCTTATAACAATAATGTCCTCACTTGCACAGGAGGAAAGCCGTTCCATTTCCGAAAATGTAACCTGGGGACATCGTAAGAGCTTTGCAGATGGAAAGGTGTCTTTGGCTTACAAAAAGTTCCTTGGTTACGAAAAAGGTGAAGACGGACTTCCAAAGGTAAATAAGGAGCAGGCTAAAATAGTTAAAAGGATTTATGAGCTTTTCATTTGCGGAAAAACACCAAGTGCCATTGCGGATTTGTTAACTGAAGAAGGAATACCAACACCCGGTGGTAAACAAAAATGGCAATCGTCAACGATTCTGAGTATGCTCCAAAATGAAAAGTATAAAGGTGCTGCCCTTTTGCAAAAGAGCTTTACCGTTGATTTTCTTACAAAGAAAACAAAAGTCAATGAAGGTGAAGTTCCGCAGTATTACATAGAAAACAGCCACGAGGCAATTATTGAACCAATTATATTTGATTGGGTACAATGTGAACTTGCAAGAAGGAAGAAGTTTGGTAGAGCATACAGTGGAAAAGGAGTGCTTGGAACAAAGCTTATATGCGATGATTGTGGTGAGTATTATGGTTCAAAGGTATGGCAGTCAAATACAAAATACAGAAAAGAAATATGGCAGTGCAATGGAAAATTCAAAAACGGAAGTAAATGTAAAACACCATATGTTACGGAAGAGGAAGTTAAAACAAAATTCCTACAGGCGTACAGAGAACTGACATCTGATAAGGGCAGATTCTTACAAGATGCCATGGTACAAAGAAATGCGATAAGTGATTGTTCTGATATTGATAAAGCCTTGGAGAAACTGCAAGATGAAATTGAAAAAGTAACCGAGCTTGCACGTGCTTGCATTGAGGATAACAATATGGCAATTTCAAATCAGCAGGGTTATATTCAAAAATACAATAGCTACATTGAAAAATATGATAGGCTTAAAGAAAAAATTGATAAACTAAATGTTCAGAAAAGAGAACGAGAAAGTAAAGGCATTTACATTAATTGTATGATAAAAGCAGTAACTGACATTAGAACAGAATTAACGGAGTTTGATGATAAACTCTGGATGATGACGGTTGATTATGTGAGAATTAAAAAGGATGGAAAAATGAAATTTGTGTTCAGAGATGGTACGGAAATAGAAAAATAAGTATATAAAAGTTAAGGGCATCGTAGCGGATGTCCTTATTTTGTTTTAAGTTTGAATTTTTATTTGCGAATTATATAGTATTATGTTACAATCTATATAAGAGGGATGAGGTGAGTTAATAAATGGAAGATAAAATACTAAAAATGGATGTTGAAGGAGTGGTTGATAAAACGAACAATAGTCAACCAAAACAGAGTGCAAATACTTTGTTTCGTTTTTTTGAACAAGCAGAATATTTATATGGTACTTTAGAAAAATCGGCAATGATTCCAAGATATTATACCGAAACTGTTGATTATCTTGATATTGACTTTCCACACATTGCTTACCCAATGATTTGTTTTTGTGATATAAACTTACATAAGATTCAGGAACATATGGATTTTTACGGAGGATATGGGATAGCTTTTTCAAAGGAATGGGGTATAAATAAAGGTATTCAACCAATTCAGTATATTAACTATGAGTCGTTCTTATGTAAGGACTTTTCAAAAGCGTTTAAGTATGCAATTACGTCAGAAACTGAGGATGATGCACAAAATTTTTTGTTAACTCAAATGTATTTTTTAAAACCGATTAATGGAACGATGCAACGTAATGATATCGAAGTACCGAGACTATTTACCGATGAATGTGAATGGCGATATATTCCCGATATTAAAAAAATCAACTTACCACAAGCTGTTACTGAACAGGATATTTGTTCTTTGCCTACATTAAATGAAACATTGTTTAATAGTCCAGAAACATGGTTGAAATTTAAATATGATGAAATTAAATATATTATAATTAAAACAAATGATGAATTTGAATATATTTGTAATTTGGTTAAGAAAATAACGAACACAGAAGAAGAAAAAAACCGTTTAATTTCAAAGATTATAGTTTGGGAGAATTCAAGGAGGGATTTTTAATGTTTTCAGATTTCAAAAAAGCATTTGTTAAACGTCCGCAATTTAAGAGTGCACCTCCACAAGCTGTTTTAGACACACTTAATAAAGATTTGCCAGAAGGGTTTAAATACAGACATACGAGGGATGGCTTTTGTGTACTTGCAAATGATGAAGAATTTGTTGTTAATTCAAGCAGATTTGTTCTTCCAAATGAAGCGAAGGAGGTTTTTGGAGAAAAGAATAACCTAAGTTATGATGAGATTATGCAATATGCGTACAATTCACAGAAAGAAATAATTATCAAACCAGAGGATGATGGCACGTATGTGATTAATGGTAACAGGTTTCGCGCTGATGAGTTAATAAAAGCACCGTTGCGCAATTTGACATTGAAAGAAAACCATCTTGTTATAGTTGCACCGAAATTCTCTGAACCATTTACAATAATTGTAGAAGGAAACGGGGAGATTATGGAACTGCAATTTGAAAGAAAGCCTCATAATAGTATTGATACATATTGTTTTGAAACAGTTGCTGATTCACCGTTACATATAAAATATCAATACAATGTAAATACCTTTTCGTGTGTTTTTTCTGTTGATATAAATAAAAGCATTAAATCTGTTTCTACCACATTAGCTGCTAATAAGATATTCAATTCATTTGTCGTTGGTGACGTTAAAATTAATGGAGTTGAAATGGGTACAAAACCAGATGAAGAAACACAATTGGTTTCTGAAGATACTTTGAGTTTTTGGAGTATGCTACAAGAACTTGAAAAAGTTTTTTTAGTTCAATTTGATGCTTCACAAGATATATTGGTTGATGATGTAAATAGGACATATGAATTATTTACTTCTTTAGTCGAACATAAGCCATTCAAACAATACAAAACATATAACAATTTAAAGGGTTCTGGAACAAGGTTTGAATACGAGAATTTTGAAGACTTGAAGGGTAAAGAAATGTATTTTGAATATGTTGAATCAGTAAAGTTTGATTTGTTAGGTATTCCGATAAGCGTTGTATCTTTGGTTGGAATACATGGTGCGGTTATAGATGAAGTATCATATGGTAACAATGAATCAACAGATGAAATTAAAATTGATGTTAAATGTGTACCTGGTAAAAGAATGTATTCTTCAACAATGCATTTTTTAAATGAAGAAGTATTAAAAGCGTTTAGAAATGATGTGGGACACATTGAAGTGTTTGAGAAAGCCAAAGAAATAAAATATATAAACGGACATCAGTAGTAAATACTGATGCCCGATTTTTTATGCATTGATGTCGAGACCTTCGAAGAAATCATCGTATGTGCAGTTATAAATTTTTCTTAATTCTATTATAACACTTGCACGGATATTGAGTTCTCCGGCTTCGTATTTTGCATAAGTGGTTCTGCCAATATCACAACCACGGCGTTGAAGTTCAACACAAAGCTTTTCTTGTGAAATATTATATTTAAGTCGTAGTTTTCTTAGATTATCGCCCATGTTACGGTCTCTTCTTATTTTCTGTTCCATAAATTACACCTCACAATTAATGTTGACCAGTATTGGTTGCAACTATTTATATTGTATGATATAATCAATATAAATGTTGTCCTTTATATTGGTCAATTTTAGGAGTGTTATTATGAGTAATAATTTGAGATTAACACGGTGCTGTTTTACAGGACATCGTCCGGGAAAGCTTGAAGTAGAAGAAGGAGAAATAAAGAGTTTGCTTGAAAAAGCGGTGGATGATGCGATTTCCCAAGGATATGTTACTTTCATAACTGGTATGGCTATGGGGACAGATATTTGGGCTGCAGAGATTATTTTAAAAAGGAAGAAAAAGAATAAAGAAATACACCTGGTTTGTGCTCTGCCACATCCTGATTTTGACAGCAGACGTAGTTTAAGTGAAAAGGTAAAGTTTAATAAGATACTCCGAAAAGCAGATATAGTCAAAGAAATTAATGACCATTACTTTCCTGGATGTTATCAGGTGAGAAACCAATGGATGGTAGACAGATCTAATCTTGTAATAGCGGTTTTTAATGGAGAAAGAGGAGGAACAAAAAACACTATTGATTATGCCGGTGGGAAAGGAATATGTGTAGTTAATGTGTTAGATAATAATTGAAAAATTTGTGGGGTGCATCTCATTTTGGGTGGGGTGCATTTTTTTGTAGGTGGGGTGCACCCCACTTTTAATATGGGGTGCAAATAATACTGAAATGGGGTGCACTGAAAATAGGGTGGGGTGCAAAAAATACTTAAATGGGGTGCATTGAAAATAGGATGGGGTGCAACCGATTTTCATAAATACCCTGTAAAATGCTGAAAAACTGTTAATAAATGTGGCAATAATATTTCTTCAAATGCCTAAAAACCGCAGTTTTAAGCGAAAAAATAGGACACCAACATTTTATCAATGTTGATGTCCGGTTATGGTGCACCTGAGGAGACTTGAACTCCTAAGCCGTTGCCGGCACATGGACCTGAACCATGCGCGTCTGCCAATTCCGCCACAGGTGCAAATATTCAATTTTGGTTAAAATGTTAAGGCTGAAAAGTCAGCCGCGCCCGCGATACGGTTTGCGGTGCCCGAAATTTTAAAAATTTCGACCGCTGTACCTTTTCGGTTTCGCAATATCTGCCAAGGGGCAGAGCTCAACCTCAAAGCTGCCAATTCCGCCACAGGTGCAAATATTAAATTTTCAGGCACAATTGTAACAAAATTATTCTATCATATTTATTTTTTGCGGTCAAGTGGTGTTGAGCTAAATTTTCTTTTGTACATACGGCAAAAGTAGCTTACGTCATCAAAACCGCAAGCTATTGCAACATCTTTTGTTTTTATGTCTGTAACGGTGCTTAAAAGATTATGGGCATAATTCAGTCTTAAATTCAGAATGTGCTGAAAAATCGTGTAACCGTAATTGGCTTTAAAATCGTGACATAGTTTTGAAACAGAGGTTTTGTTAATTTTGGCAAGCTCGTCAAGGGTTAGCTTTTTGCTGAAGTTTTTTTCTATATAAAGTGCGGTTTTGTCGAGAGATGCCAAGGTGTTTTCCTGCAGATTTTCGTAAAAGTTAATATAAAAAGAATACGAAAGTGCCGAAAGTGTACTTTCGTTTTTTGTTTTATAATATTCGTTTATTATATTTTTTATGTCATCTTTATATAATTCCACATCTACAGATGGAAAAAATCTGAAATTTCCCCAACCGAAATGTTCTATAAGCTGTGGTACGCTGTCTCCTTTTACTGTAAGAAATGCAGTTTTAAGACCTCCGTTGTTAATATATCTGGACTGTGTGTATATGGAGGTAAAAAATGCACATCCTTTTTTTAATTTGTATTTTTCTCCGTTGCAATAAAGTGTGCCCTTGCCGTCGAGAACCATAAGTATCTGGTAAAAGTCCTGTTTTTTACCTTTATATTCCGTTGACGGCTGATTGTAATATGCACACGCTGTATTGAAGATTACAGGCAGCGGTTTAAAATTTTCAGGCAATACGTTTATTGTAATTTCGTTCATAAAACCTCCTGCAAGATATTCATATATAAATGTAATATAATTATATTTACAAATTGTAATAAATGCTTTAAAATAGTTATAAACAGTATAACATAACTGTTTTTGTAAGTAAATACACAAATGCAAAATAATTATAAATTGAAAGGATGAATGTAATGCGTTTTTATGAGGATTTAACACACATCAGCGAAAACCGTTTGCCACAACGTGCATACTATATACCTGAAAATCAGGGTGCATATACAGTTTTGAACGGCGAATGGAATTTTAAGTATTACGATGCGGATTTTAAGGAAGAAGATGTTATAGAGTGCTGGGATAAAATTCCTGTTCCGTCATGCTGGCAGATGTATGGCTATGAAGACCCTAATTATACAAATGTAAACTATCCGTACCCTGTTGATATGCCATATGTACCCGATAAAAACCCTATGGGTATATATATGCGTGAATTTGAAATTAAGTCTGCAGATAATTGCCATTACATAGTTTTTGAAGGTGTATCTTCAAATATTGAGCTATATATTAATGACAAATATGTCGGTTATTCTCAGGGAAGTCACCTGCAGGCGGAATTTGACATTTCTGACTTTGTAAATGTTGGAACAAACAAGATTCTTGTAAAGGTTAGAAAGTGGTGTAGCGGAAGCTACCTTGAAGATCAGGACTTTTTCCGCTTCAACGGTATTTTCCGTGACGTTTATGTGCTTTCACGTCCGAAGGGTCACATAAAGGATATTAAAATTGTAACAGAAGGCGACAAAATTCTTGTAGATTTTGAAGGCTCTGCAAAAATATATCTTTATGACGGTGAAGACTTAATAGGCGAATGTGATGCTGATAAAAAAGCTGAATTCACAGTAGAAAATCCAATAAAATGGAATGCAGAAAAACCATATCTTTATGATTTGGTATTTGAATATAAAGACGAAATTATTACACAGTCTGTTGGTTTTGTAGAATATTCTGTAAACGAAGAATCTGCATTTTGTGTAAATGGTGTACCTGTTAAATTAAAGGGTGTAAATCACCACGATACACACCCTGCAAATGGTTGGTGTATGACTGATGATGACTTGATGTACGACCTTTTGCAGATGAAAAAATTAAACATCAATACAATTCGTACATCACATTATCCGCCTACTCCGAAATTTCTTAATATGTGTGACGAGCTTGGTTTTTATGTAATGCTTGAAACTGACATTGAAACTCACGGCTTTGTAAACAGAACTCCTGAAACAGAGGGTTACGATATGGTGGCAAATGCCGATGCGTGGCCCGGCAACAGACCTGAATGGGAAGAATCTTATATGGAAAGAATGGTTCGTGCTTACGAGCGTGACAAAAACCACGCAAGTATTTTCAGCTGGTCAACAGGTAACGAAAGCGGACATTGTGAACATCATTATTCAATGATTAAATATATTAAAAAGACAGACCCTAAACGTCTTGTTCACTGTGAAGATGCATCACGTGCAAGTCTGAGGTATCCGGAATTTTATGAACGTCCTGATATGCATTCTCGTATGTATCCGCCAATAGATGAAAAAAGACCTACTCATGGTTATGAATTGATTGAAGAATATGCGTTGGATAAGGATAAACCGCTACCTTACTTTATGTGTGAATATGCTCACGCAATGGGTAATGGCCCAGGTGATGTAATGGGTTACTGGGAGGTTATATATAAATATCCTAAGTTAATTGGCGGTTGTATCTGGGAATGGGCAGACCATACCGTTATAGTTGATGGAGTACCAAAATACGGCGGTGACTTTAAAGAACTTACAAATGATGCAAACTTCTGTGCTGATGGTCTTGTATTCCACGACAGAAGCTTCAAGGCAGGCTCACTTAATGCAAAAGCGGCTTATCAGTATGCACGTTTTGAGCTTGACGGAAATAAAATTAAGGTTACAAACCTTTATGATTTTACAAATCTTAATGAATACACCTTCAAGTACGAAACTGTAGTAGATGGTGAAATAATTGATTATAAATATCTTACACTTGACCTTGAACCAAAAGCTGTTGCAGAAATAGAGTTTGAAACAGTAGAAGAATGTGAACTTGGTGCATTTGTAAATTGCTATTTGTATGATAAAACAGGCTATGAGGTTGCTTCCTCACAGCTTGAAATTGATGCTCAGTGTGCAGAAATTTATAAAGAAGATGAACTTGAAGTAACCGAAACAAAAAATGATTTTATGGCAATTGGTGAAAACTTCAGTTATACAATTTCAAAGTACACAGGTGAGCTTACAAGCATTGTTAAAAATGGTGTTGAACAACTTTGTGAACCTGTACAGCTTACAGTTATGCGTGCCCCTACCGATAATGAGAGACAAATCTGCAACAAGTGGTACAAATGCAAGAGCAGCTGGGGTGAAGGCTTTGACAAGGTGTTTAACAAGTGTTATTCCTGCACGGCATCAGGTAATACTGTTACAGTTACAGGTTCTCTTGCCGCAGTAAGCAGATTACCATTCTTTAAATATACTATAGAGTATTCGTTCTTTGCAGATGGTACTGTTAAGGTTAATTTAAACGGTGACGTGCGTGAAGATTGCATATGGCTGCCTCGTCTTGGTTTTGAATTTAAGACACCTTATGAAAATGATAAATTTATGTATTTCGGCAGAGGTGACGGAGAAAACTACCGTGATATGAAGTATCACGCAAAAGTAGGTTTTTACGAAAGTGATGCAGAAAGTGAATATGTAAACTATATTGTTCCTCAGGAACACGGTAATCATATTGAAACTAAATTACTTGAAATGTTAAATGGTCTTAAATTTGAATCCGATACAGGCTTTGAATTTAACGTTTCTCATTACAGTGCAATGGCACTTATGAATTCAATGCACATAGATGAGCTTGAAAAGGAAGATGCAACAATTATAAGAATTGACTATAAGGATTCCGGTATAGGTTCAAATTCCTGCGGACCTGAACTTATGCATAAATACAGATTTGAGGAAAAGAAGGTAGAAAACTTTACATTCTATATCGGATAATTTTAAGGGCGTTGCCTCAATTTAGTGAAAAATCACTTATTGAGACACGCCCTTTTTATTATTTTGTCTCCGACGGGGCACTTTTGTAGCAAAAGTACCAGCAGGGGATTGTATCTAATCAAACTTCGCAAAAGCTTAGCTTTGGAGCCCTGCTTTTGTGTATTAAAACATAGTTCTTTCTTTCAAATCCGTTACCTTACGAGGCACATAGTTGCGGTTTAACCAAAATACGCCGTAAAGTGAGGGATTACAGTTTGTCGGAGCAAAAAGTAAGTCCTCCGCGGATAGCGGAATAAAATAAAAGACAGTAACTATTATAAGCTACTGTCCTTTAGAGTACACTCCATAAGTGATGTGCTTTTTTTAAACACTTTTTTACATTCCCGATTATTTGCAGAATGAATAGTCAATCTTAACCGGTACACCTGTTGCCGCTGATTCAATAGCCGCTCTGCATACAGCAACTGTCTTTGCACCTTCACGTGCAGTTGCAATAAGCGGAGTACCATCAACTATTGATGAATAGAACTGTTTATGTTCCTCTGTAACATTGTGGTTGTTGATGCTTACAGGGATAAGATGCTGAATTCCTTTTTCGCCTATACCTGCAAGCTTTCCGCCAAATGTATAACCTTCTTCATTATCAAGGAACAGTGTAAATGTAGGGCTTGTGTTATCCACAATAATTGTACCCTTTGAACCGTAAAGTACAGTTCTCATTGTATAACCGCGTTTACAGCCTGTAGATACATATACCTTACCCATAACGTCGTTAGGGAATTTCATAATTGAAATAGTCATATCATTTGTAGGCCAATCGGGAAGCATTTTGTGGTTTGAGTACGCCATAGTTTCAGTTGGGTCACCTGCAATCCAACGTAGCAAGTCAACTGCGTGACAACCTCCGCCTATAAACGGATCACGTTCCGGTGTTGCACGCCATTTGTCAACACCTTTTACTCTTTCGTTGGCGTAGTCGTGAGCATATTCGCTTTCAACAAAGAACAAATCACCAATAACACCATTGTCTACAATTTCCTTTGCTTTTACAAAGGCAGGTGTACAACGGCAAACCTGACCAATCATAAGCAATTTTCCGCATTTGTCGGCAACTTTAATCATTGCTTCACATTCTTCCGGATAAAGTGCCATTGGTTTTTCACACATTACATGGCAACCTTTTTCAAGAGCATATATTGTAGGCTCTTTGTGATTCTGGTCGGGAGTGTTAACAACTACAACGTCAAGTTCTTCTTTGTCAATCATTTCCTTGTAGTCGGTGTAAATTGGTGCTTCCACACCGCATTTTTCCTTTAATTCTTCAATTTTTTCCGTATGTATGTCGCAAAGTGCAACAAGTTCGGCATTTTTAAGGTCTTTAACTGCATTTGCGTGGAATATGCCAATTGCACCGCAACCTATAATTGCATATCTTAATGTTTTTTCCATTTTCAAAACCTCTCTTTTTTATAACTGAAATTAAATACCTTTTTGCATTTCGTCTATTGATTCTAAAACTGCATCTGCCATAAATTCAAGCTGTTCGTCTGAAAGACCGTATAGAGGAAGATGTGTAAATCTTTTGTAGAATACTTCTTCACATACAGGGCAACCCTTTGCAATTTCGTCAGAATCATAACCCATATCCTGAACAATTTTAAATCTGTAAAGTGGACCAAAGTGTGCAATCTGTGTAACGCCCTTTTCTTCAAGCTTCTTTTTAAGAACCTGAATGTCTCCGCCTGCCTTTGCAGGGTCTATCTGTAGAAGATATAAGTGGAATGTAGGCTTGATTTCATCATTGCCCATATCCTGCGGAATAATTGCATCGTTGTCTGCAAATCTGTCAGTAAGGTACTGTGCCGCACGTCTTCTTATATCAATAATTTCTTCATTACGTGCAACCTGAAGTGTAAGGCCAAGTCCCTGAATTTCTGTTGTAGATGCATTGCCCGGTACGAATGGTTCATACTTGCCCTTAATAGGGGTGATGTTGTAAAGCCAGTCTTTAATAGGACAACTAAAGTCAAGACCCAAGAAACGCGCTCTCTTCATTTCAGGACCAAAGCCAGGTACATTTGTTGTAGCAATACCACCTTCACCAAATGAAGTGATATTTTTAACCTCGTGCATTGAAAATGCCGCAAAGTCACCTATTGTACCAATCTTTTTGCCCTTGTACATTGCGCCAAATGCGTGTGCGGCATCTTCAAGAACAATTATATCGTGTTCCTTTGCAAGCTTCATAATAGGGTCCATATCTACAGGATAACCGCCAATATGTACAGGAACTATCATTTTTGTTTTGTCTGTAATCTTTTTCGCTACATCAGCAGGGTCCATATTGATTGTTACAGGGTCAACATCCGCAAAAACAAGCTTTGCACCAACTGCTAAAGGATATGCCATTGTAGCCACAAATGTAATTGCAGGAACAATTACTTCATCACCGGGTTTTAAGTTTGCATATTTGTATGCAATTTCAAAACCTGCAGTAGCATTTGTAACAAATGTTGATGTTTCTGTGCCAAGGTATTTGTTGCAGGCTTCTTCAGCTTCCTCAACCTTGCTTCCCAAAGAAAGCTTGCCCGGAGGAGTAGCAAGTGCATCAAGTTTTTTAACCTGCTGCCATACTGCTTCCAGCGCATCGTCATATTCCTTGCCTTCGCCCTGCATCAAAAACTTTATTATTTCCATTAAGTCGTGAACGTTGTAGTTTTCACCTACTGCCGCCCAAGGTACTCTTGTAGCACCTGTATTGTATCTGAAATCTGTCGCCTTGCCCATTTAACACATCTCCTTTTTATACATTTTATTTACCTTTATTTTACTAAAAATAACAAATATAAAAAAGGTATAAAATTCCCTAATTTTTATACTATTTTCCCTGAAGGCGAAAATTGTTGACAAAAACAAGCCTTTTGGTTATAATTTTAGTGGTGGTATGAATGATTATAAATTACGATATTGAAAAGATTAATAAAATACTTCTGGACTTTTATAACATAACCGGAGTAAATATGGACCTTCGAAAGGCGGATTTTACATTTGTAAACGAACGAAGCTTCTGGGAAACCAAATGTTATTGTAAGGAAATTCACAACACAAAAGATGGTTTGAGGGCTTGTCAGTATTCCGACGAATGTCTGTTTAAAAAAAGTCGTGACAGTAAAAAAATAGAGATTATAACCTGCCACGCAGGACTTGCGGATGTATCTGTTCCCATACTGTTTAAGGATGAAATAATAGGCTATATAATATTCGGGCAGATAAGAACAAGTAATGACTTTTCACCATATGGTGACTATGTTGCAAAATTGGGTTTAGACCGTAATACAATGGAAAAATTTTATAATGACATAAAGTTTTTTGAAACAGAAGAAATAAACAGTATGTCAAATATAGCAGAGATACTTGTAAAATATATTTTGCTTGAAAATATATTAAAGCCCGATTTTGACAAAGACATTCAAAAGGCGGTCAATTACATAGAAAATAACATAGAAACCAACCTTTCCGTTCAGTCAATTTCCAAAAATGCCAACATATCAAAAAGTGTACTTTACAGACGCTTTCATACGTATTTTGACTGTACGGTAAGCGAGTACATAAATAAAAAGAGAATTGAAAAAGCAAAAATACTTTTGCATACAGATATGTCAATGGAGGATATTGCACAAAATGTGGGTTACACCAGCGGTTCGTATTTCAGTAAAATGTTTAAAAGCGAAACGGGAATATCTCCGCTAAAATACAGAAAATCAATTGACAAATACATTAACCTATGATAACATTTTAAAAAATCCAGGAGGTTTATACTATGCCAAAATACACTGCTGAAATTATAGAAAATTTTAACAAAGACCAACTGCTTACCATAAAGGGTGAACACTGGATGATACGCTCTGTAAAACTACATGCTTTTACAGACGACTACGATACTCTTACAGAAGAGGTTGAACAAAACCTTTATCGGATGACTATAAAACCCTGCACGGGAGAAATATTTTTTCTTGAAAATCCCGAAGACTCAAAAGCTATTTTTATAATTTCCGAAACACCGGATTATCAGCAAACAACCCTTACAATCAATGAAGGGGTTGTAAATATTGAAAACGGAGGCAACAATGTAGTTGTAGGCTATTGCAAAATCGGCGAATGCGAAGCAGCCTGCCGTGAATATCTTAGAAGCGTTCACAAAACAGACAAGCTTATTGCTATGTCAAACACATGGGGAGACCGCAACGGTTTTTCTCGTGTTTGTGAAGATTTTGTTTTAAAAGAAGTGGATGTAGCCGAAGAAATCGGTATAGACATTGTACAAATAGACGACGGATGGCAAAAGGGAAGTACCGCAGACACAACACAACGTGATGAATTTAATCGCAGAATATTCAAAGGTGACTTCTGGGAAATAAACAAGGAAAAATTTCCAAACGAGCTTAAATGCATTACGGAATATGCTGCATCCAAAAACTTAAAAACAGGTATGTGGTTTGCACCGGACAGCCACGATGATTTTGCACTTTTAGACCGTGATACTGCAGTTTTAAAAAAGGCATATGATGAATGGGGAATACGCTTTTTCAAACTTGATATGTACTGGATAAATACAATTAAAGAAAGAGACCGCTTCCTTAAACTTCTTGAAAACATACATTCATTTGGCAATGATGTTTCCGTACAGCTTGATGCAACAAGGGATTTACGCATAAACTACCTTTGCGGTCATAAATACGGAACTGTTTTTATTGAAAACAGATATGCAAAGTGGGGTAGCTTTTTCCCTCACAGAACACTTCGCAATCTATGGATGATAAGCAAATACATACCATCATCAAAATTTCAGTTTGAACTTATAAACCCGGATTTAGCAAAAGAAGTTTATAATGAAAATGACCCATTTGCACCATCTCTTTACGATATGGATTATCTTTTTGCATCGGTTATGCTTTCAAATCCTCTTTTCTGGATGGAAATGCAATTTTTGTCAGATGAAAGAAAGAAACAGTTAAAAACAATTATGGATGTATGGAAGGAACATCGAGAAGCACTTGCAAAATGCGATGTTTTACCCATAGGTGACAAACCAAGCGGAAAAAGCTTTACAGGCTTTTATATATCAGATAATGACAAGCCCGAATACCTTCTTTTGTTCCGCGAGGCATTGGCAGAAAAAAACAACATAATAAAATTACCGATAAAATCCGCACAAGTGGAAATATTGGCAACAAATACAGATGCAGATGTAAAAATAGAAAACGGAATTTTGTATGCCAAACTTACAAAACCTCGTTCCTATGTGTTCTTAAAATTAAAAGGGATGTAAAAAATATTTTTATGGCGTGTACTATAAAGGATAGTTTGTTGATAAAAACTATCCTTTTTATTATTTTGTCTCCGACGGGGCACTTTTGCCCACACAAAAGTGCCTCCCTCCGCGGACAGCGGAATAAAATAAAAGACAGTAACTATTATAAGCTACTGTCCTTTAGCGTACTTTGCATACATCCCGTTTTTTTAGTTATTTAATGTTATATTTTCTACAATAGGAACAGACATTGCAAGACTGTTAAAAAGAAATACCTTTGCTTTTACCGTATCATTACTTAATATCTGTGAATAATTCTCAACTTTTGAAGTAACGCTGATGGTTTTAATGTCACACATTTTACCGTTTGTATCATAACCTGCTATTATAAGTACAGGTTTTGTACTGTAATCACCATTGCCTTCTTCTGCATTAACAGTAACTGTTTTGTTGTTCATCGTTGCTGTAACATTCCAGCCTTCAATGTTTATAACAACAGGAACAACTGTCATATTAAAGTGTTTTTTCAATGTAAACTTTCTTTGTGTATTTGCATCGGATGTTACTGACAACGCTGAAAGAGTAACGGGTGTTTTAGCTGTTACATTCTTAAGAAGTACGCCGTCTGCAGACATCAGATTACTGTCTGATGTTGCCCAGGTAATATTTGAAATTGAAGGTACAGTAATATTACCGTTAACCGCCATAGGTGAATTTGTAAGTTTTGCAGGCAGTTTGTTTATAATGGTGTTAATTGTCGCTATTCTTGCATCATTTATATCCTGTTCAATTTCATAAATCTTTACATTGTTAATCTGAATGTAAGATCCAACATCATTTGCCTTCATCATATTAAAACGGAAGTCAGGCAAAAAGCCGTTGTTTATATTTAAATTGAATGGATAATTAATCGCCCCTGTTGCAGGTACATCGTTTATAAATATTGTATAAGTGTTTGCAACAGTATCAACGGCAATTCTTAATTTCCACTTCTGGTCGGATGTAAGTACCTGATTTGCAAGCTTGTTGACATCGTGACGTAATCCGTCTGCCTGAGTATTTTCATATCTTATGGCATTAAGCTGATAATTATACAGTCTGAATTCTGCAGACGTATTTATGGCACCTGTCAAAAGGTTACCGTTGTCATCGTTCTTTACAAGGCCGAAAGAAAATGTGGAATAGGTTTCATTAATCTTACCTGAAGCATTTACATTCTGTGTGGTAATTTTATGCTGAAGCTCCATTTCTATTGCATACTTACCTGCTATAAGGTCTGTTGCGGTAACAGTAGAGTTTGCAGAATCATTGGATATAATTCTTGGAAATCTTATAAAACCTGTCTGAAGTGAAGTTCTGTCTGTGGAATCACTGAGCTTCTGTTCAAATCTCAACCCACCACCTGTTGCAAGGTTGTTTACGGCATCAAAGTAACCGTTTTGTTTATGTACAATGTATGTTAAAAGTTCAGGATTAACAGATGAATCATAAACAACGGTACCTGCCGTAGAGTCTGTGTGCAAGCCGTCATCAACTGAATTTGTAAAGTTAATCATACCGTTTGCAACGGAAAAGTCAACTGCCTTGTCCATAAACTTAACGGAGGTTGCAAGTGATGTACTGAAAAGAAGGTTTTTAAGTATTGATTCTTTACCTTCTGTTGTTTCGATGTTCATTACCTTGTTTGAAACATTAAATGCAAATGTGGTTTTTTGTCCGTTTGCTGTTTTGATAAGTTCAGTTGAATTTTTCTTTACAAATGAGCCGTTAATTATATATACAGACTGTATATTGCCTGATGTATCCTCCTGAACAAGCAATGTGTTGGCGTCTGTGGAATATGAGCCTACGTTAACTGTAGTCTGTTTAGTTGCATCATTTACATGGTAGTAATAATAATTACTCTGTGCACCTGTTGAATTGTTTTTAACTGTAAATGAAAATGCATTGACTTCGTTTTCATCAAGACCTGTTGAAAGCTTTGATGTTGTTACATTAAAGTTTTCACCCTTTGCACGTGGTATAATAACCGTGCTGAAAACGGTATTGCCTGTTTTGTTTTTGTAAAGCATAGCCTTCTGACTGTCTGTAATCTGACCGTTTTCTTCAGAATATCTTGTGCCGCGGATTTCGGTTTTGCTGATAGATGCCGCATCTACGGGAACAAGCATTACATTTGGCTGATTGGAAAAATTACTATTGATTGTTTTTGTTGAAGAATCTATAGTCATTGCCGCACCGGGGTACAAATGCCAGTTTTGCGCATATTCATTTGTCTTTGTGGCATCTGCAGGTACAATGTAGTCTGTTACAATCCAGAATTTCTGGTCTTTTAAAAACATTACGCTTCGTTGAGCATTTTTTGCCTGCTTGTATGCAGGTGTTGAATATTCCGCAAAGTCATAAAGACTTGTTGTTTCAAAGCAAAGCTCACTGCCGTCTACATCATCCATAGTCTTATATGAATTATTAAAAACGTCTGACGAAATTGTTCCGTTGCTTAAATAGTTTACACTATCGTTAATTGTAACAACATTATGTTGTTGCGGGCTCTTCATATAATACCATGAATTGCCTGTCTGTACACCGCCGTAACCCTGGTCGGTAAGCAGATATTTACCGTAGGCGAACATTGTAATTGAAAGTGCATCCTTGTGCCCGTGTGAGCCTGTCATCTTGTTTGTAAAGGACATTGCAAGAGCATTCTGTGACCAGTCGGAACGCATATATGTTCTTAAGCCTGCAGGGTAATGGGTGGTAGGGTTTTCGGGCATAGCACCCGATGCACCGTCAGTTGCCATATATGTAATTGAAGGGTCGTCCTTAAATAATATGTTATACCATGTATCGTATATATACTGTGTGTCAGAATCATAAGTATCGTAGCCGTCGCCTATGTTAAAGCCGCCAAAGTACGGTCCGCTCTGATAAAGCATTGAATGAACCATATTGCGGATAAGCTCTTTTGCACTACTGTCAAATGGTAACGGTTCTTTGGTTTTTGAATATGTTGTATACGGACCTGTAAGAGTATTTAAAATTGTAACATGGTAGTTTTGAGAAAGCTCTATGCACATACCGTCTTCAAATACAAGGCCGTCAAGAACTCGTTTGTATTCTGCTTCTGTTTTCGATTTCCATATATCGTGGCTTGAAAATTCGGGGAACAAAGCATACATTGCATAAACTGCTTCAGTAGAGAAGGTTGCCCAGTTGTTATCCTTTTTACCAAAACAAAAATCTGTGTGATAATCTGTAAGCATCCACAAGTGCTTCATATAAGCCGTGAATATTTCAGGTGTCATATACTTACTGTCTATAAGCCTTAAAACGTCATCTGCCACATTTGAAATGTGTGTAGACATATCAAGCTGATTCATTACATCAGGTGCAAGACCTATGGAATTTATAAGTCCCATATTCTGTCGCAGATATGTATAGGCATATTTTTCGTAATATGTTTCTCCGCCTTTTGTTTTATAGAAGCTGTATGAATCGGCAAGCATACCCGGTTCCACATCACGGTGATAACCGCAAACCTTGCCCTTTACTGTTGTGTCGTTGGAGGTTACATAATCCCAACAATACATATCGTTACATGAAAAATACATTGTGTCAGGGAAGGTGTTCCAGCAAACTGTACTTTCGTCCCATCCGCCGTCGCCTATCCAGTATGCAACCATAAGCTTGTTTGCATCTGTACCTGTGTGATGTGCCTTTATTTCAATCCAGGCTTCGGAAACGCTTGAGGAAGATGTTAGCCTTGAAATATCAAAGCCTAAATAAATTCTCTTTGTTCTGTCTTCAAAGTTGCCCCAATCGCCTGCTTCTTCAGCATAAAGCATTGTTTCGTTGCCATAGTTTGTATTTGCATACTGCCCTGCCTGCAAGGTAGCATCCTTTGCAAGATTATATGTTGTTGTACTCCAACCGGATTTAACCTTAAGCACAGGTGGGTTTGCAGATTCACCGGAATAAACCTCTGCCTGATTTCTGTATTTGTCCACAGAAGCAAGCACCGCTGTAAACACACTTGAAGAGCCTTTGGCTTCGTTGATGTAATCAGTTACATCAATTTTAACTGTTCCCCAGTCTTTCGGGACGTTGAATGTTCCTATTGCAAAACTGCTTATAAAGTGTGTGGCATAAGCATTTCGTGACAGAAGGTCATACATAATGCCATTGTATTTTTTTGTCCAGTCGTTCATATCTGTAATCTGATTAACTTTTTTGGAAGCAACAGACTTGTAGTATGCTAAAAGCTCACTTTCTGCAGTTGCATAGTCACCTGCCTTTGCGGCAGCTTCTACTTTTGACATTTCCGGATAGTTGGAATATCTGAAGTATGGCTGACTTTTCCATGTGCTTGTTGAAGAATCCCACACACCGAAAAATGCACTGTCGGAAATGTAGTTGGGGTCTCCCGGCATAGGGTAACCATCCTGTTCGTTGCCCCTTGCAGGAGGTGTATAATATTTTTCAGTTGTCAAAGTTGCACCCTCAACCGGATTTATAATAGTTGTGTTTACAAAAGCATTTGATGTTGCCGTAACATTAAACTTGTATTTAACTGAAAATGTTACAACCTCACCGCTTTTTGTCTTACCATCAAATGAGGTCGAAAGTATAACCTCAGTAGGGTCGCTTTCTGAAGAACGTGTAATTCTTCCCGCCTTTGACATAACAGCCCCGTTTGATGTAGACCATGCAAGACCTGAAATATGTGCAGGTAATGTTACATTGCCTGTAACGTTGTTTACATCTGAAACGTTTATGTTTTTAAAGCCTTCCAGCTTACTTGCTGTATCGGCATCAAGTGTCTGTGAAATATCGTCGGAGGTTTCCACCTTTACAGATGTGATTTTAACATAGGCTCCAACATTCATACGTTGCATATTTGTAAGGGTAATCAAATCAACATAACCCTTTGCAGCCTTGCCTGTATTGGCATTCATAGATATTCCCGTTTTTTCGGCACTTCCGTCTAAAGAAACAGCAACAGTATCCGAAACGGTATCAACCTTAACCACCAATGTCTTTTCCGCACCTGCACCATTTGCGGTTGAAATAGTACCGCTGATTGTAGAAGAGCCTGCACTACTGTGATTTAACGGTGAAATATTGGTGTTTTTAAGACGTATAGTTGTGTAGCCATCAACATTTAAAGTATAAAAAGCTCCGCCGTTACCTGTTGTAACTGATGCAGACTGATTGGCCTCTGAACCCTGGTCAATTATGTACTTTATGGTAATTGTAACATTACCTGTTGCATACTGACGGCTTATTTCAAGACCTTTTGATGCATCGGCAAGTACGTTGCTGTATACATTCTTTCTTATCGTACCGTCTGAGTTACCGTTTTTGCCGTTTGAAGAATTGTAGTAAAGCTGCTTTGTCTGCCTTAACTGTACACCGCCTGAAGCCTTTTCAAACATTGCATAAGAAGGCTGTTTGGATGCATACCAACCGCCTGTATCCGTAACGGTTGCATAATTTTCTTCCAACACCGCCCCAAAGGTTGTAGCAGGCATAAGTGTGAAAAGAAACAACATCGCAAGCACAAAGCTTAACCTCTTTTTAAAATTTACTTTCATCTGTAATCTCCCCTTTACAAAAATTAAGTATACTTAATTATAACACAATTTTACATATGCATCAATAAAATTCAGTTGTGTTAATACACAAAAATATGCCGTCTTTATTATGCATAATGCATTGACAGAAATAATCTTTATATAGAATGAATATTGCCCACCTGCAGGGAAAAAATTTTTGAAAATCCTGACCCTTACAAAGAGGAATATCCAAATGGTGACAGGTTTGCACCGTCATTTTATGATAAGGCATTGGTCTTGGCTTTTTTGCCGCAGTATTTGTGTATAAGGAAAAGCTGTCGGCAGTGCAGTACATAGGCTATATTATAGGTGTGGTTTCGGTAATTCTTCTTAATTTGTAATTAATGTTACATTACTTGACAAGGGTTTTCTTTTGTGATAGTTTAAAAATGGTGTTGCTATGATAAAGACTAAAAAGGGTACTCTTATTAAAATTTATATCGGCTTTGGAATTCATCATATGTATGCACATAATTTTGCTATGTTTGGTTCAAAGGGGTCTGTGGAAAATCAAAGGGGAAAGGACTTGAAAAATGCCAATACTGTTGCTTCTCTTGACAGTATTCCATACACACACGAGGCAATAGAAATTCCTGTAACAACGTCTTTTCCGAATTCTTCCGCACAGGGGCACGGCGGTGCCGACCCTAAAATGGTTGATGCATTTATAGAATGTATTATAAATGATACAAAACCACCACTTGATATTGATTTTGGTATAGATATAGCCCTTTCGGGTATCTATGCGGATATATCATCTAAAAATGGCGGAAAAATGTTTAAGATGGGTGAGTTTTAAACACAATATAAAAATGTAGGGCAAGGGCTTGATTTTGATGAAAAATAAATACAACAATAAAATCGCAAAGGGAACACCGAAAACCCTTTGCGATTGTTTGTTTTTTTGTAAATTTAAATCAGTACAGAGTTTCAGGACGGGTAAGAAAAATTTCATCCCTTTGTGATGGGGCAAAGCCAAAATGCTTTGTATAATTTCTGAAGAAGGTGCCGTAATCCGTAAAACCGCACTCCGTATAAATTTCCGTAGGTTTTTTACCCATTGCAATAAGCTGTTGTGCCTTTGAAAGCCTTTTCATATTTATATATTTTTTTGGGCTTATATTCATATTTTCCATAAAAAGATGATGCAGATGGCTTTTTGTAACACAAACCTCGTGGCTTATGTCGTCTATTGTAACAAATTCTGTGTAGTGTTTGTTTATGTAGTCAACAGCACTTTGTATTGTGGGGTGCACATTGCTTTGGTTGACGTTAAATTCCTCAATAGGCTCTGCATAAAGGTTATACAAAAGCTCTTCCATAAGATTTTTAACAAGAAGTTTATAATCTTTTTCTTCAAGCTTGTAGAAATAATAGTCGATTTTTTCAAAAATTTCCTGAATCTGCCTTTTCCCGCTGCAGTTTATAATATCAAGCTCTTTTGGAAGCTTGTGAAAAATTCCGTTTGCAATTTTATTTTCATCAAATAAAATGTTGTGTCGTTCGTAATTTTCACTGCCGTCTATTCTTATGCGGTGAGGAATGTTGGGGCGAAAAAAAACAAGACTGTACTTTGGCATTTTGTAGGTTTTTTCACCTACTACTGCTGAAATGTTACCGCCTTTTAAAAAAATCAGTTCGCATATACTGTGTGTGTGAAAATTAAACCCGTCATCACTTGGACTATATATAATAGTGTGTCTGTGAGTTACAAATTCATCTTCTGAAAAAGAAATTGGTTTAAACACATTATCACCCCTTTAATGCTATTATAAATCCAATTCACATTTTTTGCAATATAAAAAAAGATTTTTAATTATTTACTTTTCAAAAAATATGTTTTATGATAAAGAAAAAACAAAATGGAGGTTTTGGTTATGAAAAAACTTAATGTTGCCATAATAGGGCAGGGCCGAAGCGGAAGAAATATACACGGGCATTATTTTAAAGGCGAAAATAACACAAATTACAATGTTGTTGCAGTAGTTGATATTGACGAAGCAAGAAGAAACAGAGCTTTGGAAGAATACCCCGGTTGCAGTGTACACGCTTGCTATACAGAGCTTTACGGAAGAGAAGATATTGACCTTGTTGTAAACGCATCAATGTCTAAAGACCACTACCGCATCACTAAAGACTTACTTGAAAACGGTTTTAATGTTGTAGTTGAAAAACCATTTGGCAGAAACCGTTATGAATGTGATAACCTTATTAAAATAGCAAATGAAAACAACCTTAAGCTTGGTGTATTCCATCAGTCACTTTTTGCACCCGGTTTTATTAATGTTAAAAAGGCAATTGAAAGCGGTAAGCTTGGGGAAATCAAGCAGATTGACCTTACATACAGCAGTCTTTCAAGAAGATGGGACTGGCAGACAACTCAGGTAGAAATGGGCGGTAACATTTACAATACAGGTCCACACCCAATTGGATATGCTCTTGCACTTTTAGGCTTTGACCCGAACTTTAAGGTTGTATACTCAAAGCTTGACCATGTACTTTCAAGCGGTGATTCTGATGACTATGCAAAAATCCTTATTACAGCACCGGGTAAACCTCTTGTAGATATTGAAATAAACAACAACGACGCATACGCTGCATCTACATTTAAGGTTTTAGGTACAAAGGGCACTTTAAAAGCATCTTTAAGCGAATACGAAATGAAATATATTGAAGATGGTGCAAACCCTGAACAAAAGCTTATTTTAACACCACTTCAGGATGAAGAAGGACTTCCTATATATTGCAAGGAAGAACTTATAACACGTGAAGAAAAAGGTGAAGTAACAGGTACGGCATTTGACGTAGGTACTTCTTGTTTCTATGATATGATGTATGATGTAATTGTAAGCAACAAGGAAATAGAAATTAAGCCTGAATATGCCGCAATGGTTATAAGTGTTATTGAACAGGTACACGCGGAAAATCCGTTGCCTGTATTGTTTTAAGGAGGAAATAAAATGTATAAAATAGCAATTTTAGGTTGTGAAAATTCACACGCAAATGCTTTTTTGAATCTAATTATTAAAGACAAGGTTTATACAGATATTGAAGTTTTGGGTGTTTACAGTGATGATGTTGAGGCTGCAAACAAACTAAAGGACGAGTACGGTGTATATGTTGCCGAAAGCTACGACGAATTTGTCGGCAAGGTTGACGGTATAGTAATAACAGCACGTCACGGTGACAACCACTACAAATATGCAAAGCCATACATAGAATCGGGCATACCTATGTTTATAGACAAGCCTGTAACAGTAACTGAAAAGGATGCTGAAGATTTTAAGGCAGACCTTATAAAAAATAATATTAAAGTAAGCGGGGGTTCTTCACTTAAGCATCCTGATGTTATTGCTGAATTTAAAAAGGCTGTTGCCGATAAAACTTACGGTGAAGTTCTGGGCGGTATGTTCCGTGCACCTGTAAGTATGGAAAATGAATATGGTAACTTCTACTTTTATTCACAACACCTTGTACAGATGGTTGGAGAAGTTTTCGGTTACTTCCCCGAATCAGTATCTGCTTTTAAAAGCGGAAACAATATAAACTGTGTATTAAGATACAAGGACATTGATGTAAATATGCAGTATGTAGACGGTAACTACAAATACTTTGCAGCCATAAGCTGTGAAGAGGATTTTGTTTCAAAACCTGTAATTCTTGAAAACTGCTATGCAAAGGAATTTGCTGAATTCTACACAATTTTAACAGGTGGCGAACAACCGCAAAGCTATGACGAATTCTTTGCCCCTGTTTACATTATAAATGCTATTGACCGTTCAATTTCAAGCGGTAAAGAAGAAAAAATAAAGAGAGGTTAAATTTATGAATATTGCTTTTGCAGGCTTTCGCCATTACCATATTATGACACTTTATAATATGGTAATGGATAATGACGACGTTACACTAACAGGATGCTTCGAAGAAAATACAGATGCTAAAAAGGCTGCAGAAAAAGACGGTGTAACATTTAACTATAACTGCTACGAAGAAATTTTAAATGATAAAAATGTTGAAGCAGTCGCAATAGGTGACTATTACGGCAAAAGGGGAAAAATGGTAATTGAGGCACTAAAGGCAGGTAAGCACGTAATATGTGACAAGCCAATTTGCACAGAGCTTTCTGAACTTGACGAAATTGAAAAATTGTCAAAGGAAAAGAACTTGCAGGTTTGTTGTATGTTCGACTTAAGATACCTTCCCCAAATTCCAAGGGTTTGCGAAATTGTAAATAACGGCGAACTTGGTAAAATAGTAAATGCTACTTTTACAGGTCAGCATTGCCTTGACTACGGCAACCGCCCTATGTGGTATTTTGAAGAAGGTAAGCACGGCGGTACAATAAACGATATTGCAATACACGGTGTAGACCTTCTTCGCTTTATAACAGGAAATGACTTTACAGAGGTAAACTGTGCAAAAACATGGAACGCATTTGCTGAAGAGGAGCCTGATTTTAAAGACTGCGGACAGTTTATGGCAAAAATGGGTGACATTTCCGTTATGGCGGATGTTTCCTATGCCGCACCGAAATTTGACGGTATATTACCAACGTATTGGGATTTTTACATATGGGGTACAAAGGGAATGCTTAAATTTGCCTATATGGACAGTAAAATTCATATATTCAAAGGCACAGAGGAAATTATAGAATGCCCTGAAAGAAGCATTGATTACCTTAATGATTTTATGCTTGAAATAAAGGGTGTAAAAACCATTATGAATACAGAAGATATTTTAAAATCTCAAAGACAGGTGCTTGAAATTCAAAGGGCTGCAGAAGTTTAATATATCCACAGGGAAGGCGGTAGAGTTACAAATGACATCCTGCAAATCTGTAACTGAATTACCTGATGAATTAAAGGAAATTTTTCATCTTGCAAAAAATGAATATCCCGAGGTTGTAAAGCGACTAAAGGCATATAGCCTTGCTGCAGAAGAAATGTGGTGTTATGAAAACAAGCCCTGTGGCTTTGACATTCAGGACCATAGGTTTGGCGGCATTATTCAAAGAACAGAATCCTGCCGCAGAAGAATACTTAAATACGTTGCAGGTAAGGTAGCTTCAATTCCCGAGCTTGAGGAAAAACTGCTTCCGTATCCCGGAGCAACCGAG